>NZ_JBFHJW010000011.1:0-81715 GCF_041595635.1 Labilibaculum sp.
TACTGTTCTTTGCAATTCCTATTATCTAACTTAAACTTATTAATGTGATGAAAAAATTAAGCTTACTACTCGTACTCTTCTCTTTCCTATTTGTGGCTTGCGCTGACAAAAAACCAAAAATCGAAACAGAAGAATTAAAAACAGAAATGGAAACAGAAGTAGATGAAATGGAAACTACGATTGTTGATTCTCTCTCTACCACTATGGAAAAGGCAAAAGAAGAAATTGAAGATGCCGAAGAGGAAATCGATGAAATGTTAGAAGATTTATAAGCCTAAACTAAACGAGATGAAAAAATTTACAATAAGTCTGCTATGCCTGTGTATGATGATGTGCACTAGTCAGTTACTTCTTGCCCAAAAAGGCCTGGAAAAGCAGGGAAAAGACAAACTTGAGAAAGTACAACAAGAAAGAAAGGATTCCATCCAAAAAATGATGAAGGACAAAAAATCGGAATTCAAAGAAAAAGGACAAGATGGAAAAGACAAGATGGAAATGCATCGCGAAGGAAATAAAGAAAAGATGCAGGATGCCAAAGGTGATATGCAAGGCAAAAAAGAGGATATGATGGAAAAAGGTGCTGCCATGAAATCTGAAATGAAAGAAAAAGGCAATGCTTATGGCAAGGATAAAGACCTAAAAGGAAGAGAATTTGGTCAAGAAAGAGCCGAACAAGTGAAAATGATGCGAGAAAAACGCAAAAATGAATTGGATCAAACGGTGAACCAATCGGATGAGAAAATTAAAATGGCTAAAGAAAGAATTAAAAATGCCCGAGAAAAATTAGAACTCGAAAAAAGCCAAGGCAAAACTACCGACGAAATGTATAAGGCCAAACTTGAAAAAATCAATTCTGTAGAAAACAGAGTTAAAGCCCTAGAAGAAAAAGTCGCAAAAATAAGATTAGAAAAAGAATAAAATCAAATTTAAATTGATAAAAACCTCTGTTTTAGCATTACAATGCAAAAGGCAGAGGTTTTTTATATCTACAAAAATCGGCGAATATCTACGTCTTTTGCCAAAGGATAACCATTTACCGAGAGAACGCGCACCATTTCACGAGCAAAATATGGTGCCAACATCACTCCTTTGGTACCCAATCCGTTTAAAATGGCTACTTGCTTATGCAAAGGATGAGTTCCCAAGATAGGACGTCTATCGATTACCGTTGGCCGAATTCCTGCCCAATGATTTAGTACCTTATATGGCAATTCAATCAAACCTTCCAAACGTGAAAGAAGATCCTTTCGAGCTTCTAAAGTCAACTCCACATCTAAGTTTTTCCAGTCGTAAGTAGCTCCCACCTTAAAACGATGATTGCCCAGAGGCATCACAAATAAATTTTTATTGAGAATGTAATCTTCAGCTAATCCTTCGCATTCTATTTCGAGTAATTCGCCTTTGGTAGGATTAAAACCAATTCCTTTAAAATAAGGATTTTCTGATGCATGATGCCCTTCACAAAACACAATAGTCTCGGCAGATATTCCATGCCAGGTAATCTCACCATCAATAAAACCCAGATCTTTGTATTTAAACTCCGATTCAATCAAAAGTCCTTCCTTTAAGAAAAAATCTCGCAAACTATTTAGCATTTTTTCCAAGTGTACATAACCCGAATTTGTTACTCGTCCATAAAAATCAAAACCTTTAATTCCTTTACCCACAGAATTTTTACCAATTTCAACAATGTAATCCGAAAATTGCCCTTGTTCAATGCGTTCCTTCCACATTTTTAATTCATGGTCGGCCAACGGCTTAATGATATCCATAGGAAACAAGAATTTTTGACCAAGCTCATTCTCTATGTCACCATAAGTCTCCATCATCACAGGCAAGACCTCATCTACCATCCAACTTTTGGTTAGTCTCTTAAAAACAAGAGGATTAAACATCCCTGCAGCAACATCAGAAGCTTTGCTTTTATGAGGACTCGAAATAATCGTAAAATTTAATCCAGCCTTATACATGTTATAAGCCAACAAGGATCCTGCTATCCCCTGTCCAACAATCAGAAATTGTTTTTCCATAAACTCCTATTAAAAATATGAATGCAAAGCTAGCTATTTCAGACCAAATTATCTTTATATTTTCTCAAGTCTGTTGTTTGAATGCAAAAAACATTTACTTTTACAATGTTTATTAATTCTAAATTAGAATAACAAAATGCTACTTCACAATAAACTTAGCAAAGAAGAACTCAAGAAACAACTTGAAAAAGAAAATTTTAGCCGGAAAACCCTTTCTTTTTACCGATATGTGATACTAGAAGACCCACAAGCATTTCGCGATCACTTGTATCTTAAATGGTACGAATTGAACTGCAAAGGACGAATATACGTAGCCCGCGAAGGTGTTAATGCACAAATGAGTATCCCTAAGCAAAATATGGAAGCTTTTTTTGCTCACATGAATAGTCTGACTGAACTACAAGACATGCCAATAAAATGGGCCGTAGAAGATGATGGGAAATCATTCTACAAGCTGATTGTAAAAGTACGACCAAAAATTGTAGCCGATGGCTTAAACGACAATGCCTTTGATGTAACCAATGTAGGAAATCATCTCTCTCCACTCGAATTCCACGAGCAAGTGAGCCGACCCGATACCATTGTTGTAGATATGCGAAACCATTACGAAAGCGAAATCGGTCATTTCGAAAATGCCATTTGTCCTGATGTTGATACTTTCCGTGAAGAAATCGATTTGGTGGTTGACAATCTGAAAGACAAAAGAGATCAGAAAGTATTGTTGTATTGCACTGGAGGCATTCGCTGCGAAAAAGCCAGTGCCTACCTTAAGCATCATGGTTTCGAAGATGTTAATCAATTGCACGGCGGCATTATTGCTTACGCTCAGGAAATAAAACAGCTCGGGATGGATTCGAAATTCAGAGGAAAGAATTTTGTGTTTGATGAACGATTGGGCGAGAGCATCAATAATGAGGTCATTGCCAAATGCCATCAGTGCGGAAAACCTTGCGATACGCATACCAATTGCGCCAACGATGATTGCCATCTGCTCTTTATTCAGTGTGACGAATGTCGTGAGCATTACCATGGCTGCTGTACCGATGAGTGTAACGAAATTATTCAGCTTCCCATGGAAGAACGAGTGAAACTTCGTTCTAAATTTCACGACAAATACAGTAAAAGCCAGATTTACCGACAGCGAATCAGACCAAAGCTTTCTCAATTATAAATGAGTAATTAAGAATTTTCAATATAAATACACGCCATCCAAAAAACGATAAACATACTAAATTATCATTTAAGCCTTGCTTCATTCAGTGAAAGCATCTAAAATTAATAAACATGAACAATTTTTGGCACAACATACAAATCCCTAATTTCTCTCTAGCACCCATGGAGGATGTCACCGACACGTCATTTCGAGAAATGGTTTTGAAGAATATGCAAGAAGGTAAACTGAATCTACTTTTTTCGGAATTTACCTCGGTAGAAGGCATGTGTCATTCGGTGGGCCACCATAAGGTAAAACACCGATTGCGAATTAATGAATCGGAGAAAATGCTGCTAAAACAAAAGAATGTGAAGCTGATTGCCCAAATTTGGGGAAAAGATCCGGATAAATACTACAAAACTGCCCAATACATAGCCAAAGAAACCGATTTTGATGGCATTGATATTAATATGGGCTGTCCGGTAAAAAATGTGGTGAAAAATGGTTGCTGTTCTGCACTAATTGAACAACCAGATCTTGCCAAAGAAATAATTCTGGCCACTAGCGAAGCCACCAAACTTCCCTTAAGTGTAAAAACCCGAATTGGCTATAAAAAAGTAGTTACCGAAGAGTGGATTTCTCACCTCTTAAAAATGCCCATTGATGCTTTAACCATTCATGGTCGCATTCAAACACAAATGTCAGACGGAATGGCCGATTGGGACGAAATAACAAAAGCAGTACAATTGCGAAATGAACAAGCTCCACACATCAAAATTATTGGTAATGGCGACGTAGAAAGTTACGAAGAAGGCTTGCAAAAAATTGCACAATATGGCGTTGATGGAGTGATGATTGGTCGTGGTATTTTTAAAAATCCATACTTCTTTCATCCCGATAAAGTGAACGTAAGTAAAGAAGAAAAGATAGCGATGCTAAAAGAACACACTCGCCTATTTGAAGCAACTTGGGCAAGAGAAAAAAACTTTGCTATTCTGCGCCGATTTTTCAAGATTTACACCAACGGATTTCATGAGGCCGCCGCCCTTCGCAATGCCCTAATGACAACTAGCAATGCTGAAGAAGTTTATGAGGCAATTAATGGGTTTACAGAAACTAAAGAAGAGCAATTAGTGAACAGTTAGCAGTAAATACAGACCTTTTCCTAGGTGTACCTTTGTGATGTGCCTTAACGAAAAGTATTCGCCACAGAGAGCATAGAGCTTCACAGTGCTCTTAAATACAATAACACCTATCACCACTTCCAAATACAAAGCTGTCAGAATCTTCTAACTTTGGAAGAATACTTACAACCTACTCGAAACCGTGTTTTCGTCGCTACCAGCCTCCAAAAAAACAAACACTAACCACACCCTTTGATCAATACAATTAATAAAACAAATCAGTATTTGTAATTAACCAACAACAATACATCCACTAGGTATCATCACGTGTATTTAGTGAATTATTTTATTATGATTCAGCAGTGTTTAGATCAACTATTATGTAAACTTAATACTAACAATAAATAAAAATGATGATTGACATGCAAAAGTTGGCAATGGAAAAACCATTTGCTGAAAATAGAAAATTAGAATATTCCCTATTATACTGCCAAGCGTAAGCATAACGTTTGGCAGCTTTTTAAAAAGGCTACCTCGCCTCTTATCTCTCTATAATGCCAAATAGCATTTCGTCAACACTCTCCCCTCTCATTTCATCTAATAGTGCCGTTTCCTTTTCAAAATTTTTCCACTGCTTGCTTAAGTCCTCACTCAGCATGTAAGTAACACACTCCTTAAACTGTGCAATCACAGTTTCGGGAATGCCTTTCCTATTTGCCCATTGGTAAAATTTTTGATATCTATTCACCACTTTTTGTTTGTACGCTTCGGGCAAAGCTTTGGTATTGTAGTGCAAGGGTCGGTCGAGCATATTAATGTACAATCCATATATCTCGATAATCTGCTCCTTCAGACAAGTCTGGTACAAATCTGGTAAATTTAAAATGGAGAAAACCGAAATGGTTGGAGCAATTACAAATCGAATGTGCTTGTGCGAACGAATCAATTCTCTGTTCGCTCGAAATTGTTCCCAATTAAATCCTTTTCGGATGTATTCGCCCAATTTTCCATGCGCATCGATGCTAGCCATAATCTCTACTTCACGGAAATGTTTCCAATACTCCAAAACATCCTGATCACCCATTTTTAGTTGTGAGAAATTAGTATTGTAGCGCAATCGCATTTGGGTTGCCTTGTTTTTAACCAGCCATTGTAGCAACTGATAATGCTCTTTGGTAACCAAAGGCTCACCACCTGCAAAGTAAATTTCTTTGGCCTGCAGTAAAGCCTCTCCGGTTTGGGTAATGAAAGAATCAAAATCCTTAACATTTTGCAGCAAAGCCTTCTCTCCCAAATTACGTTTCATCTGCTTGGCCTCTGGAAACCAGCCCGAACTGGCACCATGCCAACAGGTACGACAAGCAAAATTACAGGCATTCGAAAAACGGATATCAAAATAAACTGGCAAACTGATTTTGGTATTGATAAAATCTGCTCCAAATTTCTCATGAGTTTCCTGTCGCACACTCTTTCCTCCTGCCTTTTCCAAGCGTTGACAAACAGCACAGCGAGAATCTTTTTCGCCTCTGGCAAATTTCGCCCTTAGTTCATTTATAGGGTCTCCATTCCATATCTCCTGAAAAGATTGCCTATTGCAGTCACCCAAAGGAATGTTCGCTAGGCAACAAGCCTTTACTCGTCCTGCATTTCCTACATGATAGTGAATCCAAGGCATCAGACAGTATGGTTTTGAATTTGTCATTTTGCAAAGTTACAAATTAGACGCATATCCTTAAGATTCTTTAAGATTAAAGATGATTAAGATGATTAAGATGAAATCTAAACAACTACTGGGCTTGCAACAAAAAAAGAGACACGAAAACTCGCATCTCTTTTAATGAATAATTGATTATTCTTAACCGTCTTAGTCTGCCATTAATACAGATAATGCGATGCAATAGAATTTCGATTTTTCACTTTCGCTTCTCGACATTACCACAACTGGTTTTGTTGTTCCTTGAATCAAGCCACCCAATTCGCCACCTGCAAACAACATTAATCCTTTGTAAAACGAGTTGCAAGCTTCTAATGATGGGAACACCAAACAATCTGCATCTCCATTAATAGGAGTGGTAATCCCTTTGATTTCAACTGAAGCAGGATCGCAAGCTAAGAAAACATCCAAAGGTCCATCAACAATACAATCTTTAATCTGTCCTCGCTGAGCCATTTTGCAGATAATTGCATCATCAATGCTCGAAGGAAAAACAGAATTTGGTTTCTCTGTTGCTGAAATCAAGGCCACTTTTGGTTTTTCAATTCCAAATTTCTGAGCCATCTTCACCGAATAGTTTAGCATGGCAATTTTCTGATTCAAATCCGGAAAGGGCAATACTGCTGTATCAGAAACAAAGAGAAGTTTATTGTATTTTGGCAAATCCAATGCGCACACATAACTCATCACCGCCTTTGGTGGCAGTAAACCATGTTCTTTATTCAGTACAGCTTTCAAAAATTTATCAGTTCCAACCAAACCTTTCATCACCACATCTACTTCATCAGCACGTGCCATACGAACTGCTTCTGCTGTTGCTGCCACATCGTTAGGAATATGAACAATTGTAAAAATTTCCGGATCAATTCCCTCCTCTTCTGCTTTGGAGCGAATTTCCTGCTCATCGCCAATCATCACTGCCTCTACAAAACCTTCTTCAATCGCCTTTGCAATGGCACCTATTGTATTCGAATCCTGTGCATAAGCCACTGCAATTTTTTTCTTTTTCCCACTTTCGCGAAGATGCTCAACCATTTGATCGAGAGAACGTATTGGAGACATATTTTTATATTTGGTGTAAGATTTAGAATGCAAAACTTAAAAAACTAGTTGAATGAAATATCAGTTATTGACTTTTTCTACGCTTTAAAGTCTATTGTGATTATCCATTCCTATTTTGAAGCTACCAAAGCTGCCAAAGCAATAGAATACAATTTGGTTTTCACGCTATCGCCACGAGAAGAAAGAATGGCAGGACATTTTGCTCCTACAACCATTGCTCCCGATTCAGTATTGGCCATTTTTGTATTTACTTTGTAAAATACGTTTCCGGCTTCGATATTTGGGAATACCATGCAATCAGCATCGCCAGCTACTGGTGAATCCAATTTCTTGATTTCCGCAGATTCCTTATCAATAGCCACATCAATAGCCAAAGGACCATCAACATATGCATTTTTAATTTGTCCGCGATCGGCCATTTTAGATATGATTGCGGCATCAACACAAGATTCCAATTTAGGCAATACCTGTTCCGAAGCGGCAATTAATGCAACCTTTGGTTTGTCGATACCTAAAGCTCGGGCAACATTAATCACATAGTTTGATAAAGTAATTTTCTGATTCAAATCGGGCTGAGGAATCACAGCAACATCGCTCACTACCAATAATTTATGATAGTTTGGATTTTGCATCACCGCTACATGACTCAAAATAGCTTTGGGAGGCATCAAACCTTTTTCTTTGTTCAATATGGCTTTCATATACTTATCAGTACTCACCAATCCTTTCATAATCATATCACCCTCTCCCTTATTGATCAATTCAACCGCTTTTTCAGTTGCTTTCATCTCATTGGGTTCATGCACAATGGTAAATTTACCGATATCAAAACTATGCTCATCACATACCTTTTTAATCTCAGCGCGATCCCCCACCAAAGTGGCATAAATAATAGCATGCTGAATGGCATCATATACCGCACTTATGGTATGCGAATCGTTCGCATAGGCAGCAACCAATCGCTTTCGCGGATTGTTTTTAAGAACATCAATAATTTGATCCAAGGCTGTTATCATCTTCAATTTGTATTTAGACGTTGTGAAAGGATATTATCTTTGTATTGTAAGGCAAAAATAGAAAATTAATAATGATTTGCATTCAAAAACAAATCAAAAACAAACAATTGTTTAATATTAAATATATTTAGTTACGAATTGCAAGTATGGCAATTTATCAATTTATAATAAATTTCACTTAAACCTAACCTCTGGGAATCGAAAAGTAAAAACTCGTTCCTTTATTTTTTTCACTTTCAACCCAAATGTTACCTCCGTTCAGTTCTACAAACTCTTTGCTTAACATCAAACCAAATCCTGTTCCTGTCTCATTTGCAGTCCCTTCACTTGTAGAAACCATATCGATTTTAAAAAGTTTTTCCAACTGTTTATCGCTCATTCCTACACCCTCATCACTTACTTTCACCACAACAAAATCCTTATCCAACTTGCATTTTAGTCTGATAGTTTGCTTTGGGAACGAATACTTTATTGCATTGGATAACAAGTTTCTAATTACCGTGTCAATCATTGCTTTATCGGCTTTCACCATAGCAGTATCGAATTCTCCGCTCACATGCAAATCTTTTAGGGAAGCTAAACTTTTGTGAATACCAACATTTTTATCCAAAAACTCTTTCAAATCAAATGTCTCTGGCTTCAATTTGAAATTTCCTTTCTGAACATTGGCCCATTCTAACAGACTTTCCAAAAGCTTATAGGTATCATTTGAACTTCTGTAAATAGTTTCCACCAATTCTTTTCGCTCTTCGGCTGATAATAAATTTTTATCCTGCAAAAGAATGCGTGAAAAACCACGAATGGCATTGAACGGATTTCTTAAATCGTGAGCAATTATCGACATAAACTTATCTTTAGCCATATTAGCATTGGACAGTTCATCATTTATATTTTGCAATTGAATGGTTCGATCGGAAACAATTTTCTCTAGTTCAAGAAGATTTTTTTGTGTTCTTTTTTTACTGTATTGATTGGTAAGAAATATCAGTAATAATATAATCAAACATCCTGAAAGAATTGCGTACCATCTAAAATACCAAATTCGAGAAACCTTTAGATGGATCACTTTTGCCTCGCTCCATTTATAATTTCCTTCATGTTTTCCACGGATACATATTTTATACTTTCCCGCTTTTAACTTCGAAATTAGTATTTGATTTTTGGACGACAATTTTTTCCATTTGATGATCGGTTGTGAAGCCTGAATTACACAATATTCAAAACGATTTTGTTTTTGAGGGTAAATACTTGCTGAAACATCCAATAGTAACATTGAATTTGCCGCTATGGACATAAGATCATTCTGACCGATCAATTCTCCTTCACTGTCTGTTAGGTAAACCACCGGTGTCGGAGTTGACAAAATTGAGTCTAAAATTGGTGCATAGGCAATGCCATTAGAAGTACCAACCCATAAATAGCCAGAAGAATCAACAAGCAAATTACGTGTTGTAAATGTTTTCGATGGCAAACCCTGATCAGGAGTAAACAAAGAAATATCACTTTTCCGCTTTCGAATCACTCCTTTACTTGTGGTCAGCCAAATGGAATGGTCTTTATCTATTGCCAAAGAATTCACTTCACTATTTGTCATATCGTCCAAATCCATCTTCTCGATGGACTTATTACTATATTTCAACAAACCTCCTGATGTACCCATATAGAGAGTATCCTCATCAAATTTCATATCTCTTACCCAAAAGTCTTCACTAATTTCGAAGGGCGTTGGCACAGAAAGATCTGTAATTTTATCGGTAATAAAATCAAATTTAAACAAGTAAGAATGCTTATATTCGGCGCCAATATAAAGATTTTGCTCATCATCTAATTGAATATTTTGAATGATACGCTTACCGTTGAATTCTTTCAAATAACTCTTAACAATTCCTGTTTTAAGGTTAAACTTAAACAATTCTTTATTCGCAACCACCCAAATTCTTTCTTCCGAAGATATTTTTATGCTTGTAATTGCATGATTGGAAATCGACAATTTTGATATCAATTCCTTGTCCTTATACACAAATAAATCACCCTGTTCGGTCCCCAAAAATGTAAAATCACCAAAAAACTCGCATACATCCAATGCCCCCTCAAAATTAAAATCCAGACTTATAATATTTCTTTTTTCATCAAGTTCGAAAACTTGATTTCGTCCTGAAAAACGAAGTTTTCCTGCTGAAGTAAGGTTAATGCTGGAAATATATTCAGCGTTAGATGTTTGAAATTCATAGGAGAAAAATTTCTTTTCCATCACAACAATACCCGAATTGGTCGACACCCAATATTTACCATATTGATCAAAAAGTATATCATTAATGGTAAAATAAGGAAAACCACCAATGGGATAGATTTTATAATCATCCGAAAGATCCACCTCGATCAATCCCTGGAACCAAGTTCCCACCAATAGTTTGCTATCGGATAATTTATGAAAACAAGAGGCTGAAATAGAAGGCTTTATTTCTTCCTTTACTAATTGACCATTCTTTTCATCATAAGTAATTTTTAAAATTCCTTGAGAGGTACCCAACAAAAATTCATTCTTTCCAATTTTAATGGAAGCAAATACCAAACGCATCAAATGCAGGTCTGATTCGACAAATTCATGTTTATTTTCATCGAATTGATAAAACCATCCTTGTTGCGATACAATAAGTAAACGTCCACTATCACTTTCCAAAAACTGAAATGACCGAGCATAAGATGAAGTTCTGTTCTTTTCATCCATTGCAAATTTTTCAATCGATCCATTTTTATAACGAAAAATATCATTATAATCCGTAATCCATAAATTATTATTTTGATCTTCGAATAAATACTTTGGGTATTTGGGTTTTGAGTTATCGGTGTTGCATTCAATAAACAATTTTAGGATTATTTTTCCTGACTCCCTTTTAATTTGATAAATAGCATCATCGGAAACGGCCAAAAGATCGCCATTATCTCTTCGAAATATTTCCTTAAAATACCGTGATTTTCCTTGAGGTATATCCACTAAAATAAAATGGTCATTTTCAAGAAATAGAACACCGCCATCGGTAGCAAAATAGTACACCCCTAAGGAATCTTGCTGCGAAGACTTAACCAATTCTTCGTTCAGTTTATTCTCTTTATTGTAATTAAAAAAACGAAAATTCGTTCTCTGTCCATTAGAAAAAAAAGAAACCGAACAAAGTAGTAAAATAAAAAAGGAACGAAACAGTAAGGATATCATTCTAAACATTAAATTAAATTCAATATGTACTAATAAGGGCCTTAACGACAACGACAGCTTTTTGTTTCATAGGAGAACCATTACTTTCCCAAAAAACTACCGTTTAAGAATTATTTAACAAAAAAAGTTCAAAAAATACAATTAAAAATAAAAAAAGCCCTGTCTTCCGACAGGGCATATACTATACATATTACAAATATATCATTAGCTCAAAGCCTCAACTATACGTTGCGTATCCGAAGCAATTACTAATTCTTCGTTTGTAGTAATAACCATTGCTTTTACTTTTGATCCTTCTTTTGAAATAATTGCATCTTTACCTCGTAAACCATTATTCTTTTCAAAATCAAAATCAAGGCCTAAGTATCCAAAATCTCCAGCAATTTTTTCTCGTGAAAGGATGTCATTTTCACCAATACCACCAGTAAAAATAACCAAATCAACACCACCCATTGATGCAATGTAAGAACCCACAAATTTTTTCACTCTGTAAGTAAACATATCCAATGCCAATTGTGCTCTTTTATTTCCTCCTTCAGCAGAAGCTTCTAAATCTCTCATATCAGAAGAAACACCTGAAACTCCAGCTAATCCACTTTGCTTATTAATCATCTTGTTTGCCTCTTCAATCGACAAATTTTTCTTTTCAGAAATATAAAGAAGCGCACCTAAATCAAGGCTACCTGTACGAGTACCCATTAACAGACCTTCATTTGGAGTAAATCCCATTGAAGTTTCGACTGATTTTCCACCTTTAATTGCACAAACAGATGCTCCATTACCCAAATGACAGCTAACAATCTTTTTGTCTTCGATTTGCCATCCCAAAATATCGCAAGCTTTATGAGCAACAAATTTGTGACTAGTACCGTGAAATCCATATTTACGAACACGAAGATCTTCGTAGCAATCATATGGCAAACCATACATAAATGCCACAGGAGGTAATGTTTGATGAAATGATGTATCAAAAACAGCAACCTGCTTAATTCCAGGAATTAATTTTTCCATAGAAAGAATTCCTTCTAAGTTAGCAGGATTATGAAGTGGAGCTAATTCGCAACAAGCAGCGATTTTCTTTTTAGCATCTTCATCAACAATGGCACTATCTTTAAAATACTCTCCTCCGTGTGCAACACGATGACCAACAGCATCAATTTCATTTATCTTAGAAATAACACCATGTTCTTTATCAACAAGTGCTTTTAAAACAAGATCAATAGCTACGCTATGATTGGGTATGTCTTGAACAAGCTCAAATTTACTTTTCCCTTCTGGTTTGTGAATAAGATTACCTTCTTTAAGACCAATTCGTTCAACAAGACCTTTTGCCAACAAAGTAGCTTCGCTATCCATGCTTAACAATTGGTATTTTAAAGAAGAACTACCACAATTAAAAACTAGAACGTTCATAAGAAATTATATTTAGTTTGTTATCTATTTAATTATAATCCTGCAGCTTGATTTGCTGTAATAGCAACCAAATTCACAATATCACTTACCGAACACCCTCTTGATAAATCGTTGATAGGAGCTGCCATTCCCTGTAAAACAGGACCTACAGCTTCTGCACCAGCCAAACGTTGAACTAATTTATAAGCAATGTTTCCTACTTCCAAAGTTGGAAATACCAAAACGTTAGCTTTACCAGCAACCTTACTGTTAGGAGCTTTTTGAGCACCTATGGCTTCTACAATTGCAGCATCAGCTTGCAATTCACCATCGATTTGAAATTCAGGAGCCATTTCTTTTGCCAAACGAGTTGCCTCAACAACCTTATCAACCATTTCATGTTTACCCGATCCCATTGTAGAAAAGCTTAACATGGCAACACGAGGTTCCATTTTAGCAATTGCTTTGGTTGTTTTTGCAGTTGCAACTGCAATTTCTGCCAATTCACTTGCTGTAGGATTAGGATGTACTGCACAATCAGCGAAAACCATCATTCCATTATCGCCAAATGATTTATCTTTTAAAAGCATAATAAAAGCACCCGATACCACAGAAATACCTGGCATTGTTTTTACAATTTGAAATGCAGGACGCAATACATCACCAGTAGCATTCATTGCTCCGGCTACTTCTCCGTCAGCATCACCTGCTTTAATCATAAGAGTTGCCAAATACAATGGATCCTGAACCAATACCATGGCTTTTTCCATTGTCATTCCTTTTTTCTTTCTTAATTCTACTAAAATCTCAGCATAAGCCTCCATTTTGGCATGATTTTTAGGATCAACAATCGTTGCTTTGTCAATATTTTTCAGGTTTAAACGAGCAGCTTCCGATGCAATTTCATCAGGATTTCCAATCAATATTATTTTAGCAATTTTCTCACTTAAAAGAATATCAGTTGCCTGTAAAGTTCTTTCTTCAGTTCCTTCAGGTAAAACAATTGTTTTACTGTTTAAACGTGCATTCTCTTTTATTTTCTGCAATAAGTCCATTGGTATTCAGTATTTTAATCAGTTTTGTAATCTCGACTTTGCAAAAATAGGAATAAAACGTAAACTTTAGATTCCTAAATGAATAATTTTTCGTCTTTTTTTTCCAAAAATTTCTATAAATATTCATTCTCAATAAGATTGCTTTTAAAATAAAAACGTAATTTACTACTACTGATTTTCAACAAAACAGATCAATTTATCCATGAAATCGAACAAACAAAGCATTTTAATTGAAAACCTTTGCGCTAAAATGCAAGGCGAATTATTTCAAGACACGAGCACACGCCTTATTTATGCCACAGATGCTTCGGCCTACAAAGTTCTCCCTCTGGCAGTAGCTTATCCAAAAACTGAAGATGACCTATTACTTTTGATTCAATTTGCTTCTTCTGAAAAAATACCACTTATTCCACGAGCAGCTGGAACTTCATTAGCAGGACAAGTGGTTGGCAATGGAATTATCGTGGATATTTCTAAATACTTCACAAAAATTTTGGAACTTAATGCAGAAGAAAAATGGGTTCGAGTTCAACCTGGCGTCATCCTCGATGAGTTGAACCTATATTTAAAAGATTTCGGTTTGTTTTTTGGTCCCGAAACCTCAACAAGTAGTCGTTGCATGATTGGTGGTATGTTGGGAAATAATTCGTGCGGAGCACATTCACTCATTTATGGAAGTACCCGCGATCATACCTCGGAAGTAAAATGCATTTTAAGCGATGGCAGCAAAGCCAAATTCAGCGAAGTAAACAATGACCAATTTGCTCAGAAATGTTCCGAGAATACAGGTTTAGAATCAAAAATTTATCAACAAATACAAAATATACTTACTTCTGTAGAGACAAGAGAATCCATAAAAAAAGAATTTCCTGATCCTCAGATAAAACGAAGAAACACTGGATATGCAATTGACCTACTGGCTAACTCTTCCCCATTCACACCCAATGGAGAAGCCTTTAATTTCTGTAAGCTTTTGGCAGGATCGGAAGGCACACTTGCATTCACAACGGAAATAAAATTGAGTCTAATTCCTCTTCCACCCAAAGAAAAAGCACTGATTTGCGCCCATTTTGAGAGTTTAGAAGAAGCAGTTCAAGGAAATCTAATTGCTTTACAATACCAACCTGGGGCAGTAGAGCTAATGGACGATCAGATTTTGAAATTGACAGAAGGAAACATTACTCAAGCAAAAAATCGCTTCTTTATAAAAGGGCATCCTGGAGCTATTTTAATCATTGAATTTGCTCGCGAATCAAAAGAAGAAATAGAGAAAATTGCCCGAGAAATGGAAGCCGAATTCCACCGTAAAGATCTAGGATATCACTTTCCACTTGTTTCTGGAGCAGAAAATACATCCAAAGTATGGGATTTAAGAAAGTCTGCTCTGGGCGTTTTATCGAACATGAAAGGAGATGCAAAACCTGTTTCCCTGATTGAAGATACTTCTGTTCTTCCGGAAGTACTGTTCGATTATATTGCAGATGTGAAAGTATTGATGAAAAAGCATGAAATTGATTGTGTTTTTCATGCTCACATTGGAACAGGTGAAATTCATCTGCGTCCGGTGCTCAATCTAAAAGACAAATCCGATCAGGAAAAATTTCACCAAATCGGGCTCGATTCAGCTAAATTGGTAAAAAAATACAAAGGTTCATTGAGTGGAGAACATGGAGATGGAAGACTTCGTGGTGAATTTATTTCCATCATGATTGGAGAACAAAACTATCAGCTCTTAAGGGACATTAAAAAATGCTGGGATCCACACAATATTTTTAATCCAGGAAAAATTGTAGACACGCCCAAAATGAATACACATTTGCGCTATCTACCTAATCAGGAAACCCGTGAACTGACAACCCATTTCGATTTTTCGAAGGACTTAGGAATTATAAGAGCCACAGAACGTTGCAACGGATCAGGCGATTGCCGCAATACTCATCTCACTGGCAAAGGCATGTGTCCAAGCTACCAAGCTACACTGGATGAGAAACTTACAACACGCGCTCGAGCCAATCTATTTCGGGAATTTCTCACCAATTCAAACAAGAATAACCCCTTCAATCACAAGGAATTATACGATATCTTAGATTTATGTTTATCTTGTAAAGCCTGTAAATCGGAATGTCCATCAAATGTTGATATGGCTAAATTAAAAGCCGAATTTCTGCAACAGTATTATGAATCCAATCGGATGCCTTTCCGGAGTAGATTAATCGCAAACATCACACAAATAAACCAACTGGGAAGCTATGCTCCAAAACTTTTCAACTTTGTGAATCAAAATCCATTTGTCGGTAAAATGGTAAAAAAAAGTCTAGGATTTGCTCCCAAACGAAGCATTCCTTCACTGTATAAAACAACGCTACGAAAATGGTATTCTCAGCAAGCCAAATTTTCTAGTAATCGCAAAGTCTATCTTTTTGCCGATGAATTTACCAACTACAACGATACACCAATCGGAATAAAAACCGTGCAACTATTACAAGCTTTAAACTATGAAGTAATAATTCCAAAGCATGTTGAAAGTGGGCGAACTTACCTTTCAAAAGGTTTGGTGAAAAAGGCCAAACAATTAGCCATTAAAAATGTAAACTTACTTAAATATCTGATTTCTGAAAACACTCCATTAATTGGTATTGAGCCATCAGCAATTCTTACTTTTCGTGATGAATATCCAGAATTGGTTCCTGCTTCAATGCAAAAAAATGCCAGGAATTTAGCTACAAATACACTTACAATCGAGGAGTTTTTGTATCAGGAAATGAATGCGGAAAATATCCGAAAAGAACAATTTACGGATGAAAAAAAAGAGGTGAAATTCCACACCCATTGTTACCAGAAAGCTTTGGCCTCATCCCTTCCAATTAAAGAAATACTTAGTTTTCCAGCAAACTATTCAGCCGTTGAAATTCAATCGGGATGCTGCGGCATGGCTGGCTCTTTCGGTTACGAAAAGGAACATTACAATTTGAGCCGAAAAGTTGGTGAGTTAATTCTTTTACCTGAAGTACGAAAAACGCCAACAACGACCCTTCTTGCTGCTTCGGGAACTTCCTGTCGCCATCAGATTAAGGATGAAACCGACCGAGAGGCCAGGCATCCTGTTGAAATATTGTTTGAAGCTTTAAAAACGAAAACTTGAAACTAAGCAAAGAAATTCTCAAGATCTGCCAAGCTAATTACCCTAGCAAATTCCTGATGCAAGCTTGCCAAGGCTGTATCGTGAATTAATTCTGCTGAATATTTTTCTCCATGAATTCCAACCTTATCAAAAGTTGCTGTAGCATCAGCAACCAGATAAGTTTCGTAACCTAAATTACCGGCCATTCGTGTGGTGGTTGATATGCAATGATCGGTAGTTAAACCTACAATCACCAATTTCCGAATGCCTTGTCCATCCAATTGTTGCTTTAAATCGGTGCCAATAAAAGCCGAATTTACATTTTTCTTAATTACAGGTTCTCCTGCTTTTGGATGGGTAGCATCGAGAAATTCGTTACCCGGATTGCCTTCTAACAAAGGAGAATTCGGTGTTGTTGAGCAATGTTTAACATGAAACAAAGGCATGTTATTTTTCCGCCACAAATCCAAAACTTTAGCAGCATTCTCTTCCGCCTGCAGATTGTTTCTTCCACCACCCCAATAATCAATATCCACAAATCCTTTTTGAAGATCAATTAGCAAAAGAGCCGTATTACTAGTAATTTCCATAATGCAAAGTTCTCTATTTTCTATTCAATTTACACAAAAAAGTTCCGAATTCGATTTAAAAAAACTTACCGATTGAAAAAATCACTTACTTTCTCGAATACCTCATCCATGCAGGCTTTTACCTTTTCTTGATCTACTCTAGCTGTAGGAAATGGATTTTCGTGAGTGTAATTGTAATCAAAATCGATTTCTTCAACAATAATATTAATATTTCGTGCAGCTCCCTTTAAGGTATTTTCAACCTCGTAACTTGGAAAAACAGTATCTCCTTTTAAAGCAATGGCATAAATCTGATGCTCCACATTTTTAAATAAAGACTCCCGAAATTCTCTCATCATCTTATAATCAAGCATGGTACGAAATACCTTTCCTTCCTGATGTTCCTCTCCCATATAATGCTGTAAATGATTTCCTTTCTTTATAAAAGAGTCTAAATGTTCCACCAAATAGGAATACAATGTCACGTTAACTTCACTATCTAAAATAAACTTTGAAACAGGCGACAAACGATTAAAAACAGCACCACTGCAAAAAAGACACAATTTGCTTTCACTAAACCAATTCTTATAATTTGTTAATTTCAAAATTTGCGAGAGCATTCCTCCAATAGAGTAAGCAAAAATATCAAACGAAAAATCTGGATCAATCAATTCATGTTTTCCAGACTTGCACTCATCAATAAACTGAATTACATCGTAATAAGTCTGCAAACCTGACCAAATAAAACGTTGTGGCATAGAGTGAAGCCGCATACTAATAGCCACATTCGAAAGAGAGGAAGCTATTACATTCGGAAATTGAGCCTTTCGCTTTCGGCTTAACTCGAACATAGCTTTTTTATCGCTCCAATGCTTGGGTGCTCGTTGCATATGAAAAGCAATAGGAAAAAACAGCACTGCACTTCCCGTCTTTTCGCAGATAGCTTGTCCCCAAGGTAAATACTTATCCCAAGTCTTCTCGTTGAAACCATGAAAAAGGAAAGTCAGTTTTTTGATCTTCTCCTTATCTTTTGGTTTTAAAATGTGATAATTAAAATTCTGATTCTCTTCTACCATTGTGTCCTTTATGTAAACATCATCCTTTATGGACCCAATGTCATAGAAAGGATCTTCCTTCTCATGAAAGTGTTGCTTGTGCTGCATGCAATAATAGGCAGGCTTACCGGGCAAAATATCATGAGACTTGGAATGGAAAGGAAAAGAATATACTTCCACATCACCCAAATCGGTTTTTAACTCTTTACTTATAAACGCCTCTTTCAATTCTGAAAAGCGATCGGAATAACTCATACGAAAATAATTATGTATTGATCTTTTTAGCAAGAATCAACAAAGAAAAAACAAAATCGAGTAAATCACCTACCTATCAACATAGTAGCATTTTACTTCCTTGCCATTTTAAGGCTAATCTGATTTTTATAATCGGAAAATAAAGACTAACAATAAATAAAAATGATAAAACTATTATCAAAATGAAAGTCTTTATTTATTGAATATTTTCGGGAATAAAAATTCATTACAGCGAAATTATCAAATTGATTTTTATTAACAAAATTCCAGATAAGATTCCCAAACAAAATAAAAAAGTAAATTTTCTATCTCATTAATTCAAAAATAAGATTTTAGGCTGCAAACTCGCAAAAAAATCGCAATTGGATTAACTTTGCAAGTTCACACAAGAAAATATGCAAACAATTCAAGATATACTGGAAAGCTACAAAGAACGCATTCTGTCAACCCGAAAGATTCCTGCTCGAAAAGCCACTTTTGCGCCCATACCCGAAGATATGAATCCCGAACTAAAAAATTGTATCAAACAAATGGGATTTGAGCAGTTGTATTCACATCAGGCAGAAATGTACAAACGTGCCATGCTGGGAAAAAATCTTGTGATCACAACGGGAACAGCCAGTGGCAAATCGCTTTCCTTTTACCTTCCGGTGATTCAGCGGATTCTTGAAAACCCTAGCCGAAGAGCCGTTTTTATTTATCCTACAAAAGCACTAACTAAAGATCAGCTTCGAAACATTGTGGAATTTGTAGAATTCTTTGGAAAACATCGCATTCAGGCAGGAATTTACGATGGAGATACTCCTGCTTCGGAGAGAAGTCGCATCCGACAGGAAGCCAATATCATTCTCACCAATCCAGATATGATTAATGCGACTTTTTTGCCGAATCACAATCGTTATGGTTTTCCGCATCTGTTTGCCAATCTGGATTTTATGGTGATTGACGAACTTCATTCCTACCGCGGCGCTTTTGGCTCTCACGTATCAAACGTTATGCGTCGTATGTTGCGCATTTGTCAATATCATGGCAACACTCCCCGATTTTTATGCAGTAGTGCAACCATCGCCAACCCGGCAGAACTAGCAGAAAACATTTGTCATCAGCCCTTTGAACTAATTGAAAAAGATGGCTCACCCGCACCCGAAAAAGAAATTCATTTTTGGCAGCCTGAGTACCTAAAAGAAGCTCAACGAAAACGATCGGTAACCGAAGAGCTAAAAGGACTTCTTCCCAATTTAATTGAGAATGCCACACGAGTCATCACTTTTTGCATGTCGAGAAGAGAAAGCGAAGTAGTAACCAAAGAATGTCGCGATATTTTGGCTCAGGACCCACTAAAACTAGGACCCGATTTCTCGGATAAAATATCCGCCTATCGTGGTGGTTACACACCATTGGAACGTGCACGAATTGAAAAAGATTTGGTAGAAGGAAAAATTTACGGCGTAGTTTCCACTAGTGCTCTCGAATTGGGAATTGATATTGGTGATTTAGATATGGTAGTTATGGGTGGATTTCCGGGAACACGAGCCAGCTTTTGGCAACAGTTGGGCCGAGCTGGTAGAAAAGGAAATAAAGCGCATGCAGTACTGATGCTTAAAGAAAAACCAATGGACCAATACGTAGGTATGAATCCCAATTGGTTACTTGAATCGGCTTCTGAAAATGCCGTTATCGATAAAAATAACCTATACATTCAATTGGCACACATTAGAGCTGCTTCGGCCGAATTGCCACTGAGTATTGATGACATTTCCAGTTTTCCCGATTTAGGTGAAATCATTCCTTTACTGCAAAAAGAAGGAGAACTCAGCGAACACAATGCACAATATCAATGGAGTGGACAAATATCGCCAGCTCACGAAATCAGCCTTCGAAATATTACTAGTGACACCATAAAAGTGGTCGATAGGGAAAAGGAGCTCACCATCACAACAGTGGATTTATTACAAGCTAAAAAGGAATTTTACCCTGGAGCCATTTATTTGCACGACAGCGTTCAGTACAAAAGTCTCGATTTGGACTTGGAGGGCAAAACAGCTTGGGTAAAGCAAGTAGAATCGAACTACTACACCGAACCACACAAACCTGGCAACATTGATATTTTAATGGAGCACGAACAGGAGGAAAAACATCGCATTTATTCCTGTTTTGGAGATGTGAAAGTAAGCGTATTGGTCTCGGGCTACAAAATGATACAGTTCAATTCTCATCAAAATTTAGGCTACGAAAGCTTATCGCAGATTTTGCAATCGCAAATGGATACCGAGGCCTGTTGGATTCAAATCCCCGATAATGTAGTTCAGGTTTTTGTAGCAACAGGCAAAGCGCCAAGTTTGGAAGCACCAAAAGAAATGGCGGAAGATAAATCAATTCCTCGTTTTGATTACACCGAAGGATTGGTACATTGTTTAAAAGCTGCAGCCTCTATGCGAGTGATGGCAACCTACTCGGATTTAGGGGGAGATATTTTCGGATTTTCGCATCCCAAATCACATCAGCACAAGCACGCTATTATTCTTTTTGATGAATATCCCGGAGGTTTAGGATTTTCAGAAAAAGCTTACGAATACCTAAGTGAAATTATTCAAAATGCGGGCAAACTAGTAAAGGATTGTCCGTGCAAAGATGGTTGTCCGGCTTGCGTTGGCGACCACAGAATTAACAAACACCTTATTTTATGGGCACTTCGCTCCTTTTACAAGGAAATTCCTTTGCCTAAAAATATTAATATTGATGGTCTGTCTGATTTTCATAAAAAACAAATTCAGAAATTAGAATGGACACAAATAGAGCATCAGTGGCAAGAAGTTCTCATGAGGTTCGATCGCGAAAAGCTTTTTGGAGCACGTTTTTTAAAACAAAGCAGTTCTCAGGAAATAAAAGGCAGCAAATTAGTTTTGTACTTTTCAGACAGCAGCTTAAAACTAGCCCAAAAACCAGATGTGATTGAAGGCATCCGATCTGAATTATCAAAAATTATAGCCTTGCCCGAACATTTTGAATTAATTTTACGTCCTGACGATGGGGAAGCCAATCTTCGTAATCAATTAAAATTGCAAAGAATTATGAGCAATGGGAAAGGACATCTGCCAAGCTAAACACAAGAGAAATTTATTCATAAATTAAAGTTAGCAGCCATAAAAATAAGAAATTGAGTTTAAAAAATCTACATAGAAAATTAGGGCTTGATCAGTCAACAAGCAATGAATTCGACCCTATTGCAGCTTTCGAATCGGAAGGTTTGCCCAAAAATGAGAACCTGATTCCACCTGAACGATTTACCGAGCCCAATAAGGATTTCCAACAAGAATTGAGTTCACTCGCAGAAAAAAATACCACTTTAGCTGCTGCTTTTAAGCCTTTGAATCCATATCAGCTCCAAGCTATATTCAACAACAAACAAAAAACGGTGCTAAGCGCCATGGTGGGAAGTGGCAAAACCACTGTGCTCACCAATAAATTACTTTACCTGCACTTTATAAAAAACATACCGCTTTCGCAGATGGCTGTGCTTACCTTTACCAATAAGGCTGCTAGAGAAATTAAAGAACGAATTTTCTCTTTTTATGCCAACAAAAACATTCCTAATAATCAGGAATTAAGATATTTTGGCACTTTTCACTCCATTGCCCGACAGCTTCTCAAAGAACATCCAAAATTACAGGATTTAGGATTTACCTCCTCTTTTTCCATCATGGATCAGGAAGGCAAAGATGATTTTCTGCAGCGACTCATTATTAGCCACAACTTAGATATAAAATATAAAAACAAGCTTGATAAGCGTTTGAAATTGTATCGTCACGAGAAACAACTTCTCTACGGGAACATGAAAAATCCTGACGACCTGCCGAAATTACTTCAGTTATCTCGCCAGGAAAAACAAGCCAACAACCTAATGGATTTTGATGATCTGATTTCTATTGCGAATTGGTTGCTTCAGCGCAATAAATCTTTTCTGCCACAATGGATTATCGTAGACGAGTTTCAGGATTGCAATAAAGATCAGCTTGATTTCATCAATCACATCAGTAGTGAAAATACTAATTTTTTCGCTGTTGGCGATCCCAATCAAAGCATCTATTCGTGGAGAGGTAGCACAAGTAAAATTTTGCAAAATTATGTCGCCGACTCATCGGTTTGCATGATGCGCTTGCCTTTAAACTATCGCACTTCTAGTCAATTGCTAAGTGCTGCATCCTGCCTGCTTCAGGAAGGTAGTAACGATTTACAGGCAACTCGTCCTGAAGGAAAAAAACTGATTATTCGTAATCATTTTGATGACAATCAGGAAGCCTACTATTTGGCTCAAAAATGCAAAGAATTACATACGAATGGAAGCGCTTGGGAAGAGATAGCTGTACTGTTCCGCACCAGGCAGCAAATAGATTTGTTCGAATCTGTTTTTAGCAAAGAAGGAATTCCTTGTGAAATTGTTCGTAGAATTAGTTTAAGGGAGCAACCTGTGCTCTTTTGGCTGCAAAAAGTATTACTTGCTAGTTTTCACCCCAACGATTTGGACAGTATTACCCAAGTGTTCTCTTCTCCTGATTTTGGTTGTGTTAAAGCGGGAAAAAGATTAATCAACAACTATCAAAAGTTTAGCTCTGAGAACCCATTTGACACAAAATTAGAAGCTTTTACTGCATTTTTACAGCATAAATTTTCAAAATATCAGCAACACATTGCATTAGCAAAGGCATTATTAATCTTACCATCCTATCTTGAAAGCAAAAAAGAAGAACAAGATATTTATAACTTTCTTTCACTTGATTCATTTTTAAAGCCAACATCGGTAAATTATCAGGAATATGTTTCGCAAGTAAAAGATGCACTTGAAGAATTGAATCGGTACACCCAAAAAAACTATTTTGGCAACTGGCTCGAAATTTATCAGGCTGCCATGAGCCAAGTGAGCTTAGAAGGACATTTTAATATTAATAGCGGCTTGCAAAAGAGTACATCTGGCATTCGATTGCTCACCATTCATGCTGCCAAAGGGTTAGAATTCGATTACGTATTTTTGAGCGGTGCCAATTCTGGAATAATTCCTCTCGATCGTAAAAAGGAAAGCCACGACCACTTGAAGGAAGAAAAACGATTACTTTTCGTAGCTCTTACCAGGGCCCGCAATCACATGGAAATATCTTGGCACACACAAAGTGCTGCATGGAACGCTCAGCAAGGCCCTTCGTATTTCCTCAATTCAATTCCCAGCACACTTGTGCATCGAATTGAAAACGAAAAAGAAAGTAAACAAATCAATGATGTAAATACCAATAAATCTGAAATTGAAAGTGAAGGCAAATGGCCCAAAGGTACTAAAGTAAAACATCCCAAATATGGCGTGGGTGTTATTCATAGCTGTACTATTAACGACACAATTTGTGAATTTGGTAAGTTTGGTAAAAAAAGCTTCGCCACAGCCTGGGCTCCTTTAGAAAAGATCTGATTTTTCAAATCAAAATTATCACTGAAAAAATCACTCTTTTAAAATAAAACATATTAATATTTTCTAATTTTACAGGAACAAAATATAGATTAGTATGATTCAAAAAGATTTTATAATGCGAATGATTGAAATGATTGCAGAAGTAATTGCAAGAATCATTGGCTTAATTAAAGGTGGTGATCCTGAACAGGCTTCCCTGCTACTAGAGAATGCTTATCGCGATTTTTTAAAGGAAGACGCATCCTATTTCCGAAGACTCTCCAAAGAGGAACTCACTCATGATTTACTTGAAAAACACAATTACGGCAATGGACATTTGGAAATTTTGGCGGAATTGTTCCTTGCCGAAGGCGAATTAAATTTCGCAAAGGGAGATGTAGTAAATAGTTTAAATTACTATGAAAAATCATACCTTCTTTTGGAGTTTACGGTACAAAATTCGAAAAGCTTCTCATTAGCAAAAGAATCGAAAATGATACAATTAAAAGAAAAAATCGAAACAATAAAATAAACGCTATGAAGCTCAGCACTGAAGAAACAGAGCTGAAATTAATAAGTACTGAACAACTTCATCAGGAAGCTCAAATAATTAATCAAGCAGCAATAGCACTTGGTTTACTGTTAATTGTTTTACTGGGAATCGCCATATTTATCAATCTAAATTATACTCCAATAATTTCTCTACTTGTAGTTCCATTTGCTTTATTGCCAATATTATTTGTAGTTTCTAAAAGAAAATTACTTGTAACCGAAGAAATTAAAGGCCGAAAAAAATAATTTTCCAGAGCCATTAAATAAAGCACCGAAACAAACTAATTCAATATCATGTTTATTTCGATTATTACTTTATAGAAAAGCCTATTTTTGCTACTTAGCAAAGCAATATTTTTAACGAATGAGTCAATTAAATAAAAAATCAAAGACAGATATCGCCTTAGCATATTTCCACAAACCACCCAGTTTTTACAACTGCGCTCAATCCATTTACAAAGCTTTTCAGAAAGAGTTTGACATCTCGAACGATGAGATAAGCGAATTCGCAAAATATGGGAATGGCAAAGCCAAAGGTGGTTATTGCGGAGCGTACTATGCCGCATTGGAATTATTGAAAGACAAACCTGAATTGACAGAAGAATTTAGCAAGCGTTTTCAGGAGAAATCGGAACATCTTACTTGTTTCGATATTCGATTCAACTACGGTATGTCATGTAAAAACCTCGTGAAACTGACAGCCGATCTGCTTGAAGAAATAAATCCATCCTCGTCTACAAATTTATGAAAGCCATTCAAGTTAGTGCCGCAGCAATTATCAGTAATAGCAAAATATTTATCGCTCAACGAAACCGAGAGGATGAATTAGCAGGTAAATGGGAATTTCCGGGAGGCAAAATAGAAGCTGGGGAAAGTCCCAAAGAATGTCTTAGAAGAGAACTGTTCGAAGAATTTAGAATTGATACTGAAATTTTAGATTTTTTTGGCGAAAGCTGGTTTGATTATGGACAAAAGCACATTCACTTGGTGGGATATCTTGTGCAGCACTTATCAGGTGATTTCTCCCTTCAGGTTCATGAAAATTACCAATGGATTTCAATAAATGAACTGGATAAAATTGACTGGGCTCCTGCCGATGTGAAGTTAGCTGAGCAATTACGAACAAAACTACTTTCACAACAGTTCATCAACCGATTTCTTTAAAAAATCTCGAGAATGGTAATCATCATCTACAATTTCACCATTCCAAACTACAATATCCAAATCGATTACCCGAGGACCATATTTTGGTAGGCTTCGATCTCTCCCCATTCGATCTTCTATATGTTTCAAATAATTCGTGAATTCTTCTCTGCAATGCTGCGTTTTCAAACGAACTGCTCCATTTACAAAATCATCCTGATTGGTAATTCCTATTGGCTTGGTATTTAACCACGACGAATGCTTTTTTAACACATGATCTTTCGACAAAAGACACAACACTCTGCGAATGTTCTCTTTCGGATTAATATTCGATCCTATACCAATTATACAATCATTCATTTCAAATGGTCTTAAAAATTAATTAGTATTTGTTCTGCAAATTTACTTCATGCTTTTGACGATCTGCAATTTCTTCATTTTGGAATGATTCTAGTTCTATGGAAACCGATTCTGCAAAGCGCAAAGCATGTGGCTTATCAACTTCAACTCTGGCCCAATCTACTTGCGGATTCTTTAAAATTAAATCTAAAATTTGCTGGGTAAGATTTTCCAGCATTTTAAATTTGCCTTCCTGAACAAGTGCAATCACTTTTTTAGTGATCGTTTTGTAGTTGTACGAATTATGAACAGCATCAGAAACAATTGCTTTATCAACATCTGCCTTAATGGTCATATTAATTAAAACATCTTGTTTGTTACGCAGTTCTTCCTTATTAAAACCAATATAGGTTCTTATCAATAATTTTTTTATACGAATAATGGCCATAAGCTAAAATTTATAAGAGTTGTTCTCCTCCATCGCAAAAAAGTATTTGTCCTGTAAGATTTTGATTATCCAATATGTAATCCAACGATTGCAGAATGGGCAAAATTCCACCAGCCTCCTTCATTGGTGTCCGTTCTGCCATTTTATTCAAATACGATTGCCCCCGATTCTCTGGCGGCAAGGTTGCTCCTGGTGCAATTCCATTCACCCTTATTGCTGGTGAAAATTCAAGAGCCGACATTTTCGTAAGATGAGCGAATGCTACTTTCGATAGACTATAAGCAGCATGAGAACTAGAATAAGTCGTAATTCGTGTATCCAATAAATTAATAATTACCCCTATCTGGCTATTCATTGCATAATCTCTGCATAAAATAAAAGGAGCCATTAAATTTACATTCATTTGATTTTGTAGCAATTCTACGCTCGTTTCCTGAATTACACCCGAATCAAATACCGATGCATTGTTTACCAAAACATCTATTTTCTCAAAATGCAAAAGAACCTTATCCATGCAAGTCTCAACATCATTAATGCGACTTAAATTACATTTAAAAATTTTAAATTTCTGATCAGGATACGTCTCCATCAGGAAAGCTTGCAAAGCTATTGCATCATTTTTAGACGAATTATAATGAATCGCAATATCGAATCCATTTTTTGCCATATGCATAGCAATCGATTTTCCTATTCTTTTAGCAGCACCCGTTATCAAAGCGGTTTTATTCCTCATACAGTCTACGGTTTACTCTAAAGTTAATGAATATCTGCGCTGATAAAAAGTTTCCCATAAATTATTTTTGATTCAACAAATCGATTAATTTCTGAAGAAAATTGAAATAAAATAATCAGAATATGTATTTTGCATGTTGATTTAAAAAAATGCACCCAAGCATCCTTTCGCAAATGAATTATAAATATGACAAAAATTGAAATCGAAGCGGGTTTACAAGAAATTTGCCCTTCGCTCCAACTGGGAATTATTCAATGTAAAGTAAATACTAAAGAAGAAAACCCAAATCTTTGGCAATTGATTAATGAAACCACTATAAATATCCAACAAAACCTGGCTATTCCTGCTATAGCCGATATACCTGCCATAAAAAGCTCTAAAAAAGCATACCGAGCTATCGGAAAAGATCCAAGTCGATATCGCCTATCGGCAGAATCCCTTTTACGAAGAATTGTGAACGGAAAAGGCTTATACAAAATCAATAATGTAGTGGATTTATTAAATTTGGCATCCATTAAAAGTGGTTTTTCAATAGGAGGATACAATGCTGATAAAATAGAAGGAACGGTTCGCTTTGGAATTGGAAAAGCCGACGAAATCTATCAAGGAATTGGGCGAGGTAAATTAAACATTGATAAATTACCCATTTTCAGAGATCAACAAGGAGCTTTTGGAAGTCCTACAAGCGATTCGTTACGAACTCAGATTGATGAAAGCTGCAGCAACTTTCTGATGATAATAATAAGTTTTCAGTCTGAAAATGGTTTAACTGAAGCCATGGATGTAGCAATTAATCTGCTAAAAGAATATGCCGAAGCTGAACAGATACAAAAAACAATGCTCTAATAGAAAGGCCTACCGAACAAACGGCAGACCCTATTTTTATAATTTAATTACTGAAGTACAAAGTTAATTACTGATGTATAAGAAACTCTTACTGGTTTTCCTCTTTGTCTGCCAGGTTCGAATTTAGGTAAGTTCTTAATTACCCTCATAGCCTCCTGATCTAGAGATGCATCAATTCCACGAAGTAATTGTACCTTTGTTACACTTCCATCTTTATCAACTACAAAACTAACAAACACTCGTCCTGTAATATTATTTTCCTGAGCAATTACAGGGTATCGAATACTTGAGTTAATGTAGCGGTAAAGCTCCAAATCTCCTTCTGTTTTATTCTTGCAAATTTCAGGTCTGAAGATTGGCATTTCCTCTACAATCACAAAAACTTTTGCTTCTTCATCTACTTCTTCTTCTTCAAAAACTTCCTGTGGTTCAATTTCAACTTCAGTTTCCTGATTAAAAGCTTCCTCAACAATCTCAATTTCAGTTTCCAATTCTGTATTGTCCTCAACAATCGTAATTATATCTGTCAATTGTATTTTTGGCGGTAGCTTTGGTTTTTCCTTAATTTCTTCCTGTCGAGTTATAGGAACTAATTCTTCATCCAACTTCACATCAATAAAATCCCCTATTTCGACCACCTCTCGTACTTTTGTTGGCCATTCAAAAGAAATTAATGTCAAAGCCAAAGCCAAAGCCAATCCTATTTCAAAAAACAAGGATTTACGTTTCTCTAAATCGGCATTTGGGTTCTTTTTGGGAATCATAACTAAACATTTTATAGATTATAAGAGCAGTTTAATAGTGACCATAAACGAACATCACCTTAAAACCTGATAATGTTCAGATTAAAGTCCTCATAAGAGGATGAGTTCAAAGAACGTCTAGTATTTGTAATATACGCATTTTACTTGTATTTGTTTCAATCTACAAAGGACTTATGTACAATCAAATTCTTTTAAATCCCATTTTAAACCCTATTTTTAGAACAAGATAAGTAGTAAAGCTTTTCGATCCCTTCTATTATCTATACGACTCTTTAATAAACTAAATAATTAGTTATAGTATTCAAATAAAAAATCTAGTGCAGAACAAAAGAAATATAACCACTAAACCAAACACTTACAGGCTTATCCCTCTGCATTCCAGGTTTAAATTTTGATAAATTTTTAACCACTCGTATGGCCTCCTGATCTAATGATGGGTCAACAGGTCTCATTACTTGTACTTGATCTATATTTCCTGTTTTCGTAACAACAAAGCGAACATACACTTTACCTTCAATTCCATTTTCCTGTGCTATCAAAGGATATTTAGTTCTTTTTTGCATACTGATGAATAAATCCTTTAATCCTTCCTCGTAGGTACTATTCTTTGAAGGATTAAAAATTGGCATCTGCTCTACCAGAACAAAAGGCACATCTTCAACCACTTCCAAATCTTCAGTAACATCTTTAATTAGATAGGAATCATCCTCACTCACATCTGAATCTTTAATTTCAAGATCAGGTACGTCCTCATCATCATTAGCAAGAATAAGACTTGTAAGCTCAATAGGTTGAATAACTGGTATTTCCTTCGGTCTGGGTTTGTCCTGAACCGTAATTGGCACAATTTCATCCATTTCCTCTAGAGCGTCAAAAGTCAAGTCTTCCGATTTTTTAACGGGCGACTTGTATTCAAAGGCCATTAGTACAAAAAAAAGGCTCAATAAAATTCCGATTTGAAAAAACAAAGTTCTTTTCGATTCCAAATCATAGCGAGGGTATTTTTTCACTTCCATAATAACGATTTTTGGTTAAATAATACAAAGTAACTAGACCTTATTACTAAGAACTTAGTTTGTCAACTAAATTCTTAGTTAATGTAAATAAAAAAATTATTATTTAAGCGAGAAACGAATAGGAATTGTATAATTAACATCAACTTTCTTTGCCGATTGCTCTCCAGGAATCCATTTTGGCATGCTATTAACCACTCGCAAAGCTTCCCGATTCAATTCAACATTTGCTCCTTTAATTATTCTGGCGTTCGCAATACCTCCATCTGATTTAACGACAAATTGGACAAAAACCAATCCTTCATAACCTTGTTCTACAGCTAAAAACGGGTATTGAATTTCTCGTACAATGTATTTTCTCAAACTACCATTAACACCCAGGAATTTTGGCATTTTCTCAACCACGTTATGCTGTTTGTTTATTTTATTTTTTGCCTTCAACACTTTATCGAGATGATAATCGGATGGATTCTTTATTTTTGATAAAATAGGTTTTGGCAATGAAACTGGCTTCTCGATAAAGCCATTCAACTGGAAGTTAACAGGCACAGTATAAGCAATGTTTACCAACTCACCATCATGCTTAGCAGGCATCCATTTAGGAAGAGATTTAACAACTCGCAAAGCTTCCGTATTTAAAAGAGAATGAACACCTCTTGCCAATGATACATTCTTAACATATCCTTCTTTGCTAACCACAAAAGAGACGAACACTCTTCCTTCAATTTTATTTTTTCGTGCAAGCTTAGGATAATGAACGTGTTGTTCCATGTAGTTCTGAAGAGCAATAACTCCTCCTGGAAAAACAGGCATTTGATCGCTAATGGTCTTTCTTTCTTCAGAATTAGTGTTTTCTTTATATTCTAGACTGCTTATTTTATGACTGAAAAGAAATGATGGATGTTTTGTTTCATTTTCAGTATTAAAATTGTCTGCTTGATCCTGTAAAGGAAAAAATAAGTTCAAATCACTGGGAAGTAACTCTTTGAAAGAAAATTCTGAAGATAATTTTTCTTCCTCTTTAATTGTAAATGCGAATGCTGACAACAATAACATGCCAATTGGCATAATCAGAATTAATTTGATCAATGCTATTCTCGGTGTTTTTATTCGCCCAAGCATTGAGATTCGCTTTTTTAAGGTAGATTGACCGAAGTTATTTGCCAAACGGAACAAATCACCACCAGCAAATTGGTTTACAATATGCTTTTTGTATTCATCTATATCTACACTTCCATTCACAACTTTATCGTCGGCTAAATATTCATGAACTTCCTGAATTGAAGACTTATAAAGCCAAACAATAGGATTCATCCAGAATAAAACTGTAAGAATTTCTATCAGTAACAGATCAAAAGTATGCAACTGTTCAACATGCACATGCTCATGAGCTATTATAGATGTAAAATTCGCTTTTTGATAATCAGCCCGACTGATAAACACGGAGTTTAGAAATGAAAATGGAGGATAATCTTCATCCATTACTATCAAGCGGAAGCCATTGTGGTAAATAATTTCACTGCTATTAGTCCAGCGAATTAATTGAGTCAAATTTCGAAGAAACCGAATCATAAAAAGAAGAATCCCTAAAAGGTAAACGATTCCTAAATATTGGTACCAACTTACTGTTTTTTTTATACTTGCCGTAACAACTACCTCATCGAGCATATTGCTATTTAAATACTGATGAGAAACTTTTACCATTGCACCTATAACATGCAATGGAGATTCGATTGTACTCTAAGGTTCGGCCTGAATAGGGATTTCAAGGGTAGGAATTAGTAGGGAGGCAAGCAAGGTTAGCAAAAGGAATACACGGTTTACTCTAAAAAAAGTATCTCTTTTTAGAAAAAACCAATACAAGGCATAAAAAAACACCATACATATTGTCGATTGTAAAAAATATAAAATGATGCTTGTTACCATTTAATTAATCGATTATCTGCTTTGCTTTTTAATTTGTTCTTCAACCATTTTCTTTACCTCTTCTAATTCTGATAAACTCACATGTTCTTCTTTTGCAAAAAATGAAACCATATCGCGATACGAATTGGAAAAATAGTTACGAACAAAGCCTTTCATAAATTTTCTGGTATACTCTTTCTTTCCTATTAAAGGAAAATACTGATGACTTTTTCCGTAAGCAACATGACTAACAAAGCCTTTTTTCTCAAGAATCCTTGTAATAGTAGACACCGTATTGTAGGCTGGTTTTGGCTCGGGAATTTTCTCTATTATCTCTTTTATAAATGCATTTTCAAGATTCCAAAGTATCTGCATTACTTGCTCTTCGGCTCGGGTTAACTCTTTCATTGATTTTAATTTTGGGTCATTTCTAGGCTTAAATATATAACTATAAGCTTAGTTTTACAAGAACATCATATATACTACCACCAACATATGACAATTAAGTATGAAATTAATAGAATATTACTCGGTATTTTATATTATTCGAAAGGAATCTGCATCCAAGTGAACTGGAAATTTTCGTCTAAACTGATTTAAGTCCTCTAATTTTATTTCCAAAGTAATGATTTCTTCCTGATGATCGGCACACTTTCCCATTAGCTTTCCCTTTGCATCAAAAAGCGAAGAATCTCCAGCATAAGAAAGTCCTAATTCATCTTGTCCAATCCGATTCACGCCCACAACAAACGACTGATTTTCTATCGATCTAGCCTTTAGTAGTGTATTCCAAACATCTCTTCGGGACTCAGGCCAATTGGCAACATACAACAAAATATCATAATCATTCTTATTGCGGCTCCATACCGGAAAACGCAAATCGTAACACACCAATGGACAGATACGCCACTTGCCTAAAGTAAAAATCAATCGTTCAGTTCCACCTACAAAATGATGATCTTCCTCTCCCATTCGGAACAAATGTCGTTTATCGTAAGAACAGAGTATTTTTTCACCATCTACACAATACAAACGATTATAATAGTCACCCTCTTCCTCCACTATGATGCTTCCCAATATAGCAGCATTTGTTTCTTTCGCCTGCTGTTTCATCCAATCTAATGTTATAGCGGCCTTAGGAGCAATCGCTTGTTTATTCTCCATCATAAAACCAGAGGAAAACATCTCTGGCAAAAGAATTAAATCAGTTTGATTTTTATGTGGCAAAAGTAGATCTGAAATTCGCTTTAGATTTCCTTCTACATTTCCCCAAACTAAATCAATTTGTACTAAACTAATTTTCAAAAGATCCGACATTCTACTGTTAGTTTATAATCCTGTAGTAAATTTCTCAGGATATTTAGGTTTACTATTGGTGTATTTACTTTTGATCTTTTTCATATCCTCGTCAACATTGCCTGTAGGATAAAAAGCCTCACCACAAGATAAGGTTTTATCTTTATAATTGATTTCGGCCAAATAAATAGGAACATTAGCTTTTAAAGCAATGTAATAAAATCCTTTTTTCCATTCAGAACGCAAACTACGACTACCTTCGGGTGCCATTGATAAATACAAGGACTCCCGAGCAGCAAATTCTTTGGCTAGTTCATCGGTCATATTCCCTTTTTTCGAACGATTTACGGGAATCACGCCCCATGATTTTAAGATAATGGAAAACGGAAATACAAACATCTCTTTTTTCATGAGAACAGTAGTTGGAATGTTATGTGATAAAAAAGCTAGCTTTCCCCATATAAAATCCCAGTTAGAAGTATGAGGAACTGCGATTACCACAGCCTTTTTAACCTGAGGAATATCTCCAATGTATTTCCATCCACACAATTGCATGAGTAACTTACTAATTTTAGCCTTCATAATTTCCAATATAATTATTAATCGTCCTGCAAAACAATCGATTCTTTGCATACAAAACAACAGCAATGGAATATATTTTAACAGAAAAAAATATCCCAAGCTCAATAAATCTCAATAAAAACTATTATTTTGTAAAAAAACAGAGAATGTTTACAATCAACTCCAACTATATAAAACATAATTATTTTGGCTTTTCTACAAAAAGACGTAATTTTTTCAAGTAAATGGTTTTACAATTATTCCATTTTAATATCTGGAGCCTTTATTATGGCTGCTGGGTTTGTATTTTTTATTATACCTCACGGGATTGTTCCTGGCAGTATTTATGGTATTGGTATTATTATTAACCAATTAAGCATTGGATGGTTTCCAACGGGACTTTTTGGCCCTTTAAACCCTGCCGATTACGAAGGATTTTTCGCGGATATATTGTATCATTTTATGCATTATTCAAATGATTTATTCCGAAAATATAATGGAGGTATTCCTGTAGGGATAGCTAGTTTAGCCATTGCTCTTCCCTTGAGTTTTATTGGCATTAAACTATTGGGTCCTCGTTTTGGCATCAAAACCTTTCTGGCTTTTGTTTTTAGTGCCCTGTTTATTGATATCATTAGTGCTTGGTGGGGATATATCCCCTTGGTTGATGACATGCTTCTGTCTTGTGTTTTCGGTGGAATTTTTATTGGTTTTGGATTTGGGCTTATTATAAAAGCAAGAGCAACCTCTACAGGATCGGATATTGTTGCGATGATTGGAGCTAAATATACAGGTCTACCATTAGGTCAACTTGTTATTTACGTTGATTCGCTTATTGTACTAAGCAGTTTATACATTAAAATGGATTGGCAGATTCCCATGTATTCATGGATTGCTCTTTTTATCATAGGAAAAGTTACCGATATTACCTTACAGGGATCTACCTACGAAAAAGCTCTTTTTATTATCTCTGATAAATATGAAGACATTAGAATAAAACTAACCAAAGATTTTAATTTAAATGGTACTATAATTAAAGGCAACAGAACACTTGATTTAAAGGAAAAAACAATCATCTTTATTGTTGTTAACAGAAGAGAATTAGCCATGTTACAGGATTACATTCATTCTATCGACCCTGTTGCATTTGTTTCTGTAATGGAAACCAATGAAATTCTTGGCAAAGGATTTAAATCCTTGAATGATGATTTAATCTAAATTTCAAACGTAAAGAATTAGCACTTATGAAAGATTTACTAAAAATACTCAATCAACACAAAGATATTGCCTTAGCGACAGTTAATGATCAGGGATGTCCTAAGGTAAGAATCTTTCAAATTATGCAATTGAACGATAACGATTTGTTCTTTTCCACTGCAAAAAACAAGGAAGTTTATTTTCAATTACGAGAAAATCCGAAAGTTGAATTGGTAAGCTGGCACAATAATGTTTCGATTCGAATAGCTGGAACGGCTAGTTTTGATGTACCGAAAGAAACGCAAGAAAAGATTTTTGAGAACAGCAAAACACTTCATGAAATTTACCAGACTTGCGACAATCCTAATTTAACTTTTTTCAGAATTACAATAGAATGGGCTAAACTACTCGATTTAAACGCTACTCCTCCTCGTCGTGAATTTTTCGACAGAAAGGATGAGTCTTCTAAAGAATAAATTTAATTCATTGTAACTAGCCAAAGATATTCAATAGGGAGCTCCACCAATTTCTTTCTTGTATTTCTTTTATTTTCTGAAGCAGATAGTCGGAACATACTGTTGGCATTGGTGCATTGCCAACTTTTATAAATAGTTGGAAAAGCTCTCTATCGGCACCCGTTGCATCGGATAAATCCATACGAGAAAAATACAAACGGAGCTGCTCTTCATCTTTCAAACTAGACTTTCCAGAATAATATTTAAACAAGACTTCATTGGTTTTTAAATCGGCTACTACATTCGTAGGATTTATTCTGGCACGAATAGCCTTACGAACTACCGCAAGAATGGATTGAACATTATTGATACCTTGTTCCACAACAATAGAAATATCATCCATACTAAGTCGCACCATGGCCCGTAAACACATTACCTCGGCTTGTAAAGGAGATAAATCTCGAGTTAAACTGCAAAAGCGAGCCAAAACGGGATTGGCATCTGCCAGATTATTGGCATAATCAGAAAACTCTTTACTTTTGCGTTTAGCAACTCGTAATTTTGCTAATTTTCGTGCTATCTTAAACACAAAAATCATATCGGTATGACTAAATATTTTGCGTTTTTCCCAACATTCCTCTATGGTTAAAGTAACAACATCAAGAGCTTCCTCCTGATCTTTGACCAAACAGTACACGTAGTGGTAAATCTTATCTGAATTAGAGAAAATAAAGGTATTAAAATGTGATTTATCCATTTTAAGTTAGATAATAGTGTTTTTTTTTATCGCAGTTAAGCTAGGCTTTTAAGCACATAAAAAAAAGTTACAAGACAAAAACGAGCAGTGTAGAAATTTCCTTTATTACACCTAACTTCTATTTTAACGGAGAATCAGGCTCTTTGGCCATATGATTATAAGTTAATTTTTCTAGTAAAGAAGGGAACCATTTTTTAAGCCAAACTGTAAATTTCCCTTCTAAAAAGGTCAAAATTAATTCTCGCTTTCGCTTTACCACTGCGTTTGCAATTAGTCGAGCACATTCCTCTGCACTCATCATCTTGCTCTCATCGCGTGGTGTTTCTCCCTGCGATGAGCCATCAGCTGTTAAAGCAACACTACGAACATTCGAGGCTGTAAATCCAGGAGCGGCCACTAAAACGTGAACACCTGTTTTCAGATTCTCTACGCGTAGGGTTTCTAAAAATCCACGAATTGCATATTTGGAAGCAGCATATCCTGTGCGAGCAGGCAAACCAACATAACCAGCAATGGATATAACGCCTACAACCGATCCTTTGGCTTGGGTAATGTATGGCATTGCAAATTTTGTACAATACACTGTACCCCAAAAATTTACATCCATCAATTTTTTAAGAACAGATAAATCCAAATCAACAAAAAGAGCTCTCATGGAAATTCCCGCATTGTTTATTAATACATCAAGGCTACCAAATTTCTCAACGGTCTTTGCAATTAAATTTTCACAATCCTCTTGTATACTAACATCTGTGCGTACTGCTAAAACCTCATTCCCCATCGATTGAATTTTCGCTTCTATCTCTTTAAGCTTATCAAGATTTCTGGCAGCCAAAACAATTTTTGAGCCACGAGATGCAAATTCAAAAGCCAATGCTCTTCCAATTCCAGAAGAAGCACCAGTAATCACAACAATTTTTTGATTCATTAGAGAGAAATATTAACGGTTTAATAAAGCGACGAGCAGAAGAAGCTGTCCTATTTTTTTCGATTACAAATTTAGAATTATTTTAGTGCATTAAAATGTTTAAGTAGTAAAATCTATTCCATCCTTGAAAAATGTAAAAACAAACCAAAACAATATAAAAGCTAAAGTTCGTAATTAAAGTGCCAAAAAAGTCCATTATCATAAGGAAATTGAGGTGAAAATAAATAAATGAATATTTTTTTCACTTTTATTTCATTTCACTATCAAATTACGAGCCAATACAATAAAGCCAAATGGCATGATCACACTCTAAAAATCTCGAAGTTTACAGGATTTACAGTTTGCGATTTAAATTTAATCACTCTATATTTGCATCGCTTTTAAAAACAAAGAGTAGCCGATTCCTTAGCTCAGCTGGTAGAGCACAACACTTTTAATGTTGGGGTCCTGGGTTCGAACCCCAGAGGGATCACCATAAGACAAACAAAGTCTTTCAAAAATAAGTTGATTCCTTAGCTCAGCTGGTAGAGCACAACACTTTTAATGTTGGGGTCCTGGGTTCGAACCCCAGAGGGATCACTATAAGACAAACAAAGTCTTTCAAAAATAAGTTGATTCCTTAGCTCAGCTGGTAGAGCACAACACTTTTAATGTTGGGGTCCTGGGTTCGAACCCCAGAGGGATCACAAAAAACCACCAAATTACTTTGGTGGTTTTTTTGTATCTGAAAAAGAAACAATTTTTTGCTCCTCTACACCATACGTATCAAGGATCAAGTCGAAAAGTTATGGGATTTAGTCAACAATAGTCTGATCAGCAAACTCAAAAAATTCACCTATAAGCGTATATTTTCAAAAATCGAGAATCCCTAAATTAACTTATTAATATAAGTAGTTTTCTTCTTAAACCTCTATACCATTCTCTATAAAATTGAAGTGAAACAAGCAGCCTAAGTGTTCTGCAAAACCATGTGCCACTGAAGCACCCCAACCTTCTAGAGCCTCTCATGGGAATTGAACCCACGACCTGCTCATTACGAGTGAGCTGCTCTACCTCTGAGCTAAAGAGGCTTATTTAATTCTATGCAAAAATATAATATTATTCATAATAATGATTTTTTATTCCTAACATATTTCATTTTAAGAGTAAAAACTTCCAACTAATTTTCTCGAGCAAAGTTTATAAGCAGCTAAGCCCATACATAGTAATGGATTAGTCTAGACATAACCATCCACAATAAAGATCATAATTTAGACTCTAAAACTAGCACTAATTAAAAATTTTAGCATTGGCAGCAAGAGTTTGGAAAATGATAAAACAGAATCAAAATAGAACTAAATAAAAATGATATCGGTTTTTATTGCTTGATCGCAGAAACTGAAAAAAATAATCCAAGAAATAAATTTTGAAAATTCAGGATAACAAGCAGCTATTAAAATCCGAAGTTTTAATCCACACAAAAGCCTTCTTTTCATCGTTTTATAAACAAATGTTTGTAAATTGACTAAAGCTTTTGGTACAAAGTAACATAACCCAAAAATGACATGATGAAACCTTATAACCGCGCTATAAAATTTACGGTTCAAAAACGGATTGTAATCATTTCTATCATTTTATTTGTTGGAAAAATAGGCGCTTATTTACTTACTAGTTCCGTTGGAATATTGACCGATGCCTTAGAAAGTACAGTTAATGTACTTACTGGTTTCATTAGTCTTTATAGTATTGGAGTTGCGTTAAAACCAAAAGATATTAGTCACCCCTTTGGACATGGGAAAATAGAATCAATATCTGCTTCGGTGGAAGGATTTCTTATAATATTGGCAGGATTAATAATTATTTTCGAAGCAGTTAAACGATTATTTCATCCAGTTGAGATTCAACAATTAGATATTGGAATAATTATTATCGCAGCAGCTGGTATCGTAAATTACATACTCGGATATTATGGTATTAAAACAGGCAGAAAATACAATTCAATAGCTTTAGTTGCAGGAGGAAAACACTTACAATCTGACACTTATTCAACGATTGGATTAGTAGTTGGTTTACTATTACTGCTTATAACAAAAATTGCATGGCTCGACAGTGCAATTGCTTTGCTCTTTGGTTCCATAATAATATTCACTGGCTACAAAATATTGAAGGAAACAACTTCAAATTTAATGGACCAGGCAGATAGTAAAATGTTAAAGGAGATAATTGAACTTTTGTCAAAAAACAAATCAGATTGCTGGATTAATCTGCACAACTTAAAATTGCTGAAATATGGTGATTCTCTGCACATTGATTGCGACATAACTCTTCCCTGGTATATGAATATTTTGGATGCGCACAAAGAAAGCGAATCAATAATGTCTATTATATCTAAAAATTATAAAAATAGAATTGATTTTACAATTCATACAGACGCATGTAATTCTGATTTATGTGAACATTGCAGGGTATTTGATTGTAAGTATCGTAAGCATGATTTTATAACCGATTTAGAATGGACACTTGAAGAAAATATAAAAAACACTGACCACAATCTATATACAAAATAGGTAAAAATGGCACTAAACTTAAGAATTGTATACCGATCAAACTGTCTGGTTGATTGAAAAACATTCCACACTCTTTCCCACTATTCATACAATTTACTATAGGCATCTATCTTTAATTTTGCAAAGCTATGTCCCTTAACGAATATTTTATATGGTAAAGAGAAATGGATTCTAATTTTTAAATGACAATTCAAAGCAAAAAAAACAAATTTCTATCCCCTAAAAAGAATCGAAATTAAATTCCTCAGAATATCAAGATCTGGTAATAGGTCTTAAACAACTAAATTAAATCACTACATTTGCTATCTATATTGGATCTCAGGGGCTCATCTTCCCCATACTGGAACCTGTTGTTTTCTTGTTTACTATTTAATTGTATTAATATGCATTTCAAATTCTTGATCAAAAACTACTTCGTAATATTTTTAATTGGAATAATTATTTTATCTGGTTGCCAAACATCCACAAAAGATTTAAAAGTGAGCATTATTCCGAAACCCGTTGATTTACAACGTACAGAGACTTCTTTTCTGATCAATGAAAAAACCACTTTATCGGTTGGAAATGAATTAAAAACGCATACCAACTTTTTGCTCCAAGAAATTGAAAAATGCACTAGTTTACAATTGACAGTTACTGATGCACCTACCGAAAATTTTATTGTTTTTTTAATTGACAATAATTTAAAAGCAGATAACTATCACCTAAATATCACAAATACCCACATAAAAATTGAAGCAGGTAATTATGGAGGCGCAGTTTATGCCCTACAAAGTCTTAAGCAACTAATCAAGATTAATAATTTAGAACAAACTAAGTCATTTATTGTTCCCGGACTAAGTATTAAGGATGGTCCTGAATTTGGATGGCGAGGATACATGTTAGACGTTTCACGTCATTTTCATTCGGTGAAAGAAATTAAGGAGGTCTTAGATTTTATGTCTGAACTGAAGCTAAACCGTTTTCACTGGCACCTTTCTGACGATCAGGGTTTTCGATTGGAAATGAAAAAATTTCCCAAGCTCAACCAAATAGGATCGTGGAGAGTTGATCGCAACACAACAGACGAAAACATAAATGCTGTTTGGGGACGTCTACCTCAGCAAGAAGGCGAAGTAGCAAGCTATGGTGGCTTTTATACCCGCGAACAAGTAAAAGAGTTAATTGCTTACGGACAGGAGCGCAATATTGAAATTCTTCCAGAAATTGATGTTCCAGGTCATTCGCAAGCTATTATTGCTTCCTACCCAGAATTGGCTTGCGAAAAAAAGAAATACTATGTAGCCACGGGTGCCGTAAGAGAAAATAATACTTTATGTCCGAGCAATGCATATACCTACGAATTTATGCAAGCAGTAATTAGTGAAGTAGCAGAATTATTTCCAATCGGCTACATCCACATTGGCGGAGATGAGTGCAATAAATCTAACTGGAAAAAGCATGCGCAATGTCAGAATTTCATCAAAAAACACAATCTAAAAGATGAACATGGTTTGCAGAGCTATTTTATTCACGAATTAGAGAAAATAGTGAATGCCAATGGCAAAGAACTCATTGGCTGGGATGAAATATTAGATGGTGGCCTGGCTCCTAACGCCACAGTAATGTCGTGGCGCGGTGAAAAAGGAGGCATCGAATCGGCAAAAATGGGACACGATGTAATTATGTCGCCCAGCTCCTATCAATATCTCGACTTTAAACAGGGACAATCTGACTTTGAGCCCAACCTTGGATATGCTCAAACCCTATTGAGCAAGTGTTATAGTTATAAGGTTATTCCCGATACATTAACACAACAGGAAGCCAAATACATTCTTGGCACGCAGGCCAACCTGTGGTCTGAGAGTATTTCCGATTGGGGAAAGTTAACCTATATGACTTTTCCAAGATTATTTGCGGTGGCCGAAAATGCCTGGACATCTCAAAAGAATAAGAACTGGGACAATTTTACAGAACGCTTAAAACCTCAATTTAAAGTAATGGAGAAGCAAGGGCTTCGTTTTGCGAAGAGTGTTTTTAACCCATGGCTACATCATCAGGGAAATGGCAAAAGCATAAAAATCTGGTTTACCTCCGAAATAAGCAATCCAGAAATCCGATATACTTTGGATGGTTCCGAGCCTTCGGCAAAAAGTAATTTATTTTCAGATACCCTTACTATTGAAAAAACAGCCATCGTAAAAGCTGCTTTATTCGAGAATGATAGTCGATTAGGTGATGTGATAGAAAAAGAATTTTTTGTACATAAAGCCGCAGGTGTTCCCGTAAAAATAGTTTCTGAAACGGATGAAACCAAAAGTAAAATAAACCTCAATGCCCTAACCGATCTTTGTTATGGTCAGCTTTTGGAAAGAGGTGATACCTGCTGGCAACGATTTGATAATACTGTGGAATTTGAATTGTCATTTGATAAACCCACCGATATCGAGTCTGTTACCATCCGAAGCTTAAGACATACTTTGCAAACTTTGTATGCCGCTTACCGTATTGAGGTATCTGTAAAAGATACAGATGGGTTTAAACAAGTGGGTGATTCTGGCTATTTAAATGAAAATATCATTCAGGGCCGAAACCTGTTTAGCAATACGGTAAACTGTCCGACAAAAGGAGTTACTATCCTTAGAGTGAAGGTAATAAAAGTCAAAGAAATTCCTGAAAATCACGTAAATGAAGGAAAGCAGGCTTTCATGAAATTAGATGAAATAATTGTATTATAAATTAGGTCAAATCCCAACAACAAACTTTTTAATAATGCATATGACCGTGGAATTAAACGACTGTTGTAGAATCGATAAAGGGCATATTGGATCATGAATTTATTGATTGTGGTTACAGAATAATGACAAAGTATCTTCAGCGTAAAGGTTTTCATATCAACCACAAGAAAGTATACCGAATAATGAGTAATACGGGTCTTTTAAAGCCTAATTCTAGGATTAAACGAAGTGGTGGTAGTCGTAAATTTGTAAGATTTAGGAAAGTTTATACAAGCCATCCTATGGAGTGTCTTGAAATGGATATTAAGATGATTTGGATTCCCAATATGGGAAAGAACGCTTATCTTCTATCGGTAATTGATGTTCATACAAGAAAAATACTAGGTTATACTTTTGCATTCAATGTAAAGCAAAACGAGGTGATTGAATTACTATCAACAATTGTCGATCAATATCCAACTCCTGAATCTCTTATAATTAGATCTGATAATGGAAGTCAGTTTATTGCTCGTAATGTGAGAAATTACATTCATTTGGTTGGTTTTGAACAAGAATTTACTCACGTGGCAACACCTGAAGAAAATGCGCATATTGAGGCATATCATGGTACTTTAAAGAGGGATATATTCGATAGAGTTGATTATCGTACATTTGGAGAAATAGAGCAGATCATTAAACGATATGTACCATTTTATAACAATGAAAGACTACATCGTTTACTAGGAAGAATTACTCCAGATGAAAAATGGCAACAAGACCAGCATTTAATTAAAAAACAAAAAAAGACTGCTTAATATTAATGAATTTAAACAGTCAAAATTAATCGCTGAAATAGAAAATTAAAAAATAGAATAAAACTCTAGGATATCAGGGGTCAAAACATCACCCATACAATAGAAAAACTAACAATTGACTGAAAAAAAAATGAAATAAAGCACCTTGCGATAGAAGATACCACGGTACGCTAAATGCTGAAAATCAAAAGGTAGCCATCTATTTGGATTTTTTAGATAAACATAAATTCAGGTCCCTAGTGTTACGATCTTAGTCAAGATGCAGGAATTCGTTTTACTTTTTACAAATGTTGAATTAGATAAATTTGTAATAGCGCAAAATCATTCTTTAAGCTGATATTCCAATCAAGTACTCAGCGCGATTTTATTTACTTAAAATACTGTGACAATTCATTCTCTAATTGAAAGAAAGTAATGGGAACAGCAATGGTTTTTAGGGAAGGATCGATAAGAAACATACTAGGTGTTACATAAATATTAAACTGATTGGCGAGGCTACCATTGAGCCCTTGTGTATCGCAAGCATTCACCCATGGATAATAATTCTGAGACACCATTTCGCGCCAATAATTTAGGTTACTATCCAAAGATACAGCAACCACCTCAAGGCCTAAATCATGATATTCAGGATACAAATCTCTTATTTGTTCAAGCATCTCTTTACTATGAATACAAGTCCCCGACCAAACAACTAGTAAGGTTAAATCGCTATTCACATCCGATAAAGATTGAATACGAATGTCTAATGAATTCTTTAAGTCAACATCTGGAACCAACCAACCCGCCTTATTATTGCGCGAATTTCGAATTCTATTTTGGATAATTCTATTGGCTAAAACATATTCACAAGTATTTAGTACTTTATAGGAATCAACAACAATTTGGCGCATTTGCGGATATTCGTGCTCGGGGTAACGAATCATTAAATAATTGGCCAGATATTTTTGAGAGCTAGGCTCCAACTCTGTGAGCCAAAACAATTTTCCAATTGCATCGCTAATCTTCTTATAATTTTCGTTTTCTAACAGCTCATCGATTTTTTGCGATTGCAAATACTTTCCAATTTTCTCGTAGTAAATAGGCGTAGCCTGCAATACTGTATCTGTAAAAGCAAAGTAATCGAAAAAATGTTTTTGATAGTACTCATCGTATTTTAGTCCTTTTTGCTTTAAATTGGGAAGCAATTCCTGCTGTGCTAAAGCCATTCGTACCGACCATGAATCGAAATGATTTCGCCAGAGTTCTTTAAGGAGGTTTCTTTTCTCTTTTTGCACTTTGGCAAATTGAGTGTGCAAATCTTTAAAGGAAGAATCCTGCTCGTTCATTTTCTCCAATGTCTCCCTAATCTCAGTCATTTTACTGTTCCTAATTTCAAATTCAGACAGATAGTACTGAAATTGATTATTTTCATCTTCTTCAGGAAAACGAAGCTCTCCAACTTCAGGCTTCCCAATAAGTGAAAAATGAAAATCTGCTTTCGATATTAAAAAATCAATTTTACCTAGTTTGCCTGATAATCGATAGAAACCATAATCTCCGTTCCACGAAATACTAAGCAATCCATTCTCATTAACCTCGGCCTGATCAACAACATAAACACCACCTTCATCGCCACGCAAAAGTAAAAACTGCTCTTTCTTGCAATCAGGCATTTCAGCAATCAATTTAAGTTGTCGTTGTCCGAAAACATTCTGTGCTAATAGTGCAAAAAGAAATACTAGAATTTTTTTATTCATGAATAGTAAGCTCATCCTTATATAATTTTATCTCCAAACAATTCGTATCAGCTAGTAAGAAATTAAAACGCACTTACTTTTAGTCTAGTACATAAAACCTTTACTTTTTTATATTTTCACCTGTAGTATTTTATTCCCTAAAAACCTATTTAATCGTTGCTATAACCAATTATCTTCTCAATTAACACTTTAAGTCGCATTTCCGATATCTAGACTATAAAGATACATATTCTTCTAATGGAAGACCACAGCTTAGTTACAATTAACAGTGGAGATGAAATATTTCGTGAAAATGATTTTTTTAGATTCTAATTATTTTCTGTAAATTTAGAATTGTTATTTCACCGATTCCTTAGCTCAGCTGGCAGAGCACAACACTTTTAATGTTGGGGTCCTGGGTTCGAACCCCAGAGGGATCACCAATAAGAACCACCAGATTAGTCTTGGTGGTTTTTCTGTTTTAGACAAGAGATAGAGCAAAAGTTCACTCACAAACATTTTACTTATCTTTCAACGAATAATTTCAAAACAGATGCAACGCATGTTTCCTGCTTTCGTCATTAGAATAGAAATTGATTAATGAGCTCATTGTATAAGAACATTCATCAGGATTTAATTGAGCTTTGCCGAAAAAACAAAGCCAAAGCTCAAAGTAAAATCTACAAATTGTACTACAAAGCAATGTACAATTCATCTTTACGGATTGTAAAAAATCCTGCGGAAGCTGAAGACATTATGCAAGAAGCTTTTCTATCAGCATTTAAAAACATTAAAAAATACAAAGGAGAAGTTAGTTTTGGAGCTTGGCTGAAAAAAATTGTTGTGAATCGTTCTTTAGATCATTTAAAAAAGAAAAAGCTTGATTTATTTCCACTTGACAACGAAATTTATAAGTTATCCGAAGAAACAAATGATGAGAACTTCGAATTTTCCGAAGCACAAATTAAACTCGTTACAAAAGCAATCGACTTGCTCCCTAGAGGTTATGGAATTATTTTGAATCTTTATTTACTGGAAGGATACGATCATGAGGAAATAGGACAAATACTACACATTAGTTCCTCCACTTCCCGATCGCAATATTTAAGAGCAAAAAAGAAATTAATTCAAATTGTTTCTGATAATGAAAAACAAAAAATGTAATTATGAAAGAATGGGAAGATTTTTTCAGGAAACATCGCGAAACCTTTGATGATTCAGAACCGTCAGAAGATCATTTTAATCGTTTTCTTACAAAATTAGATCATCAGAAAAAAAAGAAGGTATTTGAAGGGCTTCCAAACTTTTTAAAAGTAGCAGTAATCATTATTTTTGTATTCTTTTCGGGAATCATAGGCTATCAAATCAGAAACCAACAAAACAATCGTTTCGGGCTAGGAGCTGTATCGTCTGAATATAAAGAAGTTGAACTATTTTACACAAGCAACATTAACAATCAACTAGGAGTGCTTGAGCAAATGGGAAGTTTTGATAAAAAACAACATCAATCCATTCTAAAGGAGGAATTAAAAGACATGGATAACCGATATGCACAACTTAAAAAAGAGCTAAAATTACATCCCGATGATGATAGAGTTATTCATGCAATGATTGAATACTATCAGGTTAAAACAGACGTTTTAAGTCGTATTATTGAACAGTTGTATCAAATAAAAAAAGAAAACAGAAATAAATTGAATACAATAATCTAAGAAACAAAATCGTATAAATTCAAAAAATACAGCCTAAATAAAAGAACATGAAGACATCACAATTCTCAATTTCCACTTTCCTATTTGTTTTTCTGCTTGGAGCAGCTACAAACGCCTTTGCTTTAGACGATTACAAAAAACAAATTAAAGAAGTATTTCCTGTTACAACAGCGAGCGAATTCAACATCAGCAACAAGTACGGAGATATCAATATCAAGAATTGGGATGCCGATTCTATATCAATTAATGTGATCATTACGGTAGAAAGCTCCAGCGAAGATAAAGCCAAATCACTCTTCAACAATATCAGCATAAAACTAAATAAATTCGGCGATAAAATAAAGGCAATTACCGAGATGTCACATCAATTCAAAACAGGTCATAAATTCGATATCAATTATGAAATTTTAATGCCCAATTACATTAAAATGGATGTTTCGAATAAGTTTGGAAATATTTACATCAACAGCTTGCGTGCGACCACAAACATCAATTTAAGTTATGGAAATTTACAGGGAGGAAGCTTTTTGTATCCAGAACAAAAACCAGTAAGTACAATTAACCTAAGCTATGCAAAAGCAAGCATCGATGAATGCAATCGCACAAAATTAACCCTTAAGTATTCCAAAATGAATATTGGAAGCAGCAAAGCTTTGGTAGTAGTGAGTCGTTACTCTAAATTGCACTTGGACAACAACGAAACACTTATTGCAGATAGCAAATATGATGCTTTTAATGTTCTTAATACCAATACTTTTATTATTAGTATGGCGCAATATTCCGATTTTAAAATTGAAAATATAAACGACAATTTAGAATTGAACCTTCGTTACGGCAACTGTAAGGTTGAGAATGTGTCTAGAAACTTCGAATCCATTAAGATCGATAATCAATACGTTGCCAGCAAAATTTCCATTGAAGAAGGTGCGAATTACTCATTGGAAGCAGAAACAAAATATTGTGGCATCAGTTACCCCGAAAATGCACAAGTTCTTGAAAAAATAGTGAACAAATCAGAAACTTCACTTAAGGTGCTTGTAGGAGATTCAAGTACTCCAAAAGGAAAAGTTCAAATCACTAGTGAATATGGTAATGTTAGTCTTAAATAGACAAATCAACAAAATACAGTTCCCTCTTTGCCAAGCAAAGGGGGATTTTTTAATTAAAAAAGACCTATCCTGTAAAAAATAAGTTCCTTTTTAGGTCGAAATAATCCATAATATTGTAATTTTATCCAGAATTATAAAAAACTAAAATGACTGTTGCTGAAAGAGTAAACGCCTTGCGTTCTTTATTACATGAAAAAGATATTCATGGTTATATAATTACAAGTTCGGATCCTCACATGAGTGAGTATGTTCCCGACAGATGGAAAACAAGACAATGGTTATCCGGATTTACAGGCTCAGCTGGAACACTAGTTATCACCCAGGAAAACGCTGGTCTTTGGACCGATTCGAGATATTTTCTTCAGGCAGAAGAACAGTTAGCTGGCAGTGGCATCACCCTCTATAAAATGGGTACTCCAGGTACGCCCTCTCTTCACCAATGGCTCTCGAAAGAACTTCCTTTGAACCCAAATGTAGGATTTGATGGATTTTGTTTTTCGGTTGCTCAAACAAGAGAATTAAAAATACAATTAGGAGGTTTAGGCATTCATATTGTTGAAGAATACGATCTTGTTAATGAAATTTGGACCGACCGACCAGAACTCCCCAATAAATTAATTTTCGATCACGAACTGCGCTATTCTGGCCAAAGCCGATCTGATAAATTGCTAAAAATCCGCAATTATATGAAGCAATACGATTGTAATTTTCATTTTGTGGGTAGTTTAGATGATATCGCATGGATATTTAATCTTAGGGGAAGTGATATTGACTATAACCCTCTGGCACTAGCTTATGCCTTAATAGGCACCGAATCGGCCACTCTTTACCTTTGCGAAGAAAACATCTCCAATGACTTGGTTAAAAAATTAGCTAGCGAAGAAATTCACATTTCTGATTACTCGAAAATATGTAATGATTTAATGGAGTTACAAGGATCGTCGAGTGTTCTTCTCGATGCCAACAGAACCAATTTAAACATTTTCAATTCCATAAGTGCCAATATTCACGAAAGGGAGAATCCTTCGCAATTGCTGAAGAGTGTTAAAAATGAAGTTGAGATTGATGGCATGAAAAAGGCCATGAACAAAGATGGTGTAGCTTTGGCTCAATTCTACTACTGGCTAGAAAAAAACATTGGGAAAACTAAAATTACCGAATTCACGGTAATGAAAAAATTAAAAGAATTTAGAGCTCTTCAAGAAAACTTTAAAGGTGAAAGCTTTGGAAGTATTGTTGGCTATAAAGATCATGGTGCACACCCTCACTATTCCACCACCGCCGAAACAGATGTAGAATTAAAAGCAGAAGGACTTCTTTTAATTGATTCAGGCGCACAATTTCTCGAAGGAACAACTGATATTACCCGAACCATTCCACTAGGAGAATTAAACGAAGAGGAAAAAACAGATTTCACTCTTGTATTGAAAGGAATGATTCAATTAGCCATGGCAAAATTCCCCAAGGGAACTTGCGGTCACAATTTAGATATTTTGGCACGACAAGCTCTATGGAATAGAGGAAAAAATTACGGTCATGGAACTGGTCATGGTGTAGGATGTTTTATGAATGTTCATGAGGGACCGCAAAGTATCAGACAAGAAATTAAAGACCAAGCCATACTTACAGGTATGATTACTTCTGATGAACCTGGTTTTTACCGCGATGGATTTTACGGCATACGCCACGAAAACCTAATTTTATGTTGTGATGATGAAACTACTCAATTTGGTGAATTCTTACGATTTGAAACCATCACCTTGTGTCATTTCGAAACAAAAGGCATTCTTCCAGAACTATTGACTGCAGAAGAAAAACAATGGCTAAACAAATATCACAAAGAAGTTTACGATAAAATAGCTCCCAAACTAGACGAACAACATCAAATTTGGCTACTGGAAAAAACAAAAGCAATATAAATACAAGAAACGCCTCAATAATGAGGCGTTTTTTTATGAATAAATACTAAGAACAATATTTCTTCGTCCACCTCTATTTCTAAATTCGCACAAATAAATTCCTTGCCATGTACCCAAACTTAGCTGATGATTTGTTATGGGAATACTAAGATCGGGCCCTAGTAAAGAAGTTTTTACATGAGCAGGCATATCGTCTGAACCCTCTAAAGTATGAGTGTAATACGACTTATTCTCTGGTACAATACAATCCATAATAGAGTCAAAATCAACACGAACCGAAGGATCAGCATTCTCATTTATCGTTAGGGCTGCCGATGTATGCTTTATAAATAAGTTTAAAATTCCAGTTTTTGGCAGATTAGGCAAATGCCCAAGTATTTCCGAATCAATTAGATGGTAACCTCTACTATAAGCTGGCAACCGAATTTCAAATTGTTGAATCATAAAGTGTGTATTAAATAAATTATAGTGCAAGATAATGCATTCAAGAAGATCCTACAAAACAGTTAAATTCCCGTAAGCAAAATATCAAACTCATTCTGAATAATTTACTCACGGGAATAATCTTACCAACTAACACAAACACTAATGACGAATGCGAACATTCATTCTTAGGGGACTCTGATCAAACTCCTTTTTAACGCAAGCAATCATCTGTTTCTCGGAAAGATGATCTTCCGACTCTATTTTACGAATACGATTCTTAAGCATTGTTTCTTTACTAATATGTTTTGCTAAATGAACTTTTGTTTCGGCAGGACCAAAGAGATAAATCTCTTCGGCTTCAACTAAACAATCAGTAATCTTTTCAAAATAATGTTTCAATTGGTGACGTCGTTTTTGGGTTAACTTTGTGGCTGGATTAATAAACTGATTGCCCATACGGGAATAAGCTTTTGTTTCTCCTTTGAATCGGGCTCGTGATTCGATGCCTGATTCTATTTTTTCAAGCTTAGCACTAGCATCCTGGATTGTAATGACATAAGCCTTTTCGGTATCTAACCAAACTCCAATGTTTTTTTTCATTATTGCCTCCTTTTAATTGAATAAAATCGTAAATGTGATGAAAAGATGAAATGTGAGTAAGTAAAATCTGTGATTTAACTTTAGTTGGTAAAACAGCATCGAATGAGATAGTAAAGTGTAACTTCCATAAAGTGTTCAAAATTTTTCGATCTGTTTTATTCTAGTAGATCTAGACTAAATTTACGAAATTTCTTCACCCTTGTCAATATTAGTTTCTATGTATAGAAGCTATTCATACAATAATAAGTCAGCCACTTAGATTTAAAAAAAATATTTGTTGACATGAAAAAAATAGAGAATATAGAAAAAGTAAAAATGCACCAAACCTACTGCACACGACTCTGATGCAATAAAAAACGGGATTCATTTCTGAATCCCGTAAGGAGGTAAGGTATATCGTATTTTTTAAAAATTATTCCTTTTTTGTCACGATTAACTAATCAATAAGATTGATAAGTTTAGCTGACAATTTGAAATCTATCCTGCACAAAGCTAAAGCAAATATCATCAATTGCGTTGCAAACAGCATGATAGGCTTGCTGTTTTACATTCTCTTCTCCCTCTAATTTCGCAGGATTTGGAAGGTCAAATCCAACAATTTCAGGATCACATTCAAAAGTAGGAATTCGATTCTCAAGTTCTTTGTCGAGGTATAAAACAAAATCGAAAGCCTTTTCTGAAATCTCACTAATTGTTTTCGACTTGTATTCCGGTATGTCCATTACAGCTTCGGCCATTGCTTTTTGAGCCATCACCTGAATTCTTCCTTTTTCCAAACCAGCGCTCCATACTTTTAGATGTTTTTTGCCATAGTAGTTCAACCATTTTTCAGCCATTTGGGAACGAGCCTCATTTTTATCACTAATAACCAATACTTTCTTCACAATTCAATCTTTTACTATTTTTTGAAACAAATGTATAACAACGCCAACAAAGGAAATAACTTACAGAAAACTTGGTTAATTTGAAGCCAATTTTTCATTTCTTGCATAATCGGTAACCTGTTTAAAAACTCGCATGAAGTTTCCACCCCAAATCTTAGTAATATCTTCCTCGCTATAGTTTCTCTTTAATAATTCAATAGTAATGTTTTTTAGCTGGCTTACATCAACACAATCTTTTAAGCCTCCACCACCGTCAAAATCAGTACCTATTCCAACATGATCAATCCCAATTAAGCTTACAATATGATCGATATGATCAACAGCATCGGCTACCGAAGGTTTGTCCTTAGGATAATCGATTTGAAGTTGATGCCATTCGGCCCACATTTTATCTTCATCCTCTTTTGACATGCTGCCTGCATTTTTATAGCGATTGTGCAATTCTTGCTCTTTTTTAAAGATCAAAGCTGTTGTATCAGGAGCTTTTATGTAATCATCTAAAATACACAATTGAATAACACCTCCATTGTTGGCTAAAGCTTTCAACATCTCATCCGACATGTTTCTAGGATGATCACAAATAGCGCGAGCGCCAGAATGAGAAGCAATAACTGGCGTTTTTGAGCGCTCAACCGCATCAAAAAAAGACGAATCTGAAACATGAGAAACATCAACCAGAATGCCTAATTCGTTCATTTTATCAAGCACTTTTTCACCAAAAGGACTTAAACCATCAAACTCAGCCCCGTTTTTATCGGTAGACGAATCGCAAATATCATTATTGGAACTATGACACAATGTGATGTAACGAACACCTCTCTTAAAGTATCGTTCCACTTCCGAAATTTCCTTTCCAATGGGGAAACCATTCTCCATTCCTATGAAAATCGCTCTTTTACCTTCTTTTTCCAATCGGTAAGCATCCTCAACAGTCACCGCAACTTCGGCCAAATTTGAATATTTAGTACAAGCAGAATAAATTGAATCAATTAGTTCATCTGCTTTGTTACGCGCTGCAAGTATATTTTCCACAGTTCTTTCTCTTTGTGAAGTAAAAGCGGCAAAAAAGATGCCATCCAAACCGCCCTCTTTCATTCTCGGAAAATCAACACGACTTCCTCCAGGCTCAAAAGAATGCGAAATTCCAATGTCAAAATTTTCATCCAATAACTGATAAGGAGTATCAACATGTGTGTCGATAGTAAAAGCGTGATTGTGAATTTTAGCAACTTTTTGGTCCATATTTTCGCAAGATAAGGTAAGACTAGCCAAGGTAGTAAAAATTAATAGGGGACGAATTTTGTTCATATTTTATGCAATTACAGATTATAACTAAGCATAAAGATAAGTGTCAAATTCAAAAAAAAGCTTCATATTGACCTATTTATAATGAATTGAAACTATTCCTTAATTTACATTTGCTTTCTATCTTACTATTTTAGTACTTTCGAATGAAAGTTTTCAACACTAAACCTAACAGGCTATTTCGCATTATGGTTCAATTTCGATTTATTTTTCTGCTTTTCCTATTGTTTCCCATGCAATTGCGAGCACAACAAAATGCCATTCTTACCGGAACTATTACCGATAATCAGCAGAAAGCCATTTATGGTGCCTACATTCAAATTGAAAACCTATCGCAATACACCACAAGCGATACTCTTGGCAAGTTCAGCATCAATATTCCTGAGAATAAAAGTGTTCGCCTAAAAATAACACACATTAGCTTTACTAATTTTGAAACGAATATCACATTAAAAACAAGCGAAAAAAGGTTCATAGCAGTTACAATGCAGCCAAAAGAAGAACAACTCAACGAAGTTACCATCGAATCATCGCAATACATAAAAAACACAAACACCATTATCGATGCCAAGCTAGCAAAACAACTTCCCGTGAGCGGAAGTGGAGCTATTGAGCAAATTATAAAAAGCCTGCCAGGCGTGAATTCTAACAACGAATTAAGTAGCCAATATTCGGTTAGAGGTGGAAATTTCGATGAAAATTTAGTTTACATCAACGACATAGAAATATACCGTCCTAATTTAATTCGTTCTGGCCAGCAGGAAGGTCTCAGCATCATAAATCCTGATTTAGTTTCCTCGGTTCAATTTTCTGCAGGAGGATTTGGTGCCAAATATGGTGATAAGCTTTCCTCAGTTCTGGATGTGAAATACAAAACACCAAATAAATTTAAAGCATCTGCAGAAGCCAGTTTACTGGGATATTCCCTTCACTTTGCCAACCGAAGTGCAAACAAGAAACTCTCCTACATGGCAGGATTTCGCTACAAAACCAACGAATATCTATTAAATTCGCTAGACACCGAAGGCGATTACAAACCTAAGTATACAGATTTTCAAAGCATTATAAATTATCATTTTTCTTCATCGATAAGCATGCATTTATGGACTAGCTTCAGCCAAAACGAATACAATTTTACACCCGAAACCCGAAACACTACTTTTGGAACCATCAGTGAAGCTTTGCAATTAAAAATTTATTTCGAAGGCGAAGAAAAAGACAAATACAACTCTAATATTCAGGCGCTCACTTTTAAATTTCATCCTAGAAACAATTCTTTTTACCAATTAATTGCAAGTCGATATCAAACAAACGAAAAGGAAACATTTGATATTTTAGGACAATATTACCTGAGCGATCTTTTTGTTTCGCAAGGTGGAAGTTCCGCCGAAAGCATTACCAATTTAGGCATAGGCAGTTTTCTCGATCATGCACGAAACAAACTTGAAAAAGAGGTAACCAGCATTCAACTAAAAGGCGATCATAATCTAGGCGATGTATTTTTTCAATGGGGAATTAAGGGCAAGCAGGAAGAAATTACCGATCACATAAACGAATGGCAATATCAAGATTCTGCAGGCTACGCAATTCCTGTTTCCAGTGAAGAAGTCGCCTTAGCCTATTCCCGAAATGCCGATAACAAAATCGACAGCAAACACCTATCTTCTTTTTTACAAGCAAGCTATGTACTTAAAAGCAACAAAGGTGAATTTGAATTTACCGGCGGGCTTAGGCATCACTTTTGGGATTACATCAAAGAGAATTTCATCTCGCCACGCGTTTCGATAAATTACATTCCAAACTGGGAAAAAAAAATCAAACTCAGATTTTCTACAGGCTACTATCAACAAACTCCTTCCTATCGGGAAATGCTCACCATCGATGGACAAATCAGTAATAATCTAAAAAAGCAAAAGTCGATTCATTACGTTTTAGGACAAGAATATTACTTTCAGACTTGGGGGCGTCCCTTTAAATTCACCAGCGAATTGTACTACAAAGACATCAAATCGGCAATCCCTTACGACGTTGAGAATGTTCGAATTCGATACTACGGAGATCTGCGATCAAAAGCCTATTCAGCAGGACTCGATCTTCGAATAAATGGTGAATTTGTGCCCGGAACCGAATCATGGGCAAGCTTATCGATTTTAAAAACCGAAGAAGACATTTATGGCGACCAACTTGCCTATTTACCAAGACCAACTGATGAGAGAGTAAATTTCTCAATGTTTTTTCAGGATTATCTGCCCAGCAATCCATCTTACAAAATGCATTTGAGCTTATTTTATGGTGGAAAATTACCTGTATGGCCTCCCAAAACAGGAAAAACAGGAACTAACTTTCGAATGCCTAATTACAAAAGAATTGACTTAGGCTTCTCAAAAACATTGATTGAAGAAAATACAATAGTCAAAAATGCCTTTCTCAATACTTTTAAATCGATGTGGATAAGCCTGGAAATATTTAATGTTTTGGATATTAATAACACAATATCTTATTTATGGATATCTGACAATTCTGGGAATCAATATGCCATTCCCAATTACCTAACATCAAGAAAATTAAACCTAAAACTCACGGCTAATTTCTAATAAAAAAGCTTATACTTGAGTTTTCTATTAAGTAACGAAAAAACAATAATTATAAATGTTCCAATTTTCGCATCCAAATATCCTATGGGGTTTACTCGCACTGCTCTTTCCAGTTATCATCCACCTCATTAATTTTAAGAGATACAAAAAAATCCACTTCAGCAATCTGCAGTTTCTTTCCCAATTAATCATTCAGAACAAACGTCATTCCAAGTTAAAAAAATGGCTTGTGCTAACTTTACGTTTACTTGCTCTAGCTTGCCTGATAATTGCTTTTTCACAACCTTTTATCCCTAAGGAAAACAGCAATAATCCAGCTGAAAAAACAAGTAAAAATCTCAGCATTTACCTAGACAATTCGTTTAGTATGAATGCAGAAACAGAAATTGGAAATGCTCTTGAAATTGCAAAAAACAAAGCAATTGAAATTATAAAAAGCTACCCAAACGATTCTAAAATTAGAATCTACGACAACAATTTTTTCGCCTTTTCCTCCTATTTAAACAAGCAGCAAGCTATTTCTAAGGTGATGGAAATAAACCCTTCACCAATTCCTTTTACTCTTTCGAAACAAATTCAAAAAATAGATATCAACAGTGCTAAAAGTCCTTACCATTTGTATGTATTCTCTGATTTTCAGAAAAACCAGAGCGATATATCCAATATTCAAATAGACAGCAGTAGATCAATCACTTTTTTGCCACTTTCGGTGCAGCAACCATCCAATTTACTTATTGATTCCTGCTGGTTCGCGAAACCTTACCATCAACTTAAACAAAGTCAGGAACTTTTCGTTCAAGTAAGGAATACTTCGAACGAAGACTTTGAAAAAATAGCTTTGAAACTAAGTATTAACGACAGCACAAAATCCATTACAAAAGTTGATATTCCGAGAAACTCTAAGCAAATTGTTCGATTAAAATATCTCAATTCCAAGACTGGAATATATCAGGGAAAACTTGAAATAAATGACTTTCCAATAACCTATGATAACAGCTTGTTTTTCTCCTATCAAATAAGCAATCAAGTTCAGGTCTTATCTGTCAACCAAAGAGAGCCCAATAAGTACCTGACTAAATTATTTTCAGGATCGGAGACTTTTGCCTTTAAAAACATTGATAAATCGGGCCTTTTCAGTGAAAATCTCCCAAACTACCCTTTGATTATTTTACATGAAATTGAAGATATGGAAAGTGGTTTTAATCAAATGGTAAAAAATTATCTATCAAATGGTGGTCGCGTATTATTTATTCCATCTAATCGAAACAAAATTTCTGTGAATTCTTTTCTTAAAGAAATATCAGCACCTGAATTCATGCAAATTGATTCGAGTCATCAGAAACTTTCCTACATCGAATTAAATTCTGAACTGTACCAAAATGTATTCGAAGAAATTAAAAAGGATGCTCGACTTCCTAACATATACAAACATTATAACTTAACAAGGTCCACCAATAATTTCGATGAAAACATTTGGAAAACACAAGCTGGTGATCCCCTACTGATACAAACTAATTTCGGCAAAGGCCAATTTTTTCTTTTAGGTATTCAGCTAAATTCTGAATGGAGCAACTTGGTAAGTCACCCTATTTTTGTTCCAACTCTCGTTAATTTAACGCATAGCGCAAATACTAACCAACCCCTTTACTACACTCTAGGTGATCAACAGATAATCAAAACGAACTCCTTTCTGTCCAATTCTCAAAACGAGCCATTTCACATCATCAACAAAAGCGAGCAAATTGATATTATTCCCGATCAGGAGAATAAATTTGAACAAGGTACTCTCCTGTATCCGCGAAATCAGATTACACAAGCTGGCAACTATTTTATCGTGCAAGATGATAACATAGTAAATTCCTGTTCCTTTAACTACTCCAGAATCGAATCTGATCCTTTCTACTATTCATTAGAGGAACTCAAAGAAGAAATAAAAGCCAACTCCTTAGCTTTTTCTATTATTTCTCCAGTGAAAATAAGTCTATCCCAATTGTATAGCGAAGAAACAAATTTCAAACAATATTGGAAATTCTTCTTGATTCTCTGCCTCCTATTTTTCACAGCAGAAGGCCTTCTAAGTAGAAGCAAAATCTACAGATTCGAAGAGCAACATAAGTAACCACACGTTGTCATCATAAACTATTGATTTGCAATTTACTTTTAACGTATATTTTACATATACATACAACTTAAACAAAATCAACTAGACCTTTATTTTCAAACTAATACAATCTATTTATTTCTTTTATTATTAAATAAAAGGGTTCAAGACCTGAATTCAACTACAATTGCACCTTAAAAAATGGGTATTTCAAAAAAAAAACGAAAGACATATAATACTGAGTTGAAAATAATCGAACAGAAACTATAAATATTAAAATAAATAATTCGCGAATAAAACAAACTGAAAATTTTTCTAACATAGCTATTAAGTACAAGATAAACAGAATAGTATAAATAGCCACAATCTAACTATTGGTCTTCTCTATTAACAATATTTTTTCTTCAAATAAAAATATCCCTCGCAATAATTCCTTAATTCACAACCTTACCTACATCTTCAATTCTTCCATAATCACAAGTTAGACACAATTTCGCACATCAATTAGAATTACAAAACAATAATACTACTACTTATGTTTTACAATGAAAGATTTTTAACTTCTCTATCAAAAAGAAAAAAAAGATCTCAAAACACTTGGTTTATAAAAAAATAATTACAAATTTAGAACAAGAGATTTTCAGCCTTTTATTTGAAATACGAAACCTTTTAAATATTGTAATTATGACTAATACAACAACCTCCATGACTGCAAAAGATTATATGGACAAGGAATCTAACTTTGGTGCTCACAATTACCATCCACTACCTGTAGTTCTTGAACGCGGAGAAGGTGTATATGTATGGGATACTGATGGGAAACGGTATTTTGATTTTTTGTCTGCCTACTCAGCTATTAACCAAGGCCATTGTCATCCTAAAATTGTAAATGCTTTAATTGAACAAGCACAAAAACTAACACTTACCTCTCGTGCTTTTTACAGCAATAATTTGGGTAAATACGAAGAATTTGTAACAAAATATTTCGGCTACGACAAGGTGTTACCAATGAATACCGGAGCCGAAGCCGACGAAACGGCTCTAAAGTTGGTTAGACGTTGGGGTTACGATGTAAAAGGAATTCCCGATAATCAAGCAAAAATAATTGTTTGTGCTGGAAATTTCCATGGACGAACCATTACTATCATATCCATGTCAACCGATCCTGATTCCTACAAAGGTTTTGGTCCTTATACTCCAGGATTCATCGTAATCCCTTACAACGACACCGAGACTCTTGAAAAAGAATTGAAAGATCCAAACGTATGTGCATTCCTAGTGGAGCCGATTCAAGGCGAAGCTGGTGTTTACGTTCCTGGAGATGGTTTCTTAAAAAAAGCTTCGGAACTCTGCAAAGCAAATAATGTTTTGTTTGTTGCCGACGAAGTTCAAACAGGTATTGCCAGAACAGGAAAACTTTTAGCTGTTGACCATGAAGGCGTTCGCCCCGATGTATTGATTTTAGGGAAAGCTCTTTCGGGTGGTGTTATGCCGGTTTCGGCAGTATTAGCTGATGATGAAATCATGCTATGCATTAAACCAGGCGAACACGGTTCTACTTTTGGTGGAAATCCGATAGCTTGCGCAGTTGCCATGGCTGCTTTAACTGTTGCTAAGGAAGAAAAATTAGCTGAAAATGCCGAAGCAATGGGAAAAATTTTCCGTGAAGAGTTACAAGGAGTAAAATCGGACATGATCGAGCTAGTCCGAGGAAAAGGCTTACTTAATGCCATTGTAATTAAGCCTAAGAATGGAAAAACAGCTTGGGATGTTTGCCTTCGTTTACGTGATCATGGTTTGCTTGCAAAACCAACTCATGGACACATTATTCGTTTTGCTCCTCCTTTAACAATTAATGAAGAACAACTAAGAGAAGCCATCGAAATTATCAAAAAGACAATGGCTGAATTCGAATAAAACTTTATCTAAAAAACAAAGAGGCTTTTTAATTAAAAAGCCTCTTTTGTTTGGCAGTAACTCTTCTTACTGTATAATTAGTTTTGTTCTAAGTATTTTATCGGAATATTGAATGCTTAGTAAATACATTCCTTTCGACAAATTACTCAAATCAAAAGACATTCTATTGGTTTGAAAACTATCTTGAAGTTTCCGACTAGCAACCAACTTTCCTGCCTGATTAAAAATTCGCAAAATAGCATCCTGATCGGAATTTGAAATCTCAACATAAAATTGGCCCCTACTTGGATTAGGATAAACAAGCAAATCTGTTTCTGAGATTACATCTTCGATACCTGTTGTAATTAATATTTGCTGCGATTTTTCACTATCTGGGCAAGCATCGTTTGATGCTGTTAGCACTACTAAATAACCAGTACCACTCGCATCATCTAAAGCGTAAGAATGACTTGGATCATATTCACTACTAATAACTCCATCACCAAAATCCCAAGCAATACTACTAGCGTTAGTACTTAAGTTAGTAAAATCAACCTGGTTGTAATTTATTTCAAAAATAAAATCAGCAATTGGTGGGTCAACTGGGCTCACTGATACAGAATTAGAATATTGACTTGCATAGCCGTCTTTCGAAACCATAGCTCGGTATCGTGCATTCTCAACCACTTTATCTGTAATTAAAATTTCAGAAATTTCACCTTCTACATCCACATAAGCTTCCGTAGAATTATCGTGTTTTTGCCATTGAATATTCCCATCAAAACCAACCAAAGTAATTGTTGAACTAGCAGCATAGCAAACCAACTCTGGATTTGCTTTAGCAGTACCTGCTCTGTTTTCTTTTGGCTCAGGAATTGTGAAAGTTTTAGATTCTTCAGGAACAATTCCTGTTCCTTCAAACTCAAGACTAGCACCTTCCACTTCGAACTCACTTGTTGCTGTAAGATCAGTATACTGAATAAGGCCGTTTACTGGTATTTGTGTTAAAGTTCCGCCCAAAGTCCATTCTCCCTTGTCCCCTTTTTTAACAGTAATAGGTGTTTCACTGTCCGTATCACAATCATTTCGATACTGATCCTCTAATCTCAACTGAGGCTGTACTAACAAAACATCACCATTGTTCACGGGTGCCGAAGGTTGTTTCACCACACTCAAATATTTTGATTCTCCATGATGAATTGCTTGTTCAAAACGAACAGTATCATAGTTACCAGAATAAATATACATAGAATCAACTCCTGTCTGTTGAAGAATAGAAACAATGCTTGGATCGAATGTAATTTTACCTGGTTCTGAAATATCATAATTTCCCTCCAAACTTCTAATTCCGTAGCGAATATCAGAAATAAGGGATCTCCAACTAGCATTATCAGTAAACTCAACATAAAAACTTTCATCAACAGTAGCGTTTTCTGCTCCCGTAATAACAGGAGCCAAAGGAATTACAATATCGAAACTATCCGAAACTACATTTGGTAAATTTTCAGAAATAAATAACAAGCGTGCTCCTTCTACTCGATTCTCACTTGTTGCGGTCAAATTCAGGTAAGTAACCACTCCTTCGATCGCTGTAATACTTTTCGTTCCTCCTAATTCCCATAAATCTACTACATCACCATCGCTTCCATCAGAATACTTATCGGTGAGTACTTGGGTTGTATTGTCATTCTCACAATCATTCTCATACTGATCAATCAGCTGCAATTTTGGTTGCTGAGCAAGAGTATCTCCATTATCCTCGGGTCCAATAGGCTGATTTAAAATAAACATTCCTGAAGCAAGACCATGTTCAATACTTTGCTCAATCGAAGCATCTGCATACCCGTTTGCAATCACAAGCAGATAATCATTTCTTGCAACCTGAAGTATCGGATCCTTTTCTGGATAAAATGTGATACTACCCACTTCTATTAGATAGGCAGAATCGACTAAAGTTTCTCCAGCATAAGTAATTGACGAGATTGAATCTCTCCAGCTTGCATTATCGCTCGCTTGAATTATAAATGCACTATCCACAGTCACATTTTCAGCTGCAACTAACTCAATTTCTGGAACAGGTACTGTAAACAAATTTGAAATAACTGTATCTCTTGAAAAGGAAAACTGAAGATAAGCCGAGTCGATAGCAATTTCACTACTTGCGGTTAAATCGGTAAAAAATAGCGAACCACCTTGCGATTGCAGTTCTAGAGTTCCTCCTAATTCCCATGCTTTTTGATCGTACTTTTGAACGCTCACCATACTTGTATTGTCTGTTGTGCAATCATTTAAATACTGATCACTCAATTTTAATTCTGGTTGCTGAGCCAATAATTCGCCATTATCTAATGGTGCTGAAGGCTGGTTTACAAATAACAGACTATCTGCTACTCCATGAGAAATTTCCTGTTGAACTGTGTCATTCACAAAACCACGAGACTGAACAATAATTTGAAAGGTTCCGCTTGCTTGCAAAAATTTGGAGGCAGATGGAATCAACTCCAACTCACCCTCCTGTGTTGCATTGTAGCTATCGGCAACTAGCAAACTATCATTTACAGTAATTGCATTTATCCGACTTCTCCAAATTGAGTCTTCAGTATAACTTAATATGAATGAATTATCAACCGTTGCATTACTTGCTGCTGTTAATATGGGAGCTTCACCAGCATCTGGTATATCGAACGATACCGAAACAACATCTGCTATTTCATCTGAAGAAAATAAGAGTTCAGCACCATCAATCGGACCTGAACTGTATACTGACAAGTCGGTAAATATTACCATACCATCAAACGCACTTTTTTCGGTACTTCCCGCAATATTCCAATCTCTACTATCATTTTTAGCAACACTAATACTTTTATCGTATTCGCTAGTGCACACATTCGCATATTGATCTAGAAATTGCAAGATAGGTTGTTGAGCAAGTGTATCGCCATTGGTTAAAGGCGCAGTGGGTTGCTGAGTTATTTCCATACTAGAAACTTCTCCATGCTCAACCTCCTGTTCCACAAAAGCATCAGCATAGCCCAAGGAAAAAATCAGAATATCGAAAGTTCCCGATTTCTGCAATAACACCTCTTCCGAAACATGAAAAACAATGGTATCAGTACTAAGCGTATACGCGGAAGCTGGAAGGGTATCTCCCTGATAAGTGATTTGAGTAATGCCATTCAACCAATTATCATCATCAGAAGTAAAGGTCAATACAAAATCCGCATCAACACTAGCCTGAGAATCCGAAGTAAGGGTTGGTGCCTCAGTCGATTCAACGATATCGAAGGAATCAGAATTCGCAGAACTAATTCCTTCTCCTGAAAATTGCAATACTGCTCCACTTATTGCTGATTCGCTAGAAGCATTTAAATCGGTGTATGTTAGTTCCCCAGAAGTCACATTTTGAGTTAAAGTTCCACCTAATAACCAATCCTGACTATCTCCTTTTGCTGCAACAATTTCAAAAGAATCATTGCTTGTGCAGATATTGTTATACTGATCGCGAACAGATATTTGCGGTTGTGTTTCCAAATTTCCTCCATTTACCAAAGGAGCTGTTGGCTGTGTTTCAATCACAATTGTATCTGGAATACCATGTTTAATTTCCTGATCGACAGCAGTATTTTCGTAGCCGCGAGAATACACCAAAATTTCACTTGTCCCAACAAGTTGCAATTCTCCACTTTGCGAAGGATCAAAAACAAGTTTTCCAGACTGACTGGCATCGTAAACATCCGAACTCAAAATAATTCCTCCATAGAAAATTGAATCAATTGCGTTTCGCCATTCTGAATTTTCGGTAAAACCAACTTCGAACAAAGAATCTATAGTGGCTGTTGTTGAAGCGATTAAAGAGGGTGCAAGAAGAGGAGCTGGAATTGTAAATATCTCAGACTCCTGGCTTGTTAGTCCTGTACCAGAAAATGTTATTGTTGCATCGGTAACCGAATCTGTACTTCTGGCAGTCAAATCGGTAAAATCAACAATCCCATTAGTTACCATTAACGAAGTAGTTCCTTCTACTACCCAGCTTCCTCCTGTTGCACTTGCAATTATTGTTTGTTCATTATTAGTAGAACAATCGTTTAAATACTGATCTTGAATTTTTACACTTGGTTGAGTTTGCAATAAACCTGCATTATTTTCAGGTTCCTGTGGCTGTTCTGTTATTACTATTGATGCTGCTGCTCCATGTCCAATTGCCTGAAGCACAGAATCTTTAAGAAAAGAAGTAGATTCAATATACAAATAATCATTTGCTGGCACTTGTAAAATTACAGATTCACTTGGTTTAAAAGTTATTACACCTTCTGCCGAAGTATCGTAAGATTCGGAAGGTAGAGTGTCTGCTCCGTAAGTTATCTTTGTAATTTGGTCTCTCCATTCTGAATTATCTGTAAAAGTAATTTCAAAATCAGCATCTACACTTGCAGCACTTGCAGCTGTCAAAATTGGAGCTGCATTAAGGTCAGGAATATCAAAAGTGTTTGAATTAAGAGTATCTAAACCATCCGCCGAAAAGGCGATAAAAGCACCCGTTATAGCAACACTACTTGATGCAGTCAAATCAGAATAACTAGCCGATCCATTTACCACCTGATGATCGACACTTCCACCAAGTGTCCAATTGTTATCATCCCCTTTTGCTGCAGAAATTACTATTGCATTCTCGGTACTACAATCATTATCGTATTGATCTTTTAGGCTGACAACTGGCTGGTTGGCCAGCAATCCACCATTTTCGGCAGGAGCAGTTGGTTGCAATAAAATATGTAGACTACTTGCCGCCCCATGTCCTATTTCCAATGAAACACTAGCATTTTCATATCCTCTGGAATAAACAATTATTGTGGCTGTTCCCGAAATTTGTAAATTGGAATCAAGACTTGGATCAAAAATAATTTCACCCGACTGAGTTGCATCGTAAGCCGCAGGATCAAGAATTTCATCTCCGTAGGCAATTGAATCGATGGCTAATTGCCATTCCGAATCGGCTGTAAAATTGATCGAAAATGGAGCATCAACAGTAGCCGTTGAAGAGGCAAGCAAATCAGGAGCTGATTTCAAAGCTGCTATTGTGAAAGCATTTGAAACAACATCAACAAAACCACTACTTGAAAAAGTAATGGTTGCCGTTGTAATTTCAGCATCGCTTCGAGCTTGCAGATCAACAAAGATAAATTTTCCTGCAGATGCGTTTATCTCCTTGTCCCCATCTAAATACCAAGTTCCTCCAGACTCGCTGGCCACCAAATCAATAGTATCAATACCAGTGCAAAGATTAGCGTATTGATCCTGCAAATTCACAACAGGCTGAGTTTCTAAAACGGCTCCATTACTAGTAGGTGCAGTTGGCTGAATTTGAATAACCAATTTATTAGCTATACCATGCTTAATTTCAATTGCTACAACCGCATCTGAATAACCACTAGAAATAATGGTTAAATCCAAAGTTGTGTCGTTTTGAAAATAAACAGTTTGAGATGGATAAAAGAAAATCTGATTAACAATAGAATCTTCTGCATAAGCTATTGGATCAATAATATCAGCTCCAAATTGGATTTCAGAAATACTATCTTGCCAAGTTCCAACATCCTCAAATTCCAAACTAAAAGGATTGTCAACACTTACATTACTAGGAGAACCTATTGAAGGAGGTGCAGTTTGTGCATGTAAAAAAGAAAAAGAGAAACCCCATAGGATTCCCAAGAGTAAATATTTTTTCATAATGATAGGACTTTAGGTAACTAACAACTAGTTACAAACAAAATCCACACCAACACCTCCAACACGCTACTATACTGATTGATACAAACATGTCAAATTGTAGAACACATCTACGATTACGGATAAAATCTTCAAGAATTACATGAAAGTCTGGATCATTAGGCCGTCTGAAAGAATCAAAAATCTACATCCCATAATGGATATAATCTACGTAATCGGATATAAAAAAGCCGAATTTTTTTTGATTCGGCTCTGAATTCTATTCTACTTCTTCCTAATTTTAATGGGAAGATGTTGTATCCTGAAATTTAGGAATGAAATGTCTAATTTTAAAGTCTCGAGAATAATTTACAAGATGAACCCCCTGATTCTCAATCCCCCCAAATGCATTCACTCTTTTAAATGAATAATTCGATTGCAAAAGATCCAATTTGATTTCATTTAAATGATCTGGGAAACTAGTACCAAATTTACTTACAGCTATAGAAAAGAAACGACACATATCGTAGGCTCTAAAACTAAAATCGTTTGGTTCACAACTAAATTCACCTCTAAAATCAGCTACAAAATCGACAATCTTATCCTCTTTATAATCTATATTGTATGGCGTTATTACACTCAAATTTAAATTGTAGAATAATTCCGCATCCAAACTGTTGTAGCGCTGCCAAACCGGAAATCCCATTAAACGAATATCATAATGCTGACTTAACACATTTAAATTCGATATAATATTTTCGACATATGGTTGTAATGTTGAAGGAATCAAAATTACATTCTCACAAGTATCGCGCAACAATCGCTCTATCCCAAAAATTCCGTATTCATCAAAGGAAATCTTTTGGTAAGATATCCCTTCATTTTCCCAATACCTTCCCTTTTCAAACATATTTCGTTCAATATCGGTAACCAAGGAATATTCACTCAAATGCTCATAACGATCGGGATGAACTACAATTAAATTTGTTACATCTAAATCGTAACTCACAAAATCGGATATCTTTCTACAAATTGATTGAATGGATGTATTCAATTGAATGACAAAAGGATTGGTTTGTAAATCGGAATTTCTTTGCGAAAGAGGTGAAATTACTGGAACTCTTTTTCGTTTGGCAAAATCAGCAACAAGCGAATAAGTATTCGGGTAAACTGGCCCAATAATAAAATCGAGTTCAGTTGTTTCTAATCTTGAAAGAATAGACCGAACGGTTGTGCTATTTTTTTCCGTATCAAAAACATGCAGATCTACTGATAGACCTTCCTTTTGAAGAGAATCTACAGCCAGAAGTATGCCTTGGTAGAACCGAATAAAATCATGAGATTTATTGAAAAGGATTTTCGGATTACGCTCTTTAATAATCGTAATTGTATCTCTGCGACTTAGTATTTTGTTGATGGAATCATTCGCCTCTAAATAAAGAGGTAAAAACAAGGCTATTCGAATTTTATTCTGAGAAACAGGTTTTGCAACCAATTTACTAAACAAAGTATCAACAAACGGCTTTTGATCAACGGTATCCTTTATGGGTTTTTTCTCCACAAAATATTCCGGAGGCACCAAATAACGGGGAATTCTTACCCAATCACCAATTTTCAGAGCTTTTCCTTTAATTTGAGGATTAAGCTTTCTGAATTTACGAAGATTCATGAAAAACTTTCGAGCTATAGATGACTCTGTATCTCCTTTTTGAATGATATGATAGTAATATTTTTTATCATGTTTGGGCACTTGGCTAATTACTTTCTTTTTTTCGACTTTAGGAACTTTAATGATAGTACCCAGACGTAAACTAGGTCCCATATTAGGATTTGAAGTCGTAATCATAGACATATCAACTTCATATATCTTAGACAAAGAATACAAAGTATCTCCTTTTTTCACAACATGGTAGAAGAAATTCGCATCCTCTTTTTTCACTAAAACCGGGGAAAGAGTAGCATCAGACTCTACTACTGGAATCCTAAGAATCTCACCAATTTTTACACTCGCCTCAGTTTTTCGATTTACTTGCATAATTACTGCAAGATCGACTCCATAGGCTCGACTTATTGAAAACAAAGTTTGTTTTTCTTTTACAAGATGTAGAAAGCAGGTTTGTCCACCTACAACTACCTTATTATTAGATAGCTCAATCGAAGAAGTTTGAGCATTCGTAAAATTTACGGTCCCTAAAAAGAGACTTATTAGAAGAATACTTCGAAAAAAATAATTCATTAATTATCTGTATTTCAAATATTTATAGTTTACACACAATAGCTAACAAAAATACTAAAGTCCGCTTGGAAAACAAAATATCTACAATAATTGAACCATAAAAAAAACAAAATTAAAATTCTTGCCAGGAACTTTAATTTTGTTCTTTCTCGAAACGACAAAAGCAAATCTTTTTTCTTTGTTAATTTTCCACACAAACATGTTCATCATACATGAGCTCAAATCTCAATTTTTGGCGAGCTTCCTCATCGGCAAGGGTCAAAAAAGTTTCTTTACATTCTATATCAGTAGCACTATTAGCCATATCAATATAAAATTTAAATTTTACTTTTTCTTTCTCCATAGCAAGAATCAAAACATCCTGATCGCTTAAATTCTTTTGGGAATCTTCCTGATTTAAAGAGGAAAACTCATAAGGCATATTACCTATTTCATCTAAGTTTAAACCAACATTTACATCCTTCATTTTTTCTAAACAGAGCATTCTACCCGTTTTTTCCAAGGCTATGTTACGTAAAAGTCCTTTTAAATTTACCTTATTCATTCGATCTGCAAGATCCGAATAAAACTTAATTTCATCCATCTCTTTGTCAATAGCATAATCGATAACTTCCTCAAACGTCCTAAAAATTTTCATTTCGCCTATTTTATTTATTAACAGTTTAGTCAATAAAGCATCAATTCTATGCTTATCAGCTCAACCATAAAAGTTACAAAATAGTATGGATCAACGCAAAAGAATTTTAAAACAAAAAAAAGAGCCTCGAACATTCAAGACTCTTTTCAAAATAAATTTACCCACTAATTTTCTGTAAGAATATTAGAATCGTATTCCACCTCGAAACGAAGTTTGTGCTTTGCCTCTTCCTGAGCAAGCATCAAAAATAATTTTTTTGAGGCTTCATCAGTCGTCGCTTTGGCAAGATCGTTATACAAACGGAAAGCAATTTTCTCCTTTTTCATTGCCAAAATTAATGCTTCCTGATAGGTCATATTCGACTTCTCAATATCTACATCTACTAGATAGTCTGCAATTTTCAAATCAGCAATTTTACGTTCGGAAACTTGATATTTTTTCCCATTTTTAATGGCTTCAAGTTTGGTTCGGTGTCCAATTTCTTCCAAAGCATATTGCTCAAAAGTATTTTTCATCTCCTGATTCTTCATTTTACCGGCCAATTCGGTATAAAAATCAGCAGCCATTTGCTCTTCATTAATGGCAAAATCTAAAATATCCTCAAGTGAATTAAACTCTTTCATTTTTTCTAGTTTTTAGTGTTCCACCTTATTTGATAAATATTTTTCTTGTAAATAGAGATTCATATTTTTAGCAGCCTTTCTACCATCTCCCATTGCCAGAATAACCGTGGCACCACCACGAACAATATCTCCTCCTGCAAACACTTCAGGAATAGAAGATTGCATTTTATCTTTAACAACTTCAATGGTTCCCCATTTCGAAACCTCTAATCCTTCTACTGAATTCGGAATCAATGGGTTTGGAGAAACTCCTACAGCTACAACCACCACCGTTGCATCAATTGTATATTCCGATCCCTCCATAGGAATTGGTCTTCTTCTACCTGAAGCATCAGGCTCACCCAATTCCATTTTTTGGACTCTTATTTTCTGCACTCGTCCATTTTTATCAGCAATATACTCAATAGGATTTGTTAAGGTAAGAAATTCTATGCCTTCTTGTTTGGCATGGTGAACTTCTTCTCCTCTAGCTGGCATTTCTTCTTCGGAACGACGATAAACAATAATTGCTCTTTCAGCCCCTAAGCGTTTGGCAGTACGAACCGAATCCATTGCTGTATTTCCACCTCCAACAACTACCACATTTTTACCTCGCAAAATTGGAGTATCCGATTCTTCAGAATCTGCACCCATTAAATTTACACGAGTTAAATATTCATTGGAAGATAATATTCCATTTGAATTTTCACCGGGAATATTCATGAATCGAGGCAAACCGGCACCACTACCTACGTAAAATGCCTTGAAACCTTCGTTTTTTAAATCCTCAAGACTTGCCGTTTGACCTACAATGTAATTGGTGATGAATTTGACACCCATTTTGCGTAGATTTTCAATTTCTACATCAACCACTGCATTGGGCAATCTGAATTCAGGAATACCATATTTAAGCACTCCTCCAATTTCATGAAGAGCTTCAAAAACTGTTACTTCGTAGCCTGATTTTGCCATATCACCAGCAAAAGACAAGCCTGAAGGACCAGAACCAATTACCGCTACTTTAACACCATTTGCTTCAGCCAATCTAGGCACTGAAATAACGCCAGACTCTCTTTCAAAATCGGCAGCAAAACGCTCCAAATGACCTATTGCCACTGCAGGAAGATTCAATTTTTCAACGTAAAAACATCTTTTCTCACATTGTATTTCCTGAGGACATACACGACCACAAACAGCAGGCAAAGCACTGGTTTCCTTTAAAACCGATGCTGCTTCCAATATGTTTCCTCGCTCAATATTTTTAATGAATTTTGGGATGTTGATACTTACAGGACAACCCTCCATACAAGTTGGATTTACACAATCCATACAACGTGTTGCTTCCAACATGGCCTGCTCTTTACTTAACCCCATATTCACCTCAACACGTTGTGATTTAATTCGCTCTTCGGGAGCCATCTCTGTCATCACCACCCTTTCAATCGACATGCGATCTTTGGCTTTTGTCTTTTTTTGGAGTTCGACTCTCCACTCTTTTTTACGTTCGTTCTTTATATATTCTTCAGACCTTTCCATTGTCTTTTTTTTTTAGATATTGCAGCAGAGATCTAAACAGCAAAATTTCACATCTTACTTTTTAAAATCTCAATGATCATTCTCTATTTACTCGTGAAAATGATCCATTTTATCATTCTCTTCCTCTTTGTAACCACCTAATCTTGACATCATTTCATCAAAATCAATTTTATGAGCATCGAACTCAGGACCATCCACGCAAGTGAACTTTGTTTTCCCATCGACAGTTACTCTGCATGCACCACACATTCCTGTACCATCAACCATAATACTATTTAAACTTGCCATAGTATGGATTTCGTATTTTTTGGTCAATAAAGCACAAAATTTCATCATAATAGCAGGACCAATGGTGATGCACTCATCAACTTTTTCACGCTTAATTACCTCTTCCATGCCTTCGGTTACCAAGCCTTTTTTCCCATGCGATCCATCATCAGTCATAATGATCACCTCATCGGAATTTTTGCGCATTTCATCTTCCAAGATGATAAGTTCTTTAGATCGGGCTGCTAAAATAGTAATAACACGATTACCTGCTTTTTTATAAGCCTCAACAATAGGAAACAAAGGTGCTACACCAACACCACCACCGCAACAAAGCACAGTGCCAACATTGTGTATTTCTGTTGGTTTTCCGAGAGGGCCAACTAAATCGGTTATGTGTTCACCTACTTCGAGATCACATAATTTAGTAGAAGACACTCCCATTTTCTGAACGATAAGAGTGATCGTTCCTTTTGCAATATCTGCACCAGATATGGTAAGCGGAATACGCTCCCCTTTTTCGCCAACTCTTACAATTACAAAGTTACCAGGCTTACGGGCTTTGGCAATTAAAGGAGCCTCTACCACCATTTTCACTATCTTTTCTGAAAAATATTCTTTTTCAACTATCTTGTTCATTACTTTCAGCAATATAAATGAATAAAATACTATATAATTATATCAAGATTATTCGAAATGCACCGATTTTGTGCAATCGGTTGCACGTTAATTATATAGCAACCTTTAACACTTCAAATGTAAAAAGAAGTATGTAGCTAGCCTAGTCAAATACATATAAATTAGCTTCAACTATTACTTTAGGATCAATCTAAATAGAACTACAAATATGTAATTAAAAAATATGCAAAAGGGTAGTTTTCTAATACTTTGTTAGTTTTATTGATTTACATATATTAAGACGCAACTGAAACTAGTGACTTCAATTTCTCATTCTTTGTGCACTGATTATTGGCAATCTTTAAGTGTAGGTATAACTAAAGTAAATCTGCCAAAACAACTTTTTTACTAAAAGCCACACTGAAGAATTGAGGTACTCAGAATCCCCATTGCGTCTGGATATTACAACAAATAACTTGAACCACAGCTCTTAATTTTGAGAACAAAAAAAGTAAATTGATCAGCATCTTCTTGCCTAAACGCAAAATAAACAAACCTCAGATTTTCTATTATCTTTGATTATCCCAAAATGACAAACAAAAAATGAAACAGGACGAAAAAATCTATCTTAAAAATCAGATCAAAGAAAAAATAGAAAAACTAAAGGCTGAAATTATTGTTCTTAAAGACTTAACACAACCCATTTCTCCTGATTGTGCCATTGGTAGAGTGAGCAGAATGGATGCGATAAACAATAAAAGTGTGAACGAGGCTGCTTTACGGAAAAAAGAAAGTCAATACACAGCTCTAAAAAATGCTCTGAAAAATATTGATTCTGATGATTTTGGCAAATGCATAAAATGTGGGAAAATGATTCCCATTGGACGAATCATGATTATGCCTGAAAGTAAGAAATGTGTAAATTGCGCCAATCGTTAATTTAAGTTTGCGAACATCCAATCACAAATTAAAAAATCTTTATGATATCATCGATGATATTTGACATTTGGCTGCTAACAAAAATAGTAGCCATTTTACTCCCTGCAATTGCAATTATAGACATCTTAAAAAGAAAACTATTAGCGATAGACAAGCTAATTTGGATACTATTAGTAGCCTTTGTTCCATTCATTGGCTCTATTATCTATTTTTACGATCGCATAAAATACAGAAAATAGGTATCTTTGAAAGATAAAATTGAATTACAACAATTAGAAATGGCAAAAAAGAAAAAAAATATCGTTTACTCAACGAATCCTGATTACAATTACGAATACGACGAAGAATTAGAACAGGAAACAATTCCGAATAAGCAACAAAAACTAAGAGTTCTTTTGGATAAAAAGCAGCGAAAAGGAAAAGTTGTGACTCTAATTGAAGGGTTTATTGGCAGTTCAGATGACCTAAAAGAATTAGGCAAAATACTGAAAACCAAATGTGGTGGCGGTGGATCTGCCAAAGATGGAGAAATCTTAATTCAAGGCGATCATCGCGATAAAATTATGGATCTTTTAAAAGCTGAAGGTTATCAAGTAAAACGTGTTGGTGGATGATTAATAAGTTTGAAAACGAACAGCAGTAGGTCTGCTACGCAGATTTACAAAAAACAAAACCGAAATCCATCACAGATTTCGGTTTTGTTTTTATTCCTCTAAATCTCTTTGTAAAGATTTATTTTATAATGCTTTTAAACAAGCTGCAATATTCTTCTCTATTCTAGCATTTACACTTTTCGCATCTTCTTTCACAAATTTTTCACCAATAATTTGCTCATACAATTCAATGTAACGCTCCGAGATTTCATTCACTTTATTGTCAGTCATTTCTGGAATTTTCTGTCCATCCTTACCCTGAAAACCATTTTCCATTAACCATTCGCGAACGAACTCTTTCGACAATTGCTTTTGCTGCTCACCTTTAGCCAAACGCTCTGCATATCCATCCGAATAAAAATAACGAGAAGAATCTGGTGTATGAATCTCATCAATCAAATAAATCTTGCCATCTTTTTTACCGAATTCATATTTAGTATCCACTAAAATTAAACCCTTTTCGGCTGCAATTTCTGTTCCTCGTGCGAACAATGCCTGAGTATATTTTTCAAGCATTTCATAATCTTCTTTAGATACGATTCCTTGCTTTAAAATTTCTTCTTTCGAGATATCTTCATCATGACCTTCCATTGCCTTAGTTGTTGGCGTAATGATAGGCTTTTCAAATTTCTGATTTTCCTTCATTCCTTCGGGCATTGGCATTCCACAAAGCATTCGTTTTCCTGCCTTGTATTCTCTCCATGCATGACCAGTTAAATATCCTCTAATCACCATTTCGACCATAAATGGTTCTGCTAAATGACCAACAGTTACCATTGGATCTGGCGTTGCAATCTTCCAATTTGGAACGATATCCGAAGTTGCATCTAAAAAACGAGTTGCTATTTGATTCAACACTTGTCCTTTAAAAGGAATTCCTTCTGGTAATACAACATCAAAAGCCGAAATACGATCGGAAACAACCATGGCAAGATATTCATCATTAATATTATAGACGTCTCTTACTTTTCCTACGTAGACACTTTTTTGATTTGGGAAATTAAAATCTGTTTTAACAATTGCTTCTTTCATTGCTCCAAAAATTCTACTAATTTATAAAACGGTTCATTCAACTATGCTGATAACTCACAGCCAATCATCTTTTTACATAAGCTTACTTTTCATAAGAAAGATAGTAAACCTTATGTTTTCATATTTTGAACAAAGTTAATTGTTTTATTCCTTTTTCTCTCTCTTTTTTTCTTGCTTTTCATCCTCAATTTCGTAGGCCGACACAATCTCCTTTACCAATCGATGACGAACAATATCCGATTTATCAAACTTAACCATGGCAATTCCTTTGATATCTTTTAAAATTCGAAAGGCCTGAGTCAATCCCGATTGCTGTTTTCTAGGCAAATCAATTTGAGTAATATCGCCCGTAATCATAAATTTACCACTAGTTCCCATTCGTGTTAAGAACATCTTTAACTGTTTGGTTGTGGTGTTTTGAGCCTCATCTAAAATTACAAAAGCATCATTCAAGGTTCTTCCTCTCATATACGCTAATGGTGCTATTTGAATGATTCCCAGCTCCAAATAATCTTCCAGCTTACGAGCAGGAATCATATCAAGCAAAGCATCATAAAGTGGTTGCAAATAAGGATCAATTTTTTCTTTTAAATCACCAGGTAAAAAGCCTAAGTTTTCCCCTGCTTCTACCGCAGGGCGACTCAAAATGATCTTTTTCACCTCTGCATTCCTCAATGCTTTAACAGCCAAAGCAATAGCGGTATAAGTTTTTCCTGAACCAGCTGGTCCTACAGCAAAAACCATATCGTTTTTAGCCGATTTTTCAACCAATTTTTTCTGATTAGGGGTTCGTGCACGAATAATCTTCCCACTGTTTCCAAACAAAATCACACTTTTAGGATCATCAGGATTCTGTATATCCGTAGCATTTTCCAAAACAATACGTTTCAAATTAGCTAGCGTTAAAACATTGTACTGATTATAATGTTGAATAAGTAGATTTACTTTGTTTTCAAACAATTCAAGCATCTTTTTTTCGCCACTGGCAAGTATTTCGTTCCCTCTGCCAACGATACTTAATTTAGGAAACATCTCTTTTAGGACCGTCAATTTTGAATTATTAATCCCATAAAATTCAAGAGGATCAATCACCCCTAAAGATATGCACTTTTCGATCATATATTCCATTCAATATTCATTACTTTTGAGGCTACAAATTAATTATTAATTCTGATTTGTAATACAGTAATAGGAGAAATCTGATTTCGAGTCTATTTAATAATTTCAATTCTCTTTTATTTTAAAATCGAACTATGGCAATTATCAGTTTAACTACGGATTGGCAACATCGCGACTACTACCTTGGTGCAATTAAAGGGCGATTGCTATCTATCTGTCCAGAAGTGCAATTGGTCGACCTAAGTCACAATGTTGACAACTACAATATATCACAGGCATCTTTTATCATTAAAAATGCCTTTATTCATTTTCCAAAAAATACGATTCATATCATAGGAGTTAAATCGGAAGAAACTGCCGAACATCCTCATGTGGCCGTAAAATATAAAGATCAATATTTCATTGGTGCCGATAATGGCATATTTAGTTTGGTAATGAAATGTGATCCAGAAGAAATCGTACGCATCGAAAATATTGAGAAGGAAGAAAACTATCATACTTTTCCAGAACTTAATGTTTTTGCCAAAGCGGCTGCTTACATTATCGAGAACAATGGAATTGATGGATTGGGATCGAAACAAAAATCTTTATTCCGATTGGTACCCATTCGAGCCTTAATCCAGAAAAAAACCATTACTGGACAAATTATTTACATTGATTCCTATGGAAATGCAACCACTAATATTTCCAAGGAATTATTCGAATCTGCCCGTCAGGAAAGAAATTTTGAGATTTTGATACAAAGCAACCAATACCGCATCTCCAAAATCAATCAAAATTACCACGAAAACTCCGAAGGTGATTTTTTAGCCTTATTCAATTCTTCTGGCTTGCTCGAAATAGCAATTAACAAAGGAAATTTAGCCGAACTGTTGCAATTGGATATAAACTCAGATATTAGAATAAAATTTCATGATCATTAGAATTGTAAAACTAGAAATACAAAAGCATCACATTCAGGATTTCAAACATCTTACTGCAAATGAAAAAGATGATATTCTAAATTTCGAGGGTTGTTCCCATTTGGAAGTTATGCAGGATGTATCCAATCCTTCTGTATTCTTCACCCTAAGCCATTGGAGTTCGGAAAATGCTTTAAACCATTACCGCAATTCCGATTTTTTTCGAGGCAACTGGAATACGGTAAAGCAATGGTTCTCGGGCAAACCTGAAACATGGAGTTTATCCCAGCAATAGGTAATTGAGCTTTATTTCCCTTATCTTTACAACCGAAAACCATTCAAAAACAGAATCAGAACCAAAACATATGTCGTTTACATCATTAAGATTATCCTCATCTTTGCAAAAAGCTTTGGCCGATCAAAATTACACCGAAGCCTATCCCATTCAAAAAGAAGCTATTCCAGCCATTTTAAATGGCAAAGATATTTTAGGAATTGCAAAAACCGGATCAGGAAAAACAGCCAGTTACGTTTTGCCTATTCTCAGCAAGCTTCAAGGCGGAAGTATTTCCAAAAACAGACACATCAAAACTTTGGTTTTGGTACCAACACGCGAATTGGCCATGCAAATTGCAGAGGTATTTCAACAGTTTTCGTCCGCTCTCCCCGTGCCTATTCGATGCTTAGCAGTGCATGGTGGAGTCTCCATCAATCCGCAAATGAAAGCAATGAACAAGGTAGATGTGTTGATTGCTACAACCGGACGATTATTGGAATTGGTTGATTCAAATGCTGTTCACTTATCGGATACTGAATGCCTAGTGCTAGATGAAGCCGATAAGATGCTAAACATGGGTTTTCAGGATGAAATGAATCGCATTTTTGCACTTCTACCCAAAAAACGACAAAATCTTTTATTCTCAGCAACACTTAGCAAAGACATAAAAGATGTGAAACAGGTTCTGTTGAGCGATCCTTTGGTGATAAAAATAGAAGCCAAAGAAAACACTCTCGATTTAATTGATCAGATTGCCTACTCGGTTGCCGAAGAAAAAAAAGGCCCCCTCCTTCGCAATATTATAAAACGCAATAAATTAGAACAAGTCCTAGTTTTTGTATCCTCGGCTCATCGAGCCGATGCTGTTGCCTACAAATTGAGCAAGAATGGAATTCAGGCCACTAGTACTCACAGCAAAAAAAGTCAGGGTGCCAGAACTGAAAATCTACGCAAGTTTAAAACTGGAAAACTTCGTGTTTTAGTAGCCACTGATTTACTAACCCGAGGTATTGACATTGAATTTTTACCTTACGTAGTCAATTACGACCTACCTCGATCACCTAAGGACTATATTCACAGAATTGGACGAACTGGTCGTGCCGAGTCTCCTGGAGAAGCAATTTCATTTGTGACTGAAAATGACGAACATCATTTTAAAGTAATTCAGAAAAAAGCAGGTACAAGACTTCAGCTTATCGACAGCGAAATTGCGCTTAAAAAATAAGCAGCCGTATATTTACTCAACAAACAACAATTCATTAAACCAAAACTTGTGAAAGATCTTTTTCTGGTAACGCCTCCATTTACACAGCTAAATACACCTTACCCGGCAACTGCCTATCTCAAAGGCTTTTTAACTCGGAAAAATATTAACGCCCATCAAATGGATTTGGGAATAGAGGTGATTCTGGAGCTTTTCTCTAAAAAAGGACTGGAAAAAATATTTGAAATTGCCCTTCAAAAAAACCAGATTATTTCGGAGAATGCTCAGAGAATTTATGCTCTGCGCGATTATTATTTATTGGTTATTAATGATGTAGTTGAATTCCTGCAAGGGAAAAATCAGACTCTGGCTCGACAAATTTGCACCGAGAATTTTCTTCCTGAAGCCTCTCGCTTCGATCAGCCTGAAGACTTAGATTGGGCATTTGGTTTGATGGGAATGCAAGACAAAGCCAAACATTTGGCCACACTTTTCCTGGAAGATTTATCAGACTTTATAACCGAATGTATTGATGAACATTTTGGTTTTAGTCGCTATGCGGAAAGACTAGGACGAAGCGCTAACTCTTTCGACGAATTGCATGACATTTTACAGAAAGAACTAACTCATGTCGATGAAGTGAGCATTCAGCTTCTCGACCAGCAAATTAAAACTCACCAACCCAAACTAGTCTGCTTTTCGGTTCCTTTTCCGGGTAATTTATACAGTACTTTTCGTTGTGCACAATTCCTAAAAAAAGAATATCCACACATAAAAATAGTAATGGGTGGCGGCTTTCCCAATACCGAACTTCGCAGCCTGACCGACGCCAGAGTATTCGACTTTATCGATTTCATTACCCTTGACGATGGAGAATTGCCAGTGGAGCTTTTGGCGAATCATATTTTACATCCGACCAAGGAAACGCCCGCTTTAAAACGAACATTTGTTTGCGAAAAAGGCGAAGTAATATACAAAAACACAACTAAGCAAGCTGATTACAAACAACATGAATTGGGTACGCCCGATTACTCAGATTTGCTACTCGACAAATACATTTCGGTGATTGAAATTGCCAACCCAATGCACAGCTTGTGGAGTGATGGACGATGGAACAAAATGACCATGGCACACGGTTGCTACTGGGGAAAATGTACCTTTTGCGATGGTTCTTTAAATTACATCAAATCATTCGAACCCAATAGCGCAAAACTTCTGGTAGACCGAGTGGAAGAGATTATCGCCCAAACAGGTGAAAAAGGCTTTCATTTTGTAGATGAAGGAGCTCCTCCTGCCCTCATGAAATCTTTCGCTTTGGAACTCCTCAAGCGAAAGCTGAACATTACCTGGTGGACGAATGTTCGCTTCGAAAAAAGCTTTACCAAAGATCTCTGCACTCTTCTGCAAGCATCTGGATGTATAGCTGTTTCGGGAGGATTAGAAGTTGCATCGGATCGATTACTAAAACTCATTAACAAAGGAGTAAGCCTCGAACAAGTAGCCCAAGTAACCCGAAATCTCACCGAAACAGGCATTATGGTTCATGCCTATTTAATGTATGGTTTTCCCTCAGAAACAGTACAAGAAACAATTGATAGCCTGGAAGTTGTTCGCCAAATTTTCGAGTTGGGAATTGTGCAGTCGGCCTATTGGCATCAATTTTCGCTCACCGCTCATAGCCCAGTTGGATTGAACCCATCGGCATATGGCATAACTCCCAAACACAAGGAGATCTCCTTTGCCAATAATGATGTGGAATTTACCGATAAAACTGGCATCGATCATGATTTATTTAGCTACGGATTAAAAAAATCCCTTTTCAATTTCATGCACGGACTCGGATTCGAGATTCCTCTGCGAGATTGGTTTCATCCGCTTCCTGATGGCATTCGACTCCCCAATACCAAGATTAAATCTGATTTTATTCAGAACTGTTTGGAAATGGAAAATTATAGCAAAACGAAAGATTCTGCTAACATTGTGTGGCTAGGTGGCACACCAGAAGTAATCAGACTCAAAAAATCGAAGAAAGGTAGAAGCTGGGAACTCTATAAAATGTATTTTCATGAAAAAACAGAAAGCTATGAAATATCACTCGAAAAAGAAAAGGGAGATTGGCTATTGGAAGTACTGCAAAAAATATCCGTAAAGAAAGAAAAATTACTGACTTTAGCTGATTTAAAAAAGGATTTTGAAACTCAATTCGATGATTTTGAGCCTTTTTGGCACTCGAAACCAATTAATGAATTACGCGAACATTCATTGCTGGTTCTTTAAATCGAAATAAGAATTAAAAATTATTAATTACCAATTTGTAGTCGTTAATTTACAGAAAGTAAATATGGAATCGAACAAAGAAAATACAAACAGCAGAGAGCAAATAAATAACCCTTTGCATGGTGTTAAGCTAGTAGATATTTTAGAGTTTTTAGTGGCTTACTATGGCTGGGAAGAATTGGGCAGCATGATCAGAATCAACTGCTTCACTAGCGATCCATCCATAAAATCGAGCTTAAAATTTCTTCGTAAAACCCCTTGGGCTCGCGAAAAAGTAGAAGATCTTTACTTAAAATGCGTTCGAAAACACTAATTTTTCATCCATAGCTTGTTTCTTCAAATTCAGGTTTTTTTTTGAAATAAAATCAATAAAGAAGATAGAAATGCAAAACTTATGTCCTTTATGCAACAACACATCTTCACTTTTTCACAAGAGCAACAACCACGCACATTATCAGTGTCAAACCTGCTTTGGAATCTTTGTTGCAACTGACTCAAGACCCAGTGAAGAAGATGAAGTTAAGCATTATCAGCAACATCAAAACAATATTGAAGACAAAGGCTATCAAAATTTTGTTTCACCCATCACCGATTCCATTCTCCGCGATTTCAATACCAAACACAAAGGGCTCGATTTTGGTGCAGGAACTGGTCCGGTACTCAGTAAAATGTTGCGCGACAAAGGATATTCAGTCTTCACATACGATCCTTACTTTCACAATTATCCTAAACTATTACAAGAAAAATACGATTACATCGGATCCTGTGAAGTAATTGAACACTTTTACCATCCACATAAAGAATTCACTCTATTAAAAAATTTACTGCACCCGAAAGGTAAATTGTATTGTATGACTCATGTTTACAATGAAAGCATTCCTTTTTCGAATTGGTACTATAAAAATGATCCTACTCATGTTTTTATCTATCAGAAACAAACATTGGAGTGGATTGGTAAAGAATTCGGATTTTCTAAAGTCGAAATCGATAATCGATTAATTATCTTTTCAATTTAGATAACTTCGGTAGACTTTATCTACTTTGTCACCACGCAGTTTACTCTTTATCTAACTTGATCTTTTGGTTTCAATCCAAGAGGTGGGTTATTCTTTTGTGATAACATCGAACGAATTAATCCCGAAAATAGTTTGTACTACATTAGGTGAAATTTTTATATATTAATTACCTTTTCAGCATAAAATCATACACAAACGATGCTACAATACACCACAGGAAAACTACCACTCAATTTTTTCGTGCTTGGCATTCTTTTATTGCTACTAGGCTTAGTCGCATTATTTACGGAAGGAGCAATTGGCATTATAGCATTACTTTTGGCAACACCCTTGCTTTTTACACGATCAGGCCTTCAAATTGATGGCCAAAGAAAATTACTACGAACTTGTATCCAACTATTTGTTTTTAAAAGAGGAAAATGGATAGCGATCGATCAAGCCAAATATCTTCAAATTATTCGGGTGCGTGAAACCACGGGAATGGCCGTACTTTCCATCGCTAGAAACGAAAGCAATCTAGTTTACAAACTCATTCTTGTACTGCCTCAGAAAAAAATTGAATTACTTAGCGGCGAAGACCAATATATTAGTCAATTAGCTAACGAAATCTCAGAAGAATTAAAACTAGAAGTTTTAGAACCTACTCATAGTATTTAATAAAAAAAATGCTATTTGTCAATGATTTAGATATTGATAATATGATTTTTACTACTGGTTTTCTCATAAATATCTTTTGAAAACATGAAAAGGCGAGCTGGTTTTTTAGAATTTCCAACTCGTTTCTCATCTAGCGGAACAATATAGGTTTTACTCATGGCCTTCTTTCGGAAATTTCGATTATCGATTTCGATATTTAGTACCGATTCATAGGCCAATTGCAACTCATTCAAAGTAAACTTATCGGGTAAAAATTCAAAGATCACAGCTTCACTCATTACTTTATTTTTCAAATCTTCCAAAGCAAAAGCAATAATTTCTTGGTGATCGAAGCCTAAAGTTGGCAACTCATTAATGGGAAACCAATTGATATTTTCATTTCTCAAATCGACCATTTCGGTTGGCAATAGAAAGTAGTAGGCCACCGACATTACACGAGGATCAACTCCCGAACTTTTCAACCACAGAGAATCTTTCTCATTTTTTATTCGCTCCGGATTTCCAAACGTACGAAACTGCTTCTTATAAACATCATCTAATCCTGTCAGCTCCTTAAAAATTCTTGTCGCCGATTCATCCAAACGTTCA
>NZ_JBFHJW010000012.1:0-80561 GCF_041595635.1 Labilibaculum sp.
ATGGATCATCAAATTATTCGTGCTTTGTTTCGAATTTGTATTCAGGCTGCTGAAATTTTAGATATAGATAAAGATTTCTCGAAAGAACTACAGACAATGATCCCTAAAATTGCGCCTAACCAAATAGGGAAGCATGGTCAGTTGCAGGAGTGGCTCGAAGATGTAGACGATCCAGAAAATCACCATCGTCATGTTTCCCACTTATGGGCTGTTTATCCTGGCAAAGAAATTAATCCGGTTGAAACACCTGACTTGATGAAAGCTGCCAAGCAGTCGCTCGAATTTCGTGGTGATGGCGGAACAGGTTGGAGTTTGGCTTGGAAAATCAACTATTGGGCTCGTTTTTTAGAAGGAAACAAATCTTACGAGATGATCCATAAACTGTTGAGTCCAGCAGAACGTGCCGATGGAAAAGTTGGCGGTGGTTCTTATTCGAATCTATTTGATGCACATCCTCCTTTCCAAATCGATGGTAATTTTGGGGGGGCTTCTGGTATTCTTGAAACTTTGGTGCAAAGTCACTTACAAAATATCGATTTATTGCCAGCTTTACCTGATGCTTTGCCAGAAGGTAAGATTTCCGGACTATGTGTGCGTGGTGGATTTGAACTTACTTTTAGTTGGGAGAATGGACAGCTTCAGAACCTTCAGGTACTTTCAAAAACAGGTAACATTTGTCGTTTGAAATATGGAGAAAAGCAAATTGACTTGAATACCGAAAAAGGCAAGATATATAATTTCAATGGAGCTCTGGAGCAGTTATAGTACTGTTCAAAATTTGTTTAGAGACAATTGATTGTAAAATAGAAACAATAAAATGAAAAATTCCTCAAAAAAATCGAGTGCTAGAATCCTAATACTTTTTTGTGTTGGTTTGTTCCTGTTGGGCTGCTCTCAAAGTCCAAAGTCGCCTAATGTAATCATCTTCTTTACGGATGATCAGGGTTATGAAGATGTTGGTTGTTTTGGTTCTCCATTAATCAAAACACCTAATCTCGACCAAATGGCTAAGGATGGGGTTCGGTTTACAGATTTTTATTCAGCATCATCGGTTTGTTCTCCTGCAAGAGCTGCGCTTTTAACAGGATGCTATCCTCCACGTGTTGATGTGCCTCGGGTACTTTGGCCAAATCTTGAAGGAGGTTTACCAACCGAAGAAATAACCATTGCTGATATGCTTAAGCAAAAAGGATATGCAACAGCTTGTATCGGAAAATGGCATTTGGGAGATCAGCCACAATATTTACCAACAAGCCAGGGATTCGATCAATATTTTGGTATTCCTTTTAGTAACGATATGTCGGTAAATCCTGATTCTAAGGTTTCTGCAGATATTATTTTTAATGAAGGAATGACCATTGATAGTCTTCGCGAGAAGAAATGGAGAGGAAGAAGAGTGCCTTTGATGCAACAGGATGAAGTAATTGAATATCCTGTCGATCAGACTTATCTTACCAAAAGATATACAGAACAGGCCGTTCAATTTATCAAGGATAAAAAAGACAGTCCATTCTTTTTGTATGTCGCTCAATCTATGCCTCATGTGCCTTTACATGCTTCTGAAAACTTTAAAGGAAAGAGTGCAAGAGGATTGTATGGTGATGTGATTGAAGAGTTGGATTGGAGTATGGGACAGATTCAGAATACCCTTAAAGAATTGGGGCTTGAAGAAAATACTTTGGTGATTTTTACTTCTGATAATGGCCCATGGAATTTAAAAAATGGTCATGGTGGTTCTGCTTTTCCATTGCGTGGATTTAAATTCCAAACTTACGAAGGTGGAATGCGTGAACCAATGATAGCACAATGGAAGGGAAAGATTCCTGCAGGAACTGTCTGTTCGGAAATTGCATCTACAATTGACTTGTTGCCTACAATTGCAAAATTAACAGGTGGAACATTACCAGAAAAAGTGATTGATGGTAAAGATATCTGGTCTTTGTTATCGGGAGAAAAAGAAGCAAAAACTCCGCATGATGCATTCTATTTTTATAAGGATACAATTTTGGAAGCTGTACGAAGCGAAAATTGGAAGCTTCGTATTGTTGAAGGAAAAACAGAACTATATGATTTGAAAAAGGATATTTCTGAAACAAAAAATATCGCTAGTGAAAAACCTGAAGTGGTTGAAAAATTGAGACAAAAAATGATAGCTTATGACATTGAGCTTAAAAACAATGTTCATTAGATAGTTGTATTGCCATAATTTTTAAAATAGGATAACGTGAAAAACTTCAAAAATACGAGAAATGTGTTGTTGGTTTGTGTGCTTTTTTTGAGTTCACTATCAGTAACGGCAAAGAAAACTTTGCCTTATAAAAATGCCAAATTATCAGTCGATGAGCGAGTAGATGACTTGCTTAGCAGAATGACCCTGGAAGAAAAATTCTGGCAAATGTTTATGATTCCTGGTGATTATAGCGAGGATATGAGCAAATATAAAAATGGAGTATTTGGATTTCAAGTCGCTAGTAAAGGAAAAAAAGCAACTGCCGCCGAACAAATAATGGACTACGGTTCGGCAGGATCAGCCTATGAAATGACCGAAAAGATTAATAAGCTTCAACATTATTTTCTGGAAGAAACACGTTTGGGAATTCCTTTAATTCCATTTAATGAAGCTTTGCACGGATTAACGCGTGATGGAGCAACTGCTTTTCCGCAGGCCATTGCTTTGGCTGCAACCTGGGATACGACTTTAGTTGCCGATGTAGCAAGAGCTATTACTCGTGAAACAAAAACCAGAGGAATTCGTCAGATTTTATCTCCTGTTTTAAATATTGCCCGCGATGTTCGTTGGGGTAGAGTAGAGGAAACTTATGGTGAAGATCCTTACTTAACAACCCAAATGGGTGTGGCTTTTATCAGTCAGTTCGAAAAAGAAGGAGTGATTACGACGCCTAAGCATTTTGTTGCAAACATTGGTGCAGGAGGGCGTGACTCTTATCCTATCAGCTTTAGCGAACGTTTGCTCGAAGAAATTTATTTTCCTGCCTTTAAAGCGGTGTTCCAAAAGGCTGGCGCTCGTTCGGTAATGACAGCCTACAATTCATTAGATGGTTCTCCTTGTTCTGCTAATGAATGGTTGCTACGTACCAAATTAAAAGAAGAGTGGGGTTTTAAAGGTTTTGTAATTTCCGATGCGGGAGCTACCGGAGGTTCGAATGTATTGCACTTTACAGCTAAAGATTATGCTGAATCGACCGAAGATGCTGTTGAAGCAGGTTTAGATGTGATGTTTCAGACCAATTACAATCACTATCCTTTATTTTGGAAAGCTTATGAAGAAGGAATGGTTGATGAAAAAGCCATCGATGAAGCTGTGAGTAGAATACTAAGAATAAAATTTGAATTGGGATTGTTCGAAAATCCTTACGTTGATGCCGATCAGGCAGCTCTTTGGAACGGGCATAAAAGTCATCGTGAGTTAGCGCGTAAATCGGCGGCTAAATCTATGGTTCTTCTGAAAAATGAAAAGGAAACTCTTCCCATTGCGAAATCAGGAAATAAAATTGCTTTAATCGGTTCTGATGTGAAAGCCGGACGTTTAGGTGGATATAGTGGACCAGGAAACGATATTGTATCTATATACGATGGAATGAAAAATGCAGTTGGCGAAGAGAATATTCTTTACTCAGCGGGTGTTCCATTGAATTCCAGAACTCATCTGGTTGTTCCTACCGACTTTTTATCAACCACTAAAGATGGAAAAAAAGTAGCTGGTTTATCGGCTCAGTATTTCGATAATATCACACTGACTGGAGAACCAAAAGTGGAGCGTATCGATAAGAAAATTAATTGTGGTTGGACACTTTTTTCTCCACATGAAGACTTAGCTTACGATTGGTATTCGGTACGTTGGACAGGGAAAATTAAAGCTCCTAAAGCTGGAAAATTTAAGCTGGGAATCGAAGGAAATGATGGTTACCGTCTTTACCTGGATGGAAAGCTGATTATCGACAATTGGAAAAAACAATCCTACAATACCATTCTTAAAGATTTTGATTTTGAGGAAGGTAAGGAGTACGATTTAAAACTTGAATTTTTTGAATCAGCAGGAAATGTAAAACTGAAATTGGTTTGGGATGCTACTGTTGAAAATGTTTGGGAACAACAAATTGCTGATGCAGTAGAAGCGGCGAAAAATAGTGATATAGCTGTTGTTGTTGCTGGTATTCACGAAGGTGAGTTTCAGGATCGTGCGCTATTGGCTTTGCCTGGTCATCAGGAAGAAATGATTAAAGCGGTTGCTGCAACGGGTAAGCCAACCATTGTTGCTTTGGTAGGTGGTAGTGCCATCACCATGTCGCATTGGATTAATGATGTTGATGCTGTTTTTATGGCTTGGTATCCTGGCGAAAATGGAGGAAATGCTTTCGCAGATGTACTGTTTGGGGATGAAAATCCAGCAGGAAGATTGCCGATTACTTTCCCCGTTGATGAAGCGCAATGTCCTTTGTATTACAACAACAAACCTACCGGTCGTGGCGATAACTATCACAACTTAACAGGTCAGCCTTTATTTCCTTTCGGATTTGGCTTGAGTTATACTTCTTTTGAGTATTCAGATTTGGCATTCAGTAAAAATACCATTGCAGCCGATGAGACGGTGAAAATTAGCTGTGTTGTTAAAAATACTGGAGCGGTAAAAGGAGAAGAGGTAGTTCAATTATACATTCGCGATGAATTGGCTTCGGTGAGTCGTCCGATTAAAGAGTTAAAAGGCTTCCAAAGAATTTCCTTACTTCCTGGCGAAGAGAAAATAGTACATTTCACACTCGGACCTGATGAGCTTTCGATGTTGAATAAAGACATGGAAAGAGTAGTGGAAGCAGGTGATTTTAGAATTGTAATTGGTTCATCATCGAAAGATGGGAAGCTGAGAGGAATATTAAGTGTACAATAAACGAATCTGTAGAAACTGATGAAACAGAAAATAGCAGGAGTACTAATCTTATTTGTGGGTTTGGTCGGATTCGCGTGTCAGGCGCAGAACCCGATTCTACGGAAAAAGCAAGCGAATTTTATGTACGCTGCCGATCCTGCTGCCGAAGTGTTCGATGGGAAGGTATATGTGTACTGTTCCCATGATCAGGATAGCGCAGTTAATTATAGCACCATGCAAGATTATTTGGTTCTGGAATCGGAAGATATGGTGAACTGGACGAACCATGGAGTGGTGCTTAAACCTCGCGAATATTCCTGGGCACAGGGGCAAATGAATGCTCCCGATGTGGCTTACAAAGATGGTTGGTACTATTTCTATTTTCCTTACGATAAAACACATATTGGTGTGGCTAAAAGCCGCACTCCAGTTGGACCATGGGAGGAAGCCGTAACCGGTAAGATTACAACCATTTTTGATCCTTGTGTGATTGTGGACGAAGATGGACAAGCTTATATCTATGGGAATGACCACAAGGTTAATATTGGTGAAATAGGAGCACACGTAATGGGAGCAAAACTTAAGGATAATATGGTGGAGCTTGATGGTCCCTGGGTTCGACTGAGTGAAGAAAGAGTGAATGAAGCTGTTCATGTTTTTAAACGAAAAGGCATATACTATTTTCATGGTAGGTTAGGAAAAGTTACCAACTATTGGATGGCAAATGAACCTTTGCCTCAATATGCAACATTTAAAGGCCTGTTGGCACCCGATGCACCCAATGCACCAAATCATGCTTCTGCTATTGAATTTAAAGGAGAATGGTACTTTTTTTATCATCGGGGAGATGTTTCTGATGGTTCTTTTCATAAAAGATCTGCTTGTTTCGAGAAAATGTATTTTAACGAGGATGGCAGCATTCAACCTATTATATACACATTAGATGATGTGGAATAGTAGAAATTGATCTGGAAAATCAAATTAATAAATACTTGAGAATTTCTTGTACCTGTTTTGTTACTAAAAAATTAAAATCTATGAAATCTATAAAATTAAGTCTGCTAGTTGTTGCGTTAGCCTCTGTGGCTTGCACAAAAACGCCAAATGTAAAGTGGGTAAGCACTACCAATGATGCTCGTTGGGAAGAAAAAGAAATTGCCGCACCCTCAAAAGATGGTTTGCAAGAAGTTGTGTTAAATATTGATACTAAGAAACAACAGCAAGAAATTGAGGGTTTTGGTGGTTGTTTTAACGAAATGGGTTGGGAGGCTTTAGGAATGGTTACTCCTGCTGAAAAACAACAATTACTAAACGACTTATTTGATACAGAAACAGGATGTAAGTTCAACTTGTGTCGTATGCCTATTGGTGCTAACGACTATGCTGTTGATTGGTACAGCCATAACGAGACTTCAGAGGATTTTGCTATGGAGAATTTCTCTATAGATCGCGATAAGCAACGTTTGGTTCCTTACATTCACGAAGCTCAAAAATTAAATCCTGAAATCAGAGTATGGGCTTCACCTTGGTGTCCTCCTTCATGGATGAAACACAACAAACACTATGCTTGTCGTGCTGATGCGAAGGTTAATGATTTATCACCAGAGCTTAGCTCAACCGAAGAATTAGTTTCAAGATTTATTACAGAACCAGCTTACTTTAAGGCTTATGCACTTTACTTCTCTAAATTTATTAAAGCTTATGAACAAGAGGGAATTAAAATCAGTGCTGTTCATGTTCAAAACGAACCTAATTCAGCGCAAAATTTCCCATCATGTGTATGGAAAATGCAGGATCTTGGAATTCTTATTGCTGATTATTTAGCGCCTCAATTTAAAGCTGACTCTATTGATGCTGACATTTGGTTAGGTACTATTGAGCGTCCGCAAATTGAACGTGTAAACGATGTATTGCAATATAAAAATGTTCTTGATCTTGTTAAAGGAGTAGGTTTTCAGTGGGCAGGTAAAGGTGCAATTAAAGATGTTCATGCCAAATATCCTCAAATGAGTTTAATGCAAACCGAAACCGAATGTGGTGATGGTTCTAACGACTGGAAAGCCGCTGAGCATACCTTTGACCTAATGAAACATTACTTTAAAAATGGAGCTAATGCTTATATGTATTGGAACATGATTTTAGATGAAACAGGAAAAAGCCAGTGGGGTTGGAAACAAAATTCAATGATTTCTATCGATAGTAAAAGCAAGTCAATTACTTATAATCCTGAGTTTTATTTAATGAAGCACTTAAGTGCATTTGTAAAAGCAGGAAATGTAAAATTGGATGTTGACAACGATAATTCAATTGTATTCTTCGATCAGGTTAAAAATGAAGTGATTGTTTTAGCTTATAACGATAAAGCGGAAGATTGTGTTTTAAATCTTAATATTAATAACACACCTGTTACTGCTCAATTAAGTGCAAAGTCGTTTAATACAATAGTAGTTAGTTTGTAAAAAGCTAAGACATTCAATATGGATAGAAGAAAATTTATAAAAGGTTTAGGAGCGTCAGTACTTTTCATGGGTGTCGCTCCTATGGCTTTTGCTAAGGGGAATAAGAAAAGGTGTAACGAGCAAGTTTGCCGAGAAGCATGGACCAAATTATGTGATTATAGAATTAAAGAAGCGCCATATGCATATGTTCATCCACAAAAACGATTGCCCAACGTTTTTTTATATGGTGATTCTATCTCAATTGGTTACACATTAAAGGTACGTGAAGAATTACAAGGGAAAGCCAATGTATTTCGTACTTTCCGTAATGGAGGTGCCAGTAATACTTTTATTCCGAATATGGAAAAAATGAAAAAGGCCATGTTTCAACCCTATTTAGAGAATGGTTTGAATTTTACCTGGGATGTGATTCATTTTAACGTTGGTTTACATGATTTGAAATACTTAGCTAATGGAAAATTAGATAAGGAGAATGGAAAGCAAGTTTCTTCATTAACTGAATATCAAACGAATTTGGATAAAATTTGTAAGTATCTGATTTCAGAATTTCCAAAAGCTAAATTGATTTTCGCAAGCTCTACTCCGGTTCCTGAAGGTGCTGACGGAAGAATTGCTGGAGATAGTGTAAAATATAACAAAGCAGCTATGGAGGTTATGGCAAAATACCCATCAATAGTTATTAATGATTTGTATGCATTTACGAAACCAAATTTCGAAAAATGGACTTTAAAACCAGGAAATGTTCATTACAACCAATTAGGAAAAAGTGAACAAGGAAAAAAGGTGGCTGAAGTCATTTCAAAACAATTATAAATTCGCTGAAATCGTAAAATTGAAAGGAGTTTCGATTTGCTTTGTTTGCAAATCTGTTTCTGTTTAAAACTATAATAAATGAATAAACTGATTCTGTTTTTTGTAAGTATATTTTTATTTTCCTGTTCTGTGAAAACAGAAACAAGGGAATTGAACCTGATTCCTCAACCGGAATCCATAGATCTAAAAGATGGCAGTTTTTTGATTTCTGCCAGTACCAAATGTTATATTCCAGCGGAATATGCAAATGATTTTCAGACTTATGTTTCTGGAAAATTGAAAAATGATTTAGCGGTTGATATTGAGGTGGTGGCTGGAACATCAGAGCTTGCTTCTAATTTTATTGAATTTGTTGTTGGCAACGATGAATCAATGGCAGACGAAGGATATCGTTTGGAAGTATCATCGGAAAAGGTGTTGTGTACAGCCAATTCTTATGCAGGTTTGTTTTACGCTTTTCAAACGCTTCGTCAATTGATTCCTGCAGATGCAAAGCAGAAAGCAGAAATTCCATGTTTACTGATTAAGGACAAACCTCGTTTCGAATGGAGAGGAATGATGATCGACGTGTCTCGTCATTTTCAGACCAAGGAATTTATCATGAAGCAAATTGATATTTTTGCGGCCTATAAAATGAATAAATTTCACTGGCATTTAACCGATGATCAGGGTTGGAGAATTCAAATAGATAAGTATCCAAACTTAACCGATAAAGGTGCATGGAGAGCTGATAGAACTGGAATTGCCTGGTGGAAAAGAGAGGCTGCAACAGCCAAAGAGGCCAAAACAGTAGGTGGCTTTTACACCAAAGAAGATATTAAAGAAGTAATTGAATACGCTCGACTTAGAAATGTGGAAATCATACCAGAAATTGATGTGCCTGGGCACAGTAAAGCTTTGGTTGCATCCTATCCTTTTTTGTGCTGTGTTGATGAGGCTAATTTTGAAGTAGCTGTTGGAGGAAAAGCTCCCGATAATGCTTTGTGTGCCGGAAAAGAAACGACCTATGAATTTTTAGATAATGTATTAACTGAAGTAGCTGAATTATTCCCTTCAAAATACATTCACATTGGTGGCGATGAGTGCAACAAGAAAAACTGGAAAAAATGTCCACTTTGCCAAAAAGTGATGAGTGATAATGATTTAGAAGACGAAGAGGACTTGCAAAGTCATTTTATTCAGCGAGTAAACAAAATGGTTACTTCTAAAGGTAAAACCATGATTGGCTGGGACGAAATTTTGAGTGGTAAAGGTGCCAAAGGTGCTACAATTATGGCATGGCGAAGAAATAAATACACTCCTGAAGTGGATGCACCTAAAGGGGGCTATCCAACAATACAGGCATCATATAATCATTCCTATATCTGCCAGGTTCAGGGACCAACTGATATGGAACCAGAAGGACCAAAGGTAGTGCTTCCTTTGTGGAAAGTATATAGTTACGAACCAATTCCTGAAGAATTAACAGCAGAAGAAGCTAAGTTGGTAAAAGGAACTGAGGCTTGTTTATGGGCAGAGTTTACACCTACCGAAGAACATTTTGAGTACATGCTTTATCCTCGTACTTTTGCCAATGCAGAAGTAGCATGGAGCCAACCAGAAGTAAAAGATTGGGCTAGATTTCAATCGGCTGTTGAAGCTCATTTTCCTAGTCTGGATCGCGATGCTATCAACTATTCTACCAGTATGTACACAGTTTATGCACCATTTGCAATTGATCAGTTACATAACCAAGCAATCGTATATTTAGAAACAGAAATGGTGGGTTATGATATTTATTATACTTTAAATGGAGATGAACCATCTGTAAAGGGAACTAAATATGATGGAGTATTTAAAACGAAACCTCGAACTTTACTTAAAGCTGGTTTATTTAATAAGGAAGGTAAATTGTTAGGAGAAGTTACCGAAGTAAGATTGAAGTAATTAAATTATTGGTATAATTTAAGATATACGATGAGAAATACAGTGTTTGTTTCTATATTGGTTTTAAGTTCTTTGTTTTTTTCCTGTAATCAGGAAGAAACGATTACCATTGAATCTTTGTTGCATGAAATGGTTGATCGTGATGCGATTGCCACCTATCCTGAAATAGATTGGCGTTTGAAACAGCAAAGTAGTTACAATAGAGTTTCTACGAGTCCTGATGATTCTATAGGATGGTTTAATAACCACGATTTCAATTCGAATGAGAAAGACCATAATTTTATTCGAATAGAAGAGAAGAACGGCCAGAAAGAATGGGTTTTAATGGAACATGAAGGTCCAGGTGCAATTGTACGCACCTGGATGCCTTTCTTAAATCCCAATAAAGCAGATACAGATCTTCAAATAAAATTTTATTTCGATGGTGATACCCTTCCTGTTTTGGAAGGGAATATGCTTTCTTTATTAAATGGAAGCGGATTAATTCCTTATCCTTTAGCACATCAATCAATTCGTTCGGCCGTATCTTTTTTCCCAATTCCTTTTGCTAAAAGTTGTAAGGTAACAGTAACAGGTCGTCCATTTTTCTATCAGTTTACTTATCGTGAATATCCTCAAGGAACACTAGTTAAAACATTTACTTTGGAAGATTTTAACTCAGCTAAAAAATTAATAACTAGCGTCGGAGAGAGCTTACTTCATCCTCAAACAAAGGCAGATGGTGGAAAAGTTGAATTCAACACAACTTTAACATCTAAGGAGCAAAAAAGTATTGAGCTGCCTTCTGGAAATGCTGCCGTTAAAGAGATATCATTAAAATTGGGCAACTATGCCGATTCTACCATTACTCGTTCAGTTGTACTGAAAATGGAATTTGATGGGAAAGAAACAGTTTGGTGTCCTATTGGAGATTTTTTTGGAACAGGAATTGGTATCAACCCATTTCAAGGCTGGCACAATACAGTTACCGAAGATGGAACAATGTTTAGTCGTTGGGTGATGCCATATCAGCAATCCGGTAAAATATCAATTCTAAACTTAGGAAATGAAACGCTTGATATTGCTTTAAATGCTGTAGTTGGAGATTGGCAGTGGAACGAACAAAGTATGTATTTTCATGCAGCTTGGCGAGGGCAATATCCTGTAGCTACACGTCCTTATTCCGATTGGAACTATATCACTTTACAAGGTCGCGGAGTATACGTTGGAGATGCTTTAACAGTAATGAATCCGGTTGAAAGATGGTGGGGCGAAGGTGATGAAAAAATATGGGTGGATGGAGAAGATTTTCCTTCCCTTTTTGGTACTGGTACCGAAGATTATTACGCCTACTCATGGGGAGGGAAAAGTACCGACTTTTACGAGCATCCATTTCATGCTCAGCCTCGTAGCAATGTCTACAATAAGTTGAATAGAAAAACGACTGATGAAAGAAATACCAAAGGATTCAGTACAGAAACACGAACACGAGCTTTAGATGGAATGCCATTTGCTAGCTCTTTAAAATTAGATATGGAAATTTGGAGTTGGACCGATTGTGAAATGGCTTATGGTGTTGGAATGATGTGGTATGGCGATGCACAAACTACTTCAAATCGACTTCCTGATCCTGAGGGGGCTTTGAATGTTCCTGAGATTCCGGAATAAATAATTGTTGCATTAATTTTTATTACCCTATAAAATATCACGCTTTTTAAAAGCAAATAAATATACTTAATATGATTTGTAAAGTTAAATATGCACTTAACACATTTGCACTTGCAATGCTAGTTGTATTTGGCACCAGTTGTGAACAAAAAAACGAAAGTAAAAAACCGAATATCGTTTATGTGATTTGTGATGATTTGGGTTATGGTGATGTACAGTTTTTAAATCCTGAACATGGGAAAATACCCACGCCAAACATGGATAAGTTAGCTACAGAGGGAATGTCATTTACCGATGCTCATGGGGGATCTTCAGTTTGCACTCCAACTCGCTATGGTGTACTTACAGGTCGTTATGCCTGGCGTTCACATTTACAAACAGGCGTGTTAGGAGGTGGTGCAGAATTTGAACCTTTAATTTCAGAAGATATTTTAACAGTTCCGAAATTACTTAAAAGAGCCGGTTACCAGACAGCTGCTATGGGAAAATGGCATTTGGGTTTTGCTGTTAACGATGCCGAAGGAAATCCTGTTGATGTGTATAATGGTAAAAAGAGGCCTTCTCCTGCGCCAATAGGTTCAGTTGTGCCAAACGGACCTGTTAGTCGTGGTTTTGATTCGTATTTAGGTTTCCATCACTCTGCTTCTATGGAAACAGTAATTAAAGACGATAAAGTAATTGATAACATGCCTACGGTAAAAATGTTAGAGTTTTTAGGCGATAATGCAAGTGAGTATATCGAAGAAAAATCGAAGGAAAAAGATCCTTTTTTCTTGTATTTAGCATTAAATTCTCCTCACACTCCAATTGTGCCTTCTGAAAACTGGAAAGGCAAAAGTGGCATGGGTGATTATTGCGATTTTGTAATGGAGACCGATTATGTGGTTGGTCGTGTTATGGAAGCTCTCAAAAAAAATGGAATTGAAGAGAATACATTGGTATTTTTAACCAGCGATAATGGTTGTTCCTATTTTCCAGCGAAGGCAGGTAAATTACAGAAAGAATATGGTCATTACATCAGTGGACCATTTCGAGGTTCAAAATCAGATATCTGGGAAGGTGGACATCGTGTGCCTTTTATTGCAAAATGGCCAGGGAAAATTGAAGCGGGTTCAACCAATGAACAACTGGTTTGTTTGACCAATTTAATGGCGACTGTTGCCGATATAACAAATGTTGTTGTGCCAGAAAACGAAGGTGTTGATTCCTATAGTATTTTACCGCTTTTGATAGATGAGAATGCAAAAAGTGCTTACACTTCGGTAATTCATCATTCTATCAAAGGTAAATTCTCTATCCGTAAAGGAAAATGGAAGTTAGAGCTTTGTCCTGGTTCTGGAGGATGGTCTTTCCCGAATGATGGTAGAGCTCGTAAAGACGGGGATCCGGAAATTCAGTTATACGATTTGGAAAATGATATTAGTGAGCAGAATAATGTTTATCAGCAACATCCTGAATTGGTGAAAGAGCTTACCGCGGAATTGGTTGCTATCGTTGAAAGAGGCAGAACCAAAGAGGGAGAAAAACTGAATAACGATGTTGAGGTAGATATTTTTAAGTCAGACAAATAGAATGCTAAAAAACAAGTAATGGATAAGAAGATTTTATTTTTATATCTGGGAGCAATTTCGTATTTGCTATTAAGTTGCGCTCCAGCGGAGAAAAGCACAGAGGCGGTTGATTATATCGATCCGATTATCGGAGCCATTACTTATGGAAAAAAAACGAAGGATGCGCATGGCTTTGGGAAAACTTTTCCCGGAGCTGCAACTCCCTTTGGTTTGGTTCAGCTGAGCCCGGATTCCTTTACCGGAGGAGACAATGGGAGTGGTTATTCGTATGAACACAATACGCTAGAAGGATTTAGTTTTACTCATATGAGTGGGGTAGGCTGGTTTGGCGATTTGGGAAATTTTTTAGTAACTCCTACAGTTGGTAAGTTAATTACGAATCGTGGTATTCCTACGAATCCAGAAGAAGGATACCGTTCTCGTTTCTCGCACGAAACAGAAGTAACTAAAGCAGCTTACTATGCTGTTACCATGGATGATTATCAGGTGAGAGCTGAATTAACAGCAGCTCCGCGTGCCGGAATTATTCGCTTCACTTATCCTGAGAGCGATAGTTCGCGAATTCAAATCGATTTGTCGAGAAGAGTGGGAGGTACATCAACCGAGCAATACATTAAAGTTGAGAATGAAAATACCATTTCAGGATGGATGAAATGTCCTCCTGAAGGAGGTGGATGGGGAGCTGGCCAAGGTAAAGCCGATTACACCGTTTATTTTTACTGCCAGTTTAGTAAGCCACTAAAAGATTATGGTGTTTGGAGTGCTGATATTCCTGTTGAAGGAAGAAAAATGCGCCATATCCGTAAAGAGGCTTATCAAGATGCTGTGAAAAATGCACCTCGTTTTAAAAACGCGAAGGAAATGCAAGGGAAACACCTTGGTTTCTATACCAACTTTAAAACCAAAGAAGGGGAAGAGGTATTGGTGAAAAGCGGAATTTCTTTTGTGAGCGTTGAAGGTGCTGAAGAAAATTTATTGCACGATATTGCCCATTGGGATTTCGATAAAGTGCATAACCAATCTCGTGAATTGTGGAATGATGCTTTAAGAAATGTAAGCGTTTCGGGTGGTAGTGAGGAAGAAAAAACAATTTTCTATACTTCGCTTTACCATACCATGATCGATCCAAGAACATTCTCAGATGTAAATGGAAATTACATAGGTGCTGATAAAAATGTTCACCAAAGTAATGATTTTACCTATCGTACCATATTTAGTGGATGGGATGTGTTTCGTTCGCAATTTCCTTTACAAACCATTATCAATCCATCTTTAGTGAATGATGAAATCAATTCGCTCCTGCAAATGGCCGAATTAAGTGGAAGAGAGTATTTACCTCGCTGGGAAATGTTGAACTCCTATTCAGGCTGTATGTTGGGTAATCCGGCTGTTTCGGTTATTGTGGATGCTTACGAGAAAGGCATCAGAAATTATGATATCGATAAGGCATTTGATTATTGTAAGAATTCAGTGGATACATTTACAAATGAACCACTTGGTTTTATCCCTAAAAAGGTATCCATGACAATGGAATATGCCTATTCTGATTGGTGCATGGCCAAGTTTGCCGAATCGCAAAACAAAGAAGATATTGCTGAAGAGTATTACAAAAGAAGTAATAACTATAAGAATATCTGGAATGAGGATGTGAAATGGTTTAGAGCGAGAACTGAAGATGGTAAATGGACAGAATGGAAAGGAAAAACTACGCATGGACAAGGTTGTATCGAAAGTAATCCTTATCAGCAAGGTTGGTTTGTTCCTCACGATATTGAAGGATTGAAATCACTAATGGGTGGAGAAAACGCATATCGTGATTCCTTGATTTCCTTTTTTGAAAAAACCCCAGAAGACTTTTTGTGGAACAATTACTATAATCATCCTAATGAGCCGGTTCATCATGTTCCATTTATGCTGAATACTGCAGGAGTGCCGCATTTAACGCAGAAATGGACACGTAAAATTTGTAAGGAGGCTTATGGTGTAGGTGCATATGGTCTTTGTGGTAACGAAGATGTGGGGCAAATGTCGGCATGGTATGTTTTAACTGCCATGGGAATTCATCCAATCTGTCCAGGAGATAATATTTATCAGATTACAAGTCCGGTTTTTAGTAAGATTGAAATCAATCTCGATTCAAACTATTATAAGGGAAAGAAATTTACCATCGAAGCAAAAAATAATTCTTCCGAGAATATTTACATCCAATCCATGAAATTGAATGGAAAAGTATTGGATCGATTTTGGATAACGCATGAAGAAATAGTAGCAGGTGGAACTTTAGAAATGGAAATGGGATCGCAAGCAAAAATACAGTAGTTGATGAAATGACTGCTATTTTGTTTGGGAGTTTAAGAAGAGTATGAAAATAAATTTTAAAAATAAGACAATGAAGAATTCGTTAATAATTGCAGTTTTCCTGATGTTAGGATTGGGTGTTCAAGCGCAGGAATATTCTTTCCCGATGGATGAATACACACCAACAGAAGGTAATCTTGAAGCTCGTAAAGAATTTCAGGATATGAAATTTGGTATGTTTATCCACTGGGGAATTTACAGTATTCCTGGCGATGGTGAATGGGTGATGTTTCAACAGCATATTCCGTATGAAAAATACAGTCGACTAGCCAGCTTTTTTAACCCACAGGCTTTTGATGCCAAAGAATGGGTGCAAATTGCTAAGAATGCAGGTATGAAATACATCACGATTACTTCTCGGCATCACGATAGTTTTAGTATGTTCGATACTGAAGCTTCGGATTACAATATTGTTGATGCGACACCTTATGGAAAAGATCCTTTAAAAGAGCTTGCTGAAGAGTGTAAAAAAGAGGGGATCAAATTGAACTTTTACTATTCGCTTTTAGATTGGGCTAGAGAAGATTACGGTTTTGGAAAGAAAATTGTTGATGGAAAACCGGTTGATGCCGATTGGGATAAGTATATCGATTTTATGAAAACACAATTAACTGAACTGTTAACAAATTATGGAGAAGTTGGTTGCATTTGGTTCGATGGACACTGGGAGCGTAAAACAGTAGATTGGCGTTATAACGAAATTTATCAGCTCATTCATAAGTTGAGTCCGAATACCTTAATTGCAAACAATCACCATCTTACACCAATTCCAGGTGAGGACATTCAAACTTTTGAAAGAGATCTTCCAGGGGAGAACAAAGGAGGATTTAGTCATGGTGTTAAAGTGAGTCAACTTCCATTGGAATCTTGCGCTACCATGGGAAAAGCTTGGGGATTTAATTTGAACGATAAAAAGTTGAAGTCGACTAAACAAATCATTCATTTCCTTGTGAAAGCTGCTGGTAAAAACGGAAACTTGCTACTAAATGTTGGTCCTATGCCAAATGGTGAAATTCAACCTGAATTTGTAAAAACTTTAGGCGAAATTGGAGAATGGACTTCAAAATATGGAGAAAGTATTTATGGTACCAGAGGAAATGTAGTTGGCCCGCAGGAGTGGGGTGTTATAACTTCCAAGGATAAAAAATTGTATGTTCATATTACACATGCACCAGGCGAAGATTACATTTTTATTAAAAATTTAGACGCGAAAGTATTGTCTGCTCAAACTTTCGACGGTAAAAAAATCAAATTTAAGCAAGTTAAGGAAGGTGTATTTGTTTATCCAGGTGAGATAGATGCAGATGCATTTGATACAATTCTTACTTTAAAAATTAAATAGTACATGCATGATAATTCAATTATTTACCCTTTAATGGGTAGGTAATTGAATTGTCTTTTTTAGAGTAGCCGCCTAAATCTTGAATCTTATGAAGATAAAATTGCTTTGTTTTTTTAGTTTAATCGTTTTGCTTGGATGTTCATCTAAGCAAGAAACAAAAACTCCTAACATAGTCCTTATTTATGCTGATGATTTAGGCTATGGAGATGTTACTTGTTACAATAAGGATAGTAAAATTCCGACTCCTAATATCGATAAGTTGGCCGATAATGGAATGCTATTTACAGATGCTCATTCACCAAGTGGCATATGTAGTCCAAGCCGATATAGTATTCTTACAGGACAATATTCGTGGAGAACAAGTCGTAAAAGTGGTAATCCAAAACCAGGAGAGCAATCATGGGTGAATAAAGGGCGCGTAACCATAGCTAGTATGTTACGAGATAATGGTTACAATACTGCTGCTATTGGTAAATGGGGTTTGGGATCTGATTGGGAATCGGCTGCTAAGCCATCTCGTGAGGGTTTAGATATTTCGGCTGATGCGATTGATTATAGCAAAGCTATTTTTAGTGGGAAACCATACGGATTTACCTATGAGGAAGTACACCTTTGGTATGGTAAACGATATGGTACCAAACATTATGCTTGTCACGATGTGCCTGGAACTGCTGAAAAAGCTGATGGTGCAAGATGGTACTTTAAAAATGGAATGAGTCAGGGAGGAGATCCTAAATTTGATGATTTCGATATGGAAAAAGCTCAAATGCATTATATCGCTAGAGCAGTTGAATATATCGATGCTGCTGGAAAGAAAAAAGAGAATGCTGAGTTCAAGCTAAAAAAAGAGGAACCTTTCTTTCTATACTATGCACCGCATATTCCTCACTACCCTCATGTACCGGCTAAACAATTTCAGGGGAAGTCAGGAGTTGGACTTTATGGTGATTTTATTACTGAATTAGATTGGGCTGTTGGTGAGATTGTTAAAACATTAGAAAAGAACAATATATTAGACGAAACAATGATTATTTTCACTTCTGATAATGGGCCGGAATCTCAAGTGTTTGGCTACATTAAAGAATATGATCATCATTCTACGAAAGATTTTAGAGGGATAAAAAGAGACCTTTGGCAAGGTGGTCATACTTTACCATTTATTGTTTCTTATCCTGATAAAATCAAAAAAGGAAAAACTTCTAATCGGTTAGTTTCACAAACTGATATACTAGCTACTCTTGCTGATTATTTGAATATAGAATTGGATAATAATAATGCAGAAGATAGCTATAGTTTTATTGATGAACTAATAGATGGAGAGCAAGCCAATACCATTGAACGAGAAATGGCTATACATCATAGTGCAAGCGGAAAGTTGGCCATACGTAAAGGTGATTGGGTATTTATTAATAGTAAGTCTGGTAGAGATAATGCCGAACCTCAGTGGTTCAAAGATTCACTTGGTGTTGTGCCTCATAACGAAGATTTTGAATTGTTTAATCTGAAAATAGATCCTCAGCAGACAAAAAATCTTGTGAAAGAGAATCCTGAAAAAGCAGAAGAACTTAAAAATATTCTTTTAAAATATGTTTCTGAAGGAAGAACAGTTACGCGATAACTAGACAGAGGTTTTAGCCAAAATATATTTTGGCTAAAACCAATAAATCAAAACGATAAACGACTAATTAGGGTCAGTCCATAAACTAAGTGTTTGAGCTTTATCTGCAAACGCTAATTAAATTGAAATAAATGTTGAAAATAAGATTTATACTTAGCTTGATTACTTTGTGTGTTGCGAATTCTTTATTTGCTCAGGATACAATAACTTTTAAGCAAGCTTTGGTTGTTGGCGCAGTTGGCGAAAGTTCTCGTTCCGTTGTTAGTACCGACCCTATTTTCTATCAATTTTTAACTAGTGAAAATTATAAGCCTTTGCAAAATGATTCTGTAGGTGTTGGCAGACATGGCAATGTTGAAAGATGGGATACGACTTCAGTGAATGTGAAAGGTCTTTTTGAAACAAGAAAATTAAGAGGCGGATACTTATATCTGACCTATAATTCCCAAGAGGAAGAGACTCGCATTTTAGAAATATCGGGTCATCGTGAAGTATTTGTAAATGGAGTTCCTCGCGGAGGAGACGTTTATAATAAGCATTTTACTTTTCATCCTATTAAGCTACAAAAAGGAGAGAATACTTTTCTGGTAAAAGGTTCACGTGGTAAAGTAAATATTCAATTATTGCCTGTAGAAAAAAGCGTTTCTTTTATGAAAAAGGATATGACCATTCCTGACTTTTTAACTACAGAACAAGACGATAAAATTGGTTCCATACGAATTTTAAACGCTACAACACAAAGCCAAAAGAATTTAAAAATTATTGCTGAAACAGGTGGTGTTCAGCTTGAAACAAAATTGGATACCATTGTACCAATGACAATGCGTAAACTGCCTTATTTGGTAAAAGACCATTATAGCCAAAAAGATATGGTTGATGTTCACCTGTCGCTTTACAACGGAAATAAATTAATTGATGAAACCACGGTTCGTTACAAAGTAAGAACTCCCGACCAATTTTACGTTCGTACTTTTATTTCAGATATAGATGGCAGTCTTCAATATTTTGCTGTGCGCGAAGGTAAAATAGAACCCAATACCAAGCCTGCTATGTTTTTATCTTTGCACGGGGCAGCCGTTGAAGCACGCGGTCAGTCTGCATCCTATGAACAAAAAGATTGGGGACATGTAATTTGTCCTACTAACCGACGACCTTTTGGTTTTGATTGGGAAGATTGGGGACGATGGGATGCGATGGAGGTTCAGAAAATTGCAGAGCAAATGTACGGAACCGACCCGGAACATACCTATTTAAAGGGTCATTCAATGGGAGGACATGGTACTTGGCAACTTGGAGCTACTTTTCCTGGGAAGTGGGCTGCCATATCTCCTTTGTCAGGATGGTATTCATTTTTTTCCTATTCAAATAAAAATAAGATTGATGAGGCTTCTTCTTTGCAAAATATGTTTGTGAGAGCAAGTCACTCTAGTCATACTTTAGAGTTGTCTCGTAATTATTTGCATCATGGCATATATATTCAACATGGCGATGCTGACCAAGTGGTTCCCGTAGATCAGGCTCGCTTTATGAGAGAGCATTTAAGTACTTTTCATCCCGATTTTGCCTATTACGAGCATCAAGATAAAAAGCACTGGTTTGGGGTCGATTTTGCTAGTATTTTCGATTATTTCAAATGGCATAGTATTCCTGATAATAATGAGGTAAAGACTTTTGAGTTTAGGACAGCGAGTCCTGGAGTATCAGCAAGTAGTCGTTTTGTAACTTTATACCAACAAAAATTGCCGTTCGAGTTTTGTGGTGTGCATGTGTCGCAAAGAATCCCAAACGAAAAAGAAATTAAAAAGAACATCGTACTTAAAAATAGATGGATTACTGTTGAAACTGAAAACTTAGTCAAATTCAAGCTTGATATTACTCATTGTGCTGAATCTGATTCAGTAAAAATTAAAATAGATCAATCAAACTTTATTCAGGCTGTTGCCGATGCAGGTGAGGAAATTTGGTTTGAGAAAGAGAACGAGAACTGGAAAGTAGTTTCAGCACCAAGCAATACTTTTGAAAAGAATCCAAAGAGGTATGGCAATTTTAAAGATGCTTTCCGTCATAACATGCTTTTTGTGTATTCAACAAAAGGAACTGAAGCAGAAAATAAATGGTCTTTCGATAAAGCTCGTTTCGATGCAGAAACATTCTATTATCGTGGAAACGGATCGATAGATATCATTTCAGATAAAGAATTTAAATTAGATAAATATAAAGATCGTTCGGTTATTTTATATGGTAATGCATCAACCAATGCTGCCTGGAAAGAATTACTAGCTGATTGTCCTATACAGGTAAAACGTGGGGAGATTACAGTGGGAGATAAAAAGCTAAAAGGAAATGAGTTCGGAACCTATTTCATGTATCCACGAGTAGATAGTGAACTTGCTTCAGTAGCTGTTATCTCAGGTTCTGGTATGGATGGTTTTAATGCTGTTACACCAAATCGTTATTTTGTATCTGGAGTAGGTATTCCTGATATCATGATTTTTACTTCCTCCATTTATAAAAACGGATTCGATGGAGTTAAAGCAACGGGCTATTTTGGAAATGATTGGAGTATTGAGAATGGAGAAATAGTTTGGGAGAACTAAAATTATAATCTAAGCATTAGATCATGAAAGTTGCAAGGAATATTTTATTTGTTTTGCTTTTTTTTGTTGCAATGGGATGTAACAGAGAGACCAATAATGAACAGCCGAATCTTATTTTTATTTTGGTTGATGATTTGGGTAAAGAATGGTTTCCTTCTTATGGAGCTACAGAACTAGAAACACCCAATATCGATGAATTGGCTGCTTCAGGTATAAAGTTCAATAATGCTTATTCTATGCCGCAATGTACACCAAGCCGTATTGCATTAATGACGGGACAATATCCGTTTACCAATGGCTGGGTGAATCATTACGATGTGCCGCGTTGGGGGCATGGAGCCAATTTTGATTCAGAAAAAAATCCGAGTTTTGCAAAAGTACTTCGCAAAGCGGGCTATAAAACATGTGTGGCAGGCAAGTGGCAGGTTAACGATTTTAGGATTGAACCAGATGCCATGACCAAGGCAGGTTTCGATGAATATTGCATGTGGACAGGTTACGAAAGCAATAACGCACCAAGCGACAAACGATACTGGGATCCATACATTCATACAAAACAAGGGAGCAAAACATATGCAGGTCAGTTTGGTCCCGATGTATTTTCTGATTTTATAATTGATTTTTTACGCAAAAACAAAGAGAATCCCATGTGTGTGTATTATCCAATGGTACTAACTCATTCTCCTTTTGTTCATACACCACTTGAACCAAATGTGAAAACAAAATATGAAAAGCATCGGGCTATGGTTCGATACACCGATGTGATTGTTGGAAAAATTGTTGATGCGATAAATGAATTGGAGATTTCAGATAATACCTATCTGATTTTTACAACCGATAATGGAACGTCAAATTCAATAATTGGGAAACGCGATTCGGTTTACGTTAGAGGAGGTAAAGCCTTTTTATCTGAAAATGGTGTAAATGCTCCTTTTCTTGTGCTTACTCCCAAAAAGTTAAAAAAAGAAACGAATGCGCTCATTGATTTTACCGATATCTATTCAACTTTGCTCGATCTAGCGAATGTTGAAAACACCTCAGGTTTTAAAACCGATGGTCTTTCTTTTGCCGATGTTTTAACAAATGAAGAGAGTGAAGGAAACAGAAACTGGGCATTGTCTATGGGAGGTCTTCCTGCGGTAGTTAGTGAAGATAGTTTGGTGAAGAATCGCTTTGAGTTTAGAGATCGTATAATTAGAACGCCAAAGTACAAAGCCTATGTTGATACGGCAAAACAAGTAGTTCGTATTTTTGATATGGAAGAGGATCCGTATGAAACAATTAATTTGATTGATAAAGAAGATGTAAAACCTGTAATCAGTCAGTTTAATGAAATATTAAAAGATATTCCTTCGCAAGATAATAACCCAATTTATACAAGGTTAAAATCGAATGGGAACGATGTATCAATTGAAATGCTTAAAAATGGAGCCATAAGAACAAGAAAACGAGGAAATATGCTCAAGCTAGCAAACGAAGAAGCCTTTGATCAATTAAAAAATAAAACGATAAAAAAATAAGTAATATGAATCGATATTTAAAAATCAGTATAGGACTATTTTGTGTTCTTAGTACTTTAGTTGGATGTACGGATGCAAAAGAAAAAACTCCTGAAAAACCTAACATTATCTTTTTGTTTGCTGATGATCAGTGTTACAATACGATAAATTCTTTAGGCAACAAGGAAATGATCACTCCAAATCTGGATAAGTTAGTGGGTGATGGGGTTACTTTTACGCATGCATACAATATGGGAGCATGGCAAGGTGCGGTTTGTGTAGCATCACGAACCATGATTAACTCGGGACGTTTTGTTTGGAATGCTAAAGATGTTGAAAAGCAAATGAAGACTCCTGAAGTGCAATCACAAATGTGGGGAAACTTGATGAAAAATGCAGGTTACGATACTTATATGGCAGGTAAATGGCATGTGCAGGCTATTGCAGATAGTTGTTTCGATGTTTTGGGAACAGTAAGAGGAGGAATGCCAAACCAAACCAAGGAAGGGTATAATCGTCCGTTGAGCAAAACAGATACAACCTGGAGACCTTACGATAAAAAATTTGGAGGACATTGGAAAGGTGGAAAACACTGGAGTGAAGTGTTAGGCGATGAGGCTATTGATTTTATTGGTCAGGCGAAAGAAAAAGAGGATCCATTTTTTATGTACATAGCTTTTAATGCTCCTCATGATCCCCGTCAGTCTCCAAAGAAATTTGTAGACATGTATCCACTGGAAAATATTTCTGTTCCAGAAAGTTTCATGGAAGAATATCCTAACCAAGATGAAATTGGTTGCGGTAAAGGTCTTCGTGATGAGTGTTTAGCACCCTTCCCAAGAACGGAATATTCTGTTAAAGTGAATCGTCAGGAGTATTATGCCATTATTACTCATTTAGATCAGCAAATTGGTAGAATCATGGATGCTCTTGAAAAATCAGGAAAGAAAGATAATACCTATATTTTCTATACTGCCGATCATGGTTTGGCCTGCGGGAACCATGGTTTAATAGGAAAACAAAATATGTACGATCACAGTATGCGCGCTCCTTTAATGGTGATTGGTCCGGATCTGCCTAAAGGGAAAAAAATAGACATGGATGTTTATTTGCAGGACATTATGCCATCTACCCTAGAACTTGCCGGAGTCGAAAAACCTGCTTATGTAGAGTTTAATAGCTTAATGGATGCAGTTCGTATGGAAAGAAAAAAGAGTTCATATCCAGCTATTTATGGTTGCTATAAGAATCTTCAGCGAATGATTAGAAAGGATGGATTTAAGCTAATTGTTTATCCTAAAGCTAAAAAAGTATTGTTGTATGATTTAGATAATGATCCGTTGGAAATGAACGATTTATCAGGTCAGGATGCAAGTAAATCTAAGGTGAAAGAACTGTTTGCACAATTAATCGAATTGCAGGAAAGTATGAATGATCCACTTGATTTGAAAGTAGTATTTCCAGAATTACAATAGTGTTTTTTAGTTTATTTTTGAACCGGTTGAATCACTATTCAGCAGATTTACTATTTGATACTAATTTTTAACAGACCAACTGATCAGGGGGAAGGTATCCGTTTTATGACTTGATTTCTGTCCCTTGATCCTAATTGTAAGAATATGAAAAAATACATTTTACTTCCGTTTTTGATGGCTATTTTATTGGCATCATGTTCCAATCCGAGTTTTAAAAAGGAAGACATTTCTATTATTCCAAAACCCGTTTCTTTGGTGCTTGGCGAGAGTTCGTTCCGATTTACCAAAACGACTTTGGTTTCCATTCAAGATGATAGCCAGAAAAAAGCAGCCAACTATTTGGTGAATATGCTGAATCAGGCTGCAGGTTTTGAACTTGCCATTGTAAATGAAGCAACAACTACAGGTCTTCGGTTTGTAACAGACAATGAGTTAAAGGCCGAAGCTTACCATTTGGAAGTAACAAACGAAGGAATTCTTGTAAAAGCTTCCGCTGAAGCTGGATTTTTTAATGCTGTACAAACCATTCGTCAGCTACTGCCTGTGCAAATTGAAAGTAAAACTCTTGCTTCTGCAGACTGGTTGGTTCCTTGTGTTGTAATTGACGATGAACCTCGATTTGCCTGGAGAGGAATGCACATGGATTTTAGTCGTCACTTTTTTAAAATAGATGAGGTAAAGGAGTTTTTGGATGAAATGGCATTGTACAAACTAAATACCTATCACATGCACTTGACCGATGATCAGGGTTGGAGAATTGAGATCAAGAAATATCCGCTTTTGACGGAAAAAGGAGCTTGGCGTATCGAAAATAATCAGGATACTATTTGTAATGAACGCGCCGTGGAAAACGAGCTGTACAAAATCGATGAAACAAATTATAAGGAAATTGATGGGCAGAAAATGTACGGTGGCTTCTTTACTCAAGAGCAAATTAAAGAAATTGTAGCTTACGCTGATGAGCGTTGCATTACGGTTTTACCCGAAATTGATATGCCAGGTCACTTTTTAGCTGCAATCGATAATTATCCTTTTTTATCCTGTACTGATGAAGGTGGAATGGGAAGAGTATTTTCAACTCCTTCTTGTTTAGGTAAAGAAACAACCTATGAATTTATGGAAAATATATTGGATGAGGTTGCTGACCTTTTTCCATCTAAGTACATTCATATTGGTGGCGATGAGGTAAGAATCGAATGTTGGGAAGATTGCCCCTTGTGTCAGAAAGAGATTAAAAAGAATCATTTGGCTAACGAGCATGAGTTGCAATCTCATTTTAACCGAAGAATAGAAAAATTCTTACAATCGAAAGGGAAACAACTAATGGGTTGGGATGAGATTGTAGAAGGTGGATTATCGGAAGGTGCAAGCATGATGTGGTGGCGTAATTGGGTGCCTAAAGCGCCAAGAATTGCAGCCGAAAAAGGAAATGATATGGTGATTACTCCTACAGCAGCTTACTACTACGATTATTTGAACGATCATAATTCTATTGAAAAGACTTATGCTTACGAGCCTGTTCCTGAAGATTTCACTGCAGAACAATCTAAGTATGTATTGGGTATTCAAGCCAACCTTTGGTCAGAATGGATTCCCAGCTTTAAGCGTTTGCAATATCAGGCCTTTCCACGTTTAATTCCAATGGCAGAAACGGCATGGACAGCAAAAGAGCTAAAGAATTTTGATGATTTTAATACTAGAATCAATAAGCATTATGCTCGTTTAGATGAAATGGGCGTTTACTACTATATTCCTGCCGTTCAGGGATTAAGTAAGGATATTGTATTTGTGGAAAATACACTTGTAACGCTTAATTTAGCTTACCCGATGGAAGGTGTAGAAATACGTTATACCCTGGATGGTACAGTTCCTACAAAGGAATCATTGCTTTATACAGAACCTTTTACCGTAGATAAAGAATGTAAAATTAAAGCAAGATCTTATAAAGGAGAAATGTTTAATGATCTAAAAACAGCAGAAGTGAAGCAACAAAATTATCGTGAGGCTTCAGCTGCAACTCCTGCAAATAAAGGATTTCAAAAGTGGATGTTCAAAGGAAAATTTAAAACGGTTCAGGATATTCAAATTCCAACATCAACAAAAGCTGTAGTAGTAGATACTTTGCAATTGGGAGACTTTGGCGGAGATGTGAATTTTTCTATGGCTTTTAAAAGTTCCTTTTATGCAGAAAAAGATGCTGTGTATGAGTTTGAGATGAAATCAGATGGGGAAAGCCTTTTATTTTTCGGTGACGATTTAATTATTGAAAAAGCTGGGAAAGGTAATCTTCCATTTAAGAAGAGCGAAAAAGTAGCGCTTAAAAAAGGATGGCATGCTTTCACAGTAAAATATAAGCCAAGTACAAAACCTCGTGCTATAGAATTAAAATACGCAGAGCAGGGACAAAAATTGCAAGACCTAAATCAAAATGTTTGTGCTTATTAAGATATAGTTAATTAGAGCTTGAAAAAACCAAGTTCTTGTTTTATCCAAAATAAAATCAGCTGGTTCAAAAGTTTCTGTTTGTTGACAGAAGTTCACTTTTGAGCTAGCTGATTTTTTTGTTTCACTTTACTAAATTTGGTAGAAACCTCCTTCAATTAATATGAAAAGAGGATTTAAATTAGATGTGTTGATGAGTTTGAGGTTTTAAGTAGCTAAGCTAGGAATTGAATACATTAAAATAAATTAATGATGGTAGATTTACTTTTGTAATTTTTTACAAAAGCCTTTGTTTTATAGGGCGGTTTTTATTAAACTTGCAAGGTGTTCACTTTGGTAAATACTATTTTTTGATTCTGTTGTTGGCTAAGAAAATAAGCTTTTAAAATGAAAATTATTTTGCCGATCGCACTTCGAAAAGTAGGAATACCCAAATTGAATATTGTTATCCTTTATCTATTGTGTTTTGGCCAAATTTTGCAGAAAGCTTACAAGGTCTTGAAAATTCACCCGAAAAAGGATGATTGACAAAGTTAACAGTGTATTCTAGTCGCTGTTATACCCGTTTTACTCTGAAATAATAGAAACATGATGAATAAACTTACTACTAAATTACTGTTGGCACTAACAGTTTTATTTTCACTATCCTGTAGCCAACAATCAACCGAAAAAATTAGCTATGTTAATCGCGTCGATCCTTTTATCGGATCGGGTGGTCACGGACATGTATTTGTTGGGGCTAATGTTCCTTTTGGAATGGTTCAGTTAGGACCTAATAATATTTTTAAAGGTTGGGATTGGTGTTCGGGTTATCATTATTCCGATTCTATTATCACCGGATTTTCGCACACGCATTTAAGTGGAACCGGAATCGGAGATTATGGCGATTTGTTGTTTATGCCAGTACAAATTGATTCTCCTAAAGACAATCAATTAAGTTTGGAACAATGGAGTGCACGTTTTACTCATGCCGACGAAGTTGTTAGTCCGGCTTACTATGCAGTCGATTTAAAAAAGTACAATGTTCACGCAGAAATGACCGCAACAGAGCGTGTTGGTTTTCATCGTTATACTTTTCAGGACAGTAAAGCTCCTCAATTGATTGTTGATGTAACTAGCGGAATCGGTTGGGATAAGTTTAGCCAGGGTAAAATTGAGCAGATCGATGATTATACTTTATCTGGTTACCGATTCTCTACAGGCTGGGCCAAGGATCAAAAAATATATTTCTACACAAAATTTTCTCAAAAAATAAAACAAATTACAGCTTTAAATAAGTCTGTTGAGCATGGTGATTCTGTTCATACTGTACTTATCGAGTTCGATGGAGAAAAGGAATTGTTGGCCAAAACAGCCTTATCACCTGTGAGCGAAAAAGGGGCAGAGAGCAATTTAAACGCCGAAGTTCCTAATTGGGATTTTGATGCAGTGAAAACGAGTTCTCAAAAAGTATGGAATAATGAGTTGCAAAGTATCGACGCGAAATTTACTTCGTCTGATGATGAGAAGATATTCTATACAGCGCTTTACCACAGTTTCATTTTTCCTTCTCTGTTTAATGATAGTAATGGAGATTTTAGAGGAGAAGACGGTCAGCCTGTTTCTTCGGAATCTGATAATTATACAGTGTTCTCTCTTTGGGATACCTACCGTGCTTTACACCCACTTTTTACCATTGTTCAACCGCAAAAGGTGAATGCTTTGGTGAATACAATGTTGGAAATTTACAAAGTGCAAGGAAAACTTCCAGTGTGGCATTTGGCTGGGAACGAAACCAATACCATGGTGGGAAATCATGCTATTCCAGTTATTGTTGATGCTTACTTAAAAGGATTTGATGGTTTCGATGCTGAATTGGCTTTCGAAGCAATTAAAGCCTCTTCAATGAACGATTTTGAGGGAATGGATAAGGTAAAGGAATTGGGTTACATTCCTGCTGATTACATAAACGAATCGGTGGCTATCGGTCTCGAATATGCTATAGATGATTGGTGTGTAGCTGCGATGGCTCAGAAAATGGGTAAAACAGAAGATTTTAAATATTTCTCGAAAAGAGCCAAAGGTTATGAATTTTATTTCGATAAGGAATTGAAATTTATGCGAGGAAAATTAGCTTCGGGCGAGTTCCGTAAGTCTTTCGATCCTGTTCATTCAAAACATCGCGATGATGATTTCTGTGAAGGAAATGCTTGGCAGTATACTTGGTTGGTTCCCCAGGATCCTTATGGTTTAATTGACCTATTTGGAGGTACTGAACCTTTTGTACAAAAGTTGGATTCTCTTTTCACTATCGATTCTGATTTAGGAAAAGGGGCTTCTGCTGATATTACAGGATTAATTGGTCAATATGCACATGGAAATGAGCCAAGTCATCATACTACTTACTTATATGCTTTTGCAGGAGAGCAATGGAAAACAGCTGAAAAAGTACGTGAAATAATGAATACCATGTATCACAATGCTCCTGATGGTTTGTCTGGAAACGAGGATTGTGGACAAATGTCGGCTTGGTTTGTTTACTCTTCAATGGGATTTTATCCTGTAAATCCGGCCAACGGAATTTATGTTTTTGGGAGTCCACTTATCGATGAGGCTACTATTAATCTTCCTGAAGATAAGGAGTTTACTATTGAGGTTGAAAACAACAACGAGAAAAATATTTACATTCAGTCTGTTGAGTTGAATGGCAAAAAATATAATAAATCGTTTATCAGACACCAAGACATTATGAAGGGCGGATCATTGAAATTTGTGATGGGATCGGAACCTAATAAAAAATTTGGTGCTGCAGCAGAAAACAGACCGCAATAAATTGAAACCAATAAAGCATTAGGCACAATGGCGATATTATCTTTATTTTTTAGAAAAGGCTACTCTGCGTTGAAAAATTATGCGAGTTTGTCTTTGTTTATTTTTGGAATGCTATTTTCTGTTCAGGCGCAAGATTTGACAGCTAATGTGAATCCTTTCATAGGGACAAGCAATTTCGGAACTACAAATCCGGGGGCTGTTTTGCCGCACGGGATGGTTTCGGTTGTGCCTTTTAATGTGTCTGGATCTAGCGAGAATGTTTTCGATAAGGATGCTCGCTGGTGGTCTACTCCTTATGCCTCCGAAAATCAATTTTTCACAGGTTATTCTCACGTTAATTTAAGTGGCGTTGGTTGTCCTGAATTGGGCGTTATTTTGCTGATGCCAACTATAGGAAAGATTGATGCTGACAATAGAAATTATGGCTCTATGATGACGGATCAGCAAGCTTCTCCTGGTTACTATTCGAATCGTTTGAGTAAATACGATATCAAAACGGAAGTAACAGCAAGCTTGAGAACCGGATTGAGCAGATTTACTTTTCCTGAAGGGAAAGCGAATGTTCTAATTGATTTGGGAACTGGGCTGACCAACGAAAGCGGAGCCACAATTCGAGTTGTGAACAATCACGAAATTGAAGGATCGAGAATGACCGGTAGTTTTTGTTACCACGATGGAAGTGAACGTCCGGTTTATTTTGTGGCTCGTTTTAATCAGGAGGCAATCGATTTTGGTGTTTGGAAAAAAATGCCAGCCATGAAGGCTGAAGCATCCTGGACTAAAACCAACAATAAATTTAAGTACTACCAAGAGTATACCCAGCAAATGGCTGGCGACAGCATTGGTGCATGGATGACTTTTGATCCCGCAAAAAGCAAAGAGGTGCTAGTGAAAGTGGGCGTTTCTTACGTAAGCATCGAAAATGCTCGTGAGAATATGGAAAGCGAAATAGATGCTTTCGATTTTGATGCCATAACAAAACAAGCTTCTAAAGAATGGGAGCAGACCTTATCAAAAGTGAGGGTTAAAGGTGGAACGAAAAATCAGAAAACAATATTTTATACTGCTTTGTATCATACCCAGATTCATCCTAATATTATTAACGATGTGAATGGACAGTATCCAGAAATGGAAAACTATGGCATTGGACAATCGAATAACGATCGATACAGCGTTTTTTCTCTTTGGGATACTTACCGGAATCTTCACCCATTGGAGAGTTTGCTTTTCCCAGAAAAACAATTGAACATGGTTCGTTCTATGGTAGACATGTACAAGGAAAGTGGATGGTTGCCTAAATGGGAACTAAACAGCACCGAAACACATGTAATGGAGGGAGATCCTGCCATTCCTGTAATCGTGGATACTTATCTAAGAGGTTTACGTGATTTTGATGTAGATGCAGCTTACGAAGCCATGATTAAATCAGCTACGACTGAAGGAAAATCGAATAAGTTACGTCCGGATATTGATTCTTACCTCGAAAATGGATTTGTGCCTTTGTTAACGGAGTTTGACAATTCTGTTTCTCATGCTTTGGAATATTACATTGCTGATTGGAACCTGGCACAGTTTGCCAAAACATTAGGTAAGAAAGAGGATTACAAGCGATTTGAAAAACAATCTCTACGTTATAAAACTTATTACAGCAAAGAATATGGCGTGTTGCGTCCAAAGTTAGCCGATGGATCATTCTTAACACCATTTAATCCTTTGCAGGGACAAAACTTCGAACCTTGTCCGGGTTTTCATGAGGGAACCGCTTGGCAATATACATTTTGTGCACCTCACGATGTTAATGGATTGATGAAATTGATGGGAGGGAAGAAAGCTTTTAGTGAGAAGTTGCAAAAAGTGTTCGATGAAGGACTCTTTGATATGGCCAACGAGCCAGATATACATTACCCTTTTCTATTTACCCATGTGAAGGGTGAAGAGTGGCGCACTCAAAAAGAAGTGAAGCGACTAATTGATACCTACTATAAAAATGCTCCCGATGGTCTTCCTGGGAATGACGATTGTGGTACACTTTCAGCCTGGACCGTTTATGCAATGATGGGATTTTATCCTCTTTGTCCAGGAAATATGGACTATGCACTTTCTAGCCCTGTTTTCGATGAGGTACGCATAGAGTTGGATTCCAAATATTACCCTGGTAAGGAAATTACCATTAAAAAAGCAGGGGAAACTGAAGTTGGGAAATACGTGAAAAGTATAGAGTGGAATGGAAAAGAAATCAATGGATTTTTCTTGAATCACCAAGATATGGTTGATGGCGGAGTCCTAGACTTTGTTTACTAAATATTGATCAGGTTTTGACTGTAGCTGAATAGTTGCAGTAGATCTTGATTTGCTCGATCGATAAAATTATAAATTACTAAATACAGAAAGATTTAAGTATATGTCCAAAATGAAATCGAAAAGTAAAAATCCCGTGTTTTGGGTGCCCTCGGCTTATTTTGCAATGGGTTTACCCTTTATTGCAATTGCACAAGCATCGGTACTCATGTTTAAGAGCTTCGAAGTATCCGATTCTTTAATTGCATTTTGGACTTCTTTAATTATGTTACCGTGGACTTTGAAACCACTTTGGAGTCCTTTGTTGGAAATGTTTAAAACCAAGAAACATTTTGTGGTAGCTACCCAATTACTAACTGGTATTACCTTTGCCCTGGTTGCTTTCGCCTTGCAATTTAACGATTTCTTTACATATGCAATTGCCTTGCTAGCTATTATTGCTTTTAGTGGTGCCACACACGATATTGCGACCGATGGAGTCTATTTAAGCGAACTTTCGGGACAACAACAAGCCAAATATATTGGTTGGCAAGGAGCATTTTACAATATGGCAAAAATATTAACTGCTGGTGCATTGGTGTATCTGGCAGGTATTCTCGAGAAAAAGTTTGGAGTTTTACATGCTTGGATGGTCGTTATGCTTACCTATTCAATAATTATGATTTTGCTTGCATTTTATCATATGCGAATGTTGCCATCCGGAGGAGAAAAAAATAGCGAAGTAAAAAGCTTAAAAGAAGGTTTTGCTACTACCGTGGACGTTATTAAAACCTTTTTCCAAAAGAAATATATTATTTGGTTTATTGCATTTATTGTAGCTTATCGTTTTGCCGAAGGTTTCGCCATAAAAATTGCACCTTTATTTTTTAAAGCTTCAGTTGCCGATGGTGGTTTAGGCTTAAGTACTTCCGATATTGGATTAATTTATGGAGTATTCGGTTCGGCAGCTTTTGTGCTTGGTTCACTTTTAGCAGGGTACTACATTGCCAAACGCGGTTTAAAACGATCTTTATTCTCTTTAGTGCTTATTTTTAATGTACAATTTGCGGTGTATGCTATCTTGGCTATTTATCGTCCCGATAACATATATATTATTGGTAGCGCTGTTGTGGTAGAGTATTGTGCCTATGGTTTCGGATTTGTTGGATTAATGCTTTATATGATGCAACAAGTAGCCCCAGGGAAATACAAAATGGCGCATTACGCATTTGCCACTGGGATAATGAATCTGGGCATTATGTTGCCTGGAATGTTTAGTGGTTTTTTAAGCGACTGGTTAGGTTATAAATTGTTTTTTATTGTAGTGTTGTTTGCTACTTTACCTATCTTATTAGGAGCCAAATTTATTCCTTTTCCGCATTCCGAAAATAGTGAGTCAGAAACAAATAATGAATCCAAATAAATTTTTATTAGTATGAGTTCAAAAAGCACAATGCCTTGGGAAAACAGACCAGAAGGTTCTAATGATGTAATGTGGCGTTACTCACAAAATCCGGTTATTGACCGTTATCAATTAAAAAATTCAAACAGTATTTTTAACAGTGCTGTTGTGCCTTTCGAAGATGGTTTCGCTGGTGTTTTTCGTTGCGATAACAAAGCCGTTCAAATGAACATTTTTGCTGGTTTTAGTAAAGATGGAATCAACTGGGATATCAATGAAAACCCAATTGAAATGGTTGCTGGAAATACCGAAATGATTGATTCTGATTACAAATACGATCCTCGAGTTACTTTTATCGAAGATCGTTACTGGGTAACCTGGTGTAATGGATATCATGGACCTACCATCGGAATTGCTTATACATTCGATTTTAAGACTTTCCACCAATGTGAGAATGCTTTCTTGCCTTTCAATAGAAATGGTGTAATGTTCCCTGAAAAAATCGATGGAAAATATGCCATGTTAAGTCGCCCAAGCGATAATGGTCATACTCCTTTCGGTGATATTTATGTTAGTTATAGTCCCGATATGAAATACTGGGGTGAACATCGTTGTGTAATGAAAGTTTCTCCTTTTGAGCAGAGTGCTTGGCAGTGTACTAAAATTGGCGCTGGTTCGGTACCTATCAAAACGAAAGAGGGCTGGTTGCTTTTCTATCACGGGGTTATCAACACTTGCAACGGATTCCGTTACTCCATGGGAGCAGCGCTTCTAGACCTTAAAGATCCATCTATCGTAAAATACAGAACTCAACCTTACCTATTGGCTCCGGCTGCACCTTACGAATTGGCTGGTGATGTACCTAATGTTGTGTTTCCTTGTGCTGCACTAAACGATGATGATAAAGTAGCCGTTTATTATGGAGCTGCGGATACCGTTGTTGGCATGGCATTCGGTTATATGGATGAGATTATTGATTTTATTAAGAACAATTCGCTATAGAGTTGTAAGAAATATAGAGCAAGTTAGCGGTAACAGAATAAAAAGAGGAAGATGATAAGCTTGAAGAAGTTATTTGCAATGATGGTTTTTACCTGTGCTTTACTGGTAAATACAGGATTGTTTGCTGCCCAACCAGTAGCAGACGATTACAAGTGGGAGCGGAATTGGATGTGGATGTATGCCAACATGCAACGCAGCGATGAGGATTGGACCAAGATATTGGCCCAGCTTAAAGAGGGGGGAATTACCGGAATCCTTATTGGAGGAGGAGTTCCCATGCTTGAAAAAGTGATTCCTTTAGCCGATAAATTCGATATTGATGTTCATGCCTGGATGTGGACTTTAAATCGTCCTGGCGATAAGGTAGCTAAGCAACATCCCGATTGGTATACCGTTAGCGGTAAAGGGGAGTCTTGTTTTGATGTTCATCCTTATGTGGATTATTACCAATGGGTTTGTCCTTCGAAAGAAGAAGTTTATGAGCACATTGCTAAGCAAGTGAAAGAATTGGCTTCGGTAAAAGGCGTAAAAGGTGTTCATTTAGACTACGTTCGTTATGCGGATGTGATTCTTGCTAAAGCCCTGCAACCAAAGTACAATTTGGTTCAGGATAAAGAATATCCCGAGTTTGATTTCTGTTACTGCGAAACCTGTACTTCAAAGTTTAAGGAAGAAAGTGGCATTGACATCACCAAAGTAGAGGACCCAACGGCTGTGAAAGAATGGCGTGAGTATCGTTACAATAGTGTAACGCATTTGGTGAATCGTTTGGTGAAAATTGCTCATGAAAATGGAAAGCAAATCTCTGCAGCAGTATTTCCTTACCCTCAATTGGCTCGTACTATTTGCCGTCAAAGTTGGGACGAATGGGATTTAGATGCTGTATTTCCTATGGTATATCAGAATTTTTACGATGAAGATATGAAGTGGGTAAAAACTTCTACAAGAAAAGGGGTGAAGGATTTAAAAGGAAAAGCGGCTTTGATTACAGGACTATTCAGACCGCAAATTCCGGAAGGGGAATTTCCAACTGCTGTAGAAAACTCTTTTAAAGGAGGTGCAGATGGAGTGGCTGTTTTTGGCTATGCAAAATGCAAACCAGAGGATTTTACAACAATTGTTGAGTTGGGGAAAAAATATCAAAACAAAGGGAAATGATTAAACAAGCAATTTTAGCCTTGCTGGTAATTGTTGGTGCAAATTCTTGCGCAAATGATCGTAGCATTCAGAAAGAGGATAATCTGATAAAGTACGTAAATAACTTTACCGGAACCGATGGAACAGGAAACACCTATCCGGGTGCTGTTGTTCCTTTTGGAATGGTGCAATTGAGTCCGGATAATGGCTTGCCTGGTTGGGATAGAATTGCTGGCTATTTTTGGCCCGATTCAACCATTGCCGGATTCAGTCATACCCATTTATCGGGAACCGGAGCTGGCGACATGTACGATTTATTGCTAATGCCTCTTAATAGTCGATTCACCGAAAGTTTAACACCGAAAGGTGATTATCGTCCGTACTCCAAATTTTCGCACGATAGAGAGGAAGCAAATCCTGGTTACTATTCGGTTGACTTGTTAAGTTCAGGAATTACAGCTGAATTAACAACCACCGAAAGAGTAGGTTTTCATCGTTATACTTTTCCTAAGGATGAAAAAAGCCAACTAATTCTGGATTTGGGCTACAGCTTAAATTGGGATAAACCGGTTGAAACTAAAATTGTAATTGAGGATGAGCATACCATTTCTGGATATCGTAAATCCAAAGGTTGGGCTGCCGATCAACGAGTGTATTTTGTGATAAAAATCTCAAAAGCCTTTTCTGATGTAAAATTGTTTCAGGCAGGAAAACTTGAAGATGCAAAATCGGTGGAAGGACAAAAAACACGAATTGTGCTGACCAAGAAAACCGATCACGATGAGGAAGTATTGGTGAAAGTTGCACTCTCTTCAGCTAGCATCGAGGGAGCAAGGAATAACCTGGAAGTTGAGATTCCTCATTGGAATTTCGATCAAACTCGTCAGGAAGCCGAATCAGTATGGAACGATTATTTGGCTAAAATAAAAATTGAAGGAACGGAAGCTCAAAAAGAACTGTTCTACACCAATATGTACCATTGTTTTTTAACTCCTTCTCTACATAGCGATGTTGAGGGCCAATACAAAGGTGCCGACGGAAAAGTTCACACCGCTGAAGGCTATAAAAAATACGATACTTTTTCTCTTTGGGATACCTTTAGAGCTGCACATCCTTTGTACACTATTTTGTGTCCTAACGAAACTCAAGATATGATTAAGTCTTTTCTTTCGCATTACGACGAAACAGGTTTGCTTCCTGTTTGGTCTTTGGCAGGAAACGAAACCAACATGATGATTGGTTACCATGCTGTTCCAGTGATTGTAGATGCTTATTTTAAAGGAATTCCTTTCGATGCTAAAAAAGCTTTGGAAGCCTGCATTGCTTCAGCAAGCGAAAAAGGAAGACAAATTGATGAGTACATGAAGTTGGGCTATGTTCCTACTGGGGAACATGGGGAAAACTGGTCGGTTTCTAAAACACTCGAATATGCTTACAACGACTGGTGTATTGCTCAGTTGGCAAAAGCGCTTGGCGATGATTCTTCTTACCAGATATTTGCAAAAAGAGCCAATAATTGGAAGAATTTATACGATCCTTCTTCTTCCTTTTTTCGTCCTAAAGATGAAAATGGTCAATTCGAAAGTCCATTTTTAGCCAAAAATTATACTCGTGAATTTTGCGAAAGCAATGCTTGGCAATATTTCTGGTTTGTGCCTCACGATATTAAAGGTCTAAGAAGTACTTTGGGTGAAGAAAAGTTCAAAGCCAAACTGGATTCCATGTTTACCTATTATCCCGAAAAGGATGATAAATTACCTATTTTTAGTACTGGAATGATTGGACAGTATGCTCATGGGAACGAACCTAGTCATCATGTGGCTTACCTCTACAATCAATTGGGGGAGCCATGGAAAACCCAGGAAATGGTAAGAAAAATTATTACCAGCCAGTACAGTACCAATCCCGATGGTTATTGCGGTAACGAAGATTGTGGACAAATGTCGGCATGGCTGGTACTTTCTTCAATGGGTATGTATCCAATAAATCCTGCCAATGGAGAGTATAGTATTACTTCTCCCTGGATGGAAAAGGCGCAAATTAATCTTCAAAACGGAAAACAATTTGTTATCAGTACAGAGAATCAGTCAGAACAAAATAAATACATTCAGGCTTTATTCTTAAATGGCAAAGCTTACCATAAGCTCAGCATTACCCATCAGCAAATTATAGAGGGTGGCGAATTGCATTTTGTCTTGGGTGACAAGCCAAATAAGGAGTTTTTTAAGTAAGGTATTTGATCGATTTAGATTAGGGACAATTTGTGTTGTCCCTAAATTGTATCAGAAAAAAAAGTAATACGAAATGAAAAATATCAGCATTTTAACTTTTGGTTTGGCATTGTTGGCTTCGGCTTGTACAATGGAAAGTAAACAGGCAATTCTAAAAACAGATAAGAATTTAACAGTTCCTTTTCATCCCGAAAAATACCTTTGCTATCAGGCAGAGAATAGCATTTTGGTGGATGGTGTTTTGGATGATGAGGCTTGGCAACAAGCGCCTTGGAGTAGCACTTTCGTGGATATTGAAGGTGATTTGAAAGAAAAGCCTGCAAAGGATACGAAAATTAAAATGCTTTGGGATGCTGATTATTTCTACATCGCAGCCGAATTAAAAGACGATCATATTTGGGGAAACCTGACCCAACACGATGCGGTTATTTTTATGGACAATGATTTTGAGGTTTTTATTGATCCCGATGGAGATACTCACAACTACTACGAATTTGAAATAAATGCTTTAAATACTACTTGGGATTTGATACTCACAAAACCATATCGTGATAATGGTTTCTCGATTGATAGTTGGGAGATTCCAGGTATAAAATCGGCTGTTAAAATTTATGGAAGTATCAACAATCCAAGCGATGTTGATGAGAAATGGACAGTAGAATTGGCTTTTCCTTGGAAAGTGCTGAAAGAATGCAATACTCCATCAGCGAAGCCTGTGGATGGAAGTCAATGGAGAATTAATTTTTCACGCGTTCAGTGGATCACCGAAATTTTGGATGGCAAATACGTTAAAAAGAAGGATGCAAACGGAAAAAGATTGCCTGAAAACAATTGGGTTTGGTCTCCGCAAGGAGTAATTGCCATGCATAATCCTGAAACATGGGGATATGTTCAGTTCTCGACACAAACTAATGATGCTTCTTTTGTTGAAAATGCCGATGAAGAGGTTAAGTGGGCATTGCGTCAGCTTTACTATCGCGAAAAAGCATATTTGGAAGAAAATAAATGCTTTACGGATCGTTGTGAAGCTTTGCGTCTTGAGGAAGTAGAATTTTCAGGTGCATTTAAGCCTGAAATTACGCTTTACCAAGAAGGATTTGTAGCAACTTGTCCTTCCTTGTCGCAGCAAGGGTCTTGGAGTATTCAACAGGATGGTAATATTTGGTTTAGTAAAAAATGATTATGAGATTGAAAGGAATTGCAATTTTAGGTTTTGTAAGCTGTTTGTTGTTTACAAGTTGTGCAGAACATCTTGTAAGCGATAAAACAAAACGAAGCGAAATTCATCAGAAATTCGAACAGAGAAGCAAAGATTTATTGCACAATCGCCAAGCTCAATTATTGGATGTTTTCAATAGTAACTTGACACAAAAAGAAGTGGATGCTCTTGAGTTTTTGTATGCCTACGAAACTTTGAGTGACTTGTGTAATTATGATTCAGAGCATTATTTGCAGCAGGTTCGATATGCTTTTAAGGCTCAGGAAACTTTTAGCTGGGGTAAAAAAGTAAGTGAAGATGATTTTCTCCATTTTGTATTGCCTCCTCGTGCGGGTACCGAAAATATGGATTCGGCTCGTGTGGTTATTTTTCATGAGCTGAAAGACAGGCTGATGAATTTAAGTATGAAAGAGGCGGCTCAGGAAGTGAATCACTGGTGTCACGAAAAAGTGACTTACACAGGAACCGATGGCAGAACATCGGCACCCCTTGCCTGCATCAGAAATGCCAAAGGTCGTTGTGGTGAGGAATCGGTTTTAACTGTTACCGCTTTGCGAGCTGTGGGCATTCCTGCTCGTCAGATTTATACACCTCGTTGGGTTCATCAGGACGATAATCACGCTTGGGTAGAATTTTGGGCCGATGGCAAATGGTACTTTACCGGAGCTTGCGAACCCGAAGCAGAAGTGAATCAAGGATGGTTCGTTGAACCTTCGCGCAGAGCCATTCTTACGGCGACTCAAACGCTAGGGCATTATAATGCTTCAGATGTGATTTATGAGAGAGATAATTTTACTCGTTTGAATCAGATTGCGAATTATGCAAGTGCTAAAAATATTTTTGTAAAAGTAAAAAATGCGCAAAATAAGCCAATTGAAGAGGTTGAAGTTGGTTTCTTGGTTTGTAACTATGCCGAATTGTACAATTTGGCCAGTCTAAAGACAGATGCTCAAGGAATTTGTAGTCTTAAACTTGGACTTGGTGATGTTGTGGTTTGGGCAACTAAAAATGAAGAGTTTAGTTTTAAGAAAATTTCAGTTGCCGATACAGATACACTTAGTTTGGTATTGAACGGAAGTGATTTTTCCGAAAGGGTGATCGATTTTGATTTGGTACCGCCGGTTAAAAAAGCACCTTTGAAATTCTCGGCAGAAGGCAGAGAAAAGAACAAAAAAAGATTGGCTGTAGAAGATTCCATCCGAAAGGCTTACGAAAAAACCTTTATGAATCAGGAGGAAGCTTTTCTTCTTGCTAGTAAGGAGCAACTTGATAGCACGCTTGTTTGGCAAAAAATTAAAAAATCGAGAGGAAACTGGGCAAACATCAGTCGATTGATTCAAAATACACCTTCCGAAATGAAGAAATGGGTATTTCCTTTGCTTAACGCGATATCAGAAAAAGATCTTAGAGATGCTTCTTCTGATATATTGCTGAGTCACATGATGCATTCTTCGGCCTTCGAGAAGCAATGTTCCGAAAAAGAATATGCCGATTATATTTTGAATCCAAGAATTGCCATGGAGCAATTATCAGCTTACAAAGCTTACCTAAAAACAAGTTTCGATGATGAATTTTGGACGGAAGTAAAAAAGAATCCTGCGAAAGCAGAAGAATGGATTCTCTCTACAATCAATATCAGTAAAGCGGAAAATTATATTTGGGTGCCTTCTACGCCTAAAGGGGTTTTCGAGATGAAAACTACCGATTTGGGTAGTGCAAAAGTTCTTTTTGTTGCTTTGTGTCGAACTGCTGGTATTCCTGCTCGAATCGATCGGGTGACTCAAATTGCTCAATATAAAAAAGACGAGCAATGGGTGAATGTTTATTTGGGCGAAAAACAGGCAGAAAAAGAGGATCATTTTGGAAGCATTAGTTTGCACACTAGTTCTGATGAGGTGTGTAAGTACGCAAAGCAATTTAGCTTGGCAAAATTCGAAAATGGTTTTTATAAAACATTGGAATTTCCTTTTAATAAGGATGTGAAAGATTTTCCTAAGAATATCAGTTTGGCTGTAGGTAACTATTTGCTTCTTACGGCTGAGCGGGAAAATGATGGTACTGTGCTCAATCGACTTTCTTTTTTCACTGTGAAAAAAGATGAGCATAAGCAGATAGAACTTAGCATACGAAGCGAAGTAAAACCTTTGGAAGCTTATGGAAAATATTTCCTACCCAACAATTTAAAAGCAATTGACGGGCAACCAGAGCTATTCGAATCTTGTTCCTTGAATAGGGGAATGGTTGTTATTTGGATCGATCCAGATAAAGAGCCTACCAAGCATGTTTTGAAAGATTTGGAAGAGGTGAAAGACTCTTTCGATGAGCTTAGCATTCCTTTTGTGTTTGTGCTGCCTCAGGATGTGAGAGCAGAGCAATTCGAAGCTTCGGATTATAGTTTGCCGGAGAATTCTCATTTTGTTATGGGAGATGAATTGCTGCCCAATTTTGAAAAGACATTAGGCAAAAACTTTCATCAGCAACTGCCAGTAGTCACCTTTTTAACCACAAACAACGAAGTGTTCTTTTTGTCTTCGGGTTACAAAATTGGTGTTGGCGATGAATTATTAAAATCGATAAAATAGGTTAGAACAGATTTATAAATTAGAGAGATATGAAACGTAACAGGTTAACATTCTTTTTGTGCAGTGGACTAATTTTAATGGCCCTTATGTCCGCGTGCAAAACAGAAAAAGCAGATGTAAAGGAAAGGCCAAATATTTTGTTTATTATGAGCGATGATCATTCGTACCAAACCATTAGTGCCTATGATAATCGATTTATTGAAACACCAAATATCGATAGAATTGCCAAGGATGGTGTGGTTTTTACAAATAGCTTTGTAGGAAACTCCATTTGTGGTCCAAGTAGAGCTACCATGTTAACTGGGAAACATACTCACATCAATGGGCAGATTAATAATGATGTGACCTTTAATGGTACGCAGGAAACATTTCCAAAGCTATTGCATCAATCGGGATACCAAACTGCATTAATTGGAAAATGGCACTTGAAAAGTGATCCAACAGGTTTCGATTATTGGAGTGTAGTTCCGGGGCAGGGACAATATTATAATCCTGATTTTATTGAGATGGGCGTGGAAAAGCAATACGAAGGTTATGTGACTACTTTGACTACTGATTTTGCGATTAAATGGCTCGATAAACAAAGAGATAAGAGTAAACCATTTTGTTTGTTGCTTCATAATAAAGCACCTCACCGTACCTGGGAACCAGATACCGCTTATTTAGACGATTTTGAGGATAAAACTTTTCCTTTACCAGATAATTTCTTCGATAATTATGAAGGACGTCAGGCTGCAGAAGAACAGCATTTAAGCATTCGTGCAAATGATATGGATTTGTTTTACGATCTAAAAATGCAAGATCCTGAAGGTGAAATAAAATCACGTTTCCCTTGGTACAAAGGTCATACTACAAGAATGAACGACGCTCAGAAAGCAGCTTGGGATGCGCATTACAATCCAATTGCTGAAGACTTTAAAAAACAGAATCTTAGCGGTGAGGAACTTTACAAATGGAAGTATCAGCGTTACATGAAAGATTACTTGAGCTGTATTAAATCGGTTGATGAAAATATTGGTCGAGTGTTGGATTACCTTGAAGAGCAAGGTTTGGCTGATAATACATTGATTGTTTATACTTCAGATCAAGGTTTCTACATGGGTGAGCATGGATGGTTCGATAAGCGTTTTATGTACGAAGAATCATTCAGAACCCCACTGTTAATGCATTTGCCTAAAGGCTACGAAAAAAGAGGTGAAATTTCAGAATTGGTACAGAATATCGATTATGCTCCTACTTTTCTTGATGTGGCAAATGTTAAAGTGCCAAATGCAATTCAGGGTGTTTCTTTAAAGCCGTTGTTTCAGAAGGAAGAGCCTAAGGAATGGAGAAAAGGATTGTACTATCACTATTACGAATTTCCGAATGAACACATGGTGAAGCGTCATTATGGAATAAGAACTGAACGTTATAAATTAATTCATTTTTATAATGATATTGATGTATGGGAATTGTATGATTTACAAAACGATCCACAAGAAATGCACAATCTATATGGACAGGCTGATTATGAAACGATCACTCAAGATTTAAAATCTCAATTAAAAGAATTGCAGGTAGAGTATCAGGATGTTGATCAGACCAATTATTAGATAATATAGCTTTGTAATACACATTTGCCAATTATTTAGGCAGTAATTGGCAGGTGTGCTTTGCAAAAGATTCAGGGGATATTTGAACTTTTCATAAGCGTTTTTATAAAAAGATAGGAATACTTTGCTATATTTTTATAAAAGAATTTGTTTGAAAGGTTTTAATAATGTAATCTTGTATTGTTAAATTTAAAGGGGCAAAATAGAACATGGTATACTGGGATTCCGAAATTCAAAAAGGGCTGATTGGACATGATAAAAAAATGTTTCTGAGTAAGAAACAAATTATAAAATATTTATACCGAAATGGAACATTATCGGGCGCTAAAATAGCGAAAAAACTTAATCTTAGCTCTCCAACAACCCAAAGTTATTTGAATGAGTTAATTAAGGAAAATATCATCGAATATCGTGGAAAAGGAAAATCAATAGGAGGAAGACGTCCCAATATTTATGGTTTGGTTAAAAATTCAGTCTATCTGTTAGGAATTGATATTAGCCAAAATAAGTTTTCGGTTGCTATTTATAACAATGAACTTCAAAATATATCCGGTATTCAAACCAAATCTCTAAAATTAGGGAATGACCTTTCTGCAATTGATACTATTTATGAATTTGCCAAAGCATTGCTTATTAAATTTGAGATTGAGGAGAAAAAAATTATGGGTGTTGGCATTAATATGCCTGGACTAATTGATTCTGATTCGGGAATTAACTATTCTTATTTGTATGCTCCTGATGTTTGCTTGCGCGATGCTTTTCAAGAAAAATTTAAATTTCCAGTTTATATTGAAAACGATTCAAAAGCTCGTGCTTTGGCCGAATTGCGTTATGGAATTGCCAAGGAATCTAAAAATGCACTGGTTCTTCAGCTCGATTGGGGACTTGGAATAGGGATGATTTTTAATGGAAAGTTATACAAAGGCAATTCGGGTTTCTCTGGAGAGTTTAGTCATATCTTAATCAATGATGATGGTCCTTTGTGTATCTGCGGAAAACGTGGATGTTTGGAAACAATTGCTTCTGGAAGAGTTCTTGTGAGTAGGGCTTATGAAGAGTTAGACAAGAATGTAAATTCTGCACTTCATCAAAGCAGACTTAGTAACAACGGACAATTAACACCTGATGATATTGTGAAAGCAGCAAAGGAAGGCGATCAGCTGGCTTTGTCTCTAATTAATAGTTTCGGTCAGAATTTGGGCAAAGGATTGTCTTACCTTATTCAAATTTTAAATCCTGAATTAATTATCCTTGGAGGAACCATTTCACAAGCAAACGAGTATCTTTTAACGCCTATCAACCAATCTCTTTTTAGCTACTGTATTCCTAAATTAAGAGAAGATACGAGCATAAAAATCTCTCAACTTGGAATTGAATCCGGAGTTTTAGGAGCTGTTTCGGTGGTATTGGAACATGCCATTAACGATTATTAAAAAAATAGTAGAAGGGCAAAACTTGATTCATTCTCGTTTATCCTTTTCTACAGAATAGAAGGTGTTGCAGAATGAGCAACACCTTTTTTTATGCCTCACCTTCTGGAAAATGGAATTCTCTTTAGCGCAAGGCATTTTTTACTTCATGCCAAACTCTTTTCTGTATTTTGCTGGCGACACTTTCGTAATTTGTTTAAAGATCCGAGAGAAGTGATATCGATCGGCAAACCCTGTCTTACTTGCAATTTCATCAATTTGGAAATCGGAATGGTGAAGTAAAATACACGCTTTGCCTATTCTTTTTCCCTTCACATATTTTTGAGGCGACATTCCTATTTCTTTGGTAAATAGTCGTGTAAAGGCATTGGTGGCCATGCTGGCTTGTTGTGCTAAAATTGCATTATTTAACTCCTCGTTGCTATTGTTTTCTATAAAGTTAAGAACCTCCAAAATGCGGTAGTCTTTTGTAATTAAATTCCAGCTTTCCTCAGGCAAATCAGACAGCAGATCACTGATTAATGATTGAATGGCTAAAGTGGAATAGAAACTAAATCGGGTATGCTCATAGTTTAGGTGTCGTTTGATTACCTGTAGTTTTTCTTTCAAGTGATCGGTTAACTCATAACTAAATACACCTGGAGAAATATTATCGTAGGGAATTCCAATGTTAAAATGAATGAATAAATGCAAAATGAATTGTTCGGCATGAAGTTGCTGTTCCGATAAAGAAGCACTTATTCTGCCTCCAATTAAGGAGTAACCAGTTTCAGGGATGATATTATCGTGCAAGCGGGTAGAATAGGAGGTGTTGGGTGCAATCATCACTATTTTATCAGGCGTTAATGCGTATTCTTCGCTGTTATATAAAAGAACAGCGCCCTTGTAACTATTGTGGTAAATGCGCCAATAGGGGAAGGATAGCTCATTAAATTCCCAATTCTGAAGCCACCAGTATCGACAACAATGCAGGTTTATATTATAATTCGGAAACCATTGCAATACATCAGAGGGATCTCCTTTGTCAGGCACTTTGGGATAGTTTTTCATAGTGAAAATGTTAGAAACAGATACAAATATAACTGAATTAAACATTTTCTATTTCATTAAATGATGGCAAATTTGTAAAGGAGATAGTAAAAATATAATTACAAACAAAAAAATAAGATAAAATGGCTAACAGGCTCATTGGCGATTTGCCAAAAGTAGGAATCAGACCCGTAATCGATGGCAGAGAAAAGGGAGTAAGAGAATCTTTAGAGGTTCAGGTAATGGATCTTGCAAAAGCTGCAGCAAAATTTATTCAAGATAATCTGCGTTTTCCAAGTGGTGAGAAAGTAGAATGTGTGATTGCTGATACTTGTATTGGTGGTGTTGCCGAAGCGGCCATGTGTGCTAATAAATTTAAAAAGGAAGGCGTTGGGGTTTCTCTAACAGTGACTCCTTGCTGGTGCTATGGAACTGAGGTAATGGATACAGATCCTATGTTGCCAAAAGCAGTTTGGGGATTTAATGGTACCGAACGTCCGGGAGCAGTTTATTTAGCAGCGGCTTTGGCAGGTTATACACAAAAAGGCTTGCCTACATTTGGGATCTATGGTCGCGATGTTCAGGAAGCTGGCGATATCAATATTCCTGCTGATGTACAGGAAAAACTGTTGCGATTTGTGAAATCGGCTCTTGCAGTAGCTCAAATGAACGGTAAATCATACCTGTCTATTGGATATAGTTCAATGGGTATTGCAGGTTCAATGGTCGATTCTAATTTCTTTCAGGACTATTTAGGAATCAGAGCTGAGTTTGTAGAGTCGGTTGAAATATTACGTCGTATTGATGAAGGCATTTACGATGAAGAGGAATACCAAAAAGCGTTAGCATGGACCAAAGAAAACTGTAAAGAGGGAGAGGATCCAAATGCTCCTGAAGCACAAGCTTCTGCTGAAAGAAAAGCAGCTGAGTGGGAAACAGTCGTTAAAATGACTTTGATTTGCCGTGATATGATGATTGGTAATGAGAAGCTTGTTGAAAAAGGATTTAGAGAAGAAGGTTTAGGAAGAAATGCAATCTTAGGAGGTTTCCAGGGACAGCGTCAATGGACCGATTATCAACCAAATGCCGATTTCACCGAAGCCATTTTAAATTCATCTTTCGATTGGAATGGAATTCGTCAGTCTTATGTTTTTGCAACCGAAAACGATAGTTTAAATAGTGTATCCATGTTATTTGGACATCTATTAACGAATACAGCCCAGATTTTTTCCGATGTAAGAACTTACTGGAGTCCAGATGCTGTTAAGCGTGTAACAGGAAAAGAATTAACTGGCTTGGCTGAAAATGGAATCATTCACTTGATTAATTCAGGATCTACAACTCTTGATGCTACCGCACAACAACGCGATGCCGAAGGAAACCCAGCTATGAAAGCTTTCTGGGAAATTACTGAAGCGGAAGCTCAAAAATGTTTGGATAAAACTGATTGGCCACAAGCTGATAGAGGTTATTTTCGTGGAGGGGGTTATTCATCACGATTTAAAACTGAAGGCCAAATGCCTGTTACCATGTGCCGTGTAAATATGGTAAAAGGCCAAGGTCCTGTTCTACAGATTGCTGAAGGATGGACAGTAGAATTACCAGAGGATATTCATTCTGTTCTGGATGTTAGAACCAATCCAACCTGGCCAACTACCTGGTTTGTTCCCAGAACAAATGGCGAAGGTGCATTTAAAGATGTTTATTCAGTAATGGCTAATTGGGGAGCGAATCATGGAGCAATTAGTTACGGTCACATTGGTGCCGATCTAATTACTTTAGCTTCCATTTTAAGAATACCAGTTAACATGCACAATGTTGATGAGGATGATATTTTCCGTCCTAGTGCCTGGGCTTCTTTTGGTACTGATAAGGAAGGATCAGACTATAGAGCTTGTGCTACCTACGGTCCGCTTTACGGAATGAAGTAGTTAAGTTGAAAAATAGAGTATTAAACAGGTGTAGAAGTTATTGCAATTTTTACACCTGTTAGTAACTAAAGTTCTGATATTGGAAAATTGGAGAACCATAGAATAGGAAAAATGATACAGAAAGATATAGCCATAGTTTTCGATTGTGGAGCAACAAATGTGAGAGTGATTGCAATGGATAAGTTAGGGCAAATATTGTCGTCCTATGCGATGCCTAACGAAACTGATGATGATCCTCATTTTCCCGGAGGAAGAATTTGGGATTTGGATAAATTATGGGGAAAATTGTGTACGCTCTCAAAAAAAGTAACTGCTGAGATAGATCCACAGCGAATAGCAGGAACAACAGTAACTACTTTTGGTGTAGATGGTGCTTTTACCGATGAAGAAGGTGAACTTTTATACCCAGTGGTTTCCTGGCAATGCCAACGTACTGAATCCATTCTGAAAAACATCGAAAAATACATACCTCTGCAGGAGCTTTATAAGATTACGGGTGTTTATCCTTATGCCTTCAATACCATAAATAAAATGATCTGGTTCAAAGAAAATCGTCCAGATATTTTGGAAAAATCTCATCGTTTCTTATTTATGCCTTCATTACTCATCAATAAATTATCGGGAGCAATGCAAAACGATGCCTCGATGATGGGTACTGCTATGATGGCGGATCTTGGAAAACGTAAGTTTTCACAAAAAATATTGAAGACAATTGGATTGGATGAAAAAACTTTTGGTCCTATTGGAGAACCAGGAGATCAAGCGGCCTGTGTTCATAACGAAGCTTCTGAAAAAACGGGTTTACCAGAAGGAACACCTGTCTTTTTGACTGGGCACGATACTCAATTTGCCATATTCGGATCCGGAGCACAACTGAATCAGCCTGTGCTGAGTTCTGGAACCTGGGAGATTGTAATGACTCGTAGTGATTCTTTTACGGCCTCTAATAACGAGCTGGAAAATAATTTAACCATCGAAATGGATTCAATTCCAGGAGTGTATAATATTGGTCAAAACTGGTTGAGTTCTGGTGTATTGGAATGGTTTTCAAGAAACTTTTATCCCGATTTGAGTGGTAATGAGTTGTATGCTAAAATGATCGGGGAAGCGGAATTGGAATTGCCAGGTGCAAATGGTGTTTCTGTCGATCCTGCCTTTTACGACGACGGAACAAGTATGAACAGTGGAACGATTACTGGTCTTACTATAAATACCAAACGAAGCCAGGTGTATAGAGCATTTTTAGAAAGTTTAGCCTTTCGACTTCGAGAAGGATTAGAAGCTTTAGAGAGTGCAGGAAAATTTAAAGCAGAACGAATAATATGTGTCGGTGGAGGATCGAAAAACAGACTATGGAATCAGTTAAGAGCTGATGTTTGTGATACTCCAATACAATTAATCGACCAAAAAGAAACTACAGTTTTAGGAGCATCAATGTTTGTGTTTGCTGGAGCAGGAGTTTACAAGTCGGCTAACGCAGCACGTCAAAAAATATCGTATAACCCTCAAGTTATTAAGCCATCTAGTAATAAAAAAGTATACGATCAGCTTTATAAAAATTACATAAAATTTAAAAAACAGTAATTCATATTAATATGCTAAAAGGAATATCACCTATTTTAAGCCCTGATTTACTCTCTGTTCTGTATAAAATGGGACATGGAGATGAAATCATATTGGCCGATGCTCACTTTCCCGGAGAAAGTTTTAATGGTAATGTATTGAGAGCTGACGGGATAAAAATACCAGATTTATTAGCTGCTATTCTACCATTGTTTGAGTTAGATCAATATGTAGATAATCCATTAGTTATGATGGATGCTGTTCCAGGAGATACACTTGACCCAACTGTTGAACGTAGTTATTTGAAAAGTATTCGAATAACAAACCCCAATGCTAAACCTGTAGAAAGAGTAGAGCGTTTTGCTTTTTATGAGCGAGCTACTAAGGCTTATGCAGTTGTTATAACAGGTGAAACGGCTAAGTATGGAAATATCATTTTGAAAAAAGGGGTAACCCCAATATTAACTTCTAAACCTACCAATTGTGAATAGCTCGTCTAAAGTCGTAGAGAAAAAATATCTGGTATCATTTATCCTTATTACAAGTATTTTTGCTTTATGGGGATTTGCCAATGATATTACAAATCCCATGGTTGCTGCATTTAAAACGGTAATGGAGCTAACAAACACCAAAGCTACTTTAATTCAATTTGCCTTTTATGGCGGATATACTACAATGGCTATTCCTGCTGCATTGTTTGCGCAAAAGTATAGTTATAAAAAAGGGGTTTTACTAGGTCTAGGTTTGTATGCCTTAGGAGCTCTTTTGTTTTATCCTGCTGCTCAGTTTCAAATGTTTGGCTTTTTTGTAGGTTCATTGTACGTATTAACTTTCGGACTTGCTTTTTTAGAAACCACATGCAATCCATTTATTCTTTCGTTGGGATCAAAAGAAACAGCTACTCGTCGATTAAATTTAGCACAGTCCTTTAACCCAATGGGATCTTTTATTGGGATGACTGTTGCTGCAAGATTTGTTTTGGCAAACTTAAATGCTGATAAACATTTTGATGCGGCAGGGAATAAAATAGATTTCTCAACATTAGATGAGGCTACTAAAGCCTTGGATAGGTTGCACGATCTTGCTGTAATCAGAGATCCATACGTAGCATTAGGCCTTGTTGTTCTTGCTATGTTAGTGGTTATTGCGGTGGTTAAAATGCCAGTGACTGATCATCAGGAAGAAATGCATCCTTTGCAATCAATGAAGAGACTGTTCAAAAACAAAGTATATCGTACAGGTGTTATTGCCCAAATTGCTTACGTGGCTGCACAAATCATGTGCTGGACATTTATTATCCAGTATGCTGAGAATTTAGGATTAACAAAAGAAGCAGGACAGTATCATAATATGGTTGCCATGGGAATGTTCATTGTTAGTCGTTTAGCGAGTACTTTTATTTTGAAGTACGTAAATGCAAGTAAGCTTTTAATGTGGTTTGCCATTGGTGGAATTACAACAACGGCAGGAGCAATTCTTATTGTTGGTTTGCCTGGTTTATATTGTTTGGTTGCTACATCGATATTTATGTCTTTAATGTTCCCAACAATTTACGGTATCGCATTGGGAAATGTGGGGCAGGATACAACCTTAGGATCTGCAGGCTTGGTAATGGCTATTGTAGGTGGAGCTATTATGCCAATGTTACAAGCTATGATTATGGATTTAGGTACAGTAGGATTTCTACCTGCAGTTAATGCATCCTTTATTTTGCCATTATTGTGTTTTGTTGTTATAGCATTTTATGGTAGGTATTCGAGTAAAGTATTAGCTATAGCTTAGCTTTTTATAGATGTTTTGTTGTGATGATCCTATACAAAAATAGGACATGGGCATATAAAGCGGAATAGTAAATTAGTAATAAAATTTTAAAATAATATAAGGGTTATGAATACATTGACAAATTTACCAGAAGGAGTTCAAAAAGAAATAGATAAGGTTTCTGAAATAGCTGGATACCTTTGGGATAGAGAATGGGCAGAACGAAATGCCGGGAATATTTCAATCAACTTAACTGATTACTTTAAAGGAGTAGAACTTAGCAATCCAGATCGATTTTTCGAATATGATTTTCCAAAAAATGTTGCTGGTTTAGTTGTATTTATTTCAGGAACAGGATGTCACCTTAGACACTTAATTAATCGTATCGAGGAAGCTGCTTGTATCTTGAAAATTAATGATGATGCAACGGGTTATTCAATTGTTTGGGGAGGTAAAAAAGAAAACTTCGGACCTACCTGCGAGTTGATTTCTCACGTAAAAATCCATCAATTTAATAGTGTAAATAATCCTACACATAAAGCCATTGTTCATACACATCCAATCGAGTTAATCGTGATGAGTCATCATCCTATTTTTAACGATCAGGAGAAAATGAACCATTCTTTATGGAAAATGTGTCCTGAAATTAAAGTGTTTGTGCCTAAAGGAGTGCATTGTACACCTTATGCTTTATCAAGTTCTGAAGATTTAGCTGATAAAACCATCGAAGGTCTTAAAAATTATAATGTATCGCTTTGGGAGAAACATGGTGCAACCGCAACAGGAGAAGATGCTGAAAGAGCTTTTGATTATTTAGATGTTGCCAATAAAGGAGCGAAGCTATTGCTAACAGCTTGGGCAGCAGGATTCGATCCTGATGGTTTAAGTAAGGATCAGTTGACAGAATTGGAACAATTTATTTAAACGTATTATACTATGTGAAGAGGCTTTTCCTAAGGACTGCCTCTTTTTTTTAAAATTTTTATACAATAAAGATGTTAGAGAAAAGAAGAATTTATTTACCACCCTTAAGTTTGGTTGGCCCTGGAGTAATTGCCGATTTGGCTGAAGAAATTAAAGATTTAGCAGTTAGTAAAGTACTTGTTGTAACCGATAAAATCTTAAATGAATTAGGCGTAGTAAAAAGCGTTACCGATTTATTGGATGCTCAAGGAGTGAATTTTGTAGTTTTCGACGAAGTAAAACCGAATCCAACCTGTGCAAATGTTAATGATGGATTAGCTGTTTTTAAAGAAAACAAGTGTGATTTTATCTTAACTATTGGTGGAGGATCTCCTCAGGATTGCGGTAAAGCAATCGGTATTTTAGCGACTAATGGTGGAGAAATTAAAGATTACGAAGGAATCAATATTTCTAAAAAGAAAGCGACTCCAACTGCAGCTATTAATACAACTGCAGGAACCGCGAGTGAGGTAACCATTAACTACGTAATTACCGACGAAGAGCGTAAGGTAAAAATGGTAATGGTAGATAAAAACTGTTTGGTTTCTATTGCCGTTAACGATCCTAAGTTGATGTTAAACAAACCTGCTGCATTAACCGCAGCTACAGGTATGGATGCACTTACTCACGCAATTGAAGCATACGTAACAGTTGGGGCTTTTCCTTGGTCTGATCATATGTCCTTGTACTCAATTCAGTTAATTTCTGAAAGCTTACGCGATGCAGTTAAAGATGGTAAAAACCTGGAAGCTCGTAGTAAAATGGCCTGGGCTCAGTTTATTGCCGGACAAGCTTTCTCCAACTGTGGATTAGGTTTTGTTCACTCTGCGGCTCACCAATTAGGGGGACAGTACAATACACCTCATGGTGTAGCGAATGCTGTATTATTGCCACATGTTGAACGTTTCAACCTTTCTTCATGTCCAGAGAAGTTTGCGAAAATTGCGGTAGCAATGGGTGTTGACACAACCGGAATGAGCACACAGGAAGCTGCAGAATCGGCATTAGATGCGATTACTAAATTATCAAAAGATGTGGGAATTCCTGCTAGTATTAAAGAATTGGGTGCCAAGCCTGAGGATTTTGAGCTAATGGCAAAAAATGCATTGGCCGATGTATGTACAGGAGGTAATCCTAAAGCGGTGTCTCTTGAAGATGCTGTGAAAATATATCAGAATGCATACTAATCCAAATCTACAGTAAAAAGAGAGGTGAAGTTCATTTGAACTTCACCTTTTTTTATGCTTTTTTCTTAACGATGGGAATCCAAATTTCCTCTTCTGAACATGGATCATTGTTCTTGTATTTTACTCCTAGAATTTCAAAATGGGGTTCATCTCTTAACTCATAATCCGAATTTGGCAGCCAATCAGAATAAATAAACTTGAAAATACTCGGATCAGCATTGGAACCTTTGTGAGTAAAAACGGCAAACTCTCCAGCATTTATTTTAAATGTCCTCATGCCTTCTGGCAGATAGTCTAATTTAGCGACCTCTACACAAGCCCATTTTTCAAATTCGGTATTCGGATTAAAAGAATCAAAATAGCCGTCAGGATAGTTCTGTAGAGAAATGAAATCTGAATTGATTCGGTGTTTGATTTGATTTCTTTCTTGCATGAAGCTTTTCCATAGTTCGGAAGTCTTATTATTTGTCAGGCTCATCTTCATGTTTTTGCCTACTAATGTTTTTTCGTCGATGATTTCAATTCTGTTTAGCATACTTTTAGGCTGTTTTGCGAACTAAAATAGGAATTTAAGGGGAAAGGTTCAAAAACGATATTTTCGAATGTTATTTCGATTCTAAATGCAATTTGAAAAGGAAGGTAAGTTTCATTTAGAACATTAGTTTTTATTTCATAAAAAAAGCATCAAAGTTTTATCAACTTTGATGCTTTAAAAGCGGAGAGAGAGGGATTCGAACCCCCGGTACGTTGCCGCACAATAGTTTTCAAGACTACCGCATTCGACCACTCTGCCATCTCTCCAAAAAATGAGCGGGAAACGAGACTCAAACTCGCGACCCTCAGCTTGGAAGGCTGATGCTCTATCAACTGAGCTATTCCCGCATACAAGAAACTCTTTTGTTTCTTGGTAATGTGTTAAAGTGGGAAGAGCAGGATTCGAACCTACGAAGACGATGTCAGCGGAGTTACAGTCCGCCCCAGTTGGCCACTTTGGTATCTTCCCAAATGCAATGTTTTTAAAGAACTTTGTTTCTTGATTGCGGATGCAAATATAGGGGCTTTGGTAGAATATACAAGGCCTTGCCGAGATTTTTTTTGAAAAAAAACGAATTATTTATCTAAGTGTTTGATTACCTAGGAAATATTTTTGCAATCTTTTTTTGAAAGAATTTTGAGTCTCTGGATTTTTTGCTTCCAGAGCTTAATTAATTCGAATAAGGAAAGAGAATTTTTGCAACAATGCTTGGCTTTTTTTGTTCGGAAGACGAGGATGGATATGAATTCGAATGTGGCATATTCCTATTTTTTAGAATCAATTTTCTTATTAATGGGAAAATTACATCCTTAAGGTTGTTTGGAATGTCATTTATTTTTATTTCCGAACGGAGAGTTTTCTTCTAAATATACTGTGATTCTATACGGAGCGAGAAATTAATTTTAAGGGTTGCTATTTTGCCAGAGTGAGTGTTCTGGCTAAAATATGTTGTTTTTATTTTTGAAGGCGTTTAAAATAGCTTGGAGAGCTTCGAAATCCTATTTTATCTCATCTATGCACTCTATGTTATCCTTCCTTGTATAAGAGAAATACAGGTAAATAAAAAGAGGATGTCCATTTGGACATCCTCTTCACTTATATGATTTTTGTTTTATTTGATCATTGCTTTAGCTCGGATAATGTATTTTTCAACATCACGAGCTTCTGCCGATTTCGAAAAGTCAGTTTCGATACTTTCATAAGCAGCAAGTGCTTTTTTGTAGTCGCCTAACATTTCATAGGCAAGACCTGCTTTTTGCAAATAGATAGGAGTTGTAAAATCATTTGTATTAAATGAACTTGCATCCATATAGTTCGAAGCAGCTTTTTCAGCATCTCCTAATTCCATGTAAGCATCACCAATAGCAGCTTTCGAAAGAGCACTTAGTAAAAAATCATCAGAGCTAAATTTTTTCAAACAATCAACAGCTTTTTGGTATTCACCCATTCTTAAATAAGATATTCCTGCGTAATATTCCGAAAGATTTCCTGCTGGTGTTGATCCGAATTCATCAATGATATCTAAAAATCCAGGATAATTCTCATCTCCGTTTAAGGCAAGATTAAATGAATCTTTCTCAAAATATCTTTGAGCTTGGAAAATTTGATTTTGAGCACGTTCGTTAAGTGGAGCTTTGTAGTATTTTTGATAAGCAAAAATAGCAACTGCTATTACGACGATAACTAATGCGATTGTAGTTAGTTTCTTCTGATTTTTCTCAATATATTGTTCGGTTTTACTTAGCGCTTCTTCTAAATTTTCAAAATTATCCTCAGATACCTGATTGTTTTTATCTTTTGACATGCTCCTATAAATTATTAGTTTTATTTTTTCTAACGCAAATGTAATTTTTTTTGTGAAATATAAGACATTTTTTCTTTAAAAAATGAAGTGGATATTTTTGATTATTGATAGAATGAAATAATTAATTCAAATTGATTTAATTTCTTAATTTTGCAGCATACACCTAATCCTTTCATGCATGTATCTGGAAAAATTATCCCTCTTAAATTATAAAAATATACTTGATTTAGAATTGAGTTTTTCACCGAAAATCAATTGTTTTATTGGGAATAATGGAATGGGGAAAACCAATTTGTTGGATGCTGTATACTATTTAAGTTTTTGCAAGTCGTTTTTTTCGGTGAGCGATCAGCAAAATATTAATCATAACGAGCAGTTTATGGTTTTGGAGGGCAATTACCAACGGAAAGAATTGAATGAATTGGTGTATTGCGGTGTGAAACGAGGGCAGAAGAAAAATTTTAAACGAAATAAAAAGGAATACAAAAAACTTTCCGAACACATCGGATTGCTACCAATTGTCATGGTTTCTCCGGCAGATGTTAGTTTGATTACTGATGGTAGCGACCAGAGAAGAAAGTACATGGATAGTGTAATTTCACAATACGATCGGAAATATTTAGAAGATTTGATACGTTACAATCGTGTAATTCTGCAAAGGAATAAATTGTTGAAAGATTTTGCTGCAGGAAGCCGTTTCGACGAGGATACCTTAAGTATTTGGGATGAACAAATGATCGTTTTAGGTTCTTCTATTTATGAAAAAAGGAAAGATTTTTTGTGCAAACTAATGCCTGTTTTTCAGGAGTATTACCAAAGCATCTCCTTAGGAAACGAAAGTGTAAATCTGGAGTATAAATCTCTTTTGCATGAAAATTCCCTGCGCGATTTGTTGATTAATGCCCGTTGGAAAGATCAGGTTTCCCAGTATACTACAGTTGGAATTCATAAGGATGATTTGGAGCTTACTTTGGATGGATACCCGATGAAGAAAATGGGTTCGCAAGGACAGCAAAAGACCTATTTAATTGCTTTGAAACTTGCTCAGTTTGATTTTATCAAGCAAATTGCAGGATTTAATCCGATTCTTCTGCTCGATGATATTTTCGATAAATTGGATTCACAGCGAGTAGAACAAATTGTAAAACTGGTTTCAGAAGAGCGATTCGGCCAAATATTTATATCCGATACAAATCGTGATCATTTGAATGAAATTCTTTCTAGTATGAACCTTGAATACCAATTGTTTGTAATCGACAAAGGTGCCATTGTAAGCGAAGCAGTATGAGACGAAGTCAGACACAAAAAATAGACGATTTAATTCGACAGGTGCTGAAGGAAAATAACCTGGATGGCCGCTTGAAAGAGTACGAATTGGTTAATTCCTGGGAGAAAGTGATTGGCAAAACCGTAGCCAATGCAACCACCGAAATTTACATTCGTAACCGAAAATTATTTGTTAAGGTTCGTTCGTCGGTAATTCGAAACGAGCTATTAATGATTAGAGAAGGATTAATGCGAGCTTTAAATCGTGAAGTGCAGGCAAACATTATCGATGAAATTATTGTGCGTTAACAATAACGCGCATCCAGAGATTCTTAATGCGCGTTTGGTAAAAGTGTTCAATTTTAACCTGCTAATGTTTTTTTAGAACATTTCCGTTCCCGAGAAATGAAATGCTCCTTCAATACAAGCATTTTCATCGCTATCGGAACCATGAACTGCATTTCTCGACATCGATTCGGCAAACTCTTTACGAATTGTTCCTTCCTCTGCTTCTGCAGGATTGGTTGCTCCAATTAATTTTCTAAAATCAGCGACAGCATTGTTTTTTTCCAGAATGGCGGCCACAATGGGGCCAGAGCTCATAAAAGTAGTAAGGTCGTCATAAAATGGTCTTTCCTGATGAACTTCATAAAATACCTTCGCTTGATCTTTGCTGATTTTTGTGTATTTCAAAGCTACGATTCGGAAACCAGCTTGGTTAATTTTTGCCAGAATAGCTCCTATGTGTCCATTTGCAACCGCATCTGGTTTTATCATGGTAAAAGTTCTATCGCTTCTCATATTTATAGTATAGTTAAACGTTTCACATACAAAAATAAGGAAACTCATCAGCTGTGCAATAGTTTCTGCGTAAAATAGAAAATTGTATTGGTCGATTTTTCTTTCGTTTTTTAATGGCAACTGATTTGCAAATTGATTCAGGATCAGCATCTACTTTTTAATCATCTATTGTATCTTTGTCTCTTTATTTTATTCAATCCAAGAGAAAACAAATGAACGATTTGCTAAATAGAATTGATAAAGAATTGATTAAAAAGGCAGAATTATTGCTTGACGAATCCACTCAAATTTCAATTATCCCACATTCCGGACCCGATGGCGATGCGCTCGGATCTTCCCAGGCTTTGTATCAGTACCTAATTAAAAAGGGAAAGAAAGCTCAAGTCATTAGTCCTAGTGCTTATCCAGTTTTTTTACGTTGGTTGCCCGAGAATTCCAAGGTTTGGATTTATACCAATGGAAAGAAAAAAGCAGAAGAATACATTCGTTCATCGGATCTGATTTTTATTGTAGATCATAACTCTTTGAAGCGTTCTGGCGATTTGGAAGCAGTGCTTGAAAAAGCAAAAGCAAAAAAAATCATGATTGATCATCATCCCGAACCAGAGCAAATTGCTGATGTAATGTTTTCGGATACTCAAATGTGCTCGACTTGTGAGATGACCTACGAATTTATTGAAGCTTTGGGTGATGAGGATGTAATTGATACTGATATTTCAGAATGTATTTATACTGGAATTATTACTGATACCGGAGGTTTGAGCTACAATTCATCTCATGCCAGAACCTATCAGATTGTAGGACATTTAATTGCCAAAGGAATCGATAAGAGTAAGATTCACTCCAATATCTACGATAATTTTTCTCCCGACCGAATGAAATTATTAGGCCATTGTTTGGATGGAGGCTTAGAGGTTTTGCCAGATTATCAAGCGGCAATTATCAGCTTAGGCAAGGAGGATCTGCTCCGTTTTAATTATAAAGATGGCGATACTGAAGGTTTTGTGAATTATCCTTTGTCGATTCAGGGAATGCTGATTTCAGTTATTTTTATTGAAAAAGATGATATGGTGAAAATTTCTTTTCGCTCAAAAGGCAATGTGCCTATTAATATTGTGGCTCGTGATTTTTTTAATGGAGGTGGGCATATGAATGCTGCAGGAGGTAGATCTGAACTAAAGTTACAAGAGGCAATCGATTTATTTAAAAAGGTTTTGCCAAAATTTTATAAGAGCTTAGACCAATAATTATATTCATTGTTTTTTCAATGAAACTTGCAGCGCAGACTTTTGATCTGCGCTGTTTTTGTATGTTTGTTATTTTTCCTGATGAATTAGAAAAATACAAGGACGTTTGTGAAGGTCTGGAATATTGTTTTTCCATGCTTTAACAGACATGGTTTTGATGTATTCTGTTTCCAAAGTAATGTCAACAGCAATGCAAAGTTTGGTTGCTGGATTACAGTTCTGAAGTAAATCTTCAAGCATTTTCATGTTGCGGAAAGGTGTCTCAATAAATAGTTGAGTTTGTCCTTCGTGCAGCGAACGACTATCGAGTTGCTTTATTTTTTTACCTCTGTCGCCACTCTGAATTGGAAGGTATCCGTTAAAAGCGAAATTTTGTCCGTTAAATCCCGAGGCCATCAGGGAAAGAAGAATTGAAGAAGGTCCCACCAAGGGAATCACCTGTATGTCTTTGGTGTGAGCAATTTTTACAACATCAGCTCCCGGATCTGCCACACCCGGACAGCCAGCCTCCGAAATAATTCCCATATCGTGTTCTTTTAAAACGTCTAAATACGAGGAAATATCTTTGGGCGAAGTGCGCTTGTTAAGTTCGTAAAAACTTAGCTCATCAATATTTATCTCCCGATTTACCTTTTTCAAATAGCGACGTGTCGTCCGAATATTTTCTACAATAAAATGTTTAATATCTGGAATTAGTCTTTGGATTTGATTTGGTATTACCTGATCGATTTCGGTGTCTCCCAAAGTAGTTGGGATTAAAAAAAGTTTGCCTTTCATTGCTGATATATTTTTGGCAAATGTACAAAATAAGTCTTTCACTCATTCCTTCTGTCGCTTCAAATGCATTTTTCTTATCTGTATTCATTCTGAATAATTTTGAGGTTCTTTTTAATTGTTACATCTTTGCTGTGAATCAATAATCTTAATTTCAATATGCAACAATGGGCTTCTAAAATAATATTAAATCGAAACTTTATTCTTGTTTTGGCAGTTGTTTTGGGATTGCTGATTCCTAATGGAGCTCATTGGTTAAAAGACTATACTTTTTACATTTTGGCTTTGGTAATGACATTTTCAACAACGGGGATTTCAACAAAGGCCATGTTTCCATTAAAAGAGATGATTGTGCCAATGTTAATGGCTTCCTTTTTGAATTACATCGTTTTTGGTGCTGTAATTATTAGTTTGTCGTATTGGTTAATGCCTACTCCTGAGCTATTTCTTGGTTTTGTGGTAATTGCCGCAACTCCGGCAGGGGTTGCAGTGATTCCTTTTACTCATATTTTAGGTGGTGATTTAAAGTACGCGATTGTTGGGGTTTTGGGAGCTTTTATTTCCTCTGTGTTTTTTGCTCCCCTTGTGATTGGCCTTTTTACCGATTCGGATGGGGGAATTAATTCAATGCATCTTTTTATAATGATGGTAAAGTTGGTGTTGCTTCCGTTGCTGATATCCAGATTGTTATTGTGGAAGCCAATTCTGCCTGTTGTAGTGCGGGTGCGTGGGCGAATTGTTGATTGGGGGTTTGCTCTGTTAATTTTTACTGCTGTAGGTCTCAATCGGCACGTATTTTTTTCTAATTTTGATGTACTCTTTTGGGTTTCGTTGGTTTTATTCGTGAGCATATTTGTTTTAGGCTGGCTCTACGAATTATTTTGCTGGAAGCTGGCTATTTCAGCACCTGTGGCCGTGGCACAAAATTTATTGCTAACTATTAAAAGCTCGGGTTTTGCAGTGGTAACGGCATTGAGTTTGTTTGGAACCGAGGCGGCTATTCCTTCAGCGGTTATGGCAGTATTCGTGCTCATGTATTTGCTCTATTTGTCCATCCGTAAAGAGTATTTTAAAGCTAAATAAACTGTTTTATTGGGCTGACTCAGATTAGATATTCGTATGTTGAAATTAACTTTTTTAGGAACCGGAACTTCGCAAGGAGTTCCCATTATTGCCTGTAAGTGCCCTGTTTGTTTGTCTAAAAATCCGAAGGATAAGCGTTTGCGTTCTTCGGTATTGATTCATGTCGATGGTCAAAATTTAGTGGTCGATTCTGGTCCTGATTTCAGATATCAGATGTTGCGAGCCGGGGTCGAGAATATTTCTGCAATTCTTTTCACTCACGAGCACAAGGATCATACAGCCGGTTTGGATGATATTCGGGCCTTTAATTGGGTCAATAAAAAAGCCGTTGCTATCTATGCCGAAAAAAGGGTGCAGGAATCCTTAAAAATGGAATTTTCCTATGTTTTTGCGGATTTTAAGTACCCCGGGATTCCTCAAATGAAGCTTATCGATTTAAATAATGAGCCTTTTCATATCAATGGAACCAGCATACAGCCTATTCGGGTGAGGCACCTAAAACTTCCGGTTTATGGATTTAGAATTGGCGACTTGGCTTACATTACCGATGCGAATTACATTTCGGCAGAGGAAAAAGAAAAACTGAAGGGCTTAAAAGTTTTGGTTTTGAATGCTCTGCGAAAAGAAAAGCATCTTTCGCATTTTACTCTTGACGAGGCACTTGCTATTGTTCGGGAATTGAAGCCTGAGAAAGCTTATTTAACTCACATTAGCCACCAAATGGGCTTTCACGATGAGGTGCAAGCTCAATTGCCTGATAATGTATTTTTAGCTTACGATGAGTTGGAAATAGAGGTTGACTAAGGGGCTACTTCGTGTTGCGTTTTTCTGTTAGGCTCATTAGTATCACACTTATTCCGCCACAAAGAAAGAAAATGATGCCAGCAAGTACCAGTGCCGATGAGAGACTAAAATGATCGGTGTACCAGCCAAGAAATGGACCAATAATGGCAAAACAGATTCGAATGATGAAGTTTCGAAGCGATAGTACTGTTGCTCTCATCTCCGATTGGGTGATCTGATTGATGTAGTTTTTAAGCACAGGAGTTGCAATTCCTCTCACAAAATAGAAAAAGAAGAACACCGCTACTCCTACCATGGAATGAAACAAACCACTAAACAGAAAGCCTGCTGATATTCCCACAACAATAAAGAATGAAGTCTTCGTTTTGCCTAAGTAAGCTTCTATTTTATAGGCGTAAAGAGCTACAAAACCTACGGTCAGGTTAAGTAGAGTCCAAATTACACCAATGGTACTAACTTCTAAATGTAAATCTCGAAGGTAGGGCTGAATGAACCAGGCAAGTGTGAGTGTGGCACAGCCAATAACCGATGAAAGAACAATATTCCAACGCAACTGAACATTGTCCCAAAGAGAGAATTTTACAATGCTTAGGATATGCTGGAAACCAACTTTAACTTTTGCCGTATTCTGATTTGGATCGATCAAAAAAATAGATGCAGGAATGGCAGTGAAAGCAATGAACGACTGAAAAATAAAGGGAGTTCTCAGGCTGATGAGCGCTAAGCTTCCGCCAGCAATTCCTGCCAGAGCTTCGGCAAAATTACCAACCGACATAATTCTGCTTTCCTGTTTCAAATATTCCTTTTCTTTTTTCATTTTCAGCAAACTATCATATAGCATAGCTGAATCGGAGCCAGAAATAAAGCTACTACCAATTCCCAGTGTTAATTCTGCCAATAAAAAACCGCTAAAATTAGAGGTGAAGGAATAAATGATAAAACCAATACAGCCTAAAATGGAACCTAAAATCAATGATTTTTTGCGTCCCCATACATCAGCAATGTAACCCGATGGAATTTCCAGAATAACCACCGCCACGGAATAAATTCCTTTTAGAGTGAGTACGTCTTGCATGTTCAAACCATTTTCCTGATAAAAAAGTACAATAATAGGCATGGTGAGCATGAACCACTTAGAAATCTTTATCAGATAAAGTTTTGGAATGTTCCCGGAAATTGATCTTGTCATGGTGCGCGTTTGAGTTGCAAAGATACTCGCACAAACGAAATAGAAAAACCCTGCACTTCATTGATGGGAAAATAAAGCCATATTATTTGTGCAGGTTCAAGGGGTGATGATGTTTTTACTGCTGATTTTCAGAAGGGACTTGTTTTTATGGGCGAAATACGCTTTAGAATACCGTTTTTACCGGATAGCTTGTTGCAAATAATAAAATGCAAAGACCTTATAGACTGTATAAGAGCTGGGGTCTAAGCTCTTACTTGTGTGTGGGTGATTTTTACTGAAAAAAAACAGTCATTTATTTGCTTGGCAAAGCAATAAATACCTATATTTGCATCGCCTTTTAAGGGAATGGTCCAGTAGCTCAGTTGGATTAGAGCAATAGCCTTCTAAGCTATAGGTCCCAGGTTCGAGCCCTGGCTGGATCACTCATTTTTTTAAAGGCAATAAGAATAAAAAGAAAACAAGGACGGTCCAGTAGCTCAGTTGGATTAGAGCAATAGCCTTCTAAGCTATAGGTCCCAGGTTCGAGCCCTGGCTGGATCACGAAAAAGGATGACATTTATGTCATCCTTTTTTTTGTTTCTATTCCTCTTATTTTCCGAGAATACTCAAAATAAACCTTACGTGCTGGCTAATTACAGAGTGCATATCGCTTAGCACAGTAAGCTTACAAGCTAATTGCTAAAACGTAAATCCTAAATTCAGACTAACTAACCAGGCGTTTAAGCCATCACTTCGGTCGTAGTAGGCGGTTCGCAGGCCAATACTTTTAAGTTGGGCCATTTTATTTTTTCGAAAAGGAGATTTAAAATTACTGATTCCCATTATCGGGGAATATTGAAACCCAATCCCGACTTTGTAGCTGTCAAAATCCGATAAATCGTAGTCGGAGGTATAAAATTCGGCACTCGAACTGGCCGTTCCAAATTCATAAAAATCGTCGGCAGCAGTTTGTGTATGATACCTGAAAAAGGGAGCGGCAATAAAAGATGGCGAGAGCATCATGGGAAGTTCTATGCTGGCCGTGTGTGCCGTAATTCCCCAGCTATCGGAATAGAATCGATAGAATGTTTTAAGTCGCATAAAGTCACTTAGGTAGTAGCTCCATCGCATGGAAACGGGAATTTTAATTCTGCTATCATCCAGGCGTTCGATGTGGCTTCTTGTGGCCAATTCGCTTTTGTTGTCGGCATAGGCAAAAGCATCATCGAAAAATACGCGATGAAAAGGCGTAGATAGGAGTCCGCTTTGCGAGACCACTTCTGTTGAAAACAGCACTTGCAGTCGCTTGTTGATGACCTGAGAATACGATAAGCCGAATTTTAAAGTAGTTCGCACATCATCGCTAAGGTTAGCCTCGCTGGTTCCTCTTAATTCGGTTGGATAAAGCAATGTCCAGCTGTCACTCATGTAGGAAGCATCCAAGCTAAGGGAACGGTTCTGATCTTGGGAGTTCAGGCTGTAGGAGCCACCAAAATTGTAGGAACTCACGTCGTATTCCTGCGAAAATCCGGCCTGAACGCTATAGGCATTGGGGGAATTTTTTAGCTGGCGCGAATAGGCTGCATTCAAATGCGCCCGGGCATCTGAGCTCGAGGCAGAGGACTTGTGTGTGTCGAAGTAATCGATATTATCGGTGGAAGCCGACGAGTAGATGTCGATTCCAAAATTCAGATCGAGGCTCGATAGTGAATCCATCGGGATGTGAACCACAAAACTAGGCGCTACATTGCTCAGTTCTTCGGTTCCCTGTCCTCCTGTTACCGGCGAATGATCTCCATCCTGATCGTAATAGTTCATGAGGAAGTTGACTTCTGTTTCCTGATAGTTTTCCGGGGATTTTATCTTTTTGCTGTTTTTTTCCTGTTTGTCGTCTATGCTGTTTGTATCGTTTTGCGCATTTGTAGTGATGGCAAGAGATAAGAGCAGGATCAGCGAGAGTGTTGTTCTTAATTGCATCCGCAGCCTCCTCCCGATTTTCCTCCGTTGGCACCAGCAGCACCTTCGCGATAGGCTTCAAAATTCGTTTCGTACACTTCTAGTTTTTTTGCCTGAAGTGCCATTTCTTCATCGTTCAGGTAGGTTTTTTGATAGGCTGCTACTGAAACGCAGCTGTTCATTGCAAGCAATGCAACAAAACCCACAAGAAGAAGATTGATTTTTCTATTTTTTTTCATTTCTAAATTCTATTGGTCAATTTTTATTGTTGGTTTCCTGATATTCTAATTGCAAATGCTGTGAGGTGATCAGTTTTTGGTCGTCGGTCACCAATATGCATTCTATTCCATTTAGCTGATTGATCAGCTCGAGTCCTTTCTCTTTTCCCAGCACAAAAACGGATGTGGCCAGTGCATCGGCCAATTCTGCATCGGGGCAAATGATGCTCACGCTGCTGAGGCCTTTTACCGGATATCCCGTTCTGGGATCGATAATATGAGAGTATCGTTCTCCCTTGAATTCTACAAATTTTTCGTAGTTGCCCGAAGTCACCACTGCCGTTTCGCTGATGGTGAGCCAGGAGTAGATTTGTTCTTTGTTTTTGGGGTTGGCAATGCCAATTTTCCACTCTTTTCCTCCGGCATCTTTTCCCCAGCTGATCAAATCGCCCGAAGCGTTTACCAGTGCTCCATCGAGTCCCATGGTAGATAGTAGGCTTAGTGCTTTATTGGCAGCGTAACCTTTCCCAATTGCACCAAAGCCAATTTTCATTCCTTTTTCTTTTAGAAAGACAGTTCTGTTTTTGGCATCGAGAATAATGTTGTTGAAATTGATTTTAGAGACCGAAGCAGCTACAGTGGCCGAATCGGGCATATCAGTCATGCTGCCGTCGAATTTCCAGATTTTATCCATAGAAGCATAGGAAATATCGAAAGCGCCATGGGTAAGCCTGGATATTTTTAAGGAGCGACGGATGAGGTTGAATAACTCCTGATCGACCTGAACGGGACCAATGCCGGCGTTTGCAACAATCGCACTGGTTTGAGAATTGGGATCCCATGAAGAAATTAGATCCTCAATTCGTTGGATTTCCGTAATGCCTGCCTGTATGGCTTGTTGCGCTTTGTCCTTGTCGCTACTAACTGCAGTGATTTCGAAACGTGAGCCCATTAGTAGGAGAACATCGGTGTACGATTGATTGTTTTGTCCTTTGGCCGAAAAAAACATTCCTTCGGCAAGGACAAGAAAAATCCATAAATATTTCATGTCGATTTATTGGATAAAAGACTGTATGTGTTGAACGTATTCAGCAGGAGAAATGCTTTTGTATCCTGTTTTTCCCAAAACATTGGCTTCGCTGTCGAATAGCAGAATGGTTGGAAATTGGCCATTCGGATTGTATTGAGCAGCCAGCTTTTCGTTGATGGAAGTTTGTTCGTCGGACAATTTGTTTTTCTTCAAGCGAGGAAAATCAACATTCAGAATAATCAGTTCTTTATCGGCAAATTGCGCAAATTCATGACTGCTTAGAATGGTTTTCTTTAGTAGAATGCAGGATCGGCACCAGTCTGATCCTGAAAAATTTACAAATACATGTTTGTTTTCAAGCTTGGCTTTTGCGAGAGCTTCCTCTAAATTGTTTTGGGCACTGCCGCTTACCGAATTTATCAGGCTAATGGCGATAAACAGAATGGCAATTTGTGTGATTCTTTTCATAAATCTGATCTTAGTGTTCTCTTTATTTACCAGTGTGGTGAATATTTTCTGAATCAAATGTATAAAAAAAACATCTTGCACGACATAAATTAATCTTAAAATATGTAAAAATGTTTATATTTAGATTCTAACATTTTAGAACAACAAGTTGTAAACCTCAAGTAAGCTGGTCGTAAATTGCTGACAGCTTCATGCTAAAACTTCAGTAATTAAAGGCGAATTCCCTTGTTGTGAAGGATGGTTTTTACTTCGTTGCCAAAAGTTGATTTTTGCAAAGCGACCATGGCATCAATTTTATCATTGCCAATATTTAGTAGGCCCAAAAGAATATAGGCGGAGTTGCGATCGGCAGGAGCATCTTTTACCAGTTCGAGTAGAATGTTGGCCCCCGAATAGAATTCTTTATTGGAAAGCACCGATAAATTTACGAAAAACTGGCTGGCTGCTTCAATTACAGTTCCTTCTTCTTCTACCTGAATAAAAGGGAAGAGAGCCATGATTGCCCGGGTTTTCTTTTTTCGAATAAAGGCACTCAAAGCACTTAGCATTTTAAGACGTTCTTCGCAGCTGGTAAGGGATTGTAAATGTTCGTACATCTGAAAAAGAATGGGAATCATCTTCTTATTTTGGCTTTCTCCATAAAGCAAACAGGTTCTAAATGTCATCATTTGAAATTCATCTTTGCTTAGTTCCCTCCATTTTCCAGGTTCAACAGCCAATCTATCGAGATAGGAATAGTCTTTTTTATTTTCTGCCATGTGCTTTTTTCTAATGTGGCACAAAGATAGAAAATGAATTTCATCTCCAAAGAAGATTGAGGACAGTCAGCCTATTTTATTTGAATATTTCAGGAATACTGAAATTTGTTTTGCAATTGATCCTTTTTTGCTACTTTTGCTAGCCTTGCCCAGATGGCGGAATTGGTAGACGCGTCAGCTTGAGGGGCTGGTGACCGCATGGTCGTGCAAGTTCGAGTCTTGTTCTGGGCACCCATCTATTGTTAATGAAAATAAAAAGCACTTAAAGTTAATGACTTAAGTGCTTTTTTTATGTTCGAAAAAGTCATTTAAATATTCTTTTAACACTGATTTGGAGGGAGAAAATATCAAGCTGGCACGGAAAAGACGAAAATTAACGACCATTCAGGTTTCTGAGCGGGCAGATATAGACAGAACAACTTTGTATCAAATCGAAAAGGGAAATTCAAAAGTATCCATGGGAGCCTGCTTTAATGAGTTAAGAGTATTGGGTTTACAGGATGATTTTTGAAATTGGCTGCAGATGATGCGTTTGGGAGGAAATTACAGGATTTAGATGTGCTGTAAATAAAGCGTAGTAAGTTGAAGCTTTATAAGGAGACTAAAATGGCGTCGGGAAAAACAGATACATACCTATATGCAGATTGGAAAGCACTGTTGGAACCACAACTTATGTAGGAGCTGAAAGAAAAAAAGAAAACGAAGTGGTTTTAAAAGGGATACTATTCATTGAAAAACATAGGGTTAGGCGTTTAAGCCCGACCCTATTTCATAATTTTAAAAATCCATTTGATCCAGAACACCTTTTAGTAAGTTGGCTGAGTGGTTGAGTTGTTCCTGCTCTTTATCATTGAGTTTTAATCTCATTACATAGTCCACACCTTCTGCGTTAATCACGGCTGGTAATCCAATGTACAAATCTTTAATTGTATCATAAGTTCCGTCGTTATAAACCGAAATAGGAATGATTCGATTTTCGTCGTTTAAAATTGCGGAAGTGATGCTTACCAAAGTCATGCCTATGCCATAGTAAGTTGCTCTTTTGCGTTTAATAATTTCAAAAGCGGCATTCTTCACCGACTTGTAAATTTCTTCTAAATCCTTGAAATCAATTTCTTCCATCGATTCAATCACATCGACCAATGGCTTGGCGCCAACATAGGCCTTCGACCAGCAGACAAATTCAGAATCGCCATGCTCACCCATGATGTATGCATGAATGTTTTTAACGGAGATATTAATTTTTTGTGCGATCTCAAATCGAAGTCTTGCAGTATCAAGAGAGGTGCCACTACCAATAACTTTTGAGGAGGGAAGTCCCGATGCTTTCCAGGCTACATAGGTTAAGATGTCAACCGGATTTGATGCAACCAATATAATTCCATTGAACTTACTTTTCATTACTTGGCCAACAACAATTTTCATGATGCTTGCATTTCTATTTAGTAAGTCAATTCTCGATTCTCCTTCTTTTTGTGGAACCCCTGCCGTAATCACAACAATGTCTGCCTCTTTACAATCGTTGTAGTCACCAGCATAAATCTTCATTTTTCGTGGTGCATAGGATAAACCATGATTTAAGTCCATGGCTTCCCCTTCGGCACGTTTTTTATCGATGTCGATTAAAACCAGTTCTTTAACCGTACCCTGGTTTAGTAATGAATAGGCATAACTCATGCCAACCATTCCTGTGCCAATAATTACCACTTTACTTTTTGTTTTACTATTTGATGTCATTTTCTTCTTTTTAAGCTGAGAGATATATTAAAATTTGAGATGTAAAAGCCTGATTAATAAGAATAAAATCTAACTACTCGCGGCAGATACTTTAGTTCTGTAGTTTGATCAGAATCAAGTGAGAATTTACAAAAAAATTATAGATAATATCAGGAAAAGAATAGATTACTATTTTTTAGGTAAAGATTTTTATTCTGCCTGTGTTGAGCTTTCATTTCAATTGAGTCTTCGCATAAGAGTAAACAAGGGAATTGCCGATGCAGGACTGCTGCTGGGAGAGGCATTTTGTGAATTTGTGAATTTCTTTTATGCTAAGAGGAGTGTTTTGCATTGTGCTACATGTTGCTGTTTGTTAAAGATGTGTGGGGTAATTTTATGTCTTGCGAAGAAAATACCATTTGTTTTCCAGGTTGGTTGTTTTCAAAATCCTTATGGTCAGACTTGTAGAAGGTGTTTTGACATCCTTTTTTGAAAAGACATTGAATGGGTTAAGTAAAGTTTAAATCACGTACCTGTAATGCCAATTAGTACGTCTAAAGAATTTATTGGAAAATCGCATGCTGGTTTATATGGAGATGTTATTGAAACATTAGACTGGAGCGTTGGTGAGATTTTATCGGTATTGAAAAAAGAGGGGATTGACAATTTTACAATTCACATAGAGAAAGTAGTCCGTGAAAAATATGAGAAGGTGCAAAAATTAAGTCTTGTTAAAAATGAATCATTGGAAAAAGGACGAGAATAGATTGCGGCATACGTTGATTATACCCATACACTCGAAGAGATTCATGGGATAATTGAACATGGTTCAGGCACTCATCAACATTAAGTAAGGAATGATAATTCAAAAAAAATATGATGGAAATTACAAATTTCAAAGAAGTTCAGGCAAATAACAACCCACACGGAGTTGATGCGCGAAAGATTCATGAAAATGAAGATGCACAGGTGATACACATTCTTTTAAAACCTGGTGAAAAGTTAAAGCCACACAAAACACCTGTTGACGTATTCTTTTATGTGCTTGAGGGAAATGGTATGGTTCAGGTTGGAGATGAAAAAATGGAAGTGGTAAAAGATGACCTGATTGACAGCCATAAAAACATTTTGCATTGTTTATTCAATGAGAGTGAAAAAGATTTCAGGGTACTTGTTGTAAAAACACCTACACCAAACAGTCTAAAAAACAGGTAGGAATTACGAAACATTACAAACTTAAAAGGACAATGATTTTAAAGAATATTTAAAAAAAGGCCTCGTTTGTATAAAATCAGCTAAAATCCATGCGCAACGAAGCTGCTTTGGAAAGATTTTCTTGTTTTCTATACATTACGTCCTGCTTTCAGAATTATCTGAATGCTCGATTCATCAGGGGATTTGATATGTTTCGCTTAGGATCCCAATGGTTAAGTTCGATGGGTACGGGGGAAGATCAAACCTTTCAAAATCATTGCTTGTCGCCCTTGTGCCGGGCTTAAGCGAATGAAAAAAACAGTTTTCCGACCTTTTTTCTCTGAAAATGGAATTTTTCTATTTAACTTGTAACTTGATTTGTAAACGACAAGAGCCATCTGATGGGAGACCATCAGGTGTGGTTTTGGGAGAGGCATAGGGGGAAATTTATTTTGCCTACTCGATTCTCCAGTCTTGGCAAGAATGAAAACGAAAACTAAAAAAAATCTATTACTCCTGCTGCCTTTTCTGCTTGCTTTTCAGCTTGCAACAGCGCAAACAGATAGTTTACAATGCTTAGACATTGAATTGGCCAATTATAACTACCCATTTCCTGTTTCTATTTTGGAACTAAACATTCAAAAGCAAGATGTGAAAATGGCCTATATGGATGTCAAGCCTGAAAATTACAATGGCAAAAACATCCTCCTTTTTCATGGTAAAAATTTTAATGGTGCTTACTGGAAAACAACCATAGAAGCCCTATCGGAAAAGGGGTATCGGGTAATTGTTCCCGACCAAATCGGCTTTGGAAAGTCTTCAAAACCAAGGCACTTTCATTATACCTTTCAGCAACTTGCAAAAAACACAAAAACATTACTCGATACTTTGCATGTAGACAAAACCATGATTTTAGGACATTCCATGGGGGGCATGCTTGCGACACGTTTTGCATTAATGTTTCCTGAAAGCACAGCAAAACTAATTTTAGAGAATCCCATAGGATTGGAAGATTGGAAAGTAAAAGTTCCATACCAATCCGTAGAATGGTGGTACGATAACGAGCTTAAAAAAAGTTATGAGGGAATCAAAAAGTATCAATTGCTTAGTTATTACGACAACAAATGGAAAGCAGAATATGACCCATGGGTGAACCTCTTGGCAGGCTGGACATTAAATTCAGACTATGAAAGGATTGCCTGGAATTCAGCGCTGACTTACGACATGATTTTTACGCAGCCAGTGGTTTATGAATTTAAAAACATTCGTGTGCCAACACTTTTAATCATTGGCACAAGAGATAGAACGGCACTTGGGAAACCCCTTGTTTCTGCTGATGTGAGAAAAACCATGGGATTGTACAATGAATTGGGGAAACGAACTCAGCAAGAAATCCCTGGAGCGAAATTAGTAGAAATTGAAAACGTGGGGCATTTGCCTCATATTGAGAAGTTTGATCGTTTCATCCGTCCTTTGATTGAGTTCATGAAAGAATAAGCCTTGCCGGTAAGTCATCCTTTCTGTGTGAGGAACTCTTCAAGACCTGCGAATATTGGGAAGGGACTCGCCATGTAGAATTTTTTAGGCGGAGATTGCCAAAATAGGATAAGGCTGTGGGGTGACCTACAGCTTTTTTTTGTCTCGTATTCAGAACAAAGAAAGATGGCAAGGCTTATTGGGCACTGAGCAGAATTGGGACCAGTGCTTAGCTTTTTACCGGAAAGCGCCAGGGAGCTTTCATCTTCCGATAAATATTGTTAAATTCATCGCCTGAATAAAAAGCCATTCCATTCATGTGGTCCTTGGCGTAGATGTAAAATCGAAAGCATGAAAAGATACATTGGCATTCTGGCCATCCTCATTTTGGCTTCCTGTAGCAGTAAGAAAACGGAAAAGGCAGGAACAAGTGAACCAGCAAAGACAGAAGAAAACAAAGAGGCATTGGAGGGGATGGGCCTCACAGCCACCAGGAGTGAAATAAAAGACATAGACTGGTCCCAATTTGAATTCGTATTTACCTACCAGGACCAGGAAGAGGAATTGATTCAGGTTTTAGGGGTGAACAAGCTGGAAGAGGACTCCATCTGCTACCAGATCTATGTGAATTCAGTCTTGTGTGAATCTGAATTTTCAGGGAAAGCGGGTCTTGCTTTTCCTGGTGGAGACAGGGAAATGGACGAAGACGAAAGTGCCGCCTACTCCGTGAATGACTACCGGTTTGAGGGAGAGGGATATGTTGTTTCCATTCGGATTGCCTCCCAAGATTTCGGTAGGGCAAGATTCAGTTATCGCTCAGAGGAGGGAAGGGACGACTGTGACCCATGGGAGCAAATTGCAATGAAAAGGATTCGCTGAGCAGGCAGGCCCCCTGGCTTCCCTGGCATGACCTGCTGCCAGACAGAGGGGGCGGGCAAGGATGTTATGGGTGGCCATTCGAATCGGTAAAGGCAAAAGAGCAAGCTGCAGGGACAGTTTGCTCTTTTTCTTTTTCTTCTTGCCCTTCGGGAGAGTCGTTCTGGCTCGAATGTGCATTCCCCCAAAGCTATTTTCCCATGAGCTGGCATCCTTCCAAAGGAAGACAGAACAGTGCAAGTGAGAATTGATTTGCCTACTTCACCATCTCAATCATGTGATTGATGACCTTGGTGTGCTCGTGCTGAGGGCTGAACAGGATCATTTCGGCGTCTTTGGTGACTTTCACATTGTGCCCCGGAGGCCAATAGAATAGGTCGTTGCCATTGACCTCTTCCTCCTTGCCATTAGCATCGGTGGCAGTCACTTGACCACTGATGAGATAGCCCCAGTGAGGGCATTGGCACAAGTTTCCCTCCAGTCCCACAAACAGAGGTGTGGTATCGACCCCCTCGGCAAGGCTAAAGTACTCACAACTGATCTTCCCCAATCCGCTGGCGTCTCCAAAGTCATTTCTCTGACGAAGGATAGCGCCCGGAATTTCCATTTTGATTTCGATTTTGTTCTTTGCTATTTTCATATCTTTGATTGTTTACGTGTTAAAAATTAAACTCTTACCTGTATCAAAAATATCAAATAATGGAGCAAGGGGGCAGAACATTTGGTTATAATAAGTGAACTTTTGAGTCCATGGAAAGAAAATCAATTCCCGGATTTCAGGTAGACGGAGGGCAGGAGGCCAAATCGTTTCTCAAAACACTTTGAAAAGTAGGAGGTGCTGTTGAAGCCGGATTCATATGCGATTTCAGAAATGCTTTTCATTTTAAGCTTGATGCCTTCCAGGGCTTTGTTCAAGCGATATTCCCGAATGAAGTTGTTCGGAGATTTCCCGGTGAGTGACATCATTTTTCGGTACAAAGAGGTTTTGCTCATGCCCAGGGAACGGCTAAAATCTTCTACTTTTAAGTCTATGTTTTGCCATTCTTTTTCGGTAAAATCGATCAACTGATTTAAAAAATTTTCATCCGACAGGTTCAAATGATGGACTTGATCCAGGGCAAGATCCCGCCTCGTATTTTCAATGGCAATGGCTTCCTTTACCTCTGTGGACACAACAATGTCACCTTCATGCGCAAAGCAAAGGCAATGAGCTATATTAATGGTCTCCTCAAAGAGGGTCCTGTTTTTGGTGACTGGCATGCCGGTGGCCAAGCCCATTTTTATGCGGAATGAGGAAGTGCCAGCTTCTTTCTGGAGGGCATCCAGAAAATGCTTTGCTTTCAAAGCAAAGAGCACGGCCTTGTGCGCCGATGCAAAAGAGATCAGTAGGTGACTTCCCTTTTGTTCTACCAAACGCCCGTCAAAATGATTGAGCATGTCCTTGGTGGAAGTCATGGCTTCCTGCAGGCTTGTTTTGGAAGCATTAAAATCTTTCAGAGAGAGGGCCATGATTCTTAGCTTCAGCAAGGTTCTTTGGGCCGGATCTCTTATGATGTTCATGTGGTTTGAGGAGGAATTCACCGGATCCTTAATCCTTCCCAGAAAGGACTCCACAAGATGTGGATCCACCTCAATGATTTGATTGGGTACCTCCCCGTGTGCAGAATTGTGCATGTCCTGTATGGCCTCCGCATTGGGGGCCTCTATCAGGCAAAAGGCTATTTTTTTAATGCCGTCAAACCAGTAGGTCAAACCCCGGCAGTTAAATTCATGTTGAATTTTCAAGTCTTCCTTGTGCAGTTCTGCGACTATCTCGGCGGTAACGGAATCAGATACATCATGACGATCCATATATATTGGCATAAGACAATTGTTTTTCCGGAAATGGAATGCTGAGCATTATTGCTATTTGTTTCATTCTACCCAATTTACGCATTTTATTTCATTGCTGCCAATTCCATGGGGATCTGCCCGGCTTTTTAGGGCTTTCCAAGTCAATTCATGGGGAAGGACAGAGGGGAAGGCTTTCAAAAAAAGCATTTGCCATCCAGGAACGACAGAATAGGGGGAATGTGCAATGGATGGCAGAGGCAGCCTGCCTGCAAGCCATATCAAAAGGATGAGGACGGCTATCTGAACTACTCCTTATCCAATCCATCCACAATAACACCTCCCATGGATGCCGGAAAGGAAAGGATGATGATTCTTTTCAGGGCAATGATGGGTTCCTCAAGCAGGGGCATTCTGTTGAGCGCAAAGAGAACCACAAATACCACCAGCAGGGTAATTCCATAATCAATTAGGGTCCTGAAAAGGAAATGAGACAGGCGGTGTTTTACCTGCCCCTGAAAGATCCCCTGAAAGGAGTAGATGTTGATGAAAAATAGGGACAGCAGAAAAATCACAAGGAGATTGAAGGGGGGTAAGGTTTCGCTAAGTCTCCAGGATTCTTCCGAAAAGGCAACTGGAATCGTCAAGGCCGAGGATCCAACAAGGACTTGAATGACGTCTTCTGAGTTCAATGTATCTTTCTTCATTCTTTTTCTCTTTGGGTGGTCATGGCCTGAACCAATCGTTTTGGCCTGTTGCATGGAAAACAGAAGGTGCTCCTCCCTGACTCAGCAACAGCTTGACCCAATTTAGCCTTTTTTTACTTGCCTGTCAAGTGGCAGAGGGACTTTTCCCCGGGAGGAAATGGGCTGGTGGCAGTCCCTGCATGCCATCTCCCGTAAAGTGAAAGTAAGTGGTATCTACATAGGGCCATCCCTTTTCAAAATCCCGAATGGATCAGAGTTCCTTCAGGGTGGGTAAGCGCCAATCCTCATGTCCAGCCAGTCTTAGGTTCTCGCAGTACTGTTTCGCTTCTTCCCATCTCATTCCATTTTCAGATTGATTCTGACTTCGGGTCAATCCGCTTAGGCGATCGGTAATGCTGCCATCTCCATTGTCGGTATAGAACAGGGGGACTCCCTTTTTGTAATCGGCATGCTGACCATAAAAATCATCCCCGGCTTTGAGATGGCTGAGGGTATCTCCTGCAGTGCCATAACAACCGACTTGCCCTGTCTGTGTGAGGGTGAAATTGTGATTCTTTGTTTGGGGGGCATCACAACTACTCAGGCAGGAAAGGCAAAAGAGGGTAAGCAAAAGGCTAGCATTGTTTCTCAATATTTCTTTCATACATTCAATTTTATGATTTGTATGTTCGAAGGTATTGGAAAAGAATTTTGCCCAAGTGATTTCGACAGTCCGGATCATTTTTTCGATAAATGCAAGCCTGTGGCAGATCAGTATTTCGAGTGGCAACTCCTGTAAACGGGTAGGGAAGGATGAATTTTCTTGACATGGCATCAGGCTTTCTATGCCCCCTAAATACGCCATTGCACTGGTCCTAAAGAGGAATTCATTGCTGATTTTTGCCCTGCTTGTTTCCTGGTTGGCAGCCTACGGGGCTGTATTCATCTTGTTTTACAAATTCGTTCTGAGTTCATGCTGCATTCTCGCCATTACTCTCACCTTTTTGTTTGTATGTGTCTCTTGGTGAACCGATAAAGCTTTTATGGGAGCTGAGTTTGTGCTGATGTAATGGATTTTTAATTCCAGGCCATTTTCAACGACTAGCTGCGTCTGATCTGTATCAATAATGCTTTGTGTGTCTGTGTCTATTGGTAAACCATCCAGATATTTCTCTTGAATTATCTTTGTAATTTCCTGATGTTGTTTGTGGTTTAAAAAACTCGTGAAGGTGTAATTGCAGTAAAACATTTTCCGATGACACTGATGTATCTCCAGTCGGACCTTGTACCCACCAATAATGATCTTGTAGAAATAGATTTTAATGTCTAGCTTGTTTTTTTGAATTCTGGTTTTAAAGTCAGAATTTTTAAATTTCCTGCTAATCTGGCTTTTGTTGTCGAAATTGAACAGAAAATCTTCCTGAAGGGCAATTGTTTTGTTCGTTCCTACTGATTCTTTCTTCTGATACATATCAATTACTCTCAGGTATTCAGAAAAGTCGTTGTAATGTTCAGTCAGTAGACCATAGTAGTAGTAATTCTTGTGATAGGAGTGACCAATCAGGCGCTTGTTTTTCAATCTATTTAGCAAAGGTGAAATTACTCTCATAAAAATTTCTGATGAACTATTATTCCTTAGTAAAGGGGTAAAGCTACCAACTAAATGTCTTGTTTTTGTACGCAGGCCTATAATATTCCTGTGCTTTTTTATGAATCTTTCTTTTTCGTCAGCGAAATGCCAATAAAATTCAATTAGTTTTTTTTTTGTTCATGTAATATGGCCTTTAAAAAGGGAAAATAGCTGGTTTTTTCCCTGTTTGAGTGGATTTGGCAGGGGAAAATCTGTCTTTTTATTTTGAGAATGTCAAAACAAGCTCTTTTTTATCCTCCATAAATGCCAATTTGAGGAGGAGTTCTCAATTCCTGCTCGTTTTTTTATTGGGCTTGTCTGCACTCTTCTTTCGGTGCAAATGTGGGTGCATGCTGATGACACAATCATTCCCTTTTGTCGAATTATTCTTGTAAGTATTTTCTTTGCTGCCTGTGTGTCTGCTTTTGCATCGAATTCTGCCTTTTTTTCTGCTGGTTTTTTGTCATTGGTCAAAAGTTTTTAGGCGTAGGGAAATTTTCCTGCCTTGTTCCTGTTGTTTGTAAAAGGAGAGAAGAGAATTTTTGCAAGTGAAAATTCCCTTAAGAAAAGGAATATCAAGTTGTTTTTCATTGTATTATGTATACAATAATAATGGAAGTTAAGTAAGGATATGCTTCCTTAGACTTTATGTTTGTTATTGATATAGAGATAATTCTCAATTTTTCCAGGCAATTTCCAGTTTGTGTTTATCTTAAATTGTCTATAAACATAACAATATATTAAATTTTATTGTTTTGCAGCTTAATCAGGATAAAAGAGTATTTATTTCCTATAAATAGCTGTTTTCTTGATAAAAAACAGCATTTCTTTTTTTGTTGGGTGGGATATAATGATTAATATTGTTGTTCGATTTAGAGGGTGGATTTGATGTCGTTTGTTCAGTATCCATTGAGTGTTGATGATTTGACTATTAAGTTAATTATCAATTCTTTTTTTTTTACTTATTTATTCAATGGAATTGTCAATTAATCTACCATGCGTTGTGGGACAGAATGAGCGAAGCTGTGTTCGTTTGATGAGTATTGTATTTGTTTTTTAGGTGGATGTTTTTCCATTTTTTGCTTTTTGCAGATTCCCAGGAGTCTCCGCACAATCCAAAGGTAGTATTTCCCTGTTAATCGAGATGTAATATCTTGTTAATTAATGCATTGTGTTTTTGTATGGAGAATTCCCCCTGGCATGCGATTTATGCCAAGTCGAACTGTGAAAAAAAATTATGTGAAGAGTTGTTGAGGTGTGGAGTTGAGTGCTATCTACCTTTAAATAAAGAGCTTCGAAAGTGGAGTGATCGTAAAAAATGGATCGAGAAACCACTCATTCCTTCCTATGTTTTTGTTCGCGGAAGCAGGAAGGAGATGCATTTGGCCATTGGTCTTACTTATGCTGTTTGTTTTGTGACTTTTGGAGGGCGGTTGGCTAATATTCCCAACAATCAGATTGAGACATTAAAGCTGTTCCTGAAAGATTGCAGTCGGAATACCGAAATGGTGTACGAGCAGGTGAAGAAAGGAGAATGGGTAAGGGTGAAGTACGGACCCATGAAGGGAATTGTTGGTGAGGTGGTTGAGATGAGGGGGCGACAGCGAATAGTGCTTCGTTTTGCATCGCCGGCAACTTGTATTCTTACAGATATTTCTATGGATGAAGTCGAGAGAATCAGGCAGAACGAGTTGGCTGGAGGGTAAATGCAGTGCACGCAAGTGTTTTGCCCATGTGCTTGAAATGTAGTCTTGCTATTGTTGAATTGTGATGGAAGCCATTTGTGACTTCCTTGTTTGTTGAAATATGGAGTGCCGGATGAAGGGCTTTGCTGGTATGCAATTGCTTGTTCACTAGAAAATACATGAAAAGTCTGTTTATGAAAAAGATTCTGATTTTTTTAGTTTTGTTTGTTTTGTACGCATCCCCCAGGCTGATGGCTCAGATTTCACCCCGGATGTTGGAGCATAGTTACTCATTTGGAGTTAGTTCGGGGCAGAAGTATAATTCTGGTTATGGTTTTCGTGCGAGCTACGATCTTCGGGTGTTCGATGGGATCTCTTTTGGTTTTATGGGGAACTTTTTTTTCGAAGATGTTTCCTATAGCGATCAACGCGATTTGTTTTTGGGTGCACGTACCAACATTCATCTAATGCCTTTGTTTACTGTGTACCAATCGGATTACGATTTTTACCTGGGAGGTGCACTTGGTACCACCACGGGGCATCATTCGGAAGACTTGACTGCGGAAGGCTGGTTGGGTCTGCGCTACAGCATGAACGAGAATTGGTCGGTTTATACAGAAATAGGAACTACCTTTTCGATTGGTTTGGTTTATCGGTTTAGACAAAAAGATTGGCTGAAACGCTTACAATAAGAGAGGAGCTTGTAAAATGAGGATACAAAACACATATAGGCTGCAAAAATCAATGGGATTGCTAAGCATTTTTTTGCTCTTGGCTTGTCCGGTTTTTGCTTTGTCTCCTGCCGGAGAGCTGGAGACAGTTAGTAGCAATGAAATGGCATCGCTGAGCTTGAGTCATCCCAAGACCATGGGCAGTTCGGCGAGTCAGGACAAGTACTCCATGTGGGAGCGTACAGTTCCTAGTGCTCACTACTATTCTTTGGGAATTACCCCGGGTTCGAAAATGAGTTCGGGTTTTGGATTGCAGGGAAGCTACGATTTGAAGCTTTCTCCTGTTGTCTCTTTGGGTGTTCAAATCAATGTTTTTTGGGAAGAATCCGATTTTTCTAAGGATAAAACAGGCTATTTTGGTCCGCGACTAAACATTGACCTACTGGAATTGATGTCCAGTGGTTCCCGTGCCTGGGATGTGTACGTAGGGTTTACTGCAGGGGCAAAAACGGATGCTGATGACGCCAAGCTGGATGGAGAAGCCTACTTTGGAGTGAGATGGAACTATGCTGTGCGCTGGTCGATGTACAGCGAAGTGGGCAATGGAGCCGTTCTGGGCATGGTTTTTAAATTGTAGCTTACTCACACTACCTGTCATCCTGGACTTGTTTCAGGATCTCAAAGAAAAATTAAGACGCAGATTCCGCTGAAAAAGAGGATTAAATAAGATTTAAAAAAAGGAACACAAATTACACAGATGTAAATAATGGTCACAAATTAGGTGGTAGTTTGCCCGCACCGCCTCCCGACATGGACAAAGCAGGTGGGGCCCCATAGGAGCAGAAAGCGTTAAGAACAGAATTCCATGAGTGAGGCACGAGGGAATATTATTCTGTTTAGCTTTCAAAGCGTGATGGGTCACCGATTGTCGAGGTCTTGAACTTTTTGCTTCGTTTTTGGTTCAAGCCAAAAATGAAGTCGGGTTTGGGCGAAGCGCCAAAATCAATTCATCAATGTACCGAACGCAGTGAGATCATGAATGCCCGTGAAAATGATGAATGAATCAAAAAGTTTGAAGAGTCCGTCCGACTTGAGGACAAGAAAAAATACCTGGACGCAGATCCCGCAGAAAAAGATGATTAAATAAGATTTAAAAAAAAGAGGAACACAAATTACACAGATATAACGAATTTTCACAAATCAAGCGGTACAATGCCCGCACCGCCTCCCGACATGGACAAAGCAGGTGGGGCCCCATAGCTGAAAAAGACGTGAAGAAAAAAATCCGTTTTAAAAATGAATTTCGCGTTTATATATAGGTGTGATCATCGAATACCAAATAAAGTCTATTTGCAGCAGAAGTGTTTACTCATTTTTTAAACATTACTTTTTTTTAGTCTTTGAAGCGTGATGGGTCACCGATTGTCGCAGTCTTGATTTTTTGTAACTTTTTTATCAAGAAAAAAGTTTGAAGAGTCCGTCCGACTTGAGGAGAAGAAAGGGAACAAGGTTAAAGGTTAAAGGAAAAAGGTTAAAGGAAGAAGGTTAAAAAGTCAGCAGGATGATGATGATCACCGTACGTTTGAACCCATAAAGGGGCTTAAAAAATTATAAACCACAAATTACACGAATTTTCACAAATTAAACGCTAGTCTGCTCACACTTGCACGTCATCCCGAGGGAAGCGCAGCGACGAAGGATCTCTAACAAATTAAGAATTAACAATTGGCCGCACTTAGCACAATATAGAATTGTCATTGCGAGGCGAGGAACGAAGCAGCGGCAATCTGCCCGCATTTGCACGTCATCCTGAACTTGTTTCAGGATCTCAAAGAAAAATTAAGACGCAGATTCCGCAGAAAAAGAGGATTAAATAAGATTTAAAAAAAAAAGGAAACCACAAATTCCACAAATTTTCACAAATCAAGCGGTACAATGCCCGCACTGCTTCCCGACATGGACAAAGCAGGATGCTCACTTTTCCTACTGAACTCTAATTGCAGTTGGACTCGCATCAGAAAAAAGGGCGTGAAGAAAATCAGATAAAAGAAGCGTAAAGAAACCTGACTTGTCTGAGGAACGTTAGGCTCGACTTTGGAGAGACTAAAAGGACGAGTTTCAGGTTTTAGCGAAGAG
>NZ_JBFHJW010000013.1:0-80036 GCF_041595635.1 Labilibaculum sp.
GAACTAATGCCATTTAACGAATTTGAAGGAAATAGTTCCTGGGGATACAACCCATCCTTCTATTTTGCTCCTGATAAAGCATATGGAACAAAAACAGATTATAAAGATTTTGTAGATGAATGCCACAGTCGTGGAATTGCTGTTTTTATGGATATGGTTTTGAATCATTCCTATGGTCAATCCCCCTTTTTACGGATGTATTTTGATGGAACAAATCCAACATCTAGCAATCCATGGTATAACGAAGAATCTAATTTTCAAAATCCAGATGCCCAATGGGGTTACGATTTTAATCACGAAAGTGAACAAACCCAAAATTTAGTTGACAGCATCAATTCCTATTGGATGAGCGAATACCACATTGATGGTTTCCGATTCGATTTCACCAAAGGATTTTCGAATACCATTTACGACGAAGATTCCTGGGGTAGCGATTACGATGCCGATAGAATTGCTATTCTTAAACGAATGAGCGACGAGATTTGGGAACGCAACAGCGATGCTGTAGTCATTTTCGAGCATCTTTCGGATAATGATGAAGAAACCGAATTGGCTAATTATGGAATTCTACTCTGGGGAAATGCCAATAGTAGCTATAATGAGGCGACCATGGGATATAGCTCAGATCTGAGCTGGACTTCGTGGAAAAACCGAGGTTGGGATCTTCCCAATGTTGTAAATTATATGGAAAGTCACGATGAGGAACGACTCATGTATAAAAATCTTGAATACGGAAATTCATCGGGAGATTATGATGTTACTGATTTAAATACGGCTCTTTCGAGAATAGAAGCTGCAGCAGCTTTTTTCATAACGATCCCCGGCCCAAAAATGCTTTGGCAATTTGAAGAGCTGGGTTACGATATTTCTATCGACTACAACGACAGAGTTGGAGAAAAGCCTGTTCTTTGGGAATATTACGACAATGCAAACCGTAAAAGACTATTCGATGTATTCTCATCTTTAATTGAAATTAAAAAGGAACAAGCCGCTTTCGAATCAGAAGATTTTACCCTAAACACGAGTTCTTTTCTAAAAAGAATAGAAATTAACGATGATGATATGGATGTTCGTATCATAGGTAACTTTGATGTAGAAGCAGGTGAAATCGATCCTAATTTTAGTGAAACAGGAACATGGTACGATTACTTTAGTGGCGAAGAACTCACCATTACTGATGTAAATGCCTTAATCGACTTAGAAGCAGGTGAATATCATATTTATACCAACAAACAACTCACAACTCCAGATATTACTTCGGCACCACTAGCCTCGAATGTTTTAATTACCGGAACATCCCAAGAGGATGAAACACTAACAGCTTCGTACAATTACTCTGATAGTAATGATGATTTAGAAGGTAACTCGACTTATCAATGGTACCGTGCTGATGATGCAAACGGAACAAACGAAGAAGCTATTTCGGGAGCCACAGATTTAAGCTATACACTTGGCGCCGATGATCGATACAAATACATTCGCTTTTCGGTTACACCCATAGCTTTAACAGGAGAGCTACTAGTTGGAAATACTGTTTACAGCGATTACACCGATGCAATTATTTCCATTGTTAATGCCCCTATAGCCACAAATGTTTCAATAAGTGGTATTTTTCAAGAAGATGAAACCCTAACGGCTTCCTACGATTACTCTGATTCTGAAAATGATGCAGAATACAATTCAATATATCAGTGGCACAGAGCGGAAAATGCGAGCGGAACAAACGAAGTAAGTATTTCGGGAGCAAATAACCTCACTTACACATTAGTAAGAGCCGATAGAGCAAGTTTCGTTCGTTTCTCGGTTACTCCTCTCACACAAACTGGCGAAGCATTACAAGGAACTACTGTTTACAGCCAATACAGCGAAGAAATCGCCTACTCTACAGGAATTGATGATTTGGCTGATGAAGAAGAAATACAGATGTATCCCAATCCTGTTCGTGACATCCTGTACCTTCAAAATTTAGAAGAAGTAAAAACACTAAAGATCACCAATTTTTCAGGCCAGATAATTTCTGAGATAAATATTGAGGATGAATCGAAAAATTTAGATTTGAACGGAATTTCCTCTGGAATTTACATTTTAGTATTTGAACTGGAAGATGGATCTACAATTAGTAAAAAAATAATTAAACAGTAGATAATATTTTCTTATTGGTTAAATGAATTAACATCCCGCTTTTAGGTTTTTCCTGAAGCGGGATTTTTCCTATTTAATAGCTATTTCCAGACTATAATTCACTTCAAAATCACCAACTTTTAATACTAATTTGTAATTGCCAGCAGGCAAAGGTTCATCGGGCATAGAAACTTTAAAAACGAAAGGGTATTCGGAGTAATAACCCGTCTGCTGACGGAGCATCTCATTATTCTCATTCAAAATTTGCAAGCTTAGTTCATTGTTATAAAATTTTCCTAAATGAAATTGAACAAATATATTTTCAGATTCAGAATTGTAATTGTTTTGAGCTGTTCCCATAAACTCATTTCTCTCCTGCATATTGTTTTCATTCGAATCGATAAAACCAGTAAAAACGAAAAATCCCTCTTGCCCTTTTGTGAAATCAGGAGCTAAATTATCCACCTGTTCCATCACAGCTAATTTCACTTTAGGCACTTCTGGAATACTATTCTCCGTAAGAACAGGCACGGAATCCAATTGGCTTGTATCTACCTCAGCAAGTAAAATTTCAGGCTTTATTTGCTCAGTGGTATCCACAAGCTGTACCAACAATTTATACTGTTTCAATTCTTTATCAGACAAGGATGCAGTTATGAAGTAATCGCCTGCCGAAGCATCACATAATACTCTCAAAAATTCATTTCCTCCATTTAAACTATCAACCTTCATGCTGTAATGCTGCAAACTATCTAATTTAGAAATATTCATGCTCATCAACTGATGTTTACCATCCCATATCTGATAAACAACTGCTTCTTGGTTAAAAGGCAGATTCAAACACAACTCAAAATCCACATTACCTAAAACGTATTCATTCTGATTTAAACCCACCACTTCGGTACTATCCATTTTCATATCTCCATCCTCATCCATCCATTGTTTAAAAATGTACAGATTTTCGGGAAGTAGCTTTTTACGAATGGAGGCAAAACTGTCCCCATTAGGTTCTTTTAAAGAAAAACGAATTTGAAAGGTAGTAACAGATTCTTCCGGATTAATTGTAAGAATATAATCCCCTACAGGAAGAAAAGAATCGAATCCCGAATAAGAGAACAAAGGTGTTGAAGTATAAGTCCGTTTAAGAGTACGAATTAAATTGCCACTAGTATCCCATATCCTCAATTTTAGATTGACTCCATCGCGGAGATTTGGATCATGTAAGGAAGCACTAATTGCCTCTCCTTTGGAAAAAGATTTTTTGCCTAAGCCAAAGAATTCATTGCTCTCTACAAGATCATTCTCATTCAGGTCAACCCATTTATTATAAGCAAACAAACCCAATGGAATTTGATTTTGGATAGCTTGATTTTCCAGAGAATCGAGCCGATTTATTTTCTCAGGTTTAAGTTTTTTTTGTTGCTGACTTTTACTCACGAAAACGCAAAAAGAAACGAAGACAAGCAACAAAAAACACCTGGCGAAATTGCGGATGTATTTTTGCATGGTCATAACGATAAGTTTAAAGCTGAATAAAAAAGATTTCGTCTTCTTAATTTACAACATTAATCGCTTTTTTTCCTCATCATGTAACCGAAGTTTGACAAATAATTTTTGCTTATTCAAACAAGGGATTTATTTTTGATCAGTTTCCATACTCTTTACATTCCAAAATGTTCGACCTATTTAAAAACGGTTAATGCATTTGTATCGTTTCTTAAAAGATATATTCGCAGAAATACCAATTTCATGAGAGTTGCGAGTATATTTGGTATAATTATTAATGCCTAAATCATAGGCATAAAAAGCTCTATAAACCACATATTCATTTTGTGTGTAAATAGTTGTCCCAAATTTAAAAGATAAGGAATTCGAATTGGAACTACTCCCTTGCTGTAAATGACTTTTATAGGCAAATCCAATAAGCAGAGGATCTGAATCAAAATCAACTCCAACATACAAATTATTAGCAGCTGTACTACTTGTAATACTCTCTCCGCTTTTCTGATACAAAAGCCATGGGTTTATACTAAACTTATTCTGACGATTTAAACTATAAACTTTAGTTGTATACTTGCTTTGGGCATGTAAAGTAAACTTCATAGGAACTCTTTCCGTTTGCCCTTGAAAGGAAATATTTGGGCGCGTAAAGTGGTGCAATGCAAATCCGATTATGTGAGTCATGGTATTTCCAAATATGCCACCATTTCGAAAATGAACCAGCGCTCCAACTGAGAAATCTATGTAATTTCTGGTATCTTGATCGACTACAAAACTAGTTCCGTAGATATCACCATAAATCTCATCCAACTGATCACTAAATGTGAGTTTACTTGTATTAATTTTCTTCTCATTATAACTTGCAGATAGCCCTAACTGAAAAAAGGTATCGGAATATTTATCAATTCGCCCACGCCATGAATATTGGCCTCCAAAAGAATTCGTTGTAAGTAAAGATTCACCCTCAACATCAGAAATCATAAAAACACCAAAACCACTGGAGCTATAACCTTTCCAATCGGCATTGCAATGTTTCGTACTAAACTCTCCCGGGAAATTAAGCCATTGTCTTCTGTAAATAAAATTTGAATGAACCAATCCTCTTTCCATACCTGCAAAAGCTGGATTATAATAAGTACGATTTTGATCGAATAAAGAAAACTTGTATTCCTGAGCTGAAACATTACTTACAGAGAACAAAATCAGAAAACAGAATAAAAACCTAGGTAAAAATCGCAATCTAAACAGTTTTAAAACAACATAATAACAAAAAAACCATCCCGCTAAAATGTGATGATTTATTAAAAATTAAAGTACTACACATCACTTTAGCAAACAAGTGCAATTTTAACAAAAAATATGTTATAAAATAGACAAAAAACTAATGTTTTTACTGATGAAAAGCTTATTTTTATCCATTAAAAACTAATTTTTCATGATTAAAAATTGAAACAGTTTCAAGAAAACAATCATCTCTTATGAGGACAATTCTACAATATCATCCTTAGAAGACACACAACTAATCGCAAAAAAAATCTAAACAAATATAAATGGCTAATTTTTACCTTGTTAAATCTAAAAGCATCATTAAAAAAATACTGATTGCTCTGGTACTATTTATCCCCTATCAAGTTTTTGCTGGCGATCCTCCCACCTGTGATTTTGGTGATGAAGATGGCTATTTTTACCATTGGGATTTCAGTGCTACAAATCTTGAATTTGACTTTACTTTAGAAAATTTCACCGATGATACGATTAGTAATGATATATCTGAATATACAATTGATTGGGGAGATGACTCATCAACAGAAACTGTTACAACTGATCAATTTCCTCTTGATCACACCTATGACAGCGAAGGACAATTCACCTTACTAATTACAATCATTTATTCAGACGAAAGCTATTCTTACGAATATATTGTATATAACACTGTACCAAGTATTACATTAACCAAACTTGAAGGAAATGAGGGATGTATCGGACAAGAATACACCTTTCAAATTAGTGATTATGAAGATAACCCATCTACAACTTCATATGAGTGGTATTTCGATGATACCAAAGAATATATTGACTGGACACAAGAAGAAGCTAAAGACAATGATGGAAAAATTAGTCATACTTACAACATAGGGTCTTGTAGTGAGGAAGGTGATCGTACTCATTTTTCTGTAACAATGACACCCTATATCGAGATAGGAAGCAATGAATTATCGGAGAATGGTACAGCAATTACTAAAATAAAAGTTTCCCAGCCTACAAGTATTGACTTAAGCCTAAAAGTCGGAAATGAAAAAGAATCAATAGATTCAACCCATACTGGTTGTATTAACAACACAGAGTTTGAGTTTACAAATACATCCGATTATGGACTTCAAGGCAGTAAATGTGAAGAAACAGATGACCATGGATGGATCGTAACAAAATATGAGGACGGAATAGAAATTGGAGATGCCGATTTAGGAATTGATTACGAATTTTCATCGGGAAGTGCAGATGAAACTGGAGATATTTCTATCGTATTTTTAAAAACCGGGACCTATACAATATCTTTTTACTTAGAAAACACTTGTAGTACCACTGAAGATACAACGATAGAAACTACCGGATTAATTACCATCTACGAAAATACAAACACTACCACCTACACTCCCACCGCCTATTGCTTGGCCGATGATGAAACCGTGAGTTTTACAACAATAGAAGATCCCGAACTGGAAGCCATACAGGAAACCACATACCTTTGGTCATCTTCGGCTGAATCTTATGAATTTGTAGAGGGAACCAGCTCAACAAGTCAAAATCCTAAAATCAAATTTAGTGAGGCTGGACAGCATACTGTTTATCTTGAAAAAACTTCTCTTTGTGGAACTGAACAATATGAATATATAGTGAAAGTTTCTGATGTACCTATTGTAGAAATCAACAGTCTGTCGGATCTCAGTAATGGCGGCTACTGCGGAACATATACTTTTAGCCCTACCGCAGACTTTACCGATAATGGCGAGGAAACGTTCGGTATTGAGGGAAATGTAATAGATGAGTATTTATGGACATTCATAAATAATGGAATAACTACTACCTCATCAAGCCAAGTACCTGGAGAAATAACTTTCGACCAAACTGGAGCATCAAGTATCAGCTTAGAAGCTCACAACAGTTGTGGATGGTCTCTTGTTGATAAATTAGTATTTGAAATCTACGAAATTCCTACCGCTGAAATTACTAGTGTAGACGAAACCTGTGAAGATGTAGAAATAGATTATACTGCACTACCCGATGGTATGAAAACCTACAGTTGGCTATTTGGTGATGGAAATACAGAAAGTGTACAAAACCCTACCCACATTTTTACAAACGCAGGTTCTTATACAAACAAACTAACAGTTACATCAAGCGATGGCTGTAGCAATTCTTTTGAGAAAGAAATTACAATAATAGCCAAACCAGTTATTGAAACTGGTGACGAAATGACTATATGTAGCAATACTGCTTCGTTTGAAATTACAGATGTTAGTGCAGAACACTATTCTGCTGTTAACTGGACAAGTAATACAGATGTAGACGGAGATGGAACTGCAGATGGGACTGGAACTGGTAGTTTTACCGAGAACGGAATCCTTACTCCTACCTATTATTTAAGTGACGATGATAAAACTAAATCAACAATAACGCTAATACTAACGGCCACAGGAAATGGAGACTGTAGTTCTGTTTCTGCTAGTAAAACAATTAACATCACCCCTGCGCCAAGTATCAGCATTAGTTCAGCAAGTGCAACAACTTGCGAAAACACAGACTTCATAATTTCAGAGGTAACTGTTGAAAATGAAAAATCTATAGTATGGTCGTCTAGTGTAAACGGAGGAAGTTTTTCTTCAACTACTGTCGAAAATCCAACTTATACACCACCAGTAGACTACAGCGGCTCCATTACTCTTACTGTAACTGCAATTGCCAATACATCGTGCGACAACATCTCGGATGTAATTGAACTTGCAGTAAAAGAATTACCCACAGTTGATGCTGGTGAAGACATCACTATTTGCGAAAATGAAACAATTAGCCTTTCTGGAGAATCGACTGGTACTACATACAAATGGACAATCTTAGAAGAAGGAAATGGAACTTTTGGTAATGACGAAAGCCTTTCTACCACATATACTCCTGGAAGTGATGATATAGACAATGGTTCCGTTGTCTTGCAACTCACTGCAAAAGGCGATGCTGTCTGCTCAACCGTATCAGACACAAAAACGATTACAATCCAAAAAAATGCAACAGCAAATGCTGGTGCCGACGCTGATATGTGTACAACAAATGCTAGCTACACAATTCAAACAGGAAGTGATGCAGATATGGCTCAAGCTAGTTACTACGAAAGTCTGTTATGGACTACTGACAATGGAACAGGAGACCTTACCAATGCAACGAGTTTAAATGCCACCTACACTCCTTCGGAGGCAGATTTAACAAATGGATCTGTAGTACTAAAACTTACAGCAACACCAGAAACAGATAGTCCCTGCTCAGATGTTGCTACCGATGAGATGACCTTGACTTTCACCACTCCTCCAGATGTAGAAGCTGGTGATAATATTACAAGCTGCCAAGGCAAAGAAATAACTATCAGTGGAACATCTGAAAATCCTGCAGATATATTAGAGATACTATGGTCCACATCTGGCAAGGGCACTTTTTCACCCAATAATGATCTAAGCACAAGCTATCAACCCCTTAACTCTGAAACTGGAAATTACACATTAACCCTTACAGCAACATCTACGGGTTCCTGCGAATCGGTTTCCGATGCCCTAGAAATTACTCTAATTGCAAAAGTAACAGCCGATGCAGGTGCCGATGGCGAAGTTTGTTCCAATGGAACATACAACCTTTCGGCTGAGGATACAGGAGCAAGTGTTACAACTGCCTCATCAGTTAAATGGACCAAAGATGCTGATGCAGATGGTACTTTTAATGATGATACTAAAATCAATGCCATCTACACACCAGGAGCAAATGACATTGCAAATGGATCAGTAACATTGACTTTAACAGCTCAACCAGAATCTCCTTGCGATAAAGAAGCTACTGATGATGTAACAATATCAATCACTCCCGCACCAACAGTTGAGGCCGGAGAAGACCAGAATATTTGTCAGGGAAATAAACTAGAACTCACTGGTGCAAATGCTACAAACTATTCTTCATTAGAATGGAAAAGCTCGTCAACATCAGGATATTTTATAAATGCGGACACATTTAACGCTACCTATTATCCTGGAGCAAATGATACAGGCAAATACACCCTTACTTTAGTTGCTTACGGTGAGGGAGCTTGCTCGTATATCGAAGACCAAATACAATTGAATATTACTTCTGCTCCAGTTGTAGAAATTGATGATGATAGTAACATTTGCGAAGACAGTGAAATCACACTAAATGCCAGTGTTAGTAACGACGATGGTTATACATGGACAACCACTGGAACAGGTAATTTATCAGATACCGATGGTCTTACTCCTACTTATCAAACGGCAGAAGGCGAAACAGGTGATATTACAATAAGTCTTACCGCTAGAGGGAATACCTATTGCAATGATATTACTGAAAGCACAACTTTATCCATTATTCCTCATCCTGCAATTGATGCGGGTGATGATGCTGAAGTTTGTTCCAATACAACTTATGAAATGAATGTAGGAGACGAAGAGGGACAAATTAATGCTGAATCGTGGTCGAGCATTGAGTACAGTACTTCTGGAGATGGATTTTTTAGCGATCAGGATGGTTTAAATGTTACCTATGTTCCCGGCGATACCGATAAATCAAATAAAGAAGTTGATATCACCATAAGAGCTTATGCCATTAACCCACCATGCGATAGCTATGCTGAAGATGTAATGACATTGGAAATTACTCCCGCTCCAATAGTAAACGCTGGTGACGATGATAAAATCTGCCAAAACGACACCTATGAATTGGCAAATGCCAGCACAGAAAACACCAACTCCCAAACTTGGACTAGTTTAGCAGGAGGAAGCTTCGATGATGAAAATCTTTTGCATGCCATTTACACCCCTACAACCGATAAAACGGGAACCATACAATTGCAATTAACCGGAAAAGGAGATGGATCTTGTGATTCTAATTCCGATATTATGTCTTTGCAAATTGTTGCGATTCCAAAAGTATCTGCAGGAGATGATGCGAACATCTGTTTTAACAAAACCTATGAATTAACAGGTAGTGTTGCGAGTTCATTTTCCGAAATCAGTTGGACCACTGACGGTACAGGAAGCTTTAGCGATACTACTGCTTTACACCCTACTTACTTTCCTAGTGATGCCGATTACGAAAGCACAAGCGTGCAACTCACCGTCACCGTACAAGGACTTACCCCTTGTTCAATGAATGCAACAGATGCACTTAAATTAAGTTTTGTTGAAGCCCCTTCTATTTCTGCAGGTAATGATGATGAAATTTGCCAAGAAGATGGAAGCTATATCATACAAGCAAAAAGCGATGAAAACCCAACTGGAACTTCAATAGAAAATGTAAGTTCATATATCTGGGAGACAGACGGAGAAGGATCCTTACAAAACAGCAACACGCTAACCCCTAAATATATCCCTGCTGATAATGAAACAGGCATCATTCATATTACCCTAACAGCAGAAGGATACTCCAATTGTGAAACCATAGAAGACGAAATGGAGTTAAACATTATACCAACTCCAAGTGCTGATTTTAGTACCGGTACAACTTGTATTGATAATCTGGTTGACTTTGAAGACATGAGTGATAATGGAGATTATTCCATTAATTCATGGTCTTGGGATTTTGGAGATGGTGACACTTCAACAGATCAGAATCCTAGTCACGAATTTGCGAATGTAGACGATTATTCAGTATCTTTAACTGTTACAAACGAAAAAGGATGTACTGCCACAACAAGCAAAACAGTAAGCATACATGCACTTCCAACAATAGCATTCACACATGAAGAGTATGCAGGAGTAAATGTGGCTACCGAATTTACAAACGAGAGCTCCAATGCTGTCAGCTACAATTGGGATTTTGGGGATTCCAGTTCTTCTACCGAAAAAAATCCAAATCATAGCTATACTAATTCAGGTGTTTATACTGTTACACTTGAAGGAGAATCGAGCTATGGCTGTGTATCTCAAAACAGTTCTACCATTGAAGTAATAGGACTACCTAAGGCGAGTTTCACAAAAACTGCCGATGGCTGTGGTCCCTTAACGGTAGAATTTACGAATACTTCGACTGGAAAATTTCTTAGCTACTATTGGGATTTTGGAAATGGAATCACTTCTACTGAGGAAAACGTTGACCCTATTGTTTTTGCTCCAGGAACACTCAGCGATACCACTTATACGGTAAACCTTACCATCGAAAATAAAGCTGGAAAATCAACTTATTCTGATATTGTAACCGTTAAACCATTACCTGTACCTGAATTTGAGATTCTTCCTACATCTTATGGCTGTTCTCCTGTAGTGCGTAGCATCTACAATCAGACAACAGGCTTACCCAATAGCTATTCGTTCGATTTTGGAGATGGCACAACCTATGAGTATGAAACACCTGATATTGAACGCCCTTTTGAGCATACCTTTGTTTCTAACGATATTAAAACCATATTTACAATCACTCTTACCGCAACTAACGAATGTGGAGATCAATCAACAAGACACGACATAACTGTGTTTCCGAATACTGCAGTAGCGGTAATGAAAGCAGACGAAACATCAGGTTGCGCTCCTCTTACTGTTGCTTTCGAAAATTTATCGACTGGTGCGGGTGACTATTTAGAATCAGACTGGATTTTTGAAGATGATATTGTAGACATTAGGGATACAACAGGAGAAACTGTTTACCATACATTCGAAGAAGCTGGAGTTTTTGAGGTAGAACTAACAGTTCACGACACTTGTGCTACCGACTATACTACAACACAAATTACAGTAATATCAGCTCCTGAAATTGACTTTAACATCAGCTACACCAAACTGTGCGAATCTGAATCGGTGAGTTTTTCAGTCTCAGACGAAATACAAAGCGAATTTACCAATTTCACCTGGGATTTAGGAGATGGCACCAGCTATACAGGAACACAAATCGATCATGAATATGCAAGCGCCGAAACTTACACCATTCAATTATCTGCTACATCAATAGAAAATGGATGTGAAAAAACAGCCAGCAAAGAAATTTCAATCGACAAAAGTCCCCTTGCAAAATTTGAACTTTCGACGAACGAAGGTTGCGAACCTTTAGTGGTAAGTTTCACCAACGAATCGACAGATGCCAATTATTATCAATGGGATTTTGATGATGGAGCTCAAAGTTCTACTGAAAACCCAGAGCACACATTCGCATCGGATGATTATGAAATATCTTTAATTGTAGAATCGGAAGCCGGTTGCTCCGACAGCATTAGTGCAGAAATAAGTGTTCACCCTCTGCCCGAGCCAGCTTTTGAACTTGGCAATAACATTGAATGCTCAACACCTGCTACAATAGAAGTAAGTAATATTACTGAAAATAAAGAGTTAAATTCATACACCTGGAATTTTGGAAATGGAACCATAAGCGATCAAACCGATCCAGACAATGAAATTTTTACTGATTACGGAGACTATACAATCTCTTTAAAAGCCGAAAATAAATTTCTTTGTTCCGATTCCTGCTCTCAAGAAATTTCGATCTATGAAACTCCAACCCCTGCTTATGAAATTCTATCCACAACAAGTTGCGAGGGAGATGTAATTGAATTCGAAGATATATCCGAAAATTCTATCACCTCTTACTGGGAATTTAGCGATGGGTTTTCAACCGAAGGGAGTACTGCAAGTCATATGTTTTCAGATTACGGGCAGTATGATTTATTCCTGAAAAGCGTAGGAGAAGGAAATTGTGCCGATAGTATTTATATAGAAAATGCCATTCAGGTTTATCCTATTCCTTATGCTGATTTTTCTTGGGAAAATATCAATACCGTACCAGAAGGAATCGAAATTGAAGAGGGAAGCACAGCTCCAAATAACGGAACCATTCAATTTACTGATTTAAGTAGCGAAATAGATGAAGATTGGATAACAGAACAGTGGTATACTTACAAATGGGATTTTGATGATTTTTCTACCTCCTCTGAAAAAAGTCCGATTCATCAATATACTAACAATGGTGATTTTTATGTCACCCTGTATACCGAATCAGCATATTCCTGTAAAGATTCCATTGAGAAAAAAGTGGAAGTGGATCTAATGAGTGGACTATTTGTTCCTAATGCTTTTAACCCTGGAAATCCAGATGAGGAAGTAGCTTTATTTCTGCCCAAAGGAATTGGATTATTTACATACCATGTTAAAATTATGGACAATTGGGGAAATTCAATTTGGGAATCGGAGAAAATTGAGGACGGAAGACCTGCTGAAGGTTGGGATGGAACCAAAAATGGTGAAGCTATGCCACAAGGAGTTTATATTTGGAAAATAAGAGCTGTATTTACCAATGGTGCTACTTGGCAAGGAATGGAAATTAATGGAAAAAATTACCGCGAAGGTTCTGTAACTCTCATTCAATAATTAACACTACTTGAGAATAATATTATGGAGAATTGAAATAGACATCTATTTAATTCTCCATTTTTTTTACACACAAATTAAATTGCCTCTTGGTAAGCAATCTGCTTTTATTTTTTACTCAAAGGGTGGGTAAAGTAAAATGTAGTGCCTTCGTTAAGTTTTGACTCAAACCAAATACGACCGCCCAGCATTTCTGTTAAACTCTTTGATATTGATAAACCAATACCAACCCCTTCGTATTTACGAGACATTGTCTCACTGGCCTGCCGAAACAAATCAAAAATACTTTCCCCCATTTTTTGAGAAATTCCTATCCCAGTATCTTTCACAAAAAACTCAAGCTCTTTACTTGAATCTGGATTGCAACTTTTCACTCCAAATTCTATGCTACCACTTTCGGTAAATTTTAATGCATTTTTAAGAAGATTAAGAAAAATTTGTTTGAGTCGATTTGAATCAGTTTTCCACTCAAAATTTTCCAGACTACCAGGAATACTCAATTTCAACTCCAACTGTTCTTTTCCAAGTTCTTTTCGTTCAACCTCTATCACCGGTAGAATTTCATAAAACAAACTCGGTAGGAAACAATCTTCGTACTTCATTTTAATTGCACCCGACTGAATAAGACTAATGTCGAACAGGTCCTCAACAATATTTAGTAAGTTATGACCACTCTGATTAATCATTTTGCAATATTCAATGGCCAAGTCGATAGGTGTTTCATCGTCTACCAGTTCAGAAAAACCAATAACTGCATTCAAAGGGGTTCGCAATTCGTGCGACATAGTGGCCAAAAACACAGACTTCAATCGATCCGATTCTGTTGCATCACATAAGGCTTTCTGCAATTCCTGCTCTGTTCTTTTTTGCTCAATAGAAATACTTATTTGGTGAGAAACCAATTCCAACATGTCGCTATCTTCTTTAGTAACAGCATTTTCATTCTCGTAACTTTGAATAACCAAAACACCAATTACTTTTTCTTTTCCTCTTAAAGGCATTCCAAGCCATATTTTTGAAGGTTCTCCGCGCAAGACAATCTCTCCAGCTTCTTCCAATTCTTTTAATTTATCTACGGTTCCTAAAAGAGGCTTTTCATGATCTACTACCCAGCCCGAAAGAGTTTTGCCTTTCGGAAATTTATCAAACTTATCATATTCATCATCATGAAAAGGTAGGCTAAATATTTCCGTATCCTGGTCATATAGGGCCACAAAAAAGTTTGTGGTATCAATAATCACCGATAATTCTTGTCTGATATATTGAATAAATTCAAACAGGGTACTTTTAGAAAAAACGGCATTTGAAACATTTAATATGATCTTTTGTATTTGTTCTTGTCTTTTGCGCTCTGTAATGTCTTCCTTAACGGCGATAAAATTTATAATCTGACCATCATTATCCTTGATTGGGGAAACAATTGCATGCTCAAAAAACAGTTCTCCATTTTTCTTCTTATTCTGAAATACACCTCTCCATTCTTTTCCTGATTTAATGGTATCCCATAATTCCTGCGAATCAGGGGTTAACATTCCCTTTGCACTCAAAAATCGCGGATTTTTTCCTTTTACTTCGTTCAAAGTAAATCCAGTTAATTTAATAAACTGAGGATTAACAAATTCTATGCACCCTTCACAATCGGTAATCATTATTGAAGCAGGACTCTGAAGTACTGCCTGTGATAATTTTAACAGTTGTGTTTTAACATTTTTATAGTTGGTAACATCTCTAACTGATATCAAACAAACTTCTTTTCCTTTAAAAATAGAATTTTTGATTCGAACTACTACATCTAAAAAAGCTCCCTCCTTGCTTACAGCAATTGCTTTAATCCGTTGTCGAAAATCTCTAGCTTCTGTCTGCAGAGAAGTAACCCAGTATTTTTTATCTATAAAATGAAAAATTGACCTATCTGACAATTCCAATTCTGAATAGCCCATCATACTTTCTACACGCTTATTCACCTCAACAATTTTATCCCCATCAAGAATAAAAATAGCCTCGTTACTTGCATCTGCCAGTATCTTGTACTTACTTTCACTTTCCTCTAATTGCTTACTAATTTTATAACGATCAAGAACAATTGCGGTTATTTCGGCCAATTCAGAAATTATTTTTAGCTCTTTTGAATTCGGAGAAGTTGGTTTATGATGGTAAATGGCAAAAGTTCCTAACACTTTACCCGAAGCGTCCTTAATGGGTTCGGACCAACAAGATCTGAGATCCGCTTTTTGAGCAAGACGTTTGCTTTCTTTCCAAAATGGATGAGAAAATATATCTTCAACCACCACTCTTTCTCCAGTAAAGGCAGCAGTGCCACATGAACCAAATCCATATTTAATTGGAGTATTATTTATTGCTTTACTAAAAAAGTCAGGTAAGTCTGGAGCCATTTCCATCAATAAACTCTTTCCTTTTCCATCTACACACAATATAGAGCAAATAGAATCTGCAACATTTTCCTGAGCCTGTTTTACAATTTCATTTAAGATACTAGTCTCAGACTCCCCTTTATATAATAATTCCAATATAAATGATCGTATTACCCTAAAGTCCTCCATCTTTCTAAATTATAATATTTTTAATCGCATGCATTTCACATATCCCTTTAGCTAAAAAAAGATACAACAAACATGAACGACCATACTAAAAACAAACTTCCACCTACAAAAATAATATTTTTTGAGACTATCTTGTCCTTAACACCAAGAGACGAAACAACTCAAAAAGTAAGAATATTAGTTGTAAAGATACTTACAACAGAATTATAAATATCATAACAAACAAGAGCTCCCTATTGGTATTAAAATGGTAAATCAGTTTTCTATGTAATCACATAACTGGTTTGGGAACAAATCATCATCCTATTGCCTACCTTACATACAATCAATTAAGTAATAAAAAAAGCGCCACTCCGAAGAGAAGCACTTTTTAAGCTTGCGTATATTAAAGAGAAAACTTTATCCTACCAATTTGCTTTTAGGCTTCATCCTAGTCAGCATTTCTTTTGTTTTAATATCTAAACGAGACTCTTTTTCTTCTGGCTGAGTTATTTCACCAGAAGCCTCTTTCGAAGTTCCAGCTAAACTGTACAATCCTCTAAGAAGCATTGCATGTTTCTCTTCAGCAGGAATTGCTTTGTAAGCCGCTTTTTTCTCTTCTTCTATTCTTTGTTTCTCAGCTTCTTCAGCTTCTACTACAGCATAGTAAGCATTGGCTTTTCTGTTCTTTAAGAAAGGACCTGCAACAGTTGGGAACAATTCCAACAACAACATTTCTTTCTCATTTTCAGCAAGTTTAACACCACCAAACTCTTCCAAAATAGGATTCTCTGGTGATTTGTATTTGCTAACATCAAAAGGAGTAGCCTCACGCTGACCACAAATCTTCTGACGATACTCAGGATCGATATCGATTGGCGTTTCGCCATACTCGCCTTTTACAAGGTTGAAGAATTGGTTGTTTACGTTTGTGTATGGAGCTTTACCGCTATTCACATCTAAAACATAATTTACTGCCTGCACACCAATAATTTGTGATGAAGGAGTCACCAAAGGAGGACAACCTGCAGCCACACGTACTTCTGGTACTTTTGTAAGTACTGTTGGCAATAAATCCTCTAATCCTAATCCCTTTAACTGAGCCAACATGTTGGTATACATACCACCTGGAATCTCAGCAGCTTTCACTTGTTCGTTCGGAGCCGGGAAATTAAAGAATTTATCGATGGAGTTACATACCTCAAGTAATTCTTCTTCCTTATCCGCTTTAGCAAGTTCAATTGCCTTATCGAATAAGGCATCGATATCCTTTGGAAGATAATCAGCTGTTATATCAAATTCTAATGGGAACATTTTGTAAGAATCGAATTCTGCAATTCTGTTACGTATACCCTTTAATTCGGCATTAATTTTGACAACTGCATCTAAATTTACACCTGTGTCTAAGCCTAACTTATCAGCAAAAATTTGAATAATTTCGAATGCTGGAGCAGCTGGTCCACCTGCAAAATTCAAGATATTTGTATCTACAATATCAACACCATTAACAATCGCCATTAGTACAGCACCTAGTCCGTAACCTGGAGTACAGTGAGTATGAAAATCAACAGGTACATTCAATTCGTTTTTCATTCTTCTAACAATATTACCTGACAAGGATGGAGGAATTAATCCAGCCATATCTTTCACGGTAATCATATCAGCTCCCAAAGCTTCCATTTGTTTTGCTTTGTTCAAGAAATAATCTACATCAAAAATTTTCTTAGGCAATTTCTTTCCTGATAGTAATGCTTTCCAACGTTGTTTTCTAGTGAATTTAGGATCAACAGTATAACAAACCGCACAGTCTGCAATACCACCAGCTTCTTTCATATATTTGATGGTAGTTTCCATGTTGTTTACATCATTCAAACAGTCGAAGATACGCATGATACCCAAACCAGATTTCACTGCATTTTTGTTGAAACCTTCAATTACTCTTTCTGGATATGGAGAATATCCAAACAAATTTCTACCTCGAGATAGAGCTGTTAGATAAGAAACATCACCAATAACTTCTTTAATTGACTCCAAACGGTGCCATGGATCCTCGTTTAAGTAACGCATTACCGAATCAGGAATTGCTCCACCCCATACTTCCATTGCATAAAAGTTAGCGTCCTTATACAAAGGAAGCACTTTTTCAATTTCAGCTTGAGGAACACGAGTTGCAAATAAGGATTGCTGACCATCACGAAGGGTAAGATCACGAATCTTTAATTTACCTGTTCGTTTAATAGCAGCTCTTTCTTTAGCAATTTTCTTACGATTCACTTCTCTTTTAGCTTCGAATTCATCTTTACGTTTCCCTTCTAGGTAACCTTTGGCAACTAATGGGAAAAGTTCTAACAACATAAATTCTTTATCATCCTTAGCTAATTTCACATTTCCATATTGTGGCAATATTGGATTTTCTGGAGATACATAAGCATCTACGTCGTAATCAATTTTTTCAGCTTTACCAGTAATTTTTTTACGGAATTCAGGAGCAATATCAATGGGTGTTGTTCCATACTCACCTTTTACCAAATTAAAAAATTGATTCGATACGTTGGTATAGAAAGGACGACCTGAATTCTCATCAATTACACAGTTTACAGCCTGTACACCAACAATTTGAGAAGAAGGGGTAACCAATGGCGGACAACCAGCATCCAAACGTACCACTGGTACCACCTCCAACACTCTCTCAAGCAGGGTTTCCAAACCTAAAGCTTTCAACTGGTTAAGCATGTTTGTATACATACCTCCAGGAATTTCCGCATCCTTAACCATTTGGTTCGGAGCTGGAAAATTAAAATATGCTTCAATTGCGTGACATGCAACAAGTAATTCTTCTTCCTTATCGGCTTTTGCATGCTTAATTGCATCATCGAATAATTGCTCGATATTTGCAGGCAATTTATCTTTTGTAATATCAAATTCGATAGGAAATTGCTTATAGCTATCAACGTCAGCCAAAGCATTCGTACGAATTTCTTTCAAAATTTTGTTGATTTCCACAACTGTTTTCGCATCGCCATCTAATTCAATGCCTAATTTCTGACAGAAAATATAGATTAATTCGTAAGCTGGAGCGGCTGATCCTCCAGCAAAGTTCATGATGTTGGTATCGATGATATCAACGCCATTAATAATAGCAGTAAGAGCTGAAGCTAAACCATATCCTGGAGTAGAATGCGAATGAAAATCTACAGGAATGTTTAATTCTTTTTTAAAGCGGCTAATGATTTGCCCCGCAAATGAAGGCGATGCCAATCCGGCCATATCTTTTAGTGAAATCATATCGGCACCTAAAGCTTCCAGCTTCTTAGCCATGTTCACAAAATATTCAATATCAAAAATCTGATCGGGAAGATTCTTTACGGTCAATCTATCCAAATCTTCTTTTTTAGTAGGAAATTTAGAGTCTACAGTAAAACAAACGGCACAATCGGCCATACCACCAGCTTCTTTCACATACTTAATGGTAGACTTCATGTTTTCGATATCATTTAAACAATCGAAAATACGCATGATACCCAAACCAGACTTAACAGCCTGAGTATTGAAGTTTTTAATTACTGATTCAGGATATGGACTATATCCGAAAAGATTACGACCACGAGATAAGGCGGTAAGTTTGGAAACATTGCCTATTTCTTTTTTGATCGATTCTAAACGATACCAAGGATCTTCATTTAAGTAACGCATAACAGAATCAGGAACTGCTCCACCCCAAACTTCCATTGCGTAAAAGTTGGCTTTTTTATATAGATGCAATACTTTTTCGATTTCTGCCTGTGGCATTCTTGTAGCAAAAAGAGACTGTTGGCCATCTCTTAAAGTAAGATCTCTAACTAATAATTTCCTTTTTTTCATACCCTGACTTATTAAATTATTATCTCTAAATATTACTCGAGAGAGTTGTTTTAAATTTGGAATAGAACTAATATGATTTAATTCTACATCAAAAATAAAAACATTTTTTTATTGGAGAAATATTTCTGTAATATTAGCCGCATGTTGTACAGTATCCGATTTTATGGGTGTTTACACCCAAAATTATTAATGATTTTTTTCTTTAATAATACCTATTTCAATATGCAATCGATAACGAAAAATCAATTCTCTTACTTAGAGAATAACAAAAAACGACTAAAATCAGACCTCGCGGTGCAATGGCTTGTAAAGCAGAGCATATTTAACCGATAAAGTTTACTGTTTAGTATTTAATGTGCATTAGTACCCAGATAAAATTCAACAAATCACAAAACATGCTGTATAACATGTCGCTAGTTGGTGAGTTAAAGAAATTATACAATCATTTCGAATCACATTGAAAACCCCAGAAACAGAAAATCATGATTTAAATCATTCAATAAATATTCCACAAAAGATGCTTACATTTACACTGTTAAAAATTAGACAGTAAAAACCACACTTTAATCTGTAATTATTTGTCAATCAAAACAGATAAAGTAATAAAATATCATATTGTGAGTATAGTTGGTGAGTTTGCAAACTTAAAAGTTGCTAAAATAGTAGATTTTGGAGTGTATTTAGAAGGAGAAAATGAAGAATTAATTCTTTTACCAACCCGATATGTACCTCCTAAAACACAATTAGATGACACGATTAAGGTTTTTATCTACCGCGATTCCGAAAATAGAATTATTGCGACAACTCTTACTCCTCATGCTACAGTAGGCGAATTTGCTTACATGAAGGTAAAAACGGTAAATAATATAGGTGCCTTTTTAGATTGGGGAATCGCCAAAGATTTATTGGTTCCTTTTAGTGAACAAAAAGACAACATGCAGGTTGGTTACTCCTATTTAATATTCGTATATCTAGATAATGCTTCGGGTAGAATCGTAGGAACCGCTAAAATTGAAAATGTTCTTAGAGATGTAGAAACTACTTATGCCGAAGGTGATGAAGTAGAAATTCTAATTGGCCGAAGAAATGACTTGGGCTATCAGGTACTTATTAGTAACGATGCTCTTGGCATGCTTTATCAGAATGAAATTTTTGAACCTGTTAGAGGTGGAGATGTGCGTAAGGCCTATATTAAGAAAATCCGCCCCGACGGAAAAATCGACGTTAGCCTACAAAAACAAGGCTATGTAAATAAAATTCCTGAGGCAGGAGAACAACTTCTTACACGCCTAAAAAAGGAAGACGGTTTTCTACCAATAAACGACAAAAGCTCACCTGATGATATTTACAATCTGCTAAATATGAGCAAAAAAAACTTTAAAAAAGCAGTAGGACTTCTCTACAAACAAAAACTAATTACCATTGAAGATACAGGAATCTACTTGGTGAAAAAGTAATATCGCATAATTATAAAGAAACTTTTATATCAATACACTAAAAAAGAGCAGCCTAATGGTTGCTCTTTTTATATGCTAAATTACAATGAGAATATTGAACCATGGGGAATATGCAGCAATTGATTTATTATTTTAAGAGATTTGAAAAACGTCAAGCCAATTGAAATAGTAAATTTACAAGTGCAGCTTACAGAACAAGCTTTCGCATTCAACCATAGGAACCGTTTTAATCTTGTTTGGGAACAAAAAAAGATTTAAATTGTTGATCATTCACATTCTAACAACAGCCTATGAAAAAACTAGTAACAGTAATCGTTCTGCTACTTTCTTGTGCTATGCTAAGCTCAGCACAAGAAAGTATTTATCAATTTACCGTAAAATCGATTGATGATACAGATTTTCATTTTGCAGATTTAAAAGGAAAAAAAATCATGGTAGTCAACACGGCATCAAAGTGTGGATTAACCCCTCAGTATGAGTTACTCGAAGCTCTATACAAGCAATATCAAGATAAAAATTTTGTTATTGTAGGATTCCCGGCCAACAATTTCATGTTTCAGGAACCAGGAAGCAATGAAAAAATTAAGGAGTTTTGCACGAAAAACTATGGTGTTACTTTCCCTATGATGTCGAAAATATCGGTTAAAGGAAAGGATATTCATCCTATTTACACATGGTTAACCAAAAAATCGAAAAATACCGTAATGGATTCTAAGGTCAAATGGAACTTTCAAAAATACTTAATCGATGAAAATGGAAAACTGGTTGATGTTCTTTCGCCCAAGGAAAAACCCAATTGCGAGAAAGTAATTTCCTGGTTGGAGACCGAATGAACCTGAAGCTAAATTTCTTTTCGTAAACATACATTTTCAAAAAGAGAGGCTGATACTTGCGTATCAGCCTCTCTTTTTCTTCATGCTTAGATCTAGTTTTTGCGTTCTATTTCTTGCAAATTATCCATTTTCTTCTTTTTTAAGAAAGAGTAGATATCTCCTAAATGCTCCTTCACTTTCTTATTCCCAAATTCATACACCTTCTCGGCTAAACCATCCAGAAAATCACGATCGTGAGAAACCAAAATTAAAGTTCCGTCGAATTCTTGCAAAGCTGTTTTAAGAATGTCTTTGGTTTTCATGTCCAAATGATTGGTTGGCTCATCGAGAATCAATAAATTCACTGGCTCCAATAACAATTTAATCATGGCCAATCGTGTTTTCTCTCCTCCCGAAAGTACTTTCACCTTCTTGGTAGAATTATCGCCTCCAAACATGAAAGCACCCAATATGTCTTTAATTTTGGTACGCACATCTCCCTTGGCAACATCATCAATGGTTTGAAAAACGGTTAGATTATCATCCATCAAGGAAGCCTGATTTTGTGCAAAATAACCAATCATGGTATTGTGTCCGAGTGTCAGGTTCCCATCATGCTCAATTTCCTGCATGATGGCTTTTACCAAAGTTGATTTTCCTTCTCCATTTCTTCCTACAAAAGCAAGTTTCTCTCCTCTTTCGATAGTGAGATTCACATTCGAAAAAACAACATGATCTCCATAGGTTTTTTCAACATCTTCCATAATAACCGGATAGTTTCCCGATCGTGGAGAAGGAGGAAATTTCAAACGCAAGGCCGAGGAATCTTCCTCATCGACTTCTACTCGCTCAAGTTTTTCAAGCATTTTCACTCGCGATTGAACCGCCAATGTTTTAGAGTAAGTCCCTTTAAATCTATCAATAAAAGCCTGATTATCGGCGATCATCTTCTGTTGCTCATCAAAAGCTTTTTGTTGATGAACTCTTCGATCTTTTCTCAGTTCTAAATATTCCGAATAGCTGGCTTTGTAATCATAAATTCTTCCCATTGTAATCTCAATGGTTCGCGAGGTAATATTATCAACAAAAGCCCTATCATGAGAAATAACCATTACTGCTTTGCCCGAATTAATCAAAAAATCTTCCAACCACTGAATCGATTCAATATCCAAATGGTTAGTTGGCTCATCCAGCAAAATAAGATCTGGTTTTTTTAGAATAATTTTAGCCAATTCAATTCTCATTCTCCATCCACCACTAAATTCACTGGTTGGTCGGGTAAAATCTTCTCTTTCGAACCCAAGCCCAATCAATGTTTTTTCAACCTCCGAATCGTAATTAATTTCTTCTATGGAATAGTATTTTTCACTGATAGAAGTAACATCTTCGATTAATTTATAGTAACTCTCCGATTCAAAATCGGTTCTTGTCGCTAATTGCTGATTCAATTCCTCAATTTGCTTCTCCATTTCGAATATGGATGCAAAAGCCTGAGCCGTTTCATCAAAAACGCTACGTGTATTATCGGTGATTAAATGCTGTGGCAAGTAGGCAATCACCTTATCTTTTGGACTTGAAACTCTTCCTCGAGAAGCTTTTTCAAAGCCAGAAATAATTTTCATAAGAGTGGATTTTCCAGCTCCATTCTTTCCCATCAAGGCAATTCTATCCTTTTCGTTGATTACAAAGGATATGTCTTTAAACAAAGTGGTTCCTCCAAATTCTACTGCTAAAGCATCTACACTAATCATTTTGTTTTTTTTAATGAATCGCAAAGATAATCACTTTCAGTAAATCTAAAATTAGTGAGTCGGCATTTTTTATCTTCGTAAAGAATAGCTTCCATAATTTTTAAGAAATAATATAAATTATATGTATTTTTATATTTTGTATTATTTACTTATCTTATGATTCCTAAAAGAACCAAATGGAAAATAATAAAAAAGTTATCTTTTCGAACAAAGAAATCACCAAGCCATTTTTCATATCGCTGTTTATTCTCGTTCTAATATTCTTTTCTACATACACTTATACAAGTATCAAAAGTATTCATGAAATCACCAAAAATCAAACAAAACAAATTGAGAATCTCATTATTACTGAGAAAAAAGATTACATAAAATCAGCCGTAGAAAGAACAATATCAGATTTACTTCACGATGAAAAAATACTTTTGAAAGAGCTTTCGAAAAACCAAAAGAAAGCTGTAATAACCGATTCCCTTTTTATAGAAACGCTTAAAAATAGAGCTGCAGACCGAATTCGAAACACTTCCCTACAAGACACGGGTTACCTTTGGGTAAACGAAATAATCAATTACCAGGGAGGTGACAAATATGCCATTCGAAAAATTCATTCCAATCTTCCTCAATCCGAGGGATTACTTTTATCGACCAACTTAACCGATATAAAAGGCAATACCCCCTACCTTACAGAACTTAATGGAATTAAACAAAATGGGGAGATATACTTCAAATATTGGTTTAAGAAAAAGGGAAGTTCTAAAATTTCACAAAAATTAAGTTACGCCAAACTTTATAAAAAATTCAATTGGATTATTGCCAGTGGAGTTTATTTAGATGATGTTAATGCATTAATAAATGCACAAATTCAGCAAGAAAAAACAATCATACGCAAACAGACGATATTTGCTTGCATTATGATATTTATTTCTTTGGTTTTAGCTTTTGTTACCATACTAATATTCAAAGCCAAAATCAGAAATACCACAAAGTTTTACTTAAATCAGGTAAAGGAACGAGAAGATACCCTAAGTAAGTTCAATGCAAATTTGGAGAATATGGTTTTGAAACGTACCCAACAGCTAAATGAGAGTGAACTACGCTATAAATCTCTTTTTAAAAACAATCAATCAATAATGCTACTTATAGAACCTAATACAGGGAACATTGTTGATGCAAACGATGCTGCCCTAAATTTCTATGGCTATTCTTTCGACGAACTTACTTCAATGAATATTAACCAAGTAAACACTTTACCAAACACTCAAATTAAAGATGTTATGGCAAAGATAGTTTATAATCAAAAGTCACATTTAACTTTCAAGCATAAATTGGCCAACAATGAAATTAGAGATGTAGAAGTTTATTCGGAAAAAATGATGGTTCATGGTGAGGAACTATTATATTCTATTGTACACGATATTACTGATTTAACGAAAACACAGGAGGCCTTACTGGTTGCTAAGAAAAAAGCAGAAGAAAGTGACAAGCTAAAATCAGCCTTCCTCGCCAATATGAGTCATGAAATAAGGACTCCAATGAATGCAATTTTAGGATTTTCGGGTCTGTTGGCAAACCCAGATAACACTCCGAGCAAAAACAATCGTTTTATCGATATCATAACCAACTCGGGCAAACAGCTAATGTGTATTATTAATGACATTATTGACATTTCGAAAATTGAATCGAATCAATTAAGTATTTCTATCGCGACCATTTCGGTGAATGAAACCTTAAAAAATATTTTTGAGGTCCTTCAGAAAACCACCCTCGAAAAAGGAAAACAAAGCATAGAGGTACGCCTGAATTTACTGGATGATAAAAAATATTACCAAATTGAAACCGACGAAGTTCGATTCATTCAAATCTACAACAACCTCTTGAGTAATGCTGTAAAATTCACTCCTTCGGGAAGCATTGAAATTGGTTTCCAGGAAATACAAGAAAATTCCCAGAGTTATTTAGAATTCTATGTAAAAGACACAGGTTATGGCATTCATGAGGATAAATTCGAACATATATTTGAACGTTTCTCTCAAATTTCTGAAACAAATTACCGAGAAGGAAATGGTTTGGGATTAAGCATCACAAAAGGCTTGGTTTTACTACTGGGGGGAACTATTCGTCTAGAATCTAAACTCGATATTGGGACTACTTTCTATTTTACAATTCCATGGAAAAAAACTCTCCAATCACAAAATACTCCCAAGAAAGAGAAATCACCGAAGAAAGAATATGATTTTTCGGGAGTAAAAATTATTATTGCTGAGGATGATATTTCAAGTTTTGCTTTTTTGGAAGAAATTCTTCTGGAAACAAATGCCCTTATTTATCATGCAAACAATGGACTCGAATTAATTAATTCTCTTTCTCAATTGCAACCAGATCTTGTTCTTTTAGACATTAACATGCCTATTATGAATGGATATCAAGCCATTAGCGAAATAAGAAAAACCAATAAAAATTTAAAGGTGATCGCTCAAACGGCCTATGCCATGCCCGAAGAAAAAAAGAAAATCCTGAAGGCCGGTTGTACTGATTATCTATCCAAACCAATTCACCAACAGGAACTCTACAAAATTCTATCCAAGCATCTTCATGCTGAATAAGAAGTCCTAAAAAATGCATTACTTATCTTTAATCAACAATTTTTCCATAACCCATTTATTGGTCACACTTTTGGGTCTAATAATTGGCTGACCTAATCCTTGTGCCAAAATATTTTGAGCACAAAATCCCATTACTCTGGAAACACCAAATAGAACGGTGTAAAAGTCAAATTGACTCAAGCCATAATGATAGAGTAAAGAACCAGATATGGCATCAACATTGGGCCATGGATTAGCAACTTTGCCGCCCTTATAACTACTTAATATTCCAGGAACAACTGAATAGAGTTTTTTAGCAATTTTAAAGCAATTATTATCGGCGCAATTATGCTCACCAAAGTTCATGAAAGCAGTAAACCTAGGATCGGTTACTCGAAGTACTGCATGACCATAACCAGGAATCACCTTCCCCGAATTTAACACTTCTAATACATACTTCTCTAAATCTTTGTCCTCTGGATTAGCACCCAAATGCTCGTAAATTTGCAGTATAAACTTCAAACACTCCTGATTGGCCAAGCCATGCAAGGGGCCAGCCAAACCATTCAAGCCTGCAGAAACAGAATAGTACAAGTTCGAAAGTGCAGAATTTACCACTCTTGATGTAAAGGCACTTACATTCCCTCCTTCGTGATCGCAATGTAAAACCAAATACAATCGCATCAAATCCGAGAAAGCTTTGTCAGCATTATCAAATCCGAGCATATGGGTTAAATTTCCTGCCCAATCTAAATTTGGATTAGGAGGAATTAAGTCCCCATTACCAAACCTTATTCGGTAGATACCCGCCGCCAATCCAGGCAATTTTGCCAATATATTCAAAGCATCCTCCAGACTATATTTCCAATACTCTGATTTTTGTATTCCCTTTTGATATTCTTTTTTAAACACCGACTCGCCTTCCATTGATAAAATACCAAGACTTAACATGGTCATTGGGTGAGAATTTTTAGGAAGACTACGCAACACATCCCAAGTGTATTGTGGTATATGTGTTCGCGTATTTAAATCAGCCTGAAATTCGGCAAGTTCTGACTTGTCGGGAAACTTTCCTGTGATTAAAAGCGCAAATATTTCCTCAGGAAGTTTATCAGAAAACTCCTCTGTTGTATATTTATTAATGTAAAGTCCAGAATAAGGATCAACATAGGAAGTATTACACGCCAATGCAACCAAGCCACGCATTCCCCCATAAACTTGTCCTATGGTAACTTCCGAAACTACAGCATCGCGACCACTCACAAAAATTTCATCAATTTCAAGCTGTAATTGGAGTAAATGATTGTTAATTTCTTCTTTTAGCTTAGCCATGTTTATCTAGGTATTTCGTTTTATCACAAATCAGTAAAAAGAGTAAGATCATACCCTTTAGAGAGGCAATAGAGTTGTAATAAGTTACAAAAATTTAACTAAATACAATACTTTTTAAATGATCAATTGTTTATAGCGAGAATCAACAATTTATTGGCAAGTAAAACTAGGCTAAGCTGACCTTTAAACAGATAGATTATCGGCTATGTGGCTATATTCATACAAAAGGACTAACTTATAAATTCATTTATATTAGAATCAGAACAATATGGAAAAAAGGAATCAGATTATCTACTGGATAGCCACAGGTTTACTCGCCACCCTCATGCTAATGTCTGCCAGCATGTATTTCATTCGATACCCAATGGTACGTGAAACATTTCTCTTTTTAGGCTTTCCTGCTTTCATCATTTATCCCTTAGCAATTGCTAAAATACTAGGCATTATAGCCATTATATCAAACAAATCAGAACTTTTAAAAGAATGGGCTTACGCTGGATTTTTCTTTGATTTTTTACTAGCATTTAGCGCCCATGTTATTGCTGAGGATGGGCAATTTGGAATGGCTGCAATCGCACTGACACTCTTGATTGCATCGAGAATATACAGTCATGAGCTGTCTAAACAAGTGAAACAATAATAAAAAAACTACTGGCACAGTCTAAATCTGGATTTATCCAACAAAAAAAGCACTCCAAAATGGAGTGCTTTTGAAACAAGCTTATTGCTTTTATTATTTCACGGCAACAACTAAATATTTTGATGCTTTCCAGAACTCTTCAGGATTTAAAATGGTAATAGCTTCAATTTCTTCCTCAGTTCCTTCAAAACGGTAGGAATCACTCGGGTGTGAAGTTACAAGACTAACTTTCTTTCCTGCAACAGGAATACTTGTTGTCTCGGTAATATCAATATCATTAAAGTTTTCAGGATTAATTTTCTGATTCAACTTACTAGTTGCACCAATTCCTAATAAACCACCGCTACTAGTTACAACTTCTCTTTCCTTTAACTCCTTAATGCCACCAATTACATAATGGGCAGTACGTAAATTAATTGTTTGTTCTTCAATTGTTTTGCTTTTACTATCGTTCTCAGTATTTAAAGCAACAACAGTACCATTCAACTCTGTAACCTGACCATTCAAATTGTCAACTTCAACATTAAGCTGTGCAATTTGCTCAGACAAAGCAGTGATGGAAACATCTTTCTCTTCAATCTGTGCTTTTAAGCTTGCAACAAGTTTTGTTAATTTCGAATTCTGATACCAGCTATTTTTTAGCTTCTTATCTAAATTCTCTAATTTTGCTTTGTTCTCTTCTAATAGATCACGAACTGCACCTAAATCACTTACAATTTTTTCCTTTTGCCCAATATTAGGATTTTCATTTGCGCTCACCGCAATGATATTTTCCTTCTCCTTAATAATGGCCAAATTAGCTGCAATCACATCAAAAGACTCAACAAAATCATCAATGGCAGAATCTTTTTCCTGAGCCATTTGAGTTAATTGTACATTTTGCTCACGCAGCTGCTTTAATTCTTTTTGATTACATGCAGTAAATAGGGGTAATACTAAGAATGCTAATACTAACTTTTTCATAATTTTTATCTTTAATTGTTTATGTCGATTCAAATTCAAAACTAGATAAGAGAATTCTGTGCCAAGAAATATAACAACATAAAACACACAATTCAAAAATAGGATATCAATCAGAATTTCAATCACATACACCAATAAAAACAATTTATGTTATTCATTTCATCGATTTGCGTATTACCTGAAAGTGTGGAATAATTCCCCAAAATTGTAGAAAACTATATCTACAAACAAAAAGTGCCTGCTAAATGCAGGCACGAGGGGAGATTACTTTCAAAATAAATTTAAAAGCCATCGGTTATTTTTTGTTCCAGATTAGAGCGGCAGCTCCTAAAACAGCAGCATTATCACTCAATCCAGATTCTAATACTTGTATTTTTCCTTTATAGATAGACAAAAGTTGATCCTCTAATGTTTCGGCAACAGGTTTAAAGAGCATATCTCCTGCCTTAGTTAAACCACCAAATAAAAAGATCGCCTCAGGACTCGTAACTGCCACAACATTTGCCAGCACTTCGCCCAACATTTTTGCTGTATAGGTAAACGTTTCTTTGGCCACCAAATCGCCTCGATTGGCAGCTTCGGCCACCATTTTTGCAGTCAGCTGGCTAAAAGGGATATCGCGCAACTCACTATCGCCCATGTGTCGAGCCAACAATTTATAAACAGTTCGTTTCACACCCGTAGCTGACACATATGTTTCCAGACATCCTTTACGACCACAACCGCACTCTCTTCCACTAGCGCGAACAATCATATGTCCTACTTCACCAGCAAAACCATCCTTGCCATATAACAAATCGCCATTCACTACAATTCCACTTCCAAGGCCAGTTCCCAGGGTGATCACCATAAAGTTATTCATGCCTTTAGCGGCTCCAAATAGCTTTTCGCCCATGGCTGCAGCGTTGGCATCATTCGTAATTACAACAGGAACATCAATTCTTTTCTTCACCAATTCAACCAGTGGCACACTTCCTTTCCACCGCAAATTGCTTGCATTCTCAATGGTTCCTGTATAAAAGCTAGCGTTAGGAGCTCCAATACCCACACCAATTATTTGTAATTTCTCGCTCGACTGCTCTACTGCTGATTCTATGTCTGCAAAAAGATCGTTTAAATAATCCTCTATATCCGCATGTTTTTGTGTTGGCAAGCTACCTGTAAGTACACACTTACCCGATTTATCGATACAACCGAATACAGTATTGGTTCCTCCTATGTCTATTCCTAAAGCGACTTCTATCATTATTGGTATTTTTTCAAAGATTACTAATTATGCTTATGACCTTTTATGGCGTAATAAAGAATGTAGGCATAACATACAATTGCCACTACAAAGGAATTGGCCAAGCCAAACCGATCGGCTAAAAAGCCCATAATCATCGGAACCACAGCTCCTCCTACAATGGCCAAACAAAGAATTCCTGATCCCTGACTGGTATGCTTTCCTAATCCATCAATGGCTAAAGTAAAGATTGTTGGAAACATGATTGAATTGAACAAACCAACCAAAACAATACTCCAAAGAGCTACGTAACCAGTAGTAAGCATGCTAATAACAATCAAAATGGTCACCATAACCGAATTAAAAGCCAATACTTTGGCAGCAGAAATTTTTTGCATCACAGCAGAACCAATAAAACGTCCTACCATAGCTCCACCCCAAAAAATAGATACATATTTAGCTGCATCGGCCTCTCCAAATAAATGCAATCCTTCGTCACCAAAATACATAACTAATGCACTTCCGATAGAAACTTCGGCACCTACGTAGGTAAAGATTCCTACAGCACCCAAAATAAGATGGCGAATTTTCCAAGCCGATCCTTCTGCTTTTGCTTCTTCAGAATCTTGAATTTTTGGCAACTTTACAAATGCAAACACAACTGCTATTAAAACCAAAGCTAGTGCCAAACCCACATAAGGCATTTGCACAGCGGCCGCCTTACTTGCCAAATCCTGACTTGAATTCTCTAAAATTAACCATCCTCCAAAAATAGGAGCCACGGTAGTTCCCAAGGCATTAAATCCTTGTGTTAAATTCAATCGACTAGAAGCCGTTTCGGGCGTTCCCAATTCTGCAACATAAGGATTAGCAGCCACTTGTAGAACCACAATTCCTGAGGCTAAAACAAAAAAAGCACACAGAAAAAACCCATAAGAATGAAGAGCTGCGGCAGGATAAAACATAGCTGCACCAATACCCGCAACCATCAATCCGCTTACAATACCCATTTTATAGCCTATTTTACCTATGATTGCACCTGCAGGCAAGGACATTAAAAAGTAAGCTCCAAAAAAAGTAAACTGAACCAACATCGCTTGAGTAATTGTCAGATCGAATAATCCTTTTAAATGTGGTATTAAAATATCATTCATACAGGTTAAAAATCCCCACATAAAAAACAAAGAAGTCAGTAAAGCCAAAGCTCCTCTATAATTCATTCCACTGGCTTGGAGGCCAGAACTACTCTTGCTACTATTCGTGTTAATTGAGACCATAAGTGAATTTTTCAATCGTTTGTATTAGTTGCTACAAATTTGAATCAATTTCTATTGAATTAATTCTACTATTTTATCTATTTATTGTACTATATTTGCCCTTATGTAATAATAATTTAACATTATAGATAATCACACGCAAGACCTGTTATTAAAGATACTCATTCTTTCATTCAATTTAACCGATTGATTATTCAAAACTAGATTAGCAATAATAGAGTATAGTTATGATTTAAAAGGTAAAATACTACAATAATGTCACTACTACTAGAAGAAATATCGATAAAAACTGAACATTCCTTTCGATCTAAAATAGACGTTTTACCGCATATTGAGGTTCCCTGGCACTACCATCCGGAATTTGAGCTAATTTACATCGAAAAAAGCAGAGGTACATTAGTTGTAGGCGATTGCATCGACAATTTTAAGGATGGAGATCTTATTTTCATTGGTCCCAATACCCCTCATGTTATGAAAAACGATGAATCATACTACCTGAAAAGAAAGGATTTAATAGCCATTGCCTGGGTGGTTCATTTTAAGGAGGACAGTTTTGGAAAAGAATTTTTTCTTTTACCTGAGATGCATCGAATCAAGAAATTCCTTACTCACTCATTTTCTGGTGTTCGAATTGAAGGAAGCACAAAGTATAAGATCATTCAACATCTAAAAAGCCTCCAAACTTCAGATTTTTCACAACGAATTATTGTATTGCTTCAAATTCTGCAAATATTAGGACAGTCGGATGATTTGGAATATTTAGCTTCGGATAATTTTGTAAAAACCATTCAGCAAAGAAGCAATCAAAAATTATATCAGATTTATGAATACGTAAGCGACAATTTTCATCGAAAAATAGACTTGGAGGAAGCTGCAAAAATTGCCAATATGAGCAAAACTGCGTTTTGTCGTTTCTTCAAGAAAAAGACACAGAAGACCTTCTCCGAATTTTTAAATGAGATGAGAATCAATTATGCAAAAAAACTACTGGTAGAAGGCAGACTAACGGTCTCACAAATTGCTTATGAATGTGGATTCAACAGTCCCTCCTATTTTAATAAGATTTTTAAATCTTCAACAGGAAAATCGCCCCTGCAGCAACGAAATAAAAGCTAGCCTACTAGAATAGATCGCAACAAGCAAGTAGTAGTTCACTTGCATGAGCATACTCTTTTTGGGCATCGATGAGAAGATATTTCTTTTCTAAATCTCGCAGGCAACCGGCACTAGTGCACAAGCGCAGTTTGCGAGAACCTATTGTTTCGGCGCCCTCATCCACGCCAATATGACCACTCACCAATCTTGTCATGGGCGAATGTTTGCGATCGACACTTGCAAAGCGCAATAAATCCTCCACTAAGTTAGGATATTCCTCTCCATATTGTCGTTCATTTCCATTCATCAAGACATCCCAAAGAAAATCTCCCTCGACGGTCTCCATAAATTCAGCGCCAAGTTCTGGATGATATGTATCGATATTTTTGATGTGCGCTGTAAATTCAGGCTGATGCTTATAATTTTGAAACCACTCTAAATTAAAAGCTTCATCGTTTTTATAACGATTCGAGGCTCCCGCATGATTCAGTAAAACACCTCCCTGCGTTCTCAGCATGAAGGGCATCTGCATAAAAAAACGCACAATTTCCGCTCTTCGGCCTTTCATTCTCTTCTCGAACCAGGAGGTAAATTCCAAATTGCCACGATGCAAAGGAATCTGATAAATATGCACCATCTCATGATTACCCAACAGACAAATCACGTCGCTTCCTGGCTCGTTGGCTCTTAAACGCATTAATTCCTGCACCATTTCCAAGGAGGCATCTTTTCGTTTACCAGGATATGCATGAATTAAATCACCTAAAAAAACGAGGTAATCCGCTTTCCCTTCTCTTTTTAAGTTGGTATAAACAGTTAGAATCTGCCTAAAATCAAAGACATTTCCATGCAAATCAGATACAATCATTAATCGTCCTAAAGAGATATCAACTACCATTTTTTCTTATCTTTATGGGTGAGGAATTTGAATCTGCAAAAGATAAAAAAAATTCATAAATTATGAAGGTATAACGTAGTGAATACAAAGCGGTAATTCCTCTGAATACTAATAAAGATCATAAGATATGCTTGAAAAATTGTTGAAGAACCCAGAAAAATACTTTTGGTCCATCAATCAGGATGGGGATCTTATTCTTGGAAATACAGATCTAGGACTAAAAGGAAAGCTAACCCTCACTTTAACTAGCAAATGGATAAATTTAGCTCCCTTGGTAGAAAGTAGTCCTGGCATATACCTCGGACAATCTAAAACCTATCTGAAAAACACGAAGGAATACGATCAGGTGGTCGAACTATACAAATTGGTGATGTGCCATTTAGAAGAACCAAGTTTAGTTGAAAGAGGCAGAATTTCGAAGAACACCTACAATCTTCTTCTAAACTACTACCAAAAAGAAAGCACTACACATCAATCGTGAGAAATGCACAAACCACTTTTCCGACTCTTTTTGCAGGAAGCATTAACATGCCAAAAGCAGGTTCTATTTTCAGCTGAAAATAAAACCTGCTTTTATTACCTCTCCAGAACTGAACAACAAGATCAAGAATAGCCAAAATTGCAAATACCTACTTCCTCATAGAATCACTCCCTAAAAGCAATCTACTCCTTTCACAATTCAGACAGAAGATAACCTGATCCAAAAAATCGGCAAGAAAGCCGCTTTTTCGCCTATTTAGTGAATTATTTAGCGAATAAAGTATACTTTTAATGCTTCAAAATAAACCCACACACAATGAATAAGAGAGGATTTGCAAGCGATAACTTTTCAGGCGTTTTACCTGAAGTAATGGAAGCCATTCAGGAAGCCAACAATGGACATGTTATGGCCTATGGAGGTGACACATATACCGCCTCGGCAATTAAGAAATTTGAAGCCTTATTTGGTGAAAATATTGATGTTTATTTTGCCTTTAATGGCACTGGAGCCAATGTTATTGGACTATCTACACTAACACAATCGTACCATTCTATTATTTGTCCGGCAACCGCTCACATACAAGTAGACGAATGTGGTGCTCCAGATAAGTTTACTGGATGCAAGGTAATTCCCATTGAATGTGCTGATGGAAAATTAACACCTGAACTCATTCAATCGCAGCTGCACGGATTTGGTTTTGAACACCATTCACAGCCTAAAGTAATCTCGATAACACAAAGTACCGAGTTGGGAACTGTTTACAGTCCAGAAGAAGTAAAAGCCATTTGCGATTTGGCTCATGAAAATAACATGTATGTTCACATGGATGGAGCTCGCCTGGCAAATGCCGTAGTAAGCTTGAATGTGGATGTGAAAGAATTTACAACGAAAGCAGGAGTGGATGTACTGAGTTTTGGAGGTACAAAAAATGGAATGATGCTCGGCGAAGCTGTTATCTTTTTTAACCCACAGCTATCACTCGAAGCAAAATACGTTCGCAAACAAAGCATGCAGTTATGCTCTAAAATGAGATTTATTGGCGCTCAATTCGACGCTATGCTCACCAACAATTTATGGCTAAAAGCAGCTAGCCACTCCAATAAAATGGCCAAACTTCTCGAAAGCGAAGTACAAAACATAAAGCAGGTAAAGATCACTCAGAAAGTACAATCTAACGGTGTATGGGCCATCATCCCGAAAGATAAAATTGAAAAATTACAGGAGAAATATTTCTTTTGGGTATGGGGTGAACACACAGGAGAAGTACGATGGCTGTGTTCTTTCGACACCACCGAAGAAGATATTCATGGCTTTGTAGCTCAACTAAAAGCAATACTCTAATTTACTGAAAACTATTTGCTGATAGCTGATCAGCTGAAAATTAACAACCTTCCTAGAAACTTAGCTTATCATGGCCGTATTACGTAAAAATTATTCTTTAAAAGAACACAACACCTTTGGTATAGAAGCAAATGCCAAGTATTTTTTTGAATTCGACACCCTTGAAGAAATTCATGATTTTCTTTCTAAGAATGACATCGTATCCATTCAATATTTAATTACTGGTGGTGGAAGCAATCTACTATTTACGGAAGATTTTAATGGACTAATTATCCATCCTAATATTCTGGGAATTAAAATTTTGGAAGAAGACGACGAATCGGTATTGGTGCAAGTGGGTGCCAACGAAGTTTGGGACGATTTTGTGGCCTGGACTGTTTCAAAAGGTTTAGCTGGCATCGAAAATCTATCTCTCATTCCTGGTGTTGTAGGTGCCACTCCCATTCAAAACATTGGAGCCTATGGAGTAGAAGTAAAAGAAGTAATTGAAAGCGTAGAAGCCATTTGTGTAGAGACCAATAAAGAGGTGACTTTTAGTAATGCAAATTGCGAATTCGACTACCGAAACAGCGTATTTAAAAACGAATACAAAAATCAGTTCATCATTACTCAGGTAAATTTCCGATTTCTAAAAAATAAAGCATTTAAAGTGCACTATGGAACCATTGCTAAGGAATTGGAAAACTACACCGAAGTAAATTTGAAAAACATTCGCGAAGTCATCATCAAAATCCGCGAAAGCAAACTGCCCGACCCAAAACAATTGGGCAATGCAGGTAGCTTTTTCAAAAATCCGATTGTGAACAAAACGCAAGCCGATGTCTTGCAAGAAAAACACCCCAATATGCCCATTTATGAGCTAAACGAAATGCAGAGTAAACTGGCCGCTGGTTGGTTAATAGAACAATGCGGATGGAAAGGAAAGCGCATTGGAGATGCCGGAGTACACAAAGATCAGGCTCTGGTGATTGTGAATTATGGCGCCGCAAAAGGATCGGACATTCTGCACTTGGCCAACGACATTCGAAAATCGGTACTCTACAAATTTGGCGTTAAATTAGAACTGGAAGTGAACGCTATTTAAACGGTGATTGCACAGAAGTCTTTTATTCACAATAATACTCGGGGAATAATATCAATAAATTTCGATCGTAAAATAATATTAACTCACAAAGCACAAAAACGAGAGAAACATTTAAGCGAAAAGTCCACCCGAAGAAAACATCCAAAATGAAGAAAAAAACATTAGACTCTCTTTAATCGTTGGGAAGTTATTTTATGAAAAAACATTCTGTATTTGGGTTTCTTACTGCCTTGCACAACAATAAGCACCGAAGTTAGTATCAGTGAAATAGCCAAAATGCTTTTTAAGTCCAGTACTTCGTTAAATACAAAGGCACCTACCATAACCCCAGTAAGAGGTTCTAAAGTTGATAAAAGAGAAGCATTTCCTGGACCAATGTATTTCATGCCTAAGTAAAACAATACTGCAGCCAAAAAAGTAGACCAAAAGCTTAAATTTAGAATATAGAATAAAGCCTTTCCACTCAGGCTAGTAATAATTCCGTCAGCGAATAAGCATTTTCCAAAAAATAGAAGTGCAGTAATACCAAAAACCCAGAAAACAACAACAAAAGGTGAAATTTTCTTCAATTCAGCATTGGCCAAACTCAGTATATAAAGTGCGTAAAAAAATCCAGATACTAAGGCCCATAAAACACCCGTAAGATTAATTGTCAGTCCGCTACCTACCGACAGCATCGCAATTCCCAAAAAGGATAAAATAAGAGCGATAATTTTCTTTGGAGTAAGTTTCTCCTTATAGATGATACCAGCCAAAACCAAAGTAATGATTGGGTACACAAAATGAAGGGTAGATGCTAATCCAGAAGAGATATATTTATAGGATAAAAAAAGTGTGTAGGTAGTCATCATAGTACCTACAAATGCAGCCATTAGTAGTAGCAATAATTGTTTTTTATTAATTCTTACACTTATTTTTTTGTACACACAAAACAAGCCAATTAAAACAAAGGCGAAACTATATCTGTACAGTAACAAATTATTAATATCAAACCCCTCGGCATAGGTTTTAATGGCAAAAAAAGGCAGTAAGCCAAAAAATATTGCTGACAAAAGAACCATTAAGGTTCCTTTTTTATGTGCTCCAATCATTGCTCTCAATTCTATTTACTACACTGCAATGATAATAATTACTTTGTTACGAAATGTAAGACAGCACCCTTATTTTTAAACCGATTTATTTAATCAATTCGAGCTCTTTAGAAAGCTCTATGAGTATCGACTAAGAACCTAAGACGAAATATTAATTTACAGAGAATATCGATTCATTATTTGTCCTCTTCTTTAGCTGACAATTCAAAATAAAAGGCAATAGCTTACTACATTTTGAACAATACAAATTACCTCTGGCTAGAAAATTATTAAAGTACATTTTAACCAGTAAGTTGCTTTGCAAGTAAAAAGCCCGAACTTTTATGCTCGGGCTTTGTTTATTTTCAACTTTTAAGTCTCTTTTCACGAGAAAATCACGCTCACAAAAACTTTTATTTCCTTCCAACTTCCTTGGCCCAATCACCTCTGTATATTATTTTTTGATCATGAATTCTAAAAATAAACTTGCCATACTGAACTAAAACTCCAGCCGAAGCATTCACAACCCAGCAATTATCCGGAATAGTAAAAAAGTTTTCCGATGTAATTGTCTTTTTATCCAATTGATCGGCAATAGAAACTGATTGCTGTTCGCCTATGGACCATCCTAAATGAGTATTATAGCTCACCTTAAGGTCACCAATCAATTTAAAATTCTCATTGGTCTCAATTTTTGTTTTAATACTAGCGATTTTTCCATCATTTAAATCGCTATCAGGCGTCACTTCAATGCTTAACTTAGGTAATTCAATAGCGCTGTCAGAAGCCAAAATAAAAATGGATTCGTTTTTAATCAATTCATTATCTTTATTGTAAAATTCAAAAGCCAATTCCATATCTTCAAGTCCAGATGGCGCAATGGCCATCTCATCGGCAAAATAACCTTCCTTGCTTATCTTTTTACTATAAATTACTTTATCGAGGTATTTTACAAGAACTTTTTTCACTTCCTTAGTATTGTAAAGTTCCAAAGGAATTTTGCTGCTGCTGTGTATCGACTTGTTTTTAGGACTAATAATCAATCCTTTCATGTAATCACACATAGCAAACCAAACCGGACGAGGAGAACCATATTTGTCATTTGCATCCTTATAACCCCAGAAACCAAACCATTCTTCTGGTTGATTTGCATTGTGAATATCTTCATCTCCACCTTTCCACCAACCATCAGCATAATAAAATGGGCACATACCCACAGCACCAGCATCAATAAGGTCACGATAATTCGCGATCAACCCATCGCTTTGTTGTTGTAAAGTATTCGAACCATAAAGACCATTGCCACCATCAGGAGAAACTGAATAACCAAATTCAGTAGTAATAAAAGGTTTATCCAACCCATTTAATTCATTCAAACCCTTAATGTAATCTTTAAAGCCCATTGTTGCTGTCTGCCCCTCGTTATGATCATAACAATTATAGGCATACACATCAAAAATACTTTCATCCATATAATCACTAATCATGGCATTAGCCGAAAGTGTTACCGGTATTCCTGGATGTTCTTTATGAATCAAATCAATCAGATTTTGCATTAAATCAACAAATGCCTTGCCTGTTACGCTATGAATGTGATCTGTTTTTGGCTCATTAATCACGAGGTAAGTAATAATACAATCGTATCTATTTGAGTAAGCTAACACTCTTTTTAATTCTATTTCGGTCTGTTTAATAAATTCCGGATCGCCATAATCTGCCTCGGGATGCACTTCTAAACCCATAATCAGCTTCAGTCCCGATGCCTGCACTAATTTCAATTGCGCCTCAGAATACTGACTCCAAGTACGAATGGTATTGTAGCCACCCTCTTTGATTTTTTTCAGATCGAATTTCATCAAATCCAATTCATCTTTTCTTACATCTTCATAAGGACTTTGCCCTGGACGAGCACCAATTTCGTAGCCTATCGCTTTAATAAAAAACTTCTCTCCATTTAAGGTATACCAATTGTCTTTTAATTCTATTTTTGTTTTTAACTGTGAATAACCAGAGATGTTTAGAACAAAAACCAGGCCGATTAATAATACTAAATTTCGTTTCATACTTCGTTTTTACAGATATAACTAAACTGAATTTTTTATGTTTTTTGAATCATGCTATATAAAAAGAGTCGTTTCTTTTTTACTCTTGATCAACAGTATTCCCTCTACTTTTCCTTAAGAACAAAAATTGTTGCATTTCCTCCAATAAAAATATTCCCGATAGCCATCGAGAATAAAATATTCGCTACGAAATTACAAAAACCAGGCATTCCGAAGAGTTATTCGCACAAAAAAATTACGCATATTAGGAAAGCTCATATCCCTATAACAGATAGACTAAGTTCCTCTTTGCTGAGTACAAAATTAACGAACTTACTAGCAAACAATTACTTAGCATTCGAGAACGAAGCGATACCCTGACAAGGGGTCTTAACGAATAATGAGTAGTAAAAAAAAAAGCCCCCTCGTAGAGAACTCCTCAAAAAAATAGCACTCTGCTTTAAGCCTTACGCTAACAATAAAAAGGGAATTCTTACTGCCAACTTATTTCATGATGCCACGTTTATTGAGTGCTCTCTGATATTGACGCGCATTCTGATTGTGCTCACGCAGAGATTTGGCAAAGATATGATATCCATTGAATTCGGGACTGGCACAAAAATAGTAGAATTTGTGCTTTTCGTAGTTAAGAACGGCTTCGAGTCCGGAGATGGAGGACTGACGAATGGGTCCGGGAGGCAAACCGCGATATTTGTAGGTATTATAAGGCGAATCGATTTCTTTGTGTTTGTTTAAAACCCGACGTATGGTAAAATCGCCCAAAGCAAACTTTAGAGTTGGATCAGCATCTAATTTTATTTTCCGATTTAAACGATTCATGTATACACCAGCCACTCTAGGTTTCTCGTCGTTTTTTATGGTTTCCTCATCGACAATTGAAGCTAAAACACTTACCTCTATTGGTGATAACCCAATGCTTTCGGCTTTTTTTAATCGATCTGCATTCCAATATTTTGAGTACTCCTTGTACATTCTATCCACAAAATTTTCGGCATCCATATTCCAGTAAACCTGATAGGTATTGGGAATGAAAAGCGCCAAGGCCGTATGTGGAAGAAATCCGTATTTTTTTAGTTTCGATTCATCACGCAAAAGCGACAGGATACTCAGCGAATCAGCTTCTATTTGACCTGAAATTTTCCCTGCAAACTCTTCGGCTGTGCGTGTATTATTAAAGGTCAACATAAGAGGCGATTGAACACCCGAGCGCAACAAATTGACTAAATCATTGTTATTCATGCCATTGCTAACTTGGTAGCGCCCCGAATGAATATGACGAGCAAAATTCTTCTTTTCCATCACCCAAAGCAAACTGGAACGATTCTTTAACCAGCCTTGCTCCTCTAGAATTCTCAAAACGTCGTCTTGTTTGGAATCACTCGGCAGATAGAGAAAACTCGTCTCCTCTTCACCCAAATCGATGTTTGCAGAAAAAACATCCTGATAATAATTGAATAGTATGGATGCTGCAATCACAAACACTAGCATTACTGAAACAAGTAGGAACTTCCACGTTTTTGAAGACATCGCTTTCAGTCGAAATAGATTGATCATTCGTTTAATTTAAAAATAAATGCATAAGAGTTCTACAAAAATAGAAAATAATACTTTTTAATGAATAGACTTCCTGAATTTGATGCAAAAACAGAACAAAAATTAACTTGATAAGAGCCAAACGAATCCCGAAGAAGGCTAGTATTTTACTTGGCTGCAAAAAGCAAAAAATCTACCTTTGGGTAACTCTTAAAAAAACAAACACACATGAATATCTCATCTAATTTTGATAGTGGTAAAATTCAGGTTCTCGATGCCAGTGATCCTCAAAATATACAATTAAGCATCCCTAAGGATACCCATTCGGAGCATTTCCAATGGTTTCACTTTCGTGTGATGGGGGCGCAAAATCAATCCCTTGCAATGCGTATTACGAATGCAAACCAAGCCTCTTATCCTGAAGGTTATAAAAATTATCAAACCCTAGCCTCTTACGATAGAAAGAATTGGTTTCGAGTTCCTTCAAATTACGATGGAAAAGAACTTCACATTACGCATTGTCCGGAATACAACTCAGTCTACTACGCTTATTTTGCACCTTACACTTACCAACAACATCTCGATTTAGTTCATCAGGCACAACTATCTCCCCAATGCAAACTGCAATCCATAGGCAAAACAATAGAAAGTCGCAACATAGACATGTTGGTTATTGGGGAAACTGATGAAAATAAAAAAAGCATTTGGATCATTGCCCGTCAACACCCCGGCGAGAGCATGTCTGAATGGTTTATGCAGGGAGTTATTGGTCGACTTCTAAATCCGAATGACGCAATTTCGAAAGCTCTGTTGAGTAAAGCTGTTTTTTATTTGGTGCCCAACATGAATATCGACGGGAGTATTGCCGGAAATTTACGAGTAAATACCAAAGGCTTTAATTACAATCGGGAATGGGCCGAGCCTTCAAAGGAAAATAGCCCCGAAGTTTTTCATGTTCGCAACTTAATGGACGAATATGGATGCGATTTAAATTTGGATATCCATGGCGATGAAACCTTACCTTATAATTTTATTTCGGGCATAGAGGGTATCCCTTCTTTCAACGAAACATTAAAAAAATTAACAGAAAATTTTATTCAGTCATGGATTGCTACCTGTCCTGATTTTCAAGACACTTACGGCTATCCTAAAAATGAAGCTGGCAAAGGAAATTTGGCAATTTGCTCGAAACATATTGGAGAAAGATTTAAATGTTTATCTTTGACCATAGAAATGCCATTTAAGGATAATAATGATTTACCAGATCCTGATTTTGGATGGTCTCCCGAAAGGAGTATTTTGCTAGGAGAATCGGTTCTTCAGCCCATCTATCAAGTGGTAAATCACCTACGATAAACAAAAGCATATACTACTAAGTATATTACTCGAAAGGCCCATGCTCAAGCTTCCGTGAACGTGGGTCTTTTTTGTTGGGTAAAATATAAGTAGCAATTTATAAAATTGAATTGATCCCAAAGAGGATTTTAAATACCTCCGGATATATGATTTGCAAAAGACAAACAATTTTCCATTTTTAAGCTCTATTCTTCCTTCCTCCATGACGCAAAAAAGTCCATGCTTCTTTCGAAACATGAACTCCCAACAGGCTTGCTAAGTGCCATTGCGAGCTTAGGAAGAATAGTTTCCTAATGTAGTGCAAAAACCGAAAAGAGATACGTAGCTAGTACACCTCTTAAACAGCTATGGCATTTAACTTTTGTTATGGGCTTTTAATTTGCCTTGCATATTTTTTGATGATAATATAATTAAAATCCCCAAAAGAATTCCGGTAAAAAATAATACTAAAAAAACTTTAGCAAATAGGGTCTTATATAATAATGAAAACCATATAGAGACAAAACCTACGGCTAAAACATACAATAATAAATATATCATAATTATAGTATTTATACACATGCAATCACTACAGCAGAGAAGGCAAATGGAAATGTGATTGTAAAAAGTGCGGCACATCCCAAATCTTCAGTATAACAAGCTATAACAGAATCTCCAACACAGTCAGTCCAACTTGCATAACTTTTCAATGAAGCAGATTCTTCTCCTTCAACAATATACTCATCCCCTTTTATATGAAGTTGAATTCCACAATCTACAATAAAGTCATCTACATAGCCAGATTCGTAATGTTATTTGGAATTATAGTTGCCACATTTAACAATTTGTTGTCTTTGTTAAAATTGTACATCTCAAATTCATTATTATGAAGGATTCTAACGATGGATTTTCGATCTGTGTCTTTATATTTTAGCATAAACAGACTGTCATTATTATTGACAGTAGATGATTTTAGCGAACTATTGTCTGCAAATAATTCTGAGAAATCTCCTTGTTCAATGGAGGAAATTCCAAATCCAGCCATTTCAGCATTTGATAGTGGATTTAGATTATTCTCTTTCGTAATCTTTTCAGAATTATCACTTTTTTCACGACTCATAAATACAGTAATTCCAAACATTACCATTACTACTGCAATAATTAATTTACTTTTAAATTTAAACATTTTACTGAAATTTTCAGTTGCCTACTTTCTGATTACTACTTTAATTATAGTAGCCGTTTCGGCACTTCCGACCATTTTTGAGCACTTATTCTCTAAAACATTATTCTGACCTTCTTTTTTAATTCCGATTAAGTCGGTAGCTTTTGTCATTTTCCCGTTTCGTTCGTCTAATTGCCCATAACAATTGTAATAAACTTAATTTATTGAACAGCATTTGCCGCATTTACTCTACCATATCCGTAATAAGCATCCTTCCCTGGCTTGCCCAAATCATCGGCGCTGTTTCTTAAAACAGTCATTACCTGACTTGGAGTAGCATCGGCACCTAGTTTCTCAAAAATTAGAGCCGCTACACCTGCAGCATGAGGCGAAGCCATGCTTGTTCCTGCAGAAAATCCCCAACCACTACTAATGGTACTAAAAATCATATCGTAGTAATAATAAGAACCAGGATAATCAAAATCTCCTCCGGGAGCCGCAAGATCAATTAGAGACTGTCCATAATTAGAATAACTCGCAAACACATCCAAATCTGTTGTTGTATCGTAAGCATAACCATAAGGAGCAGTAGCCGACACCGCCATTAGATGATTAAGACTGGCTGGAATAAATACCAAATTACTAGTGTGATTTGCATCTAATCCATCATTAGAAGCTGCAACAATTACCAACGATCCCATTTGATAAGCATAAGTAATTGCTTTCTGAGAAGCATTAATAAGGGCGGCAACATCGTTTGCTCCTACTTTCGATAAAGAACCATCAGGTAACTCTACATAGAAACCGTTTCTTGGTAAACTTGTTCCCAAACTCATATTAATAACATCGGCTCCATTATTTGCGGCATAAACAACACCTGCATTAATTCCAGAAAAAGAGCCAGATCCAGTATATTCCGATAAAACTTTAACGGCTACAATTTCTGCTTTTGGGGCCACTCCAATTACTCCGAAGTCACCACTACCATCACTATAGGAAGGACCATCCGCCGCAGCAATGATACCGGCAACATGTGTTCCATGATTAAAATAAAACCCAGGATCAATATTATAATCTTCATCAGTAACAAAAGAGGTTGATAAGCTAGTATTCAAGTTTGAAGCTAAGTCAGGATGTTCAGCATCTATTCCACTATCGAGAATAAAGACCCTAACTCCATCACCAGTAAAACCCAGATTCCAAGCACCTGGAGCTTCAATAGCCTCCATTCCCCACTGATACCCGTAAAAAGACTCATTAGAACCTATGCTCATTGATACAAACAGTTCCTCGTCGGTAGTTTCTGGTTGTACCCATTGCAATTGTAGGTCAGGCAAAACATTGCTTACTCCTTTTATTTTTTTTGCTTTTTCCATAAAACCAGATTCATTTGATTCCACAACATACATTCCGATTTCTGAAAGTTTACGATTAATCTTTCCATTGGCTTCCCCTATTTCAGTCTCCATTTGAGACGTAAAATCATCAGATAAGACTAAATAAGCATCAGCCTGGTAGGTTGTACTTTCGCTAGCGGTCAAACTTTGTGTCTTTACTTTGTTTGTCAGTTCTATACTCTGCAAATCCAATTCTTCTTCAATAGACTCGTTCGAACAGGCACTAACAAATAGTCCTGCCACTAAAAAAATAGCAATTTTTCTCATAGTAATTTATAGTTTAAAGTGTTAGAACTATTAAATTTAAATCATAAAAGCACCAATGTCAATACTATATCATTCATCAATTTAAGTTATCTCAGTATATATTTAGAATATATTAACCGAACTTAGTAACCAAACAATCTAATAAATCGCATCGAAATTGCGTTTTCAATTCTAACGGGCTATTTTCAGACCCAAAATAGATTAACACATGAGCAATACTTTCAGATATCGTTTTATAATCGTTGCATTATTCACTTTACTTCACGTTGTAGGCTTTTCACAAAATACAGTAGACAGTATTGTGGCAACATACCCAGCAAAATTCACTTCATATCAAGAATTAACCAATAGGATCGCCACCGATTTTTCGGGAGACGAAGAGCGAGCCAGAGCAGCATTTGCTTGGATTGCCATGAATGTTGCCTACGACTTGAAGGGAATCAATAACACGCAGAAGGTTCAGTTCTCCTACACCTCAAAGGAAGATTTGCAAGCTCAAAAAGAAGCTTTTCGAAAAAAATTGGCCAGCCAAGTTCTGAAAAAAAAGAGAGCTTTGTGCGAAGGTTACGCCACTCTTTACCAAGAAATCTGTAAATTGCTGAACATTGAATGTGTGATTGTAACCGGGATAGCAAAACGATTCAGCTCTGAAATAGGAAAAGCCAATCTGCCTTCGAATCATGCTTGGAATGCAGTGAAAATAAATAAAAAATGGAAGCTTGTGGATATTACCTGGGCGGCCGGATCGGTTGATTTTGCCAAAATGATTTTCCGAAAAGCATACACACCCGCCTACTTTGCCTGTTCGCCCGAAGAGTTTGCCTTCAAACATTATCCAGATGATCTAAATTATTTATTTTTAAACAAAGCATTTTCTAAGGAAGACTTTTCACTTCAGCCTACTGTTTTCAATCCATTTATTGGCCATGGCTATCGAATTATTAGTCCGAAAAATGGCTCGCTCGCTCTCAAAAAAGGAAGCGATATTTCGTTTAACATTACCAATGTGAGCAGTAAAACTCAAATTTCCTATCATTTTAGTAATGAGAAATATGCACAAAACATTCAAGTTAGTCAGAACGAAAAGGGCATTTCTTTTGCCATTCCGGCTCTAAAAAAAGGCAAAAGGGAACTTACTATTTACTTTGACCAGCAAGCTGTACTCTCCTATTTGGTGGATATTCGATAATCAATTCTCTTGAAAAAAATCGACAAAAAAAGCCTTTTCGAAAGTGAAAAAGCTTCAGTCAATTAGAATGTTAACGATCAATTCTCATCCTTAAAAAACAGTTTGTAGTAGCTCAAATCACGAGCTGCATCGTATCCTTTTTCAATAAATTTTCTTTGTCCGTGAATGTACACATGAAAGTTCTTATCCAATTTTAAAATGTGCTTAAAATGCTTTTGCTCGCTTTTCACTGCATCGTTGTTAATCGTAAAATCTGGATTTACCGATGTTCCCTGTTCATTCTGATAGTAAGTTTTGTATTCATCAAAAGCACTTGCCACCTCGGGCTGTTCAATTACTTCCTGTTTGAACAACTCTTCATTAAATTGTTTTTTATCCTTAAAGAAATTAATCGATTTGTTCATTAAATCGATCTGATCGGCCTTGGCCACCTCATTTTCATCGTTGTAAACTTCACCAATAAAGCCTTTACACATGTCCAAATAATTTTGGGTGTGGTAAAAGTTATCTTCACGCAATGTTAGGTTCAAAAAGTCCTCTCTCCAGTACATGGCCTCTTTGGTAGCGTTGGTTTTATCCACAATACAAACCTTAAAACCTTTCTCTTTTTCCGAGTTAAAAATCAAACATCCTTTGTCCAATTTCTTGATATTAATCCCATTCTCGCAACCCAATTCAAAGTTATCCTGCTTTTGGTACACCTTTAAAAAGGTATCCTTATTTTCCGATTTAAAAATTCCTAGCGCATCGCATACTTCGCCATCAACCACACAATTTGAGAAGCCAACCAAGTAGAATTCTCCTCCTTTTATGTTCGGATGATTCGATTTTTCGTACAAATGCACGGCAATATTGGTCGATTGATCGTAAAAAGAAGCATTCTCCTCGAAATATTCTGCGGCATAGCAAAATACTTCGTTCATATTCAAATCTGTTTCGTGCTGGAAATTATAGAATTCCTCCTTATTAAAGGCCGTTAAAAAATACTTTAACAGGATATCTCTTACATCATCATCTTCCATTAAAATTTCCGATTTGGAAAGCTTTAACTCTTCATCGTGATGTTTGTTTCCTACATTGTGAACCACAATTCGGTCCAGATTTATATCTTCGAAATTGAACATGTTTTTCTTTTTTTAAATATGCGGGTAAAGATACAGAATTTCCTTTTTAACTTATCGCGACTATTCGTAGATTTACTAAATTAAAAACCCGAATCATGAACAAACGAAGTGTTTTCAGCCTATTCATTCTACTCTTTTCAATCACCAGTATGCACGCACAACAAGTCGAAAAGTTATCCAAATCAGGACTCCACTATTTAGAATACATCCCCACAGGACAGCAAGCGGGAGAAAAATTGCCCCTACTCATTTTCCTTCACGGGATGGGCGAAAGAGGCGATGATTTAAGCAAAGTTAAATTTCATGGTCCTCCTTCTTTTCTAGATACTAAAAGCGATTTCCCTTTCCTTTGTATCTCCCCCCAATGTCCCGACAGCTTGTATTGGAACGAAGAAATCCTGCTTCCCTTCTACGATGAAATTCTAGCAGAATATCCGGTTGATAAAAGCCGAATCTACATCACCGGATTGAGTATGGGTGGCTTTGGCACCTGGGCTTCGATAATTGCCAAACCCAATCTTTTTGCTGCTGCAGTCCCCATTTGCGGAGGCGGAGATGCCAGTAAGCTCGAATCTATAAAATCCATGCCTATCTGGGTTTTCCACGGAGCTAAAGATGATGTTGTTCCTCTTATTCGTTCTCAAGAAATGGTGAATGGACTCAAAAATTTAGGAAGCCCTGTGAAGTTCACCATCTATCCCGAGGCTTTGCACAACTCATGGACAGAAACCTATAACAATCAAGAAGTTTACAATTGGTTGCTACAACAAAAAAAATAATTTTCACAAACTTTTAAAGCAAGCTATTAACGGTTTGCTTTTTTTCTTTGTTTGCGATACAAAAGATAACCGGTGATTAATATTAAAAGAATACTAATACCTGCTAAAGGAATAAAAAGAATGTAGAAAGGCCCAAAAATGTATTGGTAAATTCTTCCGGTATGAATTTCCAGACACAAATTCCAAAGCGACATAGGCACTTGTTGAATACTTTGCGGCATCTCTGCAAAGCCAGTAGCATCGGTTAAGTTGCCTGCACCCAAATTGTAATCAAATACTATTTCTCGCCCTTTTGCATCCTTGCAATATCCAGCAATGGGATGCGATGAAATGGGCGGTCCCATTTTTGTTACCACAACATGAGGTTTTTTCGTAATGTAATTGAATATAAGTGCCCTTTCGGGGATCCAATAAAAAATACCACTAAACGAGCCAACCAAGTAGTTGCCTGCGCTCACTTTCTCGAGCACATTAACGCCCATCACCGAAACAGGTGGCTGCGACACATATTTTTGCAGTGCCGTGGCAAACAAATCATCCGAATAGTAAATTCCTTCACTGCTAGCTAATATTACTCTCTTTAATTCCTCATCGTATATGATTCTGCGAAGCTTATCGTTCCAGGGATTTGCATCATTCAGATGTGTAAAAGGAATTTTACCAACACGACTATTGGCTATCGCAATAAGCAAAGGAGGACGCAAAAACATACCAGTAAGCGTGCATACTAACAAAAAAACAATCAGCCAATTTCCTATGTGATTGTGCCACTTCAAGTTAAACTTCAGAAAGCTGATCTTTCCCTTTGCTCCTTTTCCTTTCTTTTTCAGACTTTTAATCCATTTAGGGAAGAAAAAATAAACCAAACCACTAAAGCTGAGAAAAATAAATACCAGGCCTAAAAAGTCCACAAACAACTTTCCAAAAATACCAAAAGCCTCACCACTATGTACTTCCCAAAGTGTTTTGAACAAGCTAATTTTTCCATCATAATCATCAGCTGGTAGAATTTCCACAACTTGAAAACCCGAATCTGTTTGTTTCAAAAGATGACTTCGAGTTAGAACATACAGATTGGAATCTATCTCCATCAAATCGACAATTCGCTGCTCGTCCAAAGGCAAATGAATTCGCTTCCATTTCTCATTCTGAAACTGATACAAACCCAAAAGAGTTGCAGCATAAAGTTCCCCTGAACTACTCGTCATCAATTTCGTCACTTTCCTATGATCCACCCCTTTTGAAAAACCAGCATTGAAATCGGAAAATGTTTTGAAGTTATCCGTTGATTTCCAAACGCCAATATTGCCATAAATCAAAGCAGTGTCTCCCTGAATTTGAAGAGCTGATTTTACCGCTGCCTTATTCCAATTAGCATACTGATACTCACTCCCCAGGTATTTCCGATTCACATCAAAGGAAGAAAATACGCCACGATGATTCATGATAATTCCCGATACGGCAAACAAAAGAATAAATACACTCAGAACCAAGGATGGCCATTTGTGGTATTTCTTCAAAAATGCAATTGATTTACTTCTATTACTCACAGCTGATACAATTCAAAAAATACAACTCATGCAAAATATGCATTCTCCATTTCTACTCCATTGGAGTCAATACAAAAAAACTGCCTGAAAGTAGAAATTACATCCCCTACAACAGACAGTTTTTCCTTATAATTAAAAAAACCTATTCAATCATCTAAGTAAATACTGATAAAAAATGTTCCGTCATCAAATCCCCTCTTTCAACTTTCTATCGCGGAACATTTTTATACAGTTAATAAACCTAGTTCAAAAATAATTTCATATCCTCATCAACAGTTCCAATTCCTGCAATTCCGAATGTATCAACCAATACCTTAGCCACATTTGGCGAAAGGAAAGCTGGCAATGTTGGTCCAAGGTGAATATTTTTCACTCCTAAAGAAAGAAGAGCCAACAATACGATTACTGCTTTTTGCTCGTACCATGCAATGTTATAAGCAATAGGCAATTCGTTAATATCATTCAATTCAAATACTTCTTTCAATTTTAAAGCAATCACAGCAAGAGAATAAGAATCGTTACACTGACCCGCATCTAATACTCTTGGAATTCCTCCGATATCGCCTAACTCTAATTTATTGTAACGATATTTTGCACAACCTGCGGTTAAAATCACTGTATCTTTTGGCAAAGCAGCAGCAAATTCGGTATAATAATCACGACCTTTCATACGTCCATCGCAACCTGCCATCACAAAGAATTTACGGATAGCACCTGTTTTCACAGCATCAACTACCTTATCAGCCAATTGCATCACTTGATTGTGAGCAAATCCACCAATTATTTCTCCTTTTTCGATTTCGGTTGGAGCCGCACAAGTTTTGGCTAACTTAATAATCTCCGAAAAATCTTTTTTACCATTCTCATCAGCAGTAATGTGCTTAAATCCTGGGAAACCAGAAGCTCCAGTGGTAAATACTTTATCTTGATAAGTTGAGTTCGCTTTTGGAGGAACAATACAGTTGGTTGTAAACAAGATAGGCCCGTTAAATGTCTCGAACTCTTCGTTTTGCTTCCACCATGCATTTCCATAGTTACCTACAAAGTGCTTGTATTTTTTGAATGCAGGATAGTAGTTCGCTGGCAACATCTCAGAGTGAGTGTACACATCAACACCAGTTCCTTCGGTTTGCTTCAACAAGTCTTCCATATCTTTTAAGTCGTGACCTGAGATTAGGATTCCTGGCTTATCGCTCACACCAATATTTACTTTAGTAATTTCAGGATTACCGTAAGCTGTTGTGTTGGCTTCATCGAGCATTGCCATGGCAGTTACTCCATTTGCACCACATTCCATTACCAAAGCAACCAACTCATCTGCTGTAAGAGAATCATCAGTTGTTGCTTCCAAAGCTTTTTGCATGAATGCGTACATTTCATTCTTCTCGAATCCCAAGTTATCTGCATGCTCAACGTAGGCAGCCAATCCTTTTAAGCCATAAATTGTCAATTCTCTTAGAGAACGAATATCTTCATTTTCTGTTGATAAAACGCCAATTACACGAGCTTTAGCATCAAAATCGTTTTCAGCATCAGCAAACCAGGTAGCCGAATGATGAAGTTTGTCGCAAGTTACACCTGCAGCCTCTGCCTGAGTTTTGATTTCTTCGCGAAGTTGTAATCCTTCACGTATGGCAGCTACAAATTTTACCTTATCGAAGTTAGCGTTGGTAATGGTCATAAACAAACCATTCATGATGAAATGATTTACTTTTTCATTCTCAATTCCAGCTTCACGAGCTTTAGTACTGTACACCGAGATTCCTCTCATTACGTACATCAGTAGATCCTGGATATTTGCAACCTCATCGGTTTTTCCACAAACTCCTTTAATTGTGCAGCCAGTTCCTTTTGCTGCTTCCTGACACTGATAACAAAACATGCTCATAATTTTATCTTTTAGTAATATTGATATTTTACTCAAGTTACGAATTCAAGAAAGAACCTGCTAAAATATTCCATTCTCAGGAATTGCAATTTATCTTTCAACACTACAAAGATGAAGCATGCTGTTCAGAAAAAGTGTAACGAATGTTACAAAATCAAAATAATTAGGATTTTTTCATCCTTTTTTCTCCTTTAAAGATAGAAATAAAAAAATCCCAGTCGAAAATCGACTGGGACAGTATTTATACAATAATCTTTTACATTAAATCTTTACAATTCTGCTTGAGTTCTTCTTTTAACTCGCACTTACATTCAATATAACTTGCTAATTGCCTATCGGATAGAAATTTTTGCATTTCCATTTCCTTTCGTTGTAGGCTATCTCGAACTGCCTGCATACAAGTAAATCCATTTTTCGCTCCAATTAAAGCTTGTATTTCTTTCTCGTATTTTAAATTTAGCACCTCAATCTTAGCAATCTGATCGGCTGATAAGTCCAGTTTTTTTTCCATCCACGATGTAATTAAATCTGCTCTTTTTTGGGCCTCAGAATTATTCTTAGCACTCACAGTAAAACTCACCAATACAAGTAGAAGAACTATACCTCTTGTAACAATCTTCATATACTGTTTTTTTAGTTTACACATCAATCAAACAACTATACTAACGTTTTTTGTCAATAAAAAGTTGCCTAAACTCTGGAAATTTATGTCTTTAAAATTAGAATTCCAAATATAATTAAACTTAAACACCTACTATTCAACGAATAAAACTAACACAGCTTCAATAAGTACAGGATACCATTAATTAAAAATTATTTAATAATTTAGACATCCCTTTCTACTTCAACAGATGTAAATTTGATGATTAAAAGTGGAATAAACTATAAAAAGCTATTTATTAGCACTTTAAAACAAAAAAATATGGAATCTATAAATATATTTCCGAGTACAAAAGCATTCATTTTTGATCTGGATGGAACATTGGCTGACACTATGCCCTTGCACTTTGAAGCATGGAAAAAAACAGCAGCAATCATGAATCTGGAATTTAGTGCCGATTTTTTAAAAAGCTGTGCAGGAATGCCATCCTCAAAAATTATTGAATTACTCAATAAAAAAAACAAGCGCTCTATTGACCCTGAAGAATTCTCCAATTTGAAAGAAGAGTTTTTTACAAAGGATATGCACAAAATAAAAGAGATTTCGGCCGTTACCGATTTAGTATACAAATACCATGGCAAAATACCAATGGCGGTTGGAACTGGTGGAAAACGGAACATTGCAAGTGAAACCTTACAAATTTTAGGATTAGACAAGTACATCAAAATCCTGGTAAGTGCCGATGATGTTGAAAATCACAAACCTCAACCAGATACATTCTTAAAATGTGCTGAATTAATGGGAATTGCTCCCGAAAATTGCCAGGTATTCGAAGACGCAATATTGGGTTTTGAAGCTGCTAAAGCTGCAGGCATGCAGGTTACCGATGTCACTCCTTTTTATTAAAATTAATTAAATCACTACACATTGAAGAAAATACTATTTGTCTTTACGGTAGCACTCCTAGCCGTTTCTTGTTCGCAGGAAAAAAAAGAGTACACGCTTGCATTTTATAATGTTGAAAATTTATTTGACACCATTAACGATCCTAACACTTGGGATGACGATTTTACTCCCGAAGGAAAATTAGAATACAGCTCAAAACGCTACGAGAATAAACTACTTCATCTATCTGAAGTTTTGTCCTCTATCAATAAAAAAGAACTTCCTGCTATTATCGGACTTTGTGAAATCGAAAATCGCAGTGTACTGGAAGATCTAATTAGTCAGAAAAAGTTAAAAAAAGGCGATTACAGTATTGTTCAAACCGACAGTCCCGATGGCAGAGGAATCGACTGTGCTCTTTTGTACCAAAAAAGCACTTTTAAAGCTCTCAGTCAGAATTTTATTGGCATTCACATACCAACGGAACCAAACTACAAAACAAGAGATATTCTTCATGTTAAAGGAGTTTTCGCTGCAAAAGACACTTTAGACATCTTTGTAAATCATTGGCCTTCGAGAAGAGGTGGCATGAAAGAATCAGAAAAATACCGTGTATTTGTAGCCACACAATTAAAAAAAGCAGTTGATCAAATACAGAAAAAAAATCTAAATGCCAATATCATTATCATGGGTGATTTTAACGATGAACCTACTAATAAATCGGCTGAAGAAATCTTATGCGCCACCAACAACAAGGATACTTCTAAACCAGAAGCTCTCTACAATCTGATGTACGACCTAAAAATGCAGGGAAAAGGCAGTTACAATTACAGAGGTAATTGGAACATGCTCGACAATATAATTGTCTCGAACAGCCTTCTTTCAAATACAAATGGCTTGCACACTAATCATCAGAATGGAAAAATTTTCACCGAAAAATGGATTTGCTACCAAAATGAAGATGGTACTTATGTTCCGAGTCGCAGTTATTCTGGTCCAAAATACTACGGCGGATACAGCGATCATTTCCCCGTTTACTTTCAACTAGGCTATTAAAAATACTAAAACATCAACAAAAACAGCTGATTGCCACAAAGGTAATCAGCTGTTTTGCTATTAAAAAATGCTCAAATTCAATAGTTTTTTACGATAAAACAATCTAGCTTCATTTTCTTTCTATAATTTAGCAAATTAGACTAGGGATTATTCAAACGTATTGCATGAAATTTAAAATTGAATCAAAATTTAAACCTACCGGGGATCAGCCAAATGCCATTAAAGAATTGTGCGAAGGCTTAAACAATAAAGCTCCCTTTCAAACCCTACTTGGTGTTACAGGTTCTGGAAAAACATTTACCATTGCCAATGTGATAGAACAGGTTCAGCGCCCTACCCTTGTGTTAAGTCACAATAAAACACTTGCGGCACAGTTATACGGGGAATTTAAAACCTTCTTCCCTAACAATTCCGTTGAATATTTTGTTTCCTACTATGATTACTATCAACCCGAAGCCTACTTGCCAACAACTGGAACCTACATCGAAAAAGATTTATCTATTAATGATGAAATTGAAAAATTACGATTAAGCGCTTCCTCTGCACTTTTATCGGGAAGAAAAGATGTAATCGTTGTCTCATCAGTTTCCTGCATTTATGGTATTGGCAATCCCGAAGATTTTCATGCCAATGTTACCGAAATCAAAAAAGGCCAGTTAATTTCCCGCAACAAACTGCTACACTCTTTTGTTGATGCCCTGTATTCCAGAAATGAAATAGAATTCGATCGCGGGAATTTTCGGGTTAAAGGAGATACCATTGATATTTATCCAGCTTACGCAGATTTTGCCTATCGTATTATCTTTTGGGATGATGAAATTGAAGAAATTTACTCCTTCGATCCCATTAGTGGTGCAAAATTAGATTCTTACGACAGAATCACCATCTATCCGGCCAATATATTTGTAACCAGTAAAGATCGTGTGCAGCAAGCCATTCACCAAATTCAGGATGATATGGTAGCCCAAGTTGCTTTCCTAAAAGACATTGGCAAACACCTTGAGGCCAAAAGATTGGAAGAAAAAGTAAATTTCGATTTAGAAATGATCCGTGAATTGGGTCATTGTTCCGGGATTGAAAACTATTCTCGCTATTTCGATGGCAGAAATGCTGGAACACGCCCTTTCTGCCTCATGGATTATTTCCCTGATGATTTTTTGGTGGTGATTGATGAGAGTCATGTTACAATTCCACAGATTCGCGCCATGTATGGAGGTGATCATTCCAGAAAAATTAATTTGGTCGATTATGGATTCCGATTGCCATCTGCTTTGGATAATCGTCCTCTAAAATTTGAAGAATTTGAACAAATTGCCAAACAAACCATCCACGTGAGTGCAACACCTGCCGACTACGAATTGGAAAAATGTGAAGGTGTAGTTGTTGAACAGGTCATTCGTCCAACCGGATTGTTGGATCCTGAGATTATTATTCGACCTAGTCTGAACCAAATAGATGATTTAATCGCGGAAATTAATCAGCGAACCGAAATTGAAGAAAGAGTTCTAGTAACAACACTTACCAAACGAATGGCAGAGGAACTATCGGAGTATTTCACCAATTTACACATTCGATGCCGTTACATTCATTCTGATGTTGATACTTTGGATCGGGTTAAAATCATGGAAGATTTACGAAATGGTGTTTTTGATGTTTTAATTGGAGTGAATCTTCTGCGTGAAGGACTTGATTTACCTGAAGTATCGCTTGTGGCTATTTTAGATGCCGACAAAGAAGGATTTTTACGATCAACAAGATCCTTAACTCAGACCTCGGGACGAGCTGCAAGAAATGTGAATGGAAAAGTAATTATGTATGCTGATAAAATTACTCGATCGATGCAGGAAACCATAGATGCTACGAATCACCGACGAGAAAAACAATTGGCCTACAACATCAAAAATGGAATTACGCCTACACAAATAGTAAAATCCAAGAAAAGCATCATGAACCAAGATGCTAAAAAAGAATCAGCAGCTTATTCTGGTCCGGATTCTATTGAAATTGCGGCTGATCCTGTGGTTCAATACATGAGTAAAAGCAGTCTGGAGAAAAGCATTGAGCAAAGCAAAAAGGCCATGCAAAAAGCCTCCAAAGAAATGGATTTCTTGCAAGCAGCTCAATATCGTGATGAAATGTACAAGCTTCAAAAACAACTTGAAGAAAAGAAATAAAAAAAGCAGTTTCTTTCGAAACTGCTTTATATATCAAAAAGGAATTAATTATCCCAAATAAGTTTTTAGTAATTTACTTCTGGAAGTGTGACGCAAACGACGAATCGCTTTTTCTTTAATCTGACGCACACGTTCACGTGTCAAACCAAATTTCTCACCAATTTCTTCCAAAGTCATTTCTTGAATTCCGATACCAAAAAATAATTTAATAATATCACTTTCTCTTTCAGTAAGGGTTGCTAATGCACGATCAATTTCGCGAGTTAGAGATTCATTCAAAAGGCTTCTGTCGGCAATCGGAGAATCATCATTCACCAAAACATCCAACAAACTATTATCTTCTCCATCCACAAAAGGAGCATCAACAGAAATATGACGACCCGAAACACGAAGCGTATCTGCAACTTTATCTGCAGGTAATTCTAAAGAATCGGCCAACTCCTCAGGAGAAGGTTTTCTTTCGTGCTCTTGTTCAAATTTCGAAAATGCTTTGTTTATTTTATTCAATGAACCAACCTGATTCAATGGTAAACGAACAATTCTAGACTGTTCTGCCAAAGCCTGAAGAATAGATTGACGAATCCACCATACAGCATATGAGATAAACTTAAATCCACGAGTTTCGTCGAATTTTTCAGCCGCTTTAATCAAACCAAGATTTCCTTCATTAATAAGATCGGGTAAACTTAGTCCTTGATTTTGATACTGTTTTGCAACTGAAACCACAAAACGCAAATTGGCTCTGGTTAATTTCTCAAGTGCTCTTTGGTCGCCCTTTTTTATTCGCTGCGCCAATTCAACTTCTTCCTCTACCGTAATAAGATCTTCTTTACCAATTTCCTGTAAATACTTATCTAAAGAAGCACTCTCACGATTGGTAATTGATTTGGTTATCTTTAATTGTCTCATAGTCCCTTTTCATCGAAATATTTTGCAAAATTAGACTTTTAATTACTCAAAGTCAAAATTAATTGCTAATTTATTCGAGTTAATATTATTATTCCTTCTAAAATTTTCATTCTTTACTTCGTAAAGAAAAAGCATAGTACTTAACGCTTCCATCCGGATAAATTCCCGAGATGAACACTCCTCCATCCTTCACATTCTGAAGGGCATTTTTCACATCATCTACCTTGTATATTGGAGTTTCGTTAATTTTATAGATGATAAATCCCTCCTTAATTCCCTCATTTTTAAGCTTTCCACTTCGCAAATTAGTAACCCTCACCCCTCTATTTATTTGAAGACGATACTTATCTTGTGAGGATACTGGCTCAAAGTCAGCTCCGAGAAAAGCCAGGTCGTCCGACTTGATGACCTTAGTATTTCCTAGTCTATTACGTAAGATCACGGCAATTTGTTGCTTTTCATCCTCTCTTTTTATTAAAACAGTAATTTTATCGCCTGGATGATATTTACTAACCTGTTCTTGAAGTTCCGCACTAGAATTTACATCTTTTCCTTCAACATTCAATATAATATCTCCTTTTTTAATTCCAGCTTCTTCGGCAGCCCCACCTTCATTTAAATCGGCAACATACACCCCTTCTATCTTGTTTATGTTGAATTCATCAGCCAAATTGGCATCTACCGTACGAATAGAAACGCCAATAAATGCTCTTTGAACTTCGCCAAATTCTTTTAAATCGCCTATTACTTTTTCAACGATAGTAACAGGTATTGCAAAAGAATAACCCGAATAGGAACCTGTTCTTGATTCAATGGCAGTATTAATTCCAATCAAATGTCCTCTGGTATCAACCAAAGCACCGCCACTATTTCCTGGATTGACTGCTGCATCGGTTTGAAGAAACGATTCGATACTCATTCGATTGCCATTCAACCCTAAATTTCTTGCTTTAGCACTAATAATTCCAGCAGTAACTGTTGAGGTTAAGTTGAAAGGATTTCCGACTGCCAAAACCCATTCTCCTAACTTAATATCATCTGAATTTCCCAAATCCATTTTAGGAAGGTCTTTTTCATCAATTTTAATTAACGCTAAATCGGTATACGGATCCTGTCCAATAAGTTTCCCTTCGTACTCACGTTTATCATACAATACAACACTAATTAGCTTTGAACCTTCAACTACATGATTATTGGTAACGATATAGCCATCGGTAGAAATAATGACCCCAGATCCAGAACCAACGCTTGCTTTAGGTTGTTGACTCCTCCCATTTTCACCAAACAAAAAATCATAAAACGGATTTGATTGATATTCATCATTTGAATAAAGTGTTTTAACATGCACAACTGATTTAACCGACATTTCTGCAGCGTAGGTTAAATCTATTTGAGGTGCAGTATTCACAGAATGATTGGTAAGCTGAGTCGTTCGACCATCTGGAACAATAACAACACTTTCCTTTTTATCAACAAATAAAACAAATAACAGTATGGCAATTGCCGCGCCAAGAATTGCAATTGCTAATTTTCCCAAAAATAATTTTACTTTCATCTGAAAAAACTTAATTAATAATTATTATAGTATCCAATTTTAAATAAACCAGATTGTTTTGTAAACCAAATACTAAGGCAAAATAACCAAGCAAATTACCACACAAAATAAAAATCGAAATATCTTATTAATCAAATTATTTTAATTTTGTGGCAATGATGAATGATCTTCTCCCAATAAGATTCTTACATTTATAAAACAATTTTAACAATATTACTTCAACAAGTGTTTATAAATTATTGGTATTTAACACTTCTTAACAAGATTTAAAAATGAAACTCGAATTTTCAAAATATCAGGGAACAGGAAACGATTTTGTTTTAATAGACAATCGAAAAGGACACTTTAATTCCAACAACATCAGCTTAATCGAAAAACTTTGCGATAGAAGATTTGGCATTGGCGCTGATGGACTTATGTTACTTGAGAATGCAGAAAATTACGACTTCAGAATGAGGTACTACAATTCGGATGGTAAAGAAGGAAGCATGTGTGGCAATGGAGGTCGTTGCATTGTTGCTTTTGCCTACCATTTAGGGGTTGTTTCTCAGCAAGCAAAATTTATTGCTATTGATGGTGAACATGAGGCAAAAATAGAAGAAAATACCGATGGGATTCAGGTCAGTTTAAAAATGATTGATGTGGATGCAGTTGAACAAGGGGAAGATTTTTTCTATTTAAACACCGGTTCGCCACATTTTGTACGTTTCATACCTGAACATAAAAATTTCGACACTTACGCCGAAGGGAAAAAAATTCGTTACAATAATAGATTTGCAAAAGAGGGAACTAATGTGAATTTTGTATCTTTTCAGGATCAAAAGCTAAACGTTAGCACCTACGAAAGAGGAGTTGAAGACGAAACCTATTCCTGTGGCACAGGAGTTGTTGCATCTGCCATAAGTGCTAGTTTTTTACGCGACAAAAATCGTTTTAAAATAACCACTAAGGGCGGCAAACTTGAAGTGTTTTTCACTAAAGTAAATGCACAACAAATTACAAATATTTGGCTTATAGGACCCGCAACTCATGTTTTTGATGGCGTATTTATTTGTAAACAATAAAATATAAAGACTATTGTTTCGAACAATTCTTCTGAAACTAAGCCAAAGTCATTTATATTACAATTAGAACAAAACTAATCCCATTTTGGTTTCACGTCTTGTCTTTTATCTTTTTTGATGTAGGACAAGGCACTTTTATAATTATCGGCGAAAAAATACTGCTTGTTTTGCTCTTTCTTGGCAAAATGTTCCACATAGGACAATTCAAACTGAGCCTTAAGAGAATCATAAAATCCATTAGTATTAATAAACACAATAGGTGAGTTATGATACCCAAGTTGTTTCAATGTAATCACTTCTAGGATTTCTTCCAAAGTACCAAAACCACCTGGCAAAGCAATAAATGCATTTGATTTTTCGCGAAGTATTTTTTTCCGTTCTGCCATATCAGGAGTAATGATTAATTCGTCTAAAAAGTCAGCAGAAATTCCGTAATCCATGATTAGTTTTGGCAACACTCCAATTACTTTTCCTCCGGCTTGCTTTGCCGAAACAGCCACTTGATTCATCAAGCCAACATTGGTACCACCATACACCAAATTATCACCCGATTCGCCTATGGCTATCCCTAAATTTTCAGCCTCCTGAAAATATTTTTTATCTACCGAATTACTAGAAGAACAAAACACACAAATATTCATCATTTTATTTTTTCGAAGAATTAAATTATTCTATTTCCTTAACTCAGTCAATTCTGATTGCTATTTGGAAAAACATCTCATAAAAAAAGCCCTTGAGATCCGACTCAAGGGCTTTCTATAGTATTATAGACTATGCATCGATGTTTGCATAAGTTGCATTTCTTTCAATAAACTCACGTCTAGGAGGAACCTCATCACCCATCAACATAGAGAAAACATGATCAGTTTCCGCTGCATTTTCAATGGTCACCTGGCGCAAGGTTCTAGCTTCAGGGTTCATAGTTGTTGTCCACAATTGCTCGGCACTCATCTCACCAAGACCTTTGTAACGTTGAATGTGTAAAGAAGATTCTTTACCTCCACCCCACTCTTCAATCAAACGTAAACGCTGATCTTCGGTCCAGCAATATTCCTGATTCTTGCCTTTTTTCACCAAATACAATGGCGGTGTAGCAATATACAAGTAACCATTTTCAATCACCGACTTCATATAACGGAAAAAGAAGGTCATAATTAAAGTAGCAATGTGGCTACCATCCACATCGGCATCACACATGATTACAATCTTGTGGTAACGAAGTTTTTCAACATTGGCAGCTTTACTATCCTCTTCGGTTCCAATGGTAACTCCTAAAGCGGTAAATATATTTTTAATTTCTTCACTCTCGAAAACCTTGTGTTGCATGGCTTTCTCAACATTCAAAATTTTACCTTTCAAAGGAAGAATTGCTTGAAATTTACGATCACGACCTTGTTTTGCAGTACCACCCGCAGAATCTCCCTCGACAAGAAAGACTTCGCAATTTACAGGATCTTTATCAGAACAATCGGATAGTTTCCCAGGCAAACCAGAACCACCTAAAACTGTTTTTCGCTGCACCAATTCACGAGCTTTTCGAGCTGCATGACGTGCAGTAGCTGCCATGATTACTTTCTGAACAATTGTTCTGGCATCTTTTGGATGCTCTTCCAAATAATTAGCCAACATGGTACTTACAGCCTGATCAACAGCGATACTAACCTCTGAGTTTCCTAATTTTGTTTTGGTTTGTCCTTCGAACTGTGGTTCAGCAACTTTCACCGAAACAACAGCGGTTAAACCTTCTCGGAAATCATCACCACTAATATCAAATTTTAGTTTTGCCAACATTCCTGATTTATCAGCAAATGCTTTCAATGTTCTGGTCAATCCACGACGGAATCCCGTAAGGTGAGTTCCACCTTCAATGGTATTGATATTATTTACATACGAATGAATATTCTCAGAAAATGAAGTATTGTACTGAAGAGCGATTTCAACAGGAACCTCATTTTTATCGATAGAAACATGAATGGTTTCTTCAATTAAACGTTCACGTGTATTATCTAAATATTGAACAAATTCTTTTAATCCTTCTTCCGAATAAAACAATTCAGTTCGGTACTCGCCCTCATCATTCTTACTTCTTTTATCCGTAATCTTTAATTTAATTCCTTTATTCAAAAAAGCCAATTCGCGCAAACGAGCTGCCAAAATATCATACTTATATTCGGTAGTTAAAAAAATGCTATTGTCAGGCTTAAAAGTAATATTGGTACCTGTCTTATCGGTGGTTCCGATCACTTTCACATCAGCAAGAGGTACTCCTTTGGAATACTCCTGAAGGTAAACTTTCCCATCACGATGAACTTCAGCAGTTAACAGAATTGACAATGCATTTACACAGGAAACACCAACTCCGTGCAAACCACCTGATACCTTATAGGAACCTTTATCGAACTTACCACCCGCATGCAAAACAGTCATTACAACCTCTAGGGCTGATTTATTTTCTTTGTGATGCAAGGAGGTAGGAATACCACGACCATCATCCGTAACGGTAATGGAATTATCTTCGTTGATAAATACTTCGATATTATTACAGTATCCTCCCAAAGCTTCATCAATGGAATTATCAACAACCTCGTATACCAAATGGTGCAAACCTTTCACGTTTACATCACCAATATACATCGAAGGGCGTTTACGTACCGCTTCTAATCCTTCTAATACCTGAATACTATCCGCTGAATATTCATTTTTTCCAGCTGGTTTATTTTCTAAATCACTCATCTATCAGATCTTTAGTTTTCAATCAAAATAACTGACTTGAAATCCCTCCGAATGGAGGTAAAAAGCAAGTATCTATTTCAATAAATATTTTGTACAAAACTCAATTATTTGTCCAAAAAGCTTTACGCAGCATAAAACGATAAAAAATAGGTCTTTTGCAAAATACACAAACGCCTAACTATCAATATGTTAATATAGCTACTTTTTCTAGGGACAAAAGTAAAACAAAGATAATAAAAATGATCAGTTTTTAGGTAGGAACCTCTATAAAAATAGTGCTTTAAAAGACTTTTTGACCAAGCAAATTTTAACACATTAAAAAAGAAGGAAATGGATTCATTTATGTTTATAATTGAATTGTATTACTCCGACGAGGTCTTTTCATTTTAAATCGAATTATAAAATTACTTACCTCTTGTCCATTTTGAGTCACACCATATTCATGCAATTCAAAAATTGTGGTTACATTTTTAAATTTACCAGGCATTGCTTTCCACATTCGATAAAAAATCACCTGTACATTCTCCATGTCGACATCATCCAGCTTAATTTTTAGAACTTCGTGATTTTTAGGCATAGCAAAAACGCCTACTCCGTGCTCTTTCCAGTCCAAAGCTTCCTCGGCTACAAAAGACATATTTAATGTATCTCTGGTAATATCGAATAAATAAGTAAGTTCTTTATTGTCATTTGCAAAATTCATTAAAACCTCTAAAGGCTTATGATCATTATTTACAGACAATTTCCATCGCTCTTGCGTTTGAGCTGAGAGCTTACTTGCAAACAACAAAAACAAACAAGAAAGAAGAACTATACATTGTATTTTTAGAAGTGATTTATTTCGCATAAATTCTTGGAATAATTGGTAACAGAAGTAAAGCTAACAAAAAGCGTGCAGAAAACCATTCTCAATAGGCTCTAAACCTAAGCAATTGAACGTACGAATTGATAAACAGGTTGGTTTAACATGTAGTTATGCAATAAGTAAAAAACAAAAAAAGGATGCTCTTAGTTAGAGCATCCTTACATTTTCTTCTCACTGTATTTTTACAGAACCACTTTTAGACCCAATAAAAAATTCAACTGCTGCGAAGGATATCCATCCCATTGGTAGTATTTATCGGCAAAAAGGTTATTTACCTTAGCAAAGGTGGTAAAATGATCGCTTAAACGATAATTGGCACCAATATTTAAATCATATACTGCATCGAGTGTGCTTGTTACAGAATCATTCACAACCGATCTCTCGCCGAGAATATTCACACCTGCCTGAAAATTCAAATCATCAGTAAAAGCATAGTTCGCATTCACACTCATTTCAAAGTTTGGTTTGTGCCAAGCTTCTTCCAATTCGTCCATAGTGTATTTACTGTACCAAACAGAAGAGTTCATCTCCAACTTATCCGACCAACCGATGCTTACCTCTGCACCCAAACGGAATAAGCTAATATCATCGTAAACCACTTCGAATTTATTGGAATAAGTTGTTCCACTATAATCGACATTAGTTGCTCCCAAACTACTATTTACAAAGAAATATTGGTTATCGATAGAACTATATTCTGCCGACAGCTTAAAAGATGAATTAGAAGATAAACTTCCTTTTAATCCACCAAAAAATCGATATTTCTCATTGGTTGGCGACACCATTAAACCAGAATATATAAATGGATTCTCCTCCACAATGGAATTGTATTTATTCATGTTAAGCTTTCCATCCAAGCCGGTAAACAAGCTCATGATACCATCAATAACTTCGTAATCAATAGCTACATCAGGATATATTTTTGCTTCGGAATTATCACCCATCGCCATGAGAATATCCACACCTAATTTAAGATTCAAATTACCCGATTTTAGCAAGTACTGAGGATTCAAATTCCAGGAAAGCGTTCTCCTTTCGAAAGTATTTCCAGCCTCCTCTAATGCGTACAAGCCATCGGTAGAGAAATAATCAAAAGTTGACTTCAATGACCAATAGGCATCACCGCGAAGAATTCTTGCATCGGCACGAACTAAAACATCATTTTCGCTCACCAATACATCATCGGCAAAATGCTCATACTCTAGACCAACTCCGTAATTCAACTCTTCCTCATCTTCAATGGTTGATTCAAATCCAGCGATCAAGCCGAAACGATTCTGCACCTGCTCTTCGTAAGGAAAAAGATCAACCGAATCCTCATCTTCCTCATCGGCCTGAGGAGAACCAAAATAATTATATCCTTTGTGCTTGTAGTAGATGTTTCCAGATATTTTTCCATCATCTAAATAGGTACTTCCGTACAAATCAGCCTCTTGTTCTGACCAATCTGGCTTCACCTTTTCTCCATTTTCCAAACTTAGTTTTCCATTGGTAGAATAATGACGTAGATGAACGCCAAAATCACTTGTTTTCGAACGACGATTATTGAATCGATAATCCCCGAAAAGGGTAGAATAATTACCGCCAGCAAGTGTGAGCGCATGACTATTAATTGTTTGTAAAGGCTCCCCAACAATACGGGCAGCAGGAATTAATGCAGGAGAAAAGCCCACTGCAAGAGGTTTTGTTTGTACAAAATAGGTAAACGAAGGTGTAAAGGTTGCTGTATCCTGTACCACAGGTAACTCTCCAATTCGTTTCGATTTGTTAATTTTTGGCTCATAAGCCGTTTTCACCTTCACCTCTTTATTTAAATCTCTTTGCTCCTGCGCATAAGCCATTGAACAGACAAAGCCGCCAAGCATAGCAGTTAAAATGATCTTTTTGAACATTGGTTTCTTCATTATAGTTTTCTTACTTAATTTCTTGTTTATCGAGCATTTCCTCTAACATCATACGCTCTTCATCCAATTCTGTCGCCTCGGCTTTTTTCAAGTTTTTGTCGAACAATTTATTGCTTTCGATGCTATCTGCTCCTTCGAACTGAACCTTCACCTCTTTTGGAGCTGTTTTTGTCTGAGCCTTTTTTTCATTGGCCAAAAGTACATGTAATTTGCTCTGTGCTCGTTCCACAATTCCGTCTTCTTTCACGCCATAATTATCCACAATACTTTGCAAAGTATAACGAGCCTGAAAAGCATCCTCTTTTTTAAGGAAAACATCCGAAAGCAAAAGAAAACTTTCTGCCAACCAGTATTGGTGTGGGGTGTTCATTTCAATGAACTGATTGATTTCCTTTTCAGCCAAATCGTATTTGTTTTGTTCAAAATAGACCATTGCCAACAGATATTTCGCCTCGGCACCTTCCTCGCTTTGTGTTTCAGTAGCCAAAACTTTTAAATCGGCCATAGCAGCATTACTATTTGCAAGGGCCAAATATGATTTTGCTCGTTTGTATCTGGCTTCCCGAATCAATTCCTCTTTCGATTTTGCCACCGAAAGCACATCTGCCACCGACTGAATGGTCTTCTCGTACTCCTTTAAACTATAAAGCGATCGCATGTATCCAATTTTTGCCACTTTCACATTTTCGGGAATCTCTGCCACCTGTATTAATCTGTGAAATTGAGTTTTTGCTTTCTCGTAATTTTTGTTTCGATAATTTAATTGCGAAGAAGCCAAGAGTGCTTTTTCTGTAAACAGGTTATTCGGTTGGTTCAAGACTTGCTCATAGGCAGACAAAGCCTCATCGTACTTTTGCTGATTTAGGGCAGCATCTGCTTTGTAAAATTGCGCATTCAAACGGAACATTCCCTGAGGAAAATCTGACAAATACTCACGCAAAGCCAAACTTCCCTTTTCGGTTTGACCAGATAAATACATGCGTTCGGCAGAAATGTAGGACAAAGAATCCTTTTCGGAATTACGAACCACTCCCGCCCCTTCGAAGGATTCTGCAAAATCGAAATAGTCATCTACATTATTCTGATCGACATATACATTTTTCAATCCAACAAAGGCACTCTTCTTCTCTTCGCTTTGCGGATAGCTTATTACAACCTGCTTGTAGGCATTAATAGCTTTCTGATATTCTTTGGCATTGTAGTTTAGCTGTCCGAGCTGCAACAAAGATTTGGGTGCATAACTGCTGGTTGGAAATTGAGCAATTAATTCCTTATAAATATCAACGGCAGTGGCCTGATCGTCTAACTTCACTCTTGCTTTGGCTAGTTCAAACAAAGCATCATCTAAATATTCCGATTCAGGAAAAGAGCTTCTTATTTGCCCCAACAAACGAATTTCCTCATTAGAATCTCCTAACAAACCCACTGATAGAGCTTGCTGATAAAGCGCATAATCGGTATCCCAATTATTGGCAGCTACCGCCTTTTGATAGTAAACACTAGCCGTTTTGTAATCTCTATTCAAAAAAAAGCAATCGCCTATTCGGTTGCAGGCATCGGCATAGTAAGAGCTTTTGCTATCGGCCTGATTAATAAATTTTCGGAACCAATCGGAAGCTTTCTCGTAGTGATCTTCTTCAAAATTGGCGTAGGCAATGTTGTAGTAAGCTCGCTGATAGTAGTCAGAATTTCCCGATCCCGGTGAAACAATAAACTCATTGTAAAGAGAAATGGCTTTGCTATAATCACCCATTCGGTAGTAAGCTTCAGCTTTCCAGTACACACATTCGGCTGCAATTTGCGAATTGTAGATTCGGTACTGCAAGGAAGCATCGAAAGATTCTATTGCTACGGTATAGTTGAGCTGCTTCATTAACTCTAAACCACGCAACCAGGAAACTCGCTGATAGGCTTTTTCAATTTCGGGTGTTTTATTCACAATCCGATTCATGGAGAGCAAGGCATCGCCATAATTTTTGGTAGTCATGTACACTTTCACCAAATAATCATAAGCTTCATCGTTTCGATCAGAATCAGGATATTTTTGCAAATACTCGTCGAATGCTTTTATGGTTTCGTTAAAGGGCGAATAGGAAAGTTCATAAGTTAATTTTGCGAAATTAAACAAAGCATCCTGTTGCATGTTTTTATCAAAATCCATTCGTGCCGTTAATGCAAAAGCGACCTTAGCTCCTTCTTTGTCGTTCAACTGCAAATAACAATCGGCCAAACAGTAGTTTGCAACCATCAATATTTCATCGCTTTCGCCACCCACATTCGCGAATTGCTGAACTGCCAGGCTAAATTTCTTTTGCTTGTACAAACAATATCCGTAGGCAAACTTATCCTCGCGCGACAAGCTTTTTTTTCCTTTCTCGAGAAATGGAATTGCCTTATCATATTCCTTCATTTGATAGTAGGAAAGACCAATCATGCTGGAAATTTCCTCGCTCCGCTTCACACTAGCATCATCAACAAACTGAAGAGCATAATCGATTACCTGATTGTACCTTTCTTGCAAATAGTATATTTGTGTGATGTAGTAAGGTACTATGGGTGAAAAAGTCTTATTTTTAGTCAATTTTTCGAAACCGTTTAATGCGGTTTGATAATTACCATTTAGGTAAGCAATGTGTGCGTAATAGTAATTTGCAGGAGCATTGTATTCTCCTGAAACATCAATGATCTCAAAAAAGTATTTTCGGGATTCCTCGTAATTTTTGTCCATAAAATACGCGTAGCCCACTTTAAACTGATATTCTGTACGCTCATTTTTCAAGAGTGCATAAACATCAACTTGATTGAACCAAAGTAAGGCTTCTTTGTATTTTTTATTTCGATATTGTTGCCTTCCCAACTGAAAGTAAGCCGATTGTTTCAGATTACTTTCGGGATGGTTTCGAAGAAAAGATTTCATTTCCTCTTCTGCCTCGGGACGAAAAAGTTCGATGGAACAATAAGCCATATAAAAATCAGCCTGAGTAGCTCGATCGGAATAGGCATCTTTTTCCATTTCGATAAAATCGGAGAATTCGTGTCTTGCTCCGCCATAGTTTTTATTCCGAAACATTTCCATAGCCGATTGCCAAAGCTCATTGCTACTTTTGTGGGTTATTGATTTTTGAGCCTGAACAGTAAATCCCATGCATAAAAACAAAAGGGACGTAAACATCCACAAACTATATTTATTTCTCATATTTATTTGCGTGTATAGTAGGTAATCTAATTTAAAAAAAGCTGATCTATCTGCCTTTTAATGACAGATTCAGGAATCAAACCAGGAATCCAAAAAATCAGCCTTAAAGGTATAAATAATCCGCTAGCTTATCGTATTTTCAAACGCAGGAAAGAAAGAAAAATTGCCTGCTTTTTTGCGCAAGAAAAAAGACAATAAAAAACCTTCAGCCAAAATAATTTTTTAGATTTGTATGTCTACACTCAATTTGAATACTTATAAAACAAAATACATGTCCAAATCAACTATCATTGAACTTAAAAATGCCATTGTCCGTCAAGCGGATAACATTATACTAAGCGATGTAAACCTGGAAATTGAAAAAGGTGAATTTGTATACATCATTGGAAAAGTAGGGAGTGGCAAAACCAGTTTAATGAAAACTTTGTATGCCGAACTGCCCATTAAAGAAGGAGGCGGTTCTGTTGCGGGCTTTTACCTTCCCATTATAAAAACCAAACAGATTCCTTTTCTGAGAAGAAAAATTGGCATTGTGTTTCAAGATTTCCAATTGCTTACCGATCGCAATGTACATAGCAATTTGGAATTTGTTTTGAAAGCTACTGGCTGGAAAGACAAAAAAGAAATTGATCGTAGAATAGAGGAAGTGTTAAGCAAAGTAAAAATGGACAAAAAAGGCTATAAAATGCCTCACGAATTATCGGGAGGAGAGCAGCAAAGAATTGTGATTGCCCGTGCTCTTCTTAATTCTCCTGATATTATTTTGGCCGATGAGCCAACTGGAAATCTAGATCCTGAAACCTCTGATGAATTGGCCGAACTACTTATGGATATTAGTAAAAATGGTCGCACAGTTTTGATGGCTACACATCAGCATGATTTGCTTAAGAAATTTCCTGCACGCACACTGGAATGCATTAAGGGCAAGGTAATTGAAATTTCGAATCCGAAAACCGATGTTGAAGAAGAGATTGAATTGAATTAGCTGTAGGATTCGACCAAGTCTTCACAAAATTTACAATTTGCGAAACAAACTTACATACAATAAGAAATTTGAAAAGTTAAAACTGAAACACAGCTTGATTTTTCCAGTCTTTTTTTTGTTTGTGATGTGGATGGTAAAACTTCTTGAATGGGGACTTGGCACTAATCTATATTCTTTCGGAATTTTTCCGCTGCACCAAAAAGGACTACTTGGCATCCTCACCAGCCCACTTATTCATAAAGATTTTAGTCATTTAATGGCCAATAGCATTCCTTTTTTGGTTCTAAGTTGGGGCATATTCTATTTTTATCGTTCTCTCTCCTACCGAATCTTTTTTTTCTGCTATGTAACAACTGGAATTTTGATATGGCTGGGAGCTCGAGAGGCATACCATATTGGTGCCAGCGGCTTGGTTTATGCTTTTGCTTCCTTTCTGTTTTTTAGTGGAATTATTCGCTATCACTTTCAGCTAATTGCTATTTCTTTTGTGGTAGCTTTTCTCTATGGAAGCTTATTTTGGGGTATATTTCCAATGTTGGAGGATGTCTCGTGGGAAGGTCATTTGTTTGGGGCCTTTTCAGGTATAATTTATGCAATCGCCTATCGAAACCAAGGGCCTAAAAAGCCAAAAACTATCATTCCCGAAGATGATGATTCTATTCCTGAGGAAATATGGAATTCGGAATTTTTGAAAGAGAAAGAGGAACAATAATCAGGGAACAGGAACCAGTTAAATAATAAACATTTCCTAATCATACCAAAGGCTGACAGGTCTTCGACGCTATCAGGTTGTTTCGAGGATCTAAAAGATACATGCTTAACAAACAAAAGAGCCTCAAGCATGTGAGACTCTTTTGATATCTATCAATCGCAAATTTATTTTTTATAGTATTTCATAGCTTCTGGCATGAATTCCTGCAAATCTTTTACTCGAGTATCATCTGCCGGATGAGTGGATAAAAACTCTGGTGTGCTTTGTCCGCTACTCTCGCTCATTCTTGTCCAAAAAGCAACTGCCTCCTGAGGATTATATCCAGCCATGGCCATAAAAATTAAACCCATTTTATCGGCTTCGGATTCATGAGAACGTGAAAAAGGCAACATCACACCTACATTGGCTCCTACTCCGAAAGCTGTCATCCATATTTGTTGTGTTTCGGCTGGTTTTTCGTTTAAAGCCATGGCAAGACCAGTACCGAGTGCCTGAATTCCCATTTGCTGACTCATGCGTTCGTTACCATGTCGGGCAATGGCGTGAGCAATTTCATGCCCCATAACTACTGCCAATCCTGTTTCGCTTTGTGTGTAAGGCAAAATTCCGGTATAAAAAACCACTTTACCACCAGGCATACACCAGGCATTAGGAGTTTCATCATCTACGAGGTTGAATTCCCACTGAAAATTGGCAATTCGATCGCTCATTCCATTCTCATTCATAAATTGTTCAACAGCTGCCGAAATTCTGGCTCCACAATCTTTTACCATAGCGGTTTGTTCCTTATTATCGGATAGTTTGCTTTCCGATAAGAAAGCATCGTATTGCGTTAAGCTGGTGGCAATCATATCAGATTCGGGATACAAATTCATTTGTTTTCTTCCGGTGATAGGCACGGTTGCACATGCGATTGCAAACAATAGAAATCCAGATAGAATTAGGGTACGGATGTTTTTTTTCATTGTTTTTAATTTATAGTAATTATTTAATCATTCATTATCGTATTAAACGCTAACAGGTCTTCGCCGCTGTCAGGTTAAAAATAAAATGCTATCAGATGCAGTTGCCTACTGCTAATTAATCTATACTGATTAGTAATTATTGTTTGCTACATCTAATTGTTTTAGTAGGTCGTTGACATTAGTAACTGGCAATTGACAACTTTTATTTACACAAAGATAAAAAGTTGTTTTGTTCTTTACATAACGATTTTTGAGCAAGGGCAAATCACTTTCTTTTGTGCTTCCTGAAATCAAGACATTGGGCAAAAATAGCTTTTCTATTTCTCGTTTTTGCAGCAGTGCCTCCTCGCCCACAATCGCAATTTCGATGGGTGGATTTGCCAAGTATAAATAGAGCTGTCCCCAATTGGAATGATAGGGAATTGCCTGTTCGAGTCGGGGTTTTACGTTTGCCATCATTTGCTCGGCACGCTTCAGGTAATCGCTTTTATCAAGATAGCTTCCCAATAAAAATAAACTTTTAGCAATGGATGAGTTCGATGATGGAATTACATTATCGAGTAGCTCCATTTTTCGGGCAATTAATTCAGGATCTTCGTTGGAAGTATAGAAAAACATACCCGATTGCTCATCGGAAAAATGAAGCAAAACAAACTCGAGTAAATCCTTAGCCTTGAACAACCATTGCTCATTAAAAGTAGTCTGATAGAGTGCCAAAAAAGCTTCAATTACAAAAGAGTAATCGTCTAAAAAACCATTTATTTTTGCGCTTCCATCTTTATAATTACGAAGCAAATACATCTTTCCTTCCCACAAGTTTTTCTCGATAAATTCGGCATTTTTTATCGCTCTAGCAAGATATTCTTCATCACCCATAGCTTTGTAGGCATCCACATATCCTTTCATCATTAGTGCGTTCCAACTGGTAAGAGCCTTATCGTCTAAAGCAGGACGAATTCGCTCGTTGCGTTTGTTTAGCAAAAGCATTCTGTCCTTTTCTAAATCGCTATTTAATTGCTTTTCGGATAATTTGTATTTTTTTGCCAAACTCTCTTTATCGGCCTGAATCATTAGAATGTTTCCCACCTCCCAATTGGCCGGATTTTTGATGCCATAAAACTCGCAAAAAAGTGCAGCCTTATCGCCTAACAACTGATCTATTTCGGCTTTGTTCCATACATAAAACTTACCTTCTACGCCTTCGCTATCGGCATCGAGAGAGGAATAGAATCCACCTTGGGGTAATGTTAATTCTCGCTGAACAAATTCGAGTGTTTGCAAAATTATCTGTTTGTATTCGGGTATCTGCGTAAGTTGATAAGCCTCGGAATATAAACTGATTAATTGTGCATTATCGTAAAGCATTTTTTCGAAATGAGGCACTTTCCAAATGGCATCGACGGAGTATCGGGAAAAACCGCCTCCTATTTGATCGTAAATTCCACCCATGGCCATTTTATCGAGCGTAAGCGTAACATGATTAAGTGCCGAAAGATTTTTTGTATGGTAGTAATATCGCAGTAAAAATTGCAGAGAATTGGGCAAAGGAAATTTTGGCGCTTGTTTGTTTCCTCCTTCGCGGATATCAAAACCTTGCTGCCATTGATGGAAGGCAGTTTCCAAATCTGCCACAGCAATAGTAGACGTTTTGGCTTTGATAGTGATAATTTCGTTTTCGCGGATGCCTTTTGCCAACTGATTGGCCACCGATTTTACTTTTTCAGCTTCGTTGAGCCAGGCATTTTGAATTCCTTGCAACACATTCACCCAATTGCTGGTTTGAAAATAAGTACCCCCATAAAAGGGTTTTCCGTTGGGCATAGCAAAACAGTTGAGTGGCCAGCCACCGCCGCCAGTCATTAATTGCACGGCATCCATATAAATTTGATCGATATCGGGGCGTTCCTCGCGATCGACTTTGATGCAGACAAAAAATTCGTTCATGATTTTAGCAACCTCGTCGTTCTCGAAACTTTCGTGTTCCATTACATGGCACCAATGGCAAGCTGCATAGCCAATGCTGACTAAAATTAGTTTGTTTTCTTTTTGGGCTTTGCCTAGTGCCTCATCGCCCCATGGGTACCAATTGATCGGATTGTGAGCATGTTGCAACAGATACGGACTGTTTTCGTGAATGAGACTATTGGTATGCTTGTGCTGCTTCATTTTTTTTGTATTCTGAGAAAAGCTCCCGTTTGCACGGATATCGTTGTAAATAGATAGATTGGTAAAATATTTTTTTGGATTGCTTTTATTTCCCATATTTTTTAATGCCTACTAAAGATATAAATTATTTTTAATGATTTTAAATAAGATTTTAAAAAGGAATTCCCTCAAAAAAGGAAATATTACACATGAATTTGATGGACAAAATGTACTTCTATCGGGAAAGTGATAAAGCATCGACAAAAAGAAAAGCCAGAAATAACCAAATAACATTATTGAAAACCAGAATAAGATGTTTTTATTTTGATGTAACTAAATAGTATTTATCGTATTACAGATTCAAAACTAAGCATGATATTTTTCAGATTAAAAGACACATAACAATTTTAGCGTATTATTATTTTGTTAGATTGCTTGGGTTTTGTACATTCGAAAGATCAATTTCATTCGTAAACAATGAGTAAAGAAATCCACTTATCGGCCGAAAATCATCGCAATAAAGAAGTTATTGCCTTTCGGTTTGGCTTCGATGATGAAATCAAAAGACGACTGAAAAATCATTTTCAGGTGGTTTGGAGCCAAACAAAAAAGTATTGGTGGATTGAGCGTAAGGATTTTGATTTTAAGGAATTTAAAAAGGTATTCGCCTCGAACGAAATAAGTTTTGATCGCAAAAAAAAGCAGCCTGCAAAAAGTCCAAAAAAAGACATTGTAAAACCAGCACTTCCGAAAGAATATCTGGACAAACTGGAACAAAAAAGATACAGCCAGTCGACCATAAAAACCTACTCGAACTACTTTCGGGATTTTCAGTTCTACTTTATGGATAGAAATATAAATGAGATTAGTGCCGAGGAAACAAATGCCTACATTTTAGAATTAATAAGGCTCAAAAATATTTCGGTGAGCCAGCAAAATCAGAGAATTAATGCCATAAAATTTTACTTTGAAAAAGTGTTAGGTAATGATCGAGAAATTTATAAAATAGACCGACCCAACAAAGTAAAAACACTACCTAGCGTGCTTAGTAAAGCCGAAGTGAAAGCCATATTGAACAGCTGCACGAATAAAAAACACAAATGCATTTTATCGCTAATTTACTCGGCCGGACTTAGGCGAAGCGAGTTAATTAATATGAAGTTGAATGATATTGATTCGTCGCGGGGCTTGATTATCATAAGAAGTGCCAAAGGAAATAAGGACAGAGTTTCGCTGCTATCGCCACTACTTATTGAAGAATTAAGAGAGTATTATAAAATATATAAGCCCAAAGTTTATTTGTTTGAAGGGCTTGAAGTTGGTAGCAAATACAGCAACACTAGTGTTGCTAATATTTTAAGAAATGCTTGCACAAAAGCACGAATTAAGAAACGAGTGAGTCCGCATACTTTGCGTCATTCTTTTGCAACGCATTTACTAGAACAGGGGACCGATTTGCGCTACATTCAAGATCTTTTGGGTCATAGTTCATCGAAAACGACTGAGATTTACACTCATGTATCAACACGAAATATTGGTAATATTAAGAATCCGATTGATGACCTGTTTAGCGACTCATCATAATAAGTGTTTAATACTGCCTGATACGGCAGGATAAAAACACTTTTTATTCAAAGATAAACGAAATAAACGCCATAGCGTTTACTAAGAAGTTGTGCGGCATTAAAAACAACGTTCCTGTAAACCACTAACAAAATGATTAAGAATGATAGATATAAGAAAGTTGATTTCATCACTCCAAGATAAAAGGAAAGTGTTTCATTCGGAGGATGATTTAAAACTATCATTCGGAATGGAAATATTACAAAACTATACAGATTGCCAAGTTCGATTGGAAAGACCAATTGATATAGAAATGGTTGATTGGAACAATACCAAACTGATTGCAAGAGTTCCGCTTGATGTAGTTCTAATTGATAAAGATGGTAACCTAATTCCTATTGAACTTAAATACAAAACCAAAAAGACTCAACTGGATTCGGACGACGAAAAATATCAACTTACGGAGCATGGAGCGGTCGATATTGGTAGATATAGTTTTAGAAAGGATGTTTATAGGATAGAAAAATATCTGGATTCTCATTCGGATTCATCAACTGGATACGTTCTGATTCTCACTAATGATAAAGCCTATTTTGATACTGATGTTTCTCAAAAGGAGAATTACGATAAATTCTTTTCGTTTCACAATAACACGATAATAAAAAAGAAAGATAATGGATGGAATTATAGTAAAATAAGTGACTCAGATAAATATGAAAAAAGAGCAGGAGATAAAAGGTGGTGGTATAAGGATAAAAAGAAACCTCATTGGACTTGTGTAAAGGAATTATTCTATAAATTGGATTTGCGAAATGATTATGAAATCAACTGGTTTGATTATTCATCTTTTCCAAATGCAGACTTTAAATATTGCTTGATAAAAATTACTAAATAAAAAGATAGAAAAATATGGATTACGGAGCAACAATTTCAACAACAGATGGACATGAACATACATGTGATTATTGTGGTGCAGAGATTTCTGTATCAGTAGCAAAACAATCGGGTCATAATGAAAGGGAAGATTATTATTGCCCTGAATGTAACAAGAGGTATCATACAAGAGCATCCTTACCAATTATGCCTCAGAATGTAAAATTGATTAGTCCAAGAACAGATGGAAAGACTGATAAATACCAGAATTAAGAGATAGTTTGATTCAAAAAGCAAAGAATAACGACCGCACAACAAAGTATATAAAACATAAGGGGTTCAGTGGTTTGTGGAAGTTTTGTTCATTGTCTGAGCCCCGCCAAATCTACGATTTGACGAGATATCAAAAATATTAAATTTATGTCTAATCGTAGATTTGGCTACTTAGTAAATTGAAAGGTTTGTATTTCAAATCCCCTTACGATTTCATATACGAGCCGTTATGCCCAATATTGAACTTTCCAAACGCAAATAAATCTTTCATTTAGAAAATGTTTTAATGACTATTTGGAAATAAGAATTAATATTTAGACATTTGTCTAAATATCTAAAAGTAATGAATTCACTTTTTAAAGCATTAAACGACCAAACAAGAAGAGGCATCTTGGAACTGCTCAGAGAATCTGACATGACGGCTGGCGATATTGCTGATAAATTTGATATGACGAAACCAAGCATATCACATCATTTATCTCTTCTGAAACAAGCTAATTTGGTTGTAGACATTAGAAAAGGACAATTTATCTATTATTCATTGAATGCAACTGTTCTTGACGACATTGTAAAATGGTTTTTAAAATTTAATTCTAATTCCACCGATAATGAGAAAAATGAAAATCTATAAAGAACTACTAATTGGAGGTATCGTAGTTGCTCCATTGTTATACTTTTTATATATCTGGAATACTTTACCAACGGAAATACCAATTCATTTTGATGCTCAGGGAAATCCAAACAACTTTGGAAGTCGGTCTTATGTTGCACTAACACTTTTCTTTTTGTCGATTGGTACGTATTTGTTTTTGATGTATATTCCAAGAATAGACCCGAAAAAGAACTTTTCAATTTTTAGTGATACTTTTATCAAGCTTCGTTTTTTGCTGTCACTATTTTTCTCTTTAATCTGTTTTTTCATAATACATTCAGTCAAAAATGGAGAATTAAGTACGACTTACTTTTATGTCACTTTTGCAATCATGATTTCACTATTCGGAAATTACATGAGCAATATCAGACCTAATTATTTTATTGGAATAAGGACACCGTGGACTCTTGAAAGTGAATCAAATTGGAAGAAAACACACTTTATAACAGGTAGGCTATGGTTCATTACTGGTATCATTATGGGAATCTTGCTAGTTGTGTTACCTTCTAAATATGCAGTGGTTACATTCATTGGTAGTATTGTTCTAATTGCAATTTTCCCTTTGGCGTATTCATTTTTAAAGTTTAAAGCAGTAATAAAAATCGCAAAAAAATAACAAGTTATGAGAAATAAAGTAAATAAACAGAAGACTGACAATTGGATAGGTGTGCTATATTTTAATCGAAAAGATTCAAGAGTTATTGTTCCTAAACGAATATCAGGAATGGGGTGGACTTTAAATTTTGCGAATCCATATACATATATTATGGTAATCGTAATTATCTTAATAATAACTCTTTCTAATCACTTTCTTTAATACTCAGACTATGAAATTTCACATGTTAATTTATTCATTGCTCCTGTTTTCCTTAACTACGTTCTCGCAAGTAAAGAACGACTCGTTGTTTACAGAATCAGCAATAACACTACGAACTTCAAGTGGGAATATTTATGGAACATTAACCATTCCGATTAGTACTGTAAATAATTCAATTGTAATTATTGTTCCCGGCTCAGGTCCTACAGACAGAAATTGTAATTCATTAATTGGATTACATACCGATGCATATAAAATGTTATCTGAAGGATTAGCCAACAATGGAGTTTCAACGCTTCGTTTTGACAAAAGGGGAGTTGGACAAAGTAAAGCAGCTATGACGAGTCAATCTGAATTGAGATTTGAAACGTATATTAACGATGTGAAGGATTGGATTACCCTAATACATAAAGACAAACGGTTTTCTGAAATTTTAATTTTGGGACATAGTGAAGGCTCATTAATAGGAATGATAGCAGCTAATCAAACTAATATTACAGGTTTTATTTCTATTTCTGGAGTTGCAAAATCAGCTGATAAATTTTTGGAGGAACAATTGAAAACTAAATTGCCACCCCAATTGCTAGCTGAGTCAAACGCAATTCTTGATAGTCTAAGAATAGGTAAGACCGTTTCAAATGTAAATACAAATTTGCTTTCAATATACAAGCCAAGCTTACAGCCATATCTAATTTCTTGGATAAAATATGACCCCATAAAAGAGTATAGTAAAATAAATATTCCTATACTTATTATTCAAGGGACGACCGATTTGCAAGTAACTGTGAATGATGCTGAATTGCTTTCAGAATCAAAGTCTGATGCAAAGCTTGTAATAATTGACAATATGAACCATGTATTAAAAGAATCAGATTCTAATATACAACAAAATATGGCAACGTATAGTAATCCTGAATTGCCCTTGAAGTCAGGTTTAGTTGATGAAATCATTTCTTTTGTAAAGACCAAATGATTAAAATACTGGGCATAACAATGCATCATAAATAATTGCCGTATGGTTGTAATTGCAAGGGCTGTTGGCCGCTTAAACTTTCGTGTAAATTGACAATTTAGCAACCCGCAATCGGCAACTATTCATATGCGATCCGTTACCGCCAATAGTAAAGACAATAGCCCAAAATGAAAGAAGTGATCTTATTTATTGCAATATTCAGCTTGATCCTGATAGTAATTCTGATAAAACCAATATTTGGATTTATTGGAACTCTGAAATCAAAAGCGAAAATACCTTTCTCAAGATGTTTAATGATGAGTTTAAGAAAAACACTTAAACCAGAACTAATAAAAGCAATCGCATTCGCACAAAACAGATCATTAAATATCGGAATAGATACACTTGAAGCCCATTTTCTTGCAGGAGGCTCTCCTTTTCAATGTCTACAAGCTATTGAATACGCAAATACAAAAAACATCAAATTAGATTTCCGACAAGTATCTGCTGTCAACCTCGCAGATATAGATCTAATTCAAGCAATTGATAGAACCAATAAAATATTAGAAATTAACATTATTGACTCAAATGTGAGAAACACAAAACTCAATTTAGATACTTATGAATATAATGGTAAATTCAGAATTGAATTTTATAGAGCTTGTTTTGCCAAGATTGATGATAAGAAAATAGAAGAAGAGATAAAAGAAAAAATCAAAAAGTACATTGAGTACTCTGACACAGCAGACAATGTTAATACAGGAAAAATAATTATCGAAACAATTCTGGACACAAATTTTTGGGAATCAAAAGGACTAACTCCAATAACCCAGGAAATTAAGATAAAATAAAACTAAAGGCGGTAACAAAAGCTAAATTTTCATGGGCGTTGATGAGCAATTTGATAGTTCAACTTAATTAAGAAAAACCAGCAAGCCTTGTAAATTTAGCCTTGCTCCCATTTTTAAATTATAGTAAATTTAACCGGCTTGCTTCGGTGCGCATTGATAAGGAAATCAATATAAATCGCCCACGAAATTTAGCAAAACCGTTAGCGTTCATGCTGAAAAAGACCAAAATAGCATAAACTAAACCGATGAAAAGCTATCGCACAAATAGCACATTTGCAAACCCCAACACACAAACCAATACTTCAGTTTGCAAAAGAGCTATTTCTTTCCAACCGCACACAAGATTCTATATATTTGTAATGTGATTGAAGA
>NZ_JBFHJW010000014.1:0-72471 GCF_041595635.1 Labilibaculum sp.
ACCGATGGCAATGTCCGAATCCTAGAAATCAAACCAGACTCGCTACACCAGCGTGTTCCTTTCTATACAGGATCGACCAATATGGTGAAGAAAACCGAGGAGTTTTTACACTTCTTCAACAACATCTGATATCGGATTAAAAAAGAAAAAAGATCTAACACACTACTAAAACAAAAGCCACTTCAATCGTGAAGTGGCTTTATTTTCTATATCAGGTCAACTCGTGTCAGGCAAAAATACTTTTCCCCGGCTCTAAATCGAGCTGACTAAGAATCCTATTCAATTCGAGCAAGGAGGATTCATCAATTAAACCCACCTCTATTTTCATTTCCCGTCCCTCTGTCTTTAGAATGTAATTTCCGGCAACAGAACTTATCGACTCTATTTTAGATAAATCCATTGCTTTGGAAAACAAAGATTTCTTGTAAATTTTTTCCGCTTCGATCACCAAATACTGATTTCTCGATTCATAAATATAACGCCCCACATAAAGCAAGCTAATAAGCAAATATCCATAATCAATCCATCGCAATTCATCAGTACTAAGTAAACTCAAAAAGCCTAAAAAAGCCCAGGCTAAACCAAAATACAGCTCGTATCTCAATCTTTTCTTTTTGTATTGTATCTTCATTTGTTCTTAATTAAATTCTGTTGGTCATGACTTCCCTTTTTTTCAATTTAGATCCTCGCAATCACAGCTCCAGCAAACAGCTTAATTCTTTACTCGTCATGCTGGGAATAAATTCGGTAATGCTGTAATCGGCCAACTCATTTTTGTGAAAGGGATCTTGAGCCAATATTTTCTCTAGTTGTTTTTTATCCTTTAGTTGAGAGAGGATCACTCCGCCTGTACGTGGCACTTTTCGTCCCGAAGCCTGAAAATTTCCAAGAGCATATTGTTCCTTCAAATATTCAACATGATTGTTCAATTCTACTTCTACCCGTTCCATGGGCACTTTGTAAGTTAATGATATAATAAACATTCTTTTTCTGTATTAATTTTTCTCTAAGTCTCCTTGCTGTTCAACATCAATATCATGAAGAGTAAGAAGATAAATTGCAGCCCACAGCCGATTCTTCACAATTCCAGAATTAAATCCTTCATGAACAAAAATAAAAGCACCTAAACCGATCGCGCCACCTGAACTTAGAATAAAATCATGCAAATCTTTATACCGACTATCCTTTTCTCCCAACTGACTTAAATAATCCATATACAAACCGGAAATATTCAGTTGAGAATCTTTTATCTGATCTATCTCAGTTAACTTTTCATCACAAATGCCTTCTCCATTTTTAATCCAACACCAAATACTATTGTAAACATCCTGATCAACAGTTTTCAAAAATTGATACTTTTCCACATCAGTAAACGGAGCATGCCATACTATATTTTTCTTCAAGCTATTGTTTAATGAATCAAAATACTCATGATAAGCTTCCTCAATGTTCTCAGAATTAGTTTTCGATACAAGCCTATCATCTACATAAGCAACAATTGATTGTAAGGATTCAATCTGCTTTGCATTAAAAGTGGCTATTAGTAAAGGATCATTGTTCAGTTTAATCCTCTCATTCGAATTATCCTGACAGGCTATCAACATCAGTAACAATGGCAACATAAAAACCCAAATGAACTTTCTCATCATTTATAAAATTTATATTCCGAATAAACAAGGCAATAATCATAACTCAATTATTAAATATAAACATTATTTCCGATCTCATAATTAACTATAAACAACAAAACATAAATCTGCGTTCCAATGCTCAAAATAATTTTGATCAATCCTTATCCACAGCTCTTTTAATTTGTTCCAAGAATATTTTCCCTAAATTTGCGGATCAATAATAAAAGCACAAGGATTTGGAACTAAAGGAACTTATACAACTATTCTCTGAGCATCCTGCTCGATACAGCATCGAAAAATACCTGGAACAAAAGTCGAAGTTTCAGCTTCACCTAAAAGGTTTGGTGGGCTCTTCTCTTCCGATGTTAGTTTCCGCTTTAAAGCCGAGTAATCAGGCTCACATTTTCCTTTTTAACGACAAAGAAGAAGCGGCCTATTTTTACAATGATTTGTGCAATTTGTTGGATGAAAAAACTGTTTTGTTCTTTCCTTCCACCTACAAGCGTTCGGTTCAATACGAAAAAACAGACAATTCGAACATTATTCTTCGTGCCGAATGTTTGAACCACTTAAACGCCAAGAATCAATCCATTTTCCTCATTACTTTTCCCGAAGCTATTATCGAAAAAGTAATCAGCGAAACGCAATTGAAAGAAAATACCCTCACCATTAAGGTAGGAGAGAAATTATCGCCCGAATTTGTGGAAGAAGTACTAGTCGACTACGAATTTGAACGATGCGATTTTGTGGTAGAGCCCGGACAATACTCCATCCGCGGAAGTATTATAGATATTTTTTCCTTTTCGGATAAGCAGCCTTTTCGAATTGATTTTTTTGGCGAAGAAGTGGATTCCATTCGATTGTTTAATGTAGAGAATCAACTGTCCATCGAAAAATTAAATTCGGTAAACATCATTCCTAACATTCAAGATAATTTGCTGAAAGATTCCCGAATCTCCTTTCTTTCTTTTGTACCAAAGAATACAACTTTTTGGTGTAAAAACCTGCAGTTTTCTTCCGATCGAATTCAATCGATGTACGAAAGCACCATCGAAAAACTACCCGTTATGCAATTGGGTGAAGATTCGGTTGCCACAAAAGATTACCTTATAAACAGCAAAGAATTCATGGATCAGCTGGCTGATTTTTCCACTTTGGAATTCGGACAGAAATTCTTTTTCAATGCTCAGGAAGAAATTCTTTTTCAACAGAAACCTCAAACCTCTTTCAATAAAAACTTTGAACTGCTAGGTGAGCATTTGCTTTCTAACAATTCAAAAGCGGAAACAAATTACATTCTTTCCGATAATCCAAAACAGATTGAAAGAATCCGTTCGATTTTTACCGACAAAGGAATTGAAGTTGAATTCCAAGATGTAAATCAAACATTGCACGAAGGTTTTTCCGACAGTGATTTGAGAGTTTCTTTCTTCACTGATCATCAGATCTTCGATCGATACCACAAATTTCAACTAAAAAACGCCAGTGTTCACAAAGCCAAAGAGACGGTTAGCCTAAAAGAAATTAACCGACTACATCCTGGCGATTACATTGTTCATTCCGATCATGGAATTGGTCGATTTGGTGGCTTGCAACGAATTGATGTAAACGGTAAATCGCAAGAGGTAATCCGTTTAGTCTACAAAGACAACGACATTTTGTTTGTCAGTTTGCAATCGCTTCATAAAATTTCAAAATACAAAGGAAAAGATGGCTCTTCGCCAAAAATATACAAACTAGGAACTGGTGCCTGGCAAAAATTAAAAGACAAAACCAAAGGCAAAGTAAAAGACATTGCCAAAGATCTAATTGCTCTTTATGCACAACGAAAATCCGAAAAAGGATTCTCGTTTAGTCCCGACACCTATATGCAGCAGGAATTGGAAGCCTCCTTTATTTATGAGGATACGCCCGATCAGGTAAAGGCAACCATTGCTACCAAAGAAGGCATGGAATCGCCCTATCCTATGGATAGATTGGTATGTGGTGATGTTGGCTTCGGAAAAACCGAGATTGCCATTCGTGCCGCCTTTAAAGCCGTTGCCGACAACAAACAGGTAGCAATTCTGGTTCCAACCACGATTCTTGCTTTTCAGCATTTCAAAACATTTCACGATCGATTGAAAAACTTTCCTTGTAAAATCGATTACATCAGTCGTATGCGAAAAGCAAAGGATCAAAAACAGATTCTGAAAGAACTTAAAGCCGGACAGATAGATATCATCATCGGAACACACCGAATTATTGGGAAAGACGTTCAATTTAAAGATTTAGGTCTGCTCATTATCGATGAAGAGCAGAAATTTGGCGTATCCGTAAAGGAAAAACTGAAACAATTTAAGGTGAATGTGGATACCTTAACTTTAACAGCTACACCAATTCCCCGTACTCTTCAATTTTCCTTGTTGGGAGCCCGCGATTTGTCCATCATCAATACGCCACCACCAAATCGTTACCCAATTATGACCGAGATTCATAATTTTAACGAGGATATTATTCGTGAAGCTATCAGCTACGAAGTGGAACGAAACGGACAAGTTTTCTTCATTCACAATCGAGTTCAAAACATCAAGGATGTGGAAGCGATGATTCAAAGAACAGTTCCTGGCGTATCAACAGTAGTTGCTCACGGCCAAATGGATGGTCCGAAATTGGAAAAAATTATGCTTGAATTTATCCGTGGCGATTATGACGTTTTAATTGCCACAACTATTATTGAATCGGGCCTCGATATACCAAATGCCAATACCATTATTATTAATAACGGGCAAAATTTTGGCTTAAGTGAACTACACCAGTTACGAGGTCGTGTTGGCCGATCGAATAAAAAAGCATTTTGTTACCTGCTAACTCCTCCTCATGATTCCATGACTCAGGAAGCCAGACAGAGATTACAAGCCATCGAAAGTTTCTCTGATTTGGGAAGTGGTTTTAATATTGCCATGCAAGATTTAGATATTCGTGGAGCCGGTAACTTGCTCGGCGGCGAGCAAAGTGGTTTTATTGCTGATATTGGTTACGAAACCTATCATCGAATTCTTAACGAAGCCTTGTTGGAATTAAAAGAAAACGAATTTAGACACGTTTTTGAAGATGAAAAAAAAGAAGAACAGAAAGAAACCATCCGTTTTATTTCAGAATGCCAAATTGATACTGATTTAGAAATTCTTTTCCCCGAAAGTTATGTAGAAAGCATTTCGGAACGAATTCGCTTGTACCGAGAATTAGATAATATTGAAACAGAAGAAGAAATTGAAAAATTCACCCTTCAGTTAAAAGACCGCTTTGGCGAACTTCCAGAAGCATGTGTAGAATTACTAAATGTGGTTCGCTTGCGTTGGATTTCTTTAGATTTAGGAATTGAGAAACTCATTCTGAAAAGTGGCAAATTAGTTCTCTACTTTATTTCCGATCAGGAGTCAGCCTTTTACAAATCGGCTCAGTTTAGTAAGGTCTTGCAATTTCTGCAAGCACAAACCGTTCCCTGTAAAATGAAAGAAGCCAAAAATCGCTTAAGTCTTCGCTTCGATAAAGTAAAAAACATAAAAAAAGCCAGCGAAATACTGGCATTAATGAATCAGATATAATTTCAAACTCCTATCCTACACGATAGGAGTTTATTTTTAATGACATATATGATCGCGAATGTAACAAACAACTCCTGTTTCTTCTCCTTTTTCATTGCGGAGCAGACTAGATCTCATCTTCACTTCCTGCATTTTTCCTTTTAGCTTAAGCCTAAACTTAGTGTCGTACTTTTCATTTTCACGCACAGGAAACAATATATCATTACTAAAAGATGTTTCCTTATCAGTGACAAATAAATTTTCGTATTGCATACCGAGTGCCTTACTTTCAGTTATATCAAATATTCTTTCACAGGCCCGATTTGCAGATTTCACTCTTCCATCTAGATCAAAAGTCAAAACTCCATCAACAAAATTATTAATGATATTTGCTTTCTCGGCAAGTAATTGACGGTAAGCAAACTCTTGAGTAATATCGCGAACAATCAACTGTAAATTTTTCTTGCCATTAAATTCAATTTGAGCTCCAGTTAATCCAACATCAAATAATTGGCCGTGAATGGTTTTTAGCTTTAAATGAGTATAGGATATTCCCGATCCCATAGCAATAGAATTTTCAAGTCCTTCTTTAAAAACTGCAGCATATTCATCGGCTACAAAAGATAATAAAGGCAAGCCCATTAAATCCTCTATGTAAGCGGTCTTAAATAATTTCAAGCCCAAACAGTTCAGATATTCTATCAAACCATTTTCATTAATTACAATAATGGCTTCAGGCGAATCGGTAATAAAATTTCGGAAACGCTTCTCTCGCATCTTCTGATCCAAATCAAATTGATGCTTATAAAATGCAAGCTCAATGGAAATTCCCAACTCCTTTTTATCAATTGGTTTTACCAGATATCCATAAGAATGAATATTGATTACCCTCTGAATGGTGCTTTCTTCAGTATCACTAGAAAGGAAAATAACAGGAATATCAAACTTGGTTTTTATTAACTCTGTTGTTTGAATTCCATCCAAACCACCATCCAAATGAACATCCATCAGAATAATATCTGGTTTTACTTTCTCACACAAACGAATGGCTTGTTTTCCATCTTCGACAATTCCAATCAAATCGTAACCGAGCTCTTTCAAAAACATCTCGAAGATTGTCGAAATTAAGCTGTCATCCTCTACAATTAAAATTTTTTTCATCATCAATTTACAATTGAATATATTGGTACCAATCCAACACAAGGGGTGAACAATCACATAAAATTTTAAGCTTGAATAATATAGAAATTAAATTCCAATTTATAATGAATATAAAAAACTTAAAAATCACATGATTAATATGCCTAAAGTTTACTATTTTTAGCCGATTTTACAAGCTATTTACAATAATTTACTGATTTTGAATTTAATCATCGACATAGGGAACACACAAATAAAGGCTGCCTTTTTTGAGAACAATAAAATCCTTAGGCTTAAAAACTCGAAGACAGGGGAAATGGAATTTATTACTGATCTTGTTTCCAAATACGAGAACATTCAACACATTATTATATCTTCAGTTCGAGAGTATCCAGAAAAATTGGTCAATAGTCTTCAAGAAAAAAATCGACTTGTCTTGTTTTTTAATGGTGAAATTGAAACTCCCCTCGAAAATTTATACGAATCGAAAAGTACACTTGGCTACGATAGATTAGCCGCTTGTGCAGGAGCTAATAGCTTGTATTCAAACAAAAACTGCCTAGTAATAGATGCTGGTACGGCAATTACTTTCGACTTTGTAACAGAAAAGAACCAATACCTGGGAGGTTGCATTTCTCCAGGCTTACAAATGCGATTTAAAGCCTTACACCACTACACTAAAAAATTGCCAGAACTTATGCCAGACGAGGATTTTCATCTAATTGGCAAAAATACCAAGGAAGCAATTGTATCTGGTGTTCAGAATGGATTGATTTTCGAAATCGATTCGTACATCGATAACTTGCAAAAAAAGCATTCCGATTTGCAAGTTATTATTACGGGAGGCGATGCAAATTTCTTAAGCAAACATCTAACAAACATGGTTGATTTACAACCACAAATTGTAGCAATAGGTTTGAACAAGATACTGGAATATAATTTGTTAATTCGCTATTAAATTAAGAATTATTTTTTTGCTGCTTTGTATTTTATTTATAGTTTTGCAAAGTACTATAAAATGTAGATTTACTATACTATTTCAAAACTTGTACTAATTTTTGGTATGAGTTTTGCAGTTTTAGTCCTGATAAAACTAAAACTTTCGTTATATTTACCCCCTTAGTTGTTAAAAAAAGGTATTTTAAAAAACATAGGTGAGATTTTAGTTTGATAAAAAAAGCAACTTGATTATAAAAAAATAATAACATGAAGACAAAACTTTTAATCGTAACAATGGTTCTTTTGTTTTCAAATCTGTTCACAGTAAAAGCGCAGACTTTGGAATCAAAATATGGGTTGGATAGTGCTCAAACAATTTTAAATGCTTCTCTATACATCGAGATGGTAAAGCAGGGAAATTTTAAAGATGCACTCAAAGGGTGGAGATACGTTTATAATAATGCACCAGCTTACCAGAAATCAACCTATATTAATGGGGTGAAAATAATGGAAGGATTGTATCGCTCTTCTAAAAATGAAAAATACATCGATACCTTAATGATGGTGTACGATAAACGAATTAAATATTTTGGTGCGAATGGTAAATATTCCAAAGGTTGGATTTTAGGTCGTAAGGGAGGAGATTTGTTCGCTTACAAGAAAAAAGATATTGCCTCTGTAAAGGAAGCTTATTCTATTATGAAAGAATCCATCGAAATTCAAGGTTTAAAATCGGAAGCTAAAGTTATAGCCAATACAATGGAAGCATCGAAAGTTCTAGTTCAAAACAGTGAAATAGAACCTGAAGAAGTTATCGACAACTATCTGCTTTTTATGGATATCGCGAAAAAGCAAATGGATTTAGAGAAGAATGCTGCTAAAAAAGACAACATTAACAACGCAAGATTAAATGTTGAGCAAATCTTCTTTGCTGCAGGAGTTGCTGATTGTGAAACTTTGAGCAATATCTTCACACCTAAATTTCAGGCCAACAATAGCGACATGGTTTTAATCGACAAAATCTTGAGAATGTTGAATCGTCAGGAATGTGAAGATGGAGCATTGTATGCTGCGGTTGCTGAAAGAAAATATGAGTTGGAGCCAAACGCAGATGCTGCACACAACTTGGCTAAAATGTTCATCAAGAAAAAAGAATTTGATAAAAGTAAACAATACTTAGTTAAAGCGATTGAACTGGAAACAGATGCAGAAATCAAAGCTGACTTGCATTTCAAATTAGCAAATATTCATTTCTACGACAAAGAATATAGCAGTGCTAAATCTCAAGCGTTAAAGGCAGCTAGTTTAAAATCAAATTGGGGACTACCTTACTTATTAATTGGTAAAGCTTATGCTGCATACAGCAAAAACTATGGATCAACTCCTCTTGAAAAACAATCTGTTTATTGGGTAGCTGTTGATAAGTTCTTAAAAGCAAAAGCTATCGATCCTGAGTGCGCAACTGAAGCTCGTGAATTAATTAATACTTACGCAAAATATTTTCCACGTAAAGAAGAAGCTTTCTTTGAAGGTATTAAAGAAGGTGACACTTATAAAGTTGGAGATTGGATTAACGAATCAACCAAAGCAAGGTTAACAGAATAAGACATTGAGAAATATCAAGAATATTAGTAAAAGCATTGTAGTCCTTTTGGGGATTACAATGCTTTTGTCTTGTGAAAACAGTATCAAGGAGGTACAAAATATCACAAAAACAGATCAAAGTCCCATACTCTCAGGCGAGGATGTTGAATTCATTTTTACCGATTCAACCCGAATTAAGTATCGTGCATTTGCGGTTGAATTCACCCAAATAAAAACAGAGGATACTCAATACGACGAATTTCAAAAAGGAGGCAAAATAATTTCCTACGAAAAAGATGGTTCGATTGCTGGAGAAATTAAAGCGAACTACGCTAAACATTTTGTAAAAGATGAATTGTGGGAACTTCGAAATAATGTAGTAGCTGTAAGCGATGATGGCAAAACAATCAATACTGAATTGATGTATTGGAATCAAGGAAAAGGCCTCATTTACTCCGATCAATATGTAAGAATTACCACTGATGACGGACAAGTTTTAGAGGGGAATAGTTTTTCTTCAGATGACAAAATGAATAGAATTGTTCTTAAAAAAGTACAAGGTGAAGTATATTTAAATGACGAAACAGAACAATAAGAGGAAAATCATACTATATTGCAGGTAAAATCAATATGAAAATGAAACAAAAACTACCTTTTATCCTAGAGCTAATCTGGTTACTTGTAATGATAACAGGTTTATTAGCTGCCATAAGTAAAACTTTAACGGTAGGATTTTCCGATAGCATTTTACTGTATGTAATTTCAGGAATTGCAGCTTTAATGTATGGGTGGAGAAGATATTTACGAAAATCACAAGAGAAAAACCAAGCTGAAAAGTAAATGAGTGAGCTGATCATCATTGTAATCATGTTAACCTTATCCGCATTTTTCTCGGGAATGGAAATTGCATTTATCGCAGCCAATAAGTTGCGTATGGAACTTGACCGAAGTAAAAATACGATTTCGGCAAAGGTTATTTCTATTTTCTCGCGTTTTCCGGGTCATTTCATAAGTACATTACTTGTTGGGAACAATATCGCTCTTGTGGTATATGGAATTCTTATGGCCAAGCTTTTAGAACCAAGCATAGCTATATGGGTTCATACCGAATCGCTCATTTTAGCGATACAAACTGTCGTTTCGACCCTACTAATTTTAGTCACAGCCGAATTTATTCCCAAAACACTTTTCAGAATTAATCCCAATTTAGCATTAAACTTATTTGCCCTTCCGGTGATGTTTTTCTACATCCTTTTTTACCCAATTACTTCGTTCACAATATTTTTATCGAAAAATATTATTCGCAAAGTTTTTAAAACCAACATCAGCGAAGACGAAGAAACTCAAGCCTTCGGAAAAGTAGATTTGGATCATCTGGTTCAGGAGGGACAAGAGACACAAACTATTGCCGAAGATGATCTTCATGATATTAAATTATTCCGAAATGCCCTCGATTTTTCGAAAGTAAAACTGCGTGAATGCATCGTTCCCAGAAACGAAATTCAAGCCTTAGATATCAATGGCAGCATTGAAGATGTTACTCAAAAATTTATCGAAACAGGCTTTTCACGAATTTTAATTTACAAAGAATCTATCGATAACATTATCGGTTACATTCACTCATCGGTTATTTTTCGAAATCCGCAAAGTATCAAGTCAGGTCTAACAAATATTATTATTGTTCCTGATACCATGCCAGCCCACAAATTATTGAACCTATTTACTCGCGAACATAGAAGTGTGGCCGTAGTTGTTGATGAATTTGGTGGAACAGCCGGTATGGTGACCATAGAAGATATCATGGAAGAAATTTTTGGTGAGATAGAAGATGAACACGATGAAATTGACCTGGAAGAGCAAAAAATTTCCGATACAGAATATATTTTTGCAGGTAGATTAGAAATTGACTATCTAAACGACAAATACGAACTTAACCTACCTGTATCTGAAGACTTTGAAACCTTAAATGGATTCCTTTTGTTTACTCAGGAAAGCATACCCGATTTTAATGAAACCATTCGCATCGAAAATTTTCACTTTAAAATTCTGGAAGTAAGCAATACCAGAGTAATAAAAATAAGACTTACCATTCACTAATCGCCACCTATTTTTACACTTCAATTCAGAAGAAAAAAAGATCCATTTAAGCGAATACAAACAACTTAAAGAGAGTATAATTTATCGTTTACCACTAGGCAATCGACTCTATTTATGCAGATTAAATTAACTACTTCACAGTCTCTTTTTATTTTACTATAAAACCCCGAAAAGCTATTGGAATAAAAGGCTATGATTTCTCATTTTTTTGTATATTCGTAGCCTAATTAAGAATATTTAAATCTTTTTCGATGGCAACATTACAAAAAATAAGAAATCGTGGTGTTTTTATAGGGATCATTATTGGTGGTGCTCTTCTCGCATTTATTGCAGGAGATGCTCTAAAATCAGGTGGTTCGCTAATAGCAAACTCACGAAATGAGATGGCAGAAATTGCAGGGGAGTCAATCAACATTCGTGATTTCCAAAACCGATTCAATCATAGTTTAGAGGTTAGTAAACTAATGTCAGGACAGAGTTCGATTCCATCGGAAGAAACAGAACGTTTAAGAGAACAAGTATGGCAACAAATGGTTCAGGAATTTGTGATGAACCAAGAGTATGATGAGTTAGGAATCTCAATTTCTTCGGAAGAATTATTTGATATGGTTCAAGGTCGTAATATTGATCCTACAATACGCCAGTTGTTTCAGAACGAAAATGGATTGGTTGACAAAGATCAAGTTATTGCAACTTTAAAGCAATTAATCTCGGCGCCTAACGGAACTCCTCAAAAAGCCTACTGGTTAAACATCGAAGAAGCAATCACAACACAAAGAGCTCTTACCAAGTACAATACTTTAGTTCAAAAAGGTCTTTATATGCCAAATGCACTAGCTAAAGACATGGTGGCTAAAGCGAGTAAAAAAGTTGATTTCAACTATGTGGTAAAAAGTTACAATTTAATTTCTGACAGTACAATTACAGTTTCAGACTCAGAAATTAAAGAATACTACAACAATCACCAGGAACTTTTTAAACAAACAGAATCAAGAAAAATTGATTACGTATCGTTTGATGTTGAGCCTTCAACAGAAGATTACAAAGACACAGAAAAGTGGATTTCTGATTTAAAAGCTGATTTTATTAAAGAAAACAATAACATTCAATTCGTAGAATTGAATGGAGATACCGATTTTAACTCTTTCTACTTTAAAGCAGGAGAAATTAGCAATTCTGAACTTGGTGCGTTCACAACTTCAGCCAAAAAAGGTGATATATACGGTCCTTATTTTGAAAATGAGACTTATAAAATGGCCAAAGTTAATGAAGTAAAAATGCTTCCTGATTCGGTAAAAGCACGTCATATTTTAATTCGCCCTATAAATGGTGACTTTAATAGTGCTGAAGCTAAAGCTGATAGCATTAAAGATTTACTCAATAAAGGATCTCAGTTTGCCAAGTTGGCCAAAGAGAATTCTGCAGATCAAAATTCCGCAGTAAATGGTGGTGATCTAGGATGGTTTACACAAGGTAAAATGGTTCAAGCCTTTAATGACGCTGCATTTTCTTCATCAAAGAATGAAGTAAAAGTAGTTATGACTCAATTTGGAGCTCACGTAATTCAGGTTACTAACATGAGTAAATTGGAACGTAAAGTTCAACTTGCTATTGTTGACCGTAAAGTAGAAGCCAGTCAAAAAACCATTCAGCTTGCCTATGCAAAAGCTCGTACTTTTGCCGGAAATAATATTGAAAGAACTTCATTCTTGAAAGCCATCACAAGTGAGAATCTAAGTCGTAGAAGTGCAAACCTTAAAAGGGATACTAAATTAATTCCAGGACTAGAAAACTCTAGAGAATTGGTTAGAGCTGCATACCAAACCGAAGACATGGAAACTATCCTTTTAAATAGTGATAATTCTGCTGTTTTTGAATTTGGAGACAAATTTGTTATTGCCATCTTATCGGACATTAAAGAAGAAGGAATTGCATCTGTTCAAGATAAAGCTGCTGAAATAAAAAGAGCTGTGAGAAGAGATAAAAAAGCTGATCTTATTATTGCTGAAATGACAAAAAGCAGTGTTGGCGCTCAAAGTTTACTTTCGGTAGCACAAAAAGAAAACTTGGAAGTAAAAACAGCTACTGGCATTAGTTTTCAGTCGTTCCAGATTCCTGGAGCAGGAATAGAACCATCTGTAATTAGTACTGCATCAATGCTTGAAAAAGATAAAATCTCGACTCCAATAAAAGGAAATCAAGGTGTTTACATGCTTTCATTAACCAACGAAAATGTTGATGAAGTTTCGGATTTGAGTGTTGAAACTTTTAAATCAAGATTAGAGCAAGGTTACCAATACCGCACCAATTATCAAGCGTACCAAGCATTAAAAGAAAATGCGAATGTTATCGATAAAAGATACAAGTTTTACTAGAAAGTAGAACCAAAAAAAAAGTGGGATGATCATGATCATCCCATTTTTTTTTGCCTAATAATTTACTATTCCTACATAATCGTTACAGATTTTTAAACAAAAAAAAAGGTTTAGTTTTTAGCTAAACCGCTCTTTTTTAGATGTAAAAACACTAAGACAAAAGCTCTTTCACTTTATCGGCAATGGCTTTTCCATCAGCTTTTCCATTTAGTTCTTTGGAAGCCATACCCATTACTTTTCCCATTTCCTTCATAGAGGTAGCTCCTGTTTTATTCACTATTTCCTGAACTGCAAGAGTCAAGTCTTCATTACTCAATTGAGCAGGAAGGTATTGCTCCAGAAAGCCCAGTTCTAACAATTCTTTTTCAGCTAAATCTTCACGCCCTCCCTCAGAATAAGTCTTGGCAGAATCTTTACGTTGTTTTACCAATTTCTGAATAATCTTAAGAGCTGAATCGTTATCAAGCTCATGTGTTCCTGTTTTAGTCATTTCTAAGGTAAATCCAGTTTTCACGGCCCGAAGCGCTTCTAAACGTGCTCTTTCTTTTGCCTTCATGGCAGTTTTAATATCTGAATTAATCTGTTCTAATAAATTCATTACTATATGTATTAAATATGATTAAGTTTCATTTTGTCACCAACTACTCTTCATCGAGAGTAAAACGGACTATATTGCCCGATTTGAATTCTTGCTCTCCTATGTTCTTTTGTCTGCGTTTATAAGCGGGAATGTTTTCCATTTCATCAATCTCGTTGTCCTTTAGGTTGGTTAAAATCACCTTCTTTTCTTCTGTTTTCTTTTGTTCTTCTTCCAATTTAATTTTCATTTGCTCACTAGTCGTATTGTTACTTCTAGCTGCCTGAAAAGAATTTGGTTTAGAGGCAAGTTTTTCTTCAGGAATCAAACCGTTATCGAATCCTGTTGCAATAATTGTTACTGACACTTTATTTTCCAAGGCAGAATCGTGGCCAGTCCCCCAAATAATGGAAGCACTATCACCAACTGCCTCCTGAACATAGTCAGTAATTTGTCCCACTTCGTCCATAGTAACTTCTTCCTCACCTGAACTAATGTTCAAAAGAATATTTCGAGCCCCTCTAACATCATTACTATTCAACAATGGGGAAGTAAGCGCTTCGCGGATAGCCATTACTGCGCGGTCTTCTCCCTCGGCCGAAGCAGATCCCATAACGGCAACACCACTATCAGTCATTACCGTTTTAACATCTTCAAAATCAACATTGATATAGCCATGAAGAGTAATGATCTCGGCAATTCCCTTAGCAGCTGTTGCCAACACATCATCGGCTTTCGAAAAGGCTGTTGAAAGTTTCAGATCGCCATAAATCTCACTTAATTTTTCATTGTTAATCACCAAAAGGGAATCCACATTCTCTTTCAGCTTATTAATTCCGGCAATGGCTTGATGCAATCGCTGACGACCTTCAAAACGAAATGGAATCGTAACAATTCCTACTGTTAAAATACCCATTTCTTTAGCTGCCTTGGCAATAACAGGAGCGGCTCCGGTTCCTGTTCCTCCCCCCATACCTGCGGTAATAAAAACCATTTTGGTATTATCGGCAAGAACTTCATTCACATCGTCTAAATTCTCGATAGCAGATTGCTCTCCTCTTTCTGGTTTATTTCCAGCACCGCGGCCTTCGGTTAGCGATTCTCCCAACTGAATTTTCACTGGAATCTCACTCGTTTCTAAAGCTTGAGCATCGGTATTGCAAATAATAAAATCTACATCCTTTATGCCTTGCTTGTACATGTAATTTACAGCGTTACCACCTCCACCACCAACACCAATTACTTTTATAATTGATGATTCATTTTGGGCCAAGCTAAAATCAATTAAATCCTCAGTCATTACTCTAAAAATATCTATTCCAATTTTTCATCGCAGTCACACTACATCGATGAATCATTATTATCAAAAATCTGTGTTAACTTACCCTTCAACCAATTATCAAGGCTTTCTTTTTTGTGTTCTACATCCGGTTTCTCTTTACTCGCCACTTTTTCATCGGTTTTATTCACTACAATCAATTCTTTTTCCTCGGAAGGTTCAAAAGAATCGTTGCGAAATTCTTCAGAACGCTTTCTCATCATTTCTTCTCTTCTGAATTTTTCTTCTCGTTTTTTTGCAGCTGCAATTTCTTCTGCTTCGGCAGGATTCTCAATAATCAATTCGAGTTTTGGTCTCACTTTCGCAGGCTCATTTCTAGGTCCAATAGTTAGTTCGGGAATGGGACTCTCAGAAAAGCCAGTGGCAATAATTGTCACACTCAACTCGTCTTCCAGTTTATCGCTATTTCCATTTCCCCAAATAATACTCACTTCATCCCCTACTACATCGTGAACATAGTCGGTAATCATACTAACCTCTTGCATGGTGACCTCATCCTTACCTGAGATGATATTCAATAAAATATTCCTGGCTCCACAAATATTATTACTATTCAATAAAGGAGAATTAAGCGCCTCCTCAATGGCTTTTATGGCACGGTCTTCGCCTGAAGCTGATGACGATCCCATAACGGCCACACCACTATTTCTCATAACAGTTTCCACATCGGCAAAATCGACGTTTACATATCCATGCACTGTAATTATTTCGGCAATACTTTTAGCTGCAATCGATAAAACATCATCGGCCTTTGCAAAGGCATCCGAGAGTTTCAAATCGCCATACATCATGCGCAACTTTTCGTTGTTGATTATCAGGAGGGCATCAACATGTTTTTCTAGATTGGCGATTCCTTCCATAGCCTGTTCAATTCGTCTTTTTCCCTCGAACCGAAAAGGAATGGTAACAATCCCAACAGTTAGTACGCCCTGTTTTCTGGCTGTTTCAGCAATAATAGGAGCGGCCCCTGTTCCGGTTCCTCCACCCATTCCTGCTGTAACAAATATCATTTTTGTTTTTTGACTTAAAACCTTATTAATTTCATCTATACTTTCTTTAGCAGACTCTCTACCTTTTTCTGGTTTATTTCCAGCCCCTCTTCCTTCGGTGAGTGATCTACCCAATTGTACTTTTATGGGCACAGGGCTGTTTTCCAGAGCCTGAGCATCCGTATTACAAATCACAAAATCCACCCCAGTGATTCCTTCTTTAAGCATGTGATTGACAGCATTACTTCCACCGCCACCCACTCCAATCACTTTTATAATGGATTTTTCTTTTGGTTCAAAATCAACTGGTAACAATTCATCAATCATGGTGTCACAAGTATTAGGGTTAGAAATTTTTATTATATATTTTTTTAATCTTCGGTATCAAACATAGCGCCAAAAAATCGTTTAAATAGATTCATTTTAGATCCTGTATCCTTATCGTTTCCTAAATCTTTTTCGTTTTCAATAGGTTTGTTTAACCCATTTAAAATAAGTCCTATTCCGGTAGCATAAATTGGCTGATTTAAAGCCTCATCCAATATAATTTTTGAGGTAGAATCAGGATATCCAATGCGAACATCTATTCCTGTTTTGCGTTGAGTTAGCACATCGAGATTTCTTAAAAGAGCACCACCTCCAGTCAAAACAATACCAGCACCAATTTTATCATGTAATCCGGTTAGTTCGATCTGGAACTTCACACTTTCAATGATCTCTTCCATTCGACATTGAATAATTTGGGCCAAAGTTTTAAAGGATATCTCTTTGGGATCCCATCCTCCAACACTTGGAATAGTAACCACTTTCTCTTCATCAACCAAATCAGCGACAGCCTCGCCAAATTGAATTTTTAAGGCTTCGGCTTGTTTTATTAGTACCGAACAACCTTCCTTAATATCGCGGGTAACAATATCGCCTCCAAAAGGAATAACAGCTGTATGTCTCAAAATTCCATCGAAATAAACTGTGATATCGGTAGTACCGCCGCCAATATCAACCAAAACAACTCCTGCTTCTTTTTCCTCTTCGCTCAATACTGCCAATGATGAAGCCAATGGTTCCAATACCAATTCTTCGATCTCCAAACCAACTTCCTTAACACACTTTTCGATATTTCGAGCCGAAGCAGTTCTTCCAATTATGATGTTAAAATTACCATCTAACCGACGACCAGCCATTCCCACTGGATTACGAATTCCAGCTTCCTTATCAACCACAAAATCTTGCGGAATTACATGCAATATTTGCTCTCCTACCTCGATAGGTATTCTGAAATTTTCATTCAATATCTCTTCAACATCCAGTTTTGAAATTTCACCAACTCCGTTCTGAATGTATTTAAACTGTCTATTTTTAATGCTACGAATGTGCTGACCTGCAATCCCAACATAAACTTTCGAAATGTTTTTATTTGATTTCGCTTGTAAACGGTCAACCACTTCGCGGATAGCTCCAATGGTATCCTCGATACTATGGATTACGCCCCTTTTTACACCTCTCGATACAGTTTTTTCCATGCCGATGATCCTCAATCGGCCATCTGAATCGATTTCCCCCATAATGGCAACAATTTTAGTTGTGCCTATGTCGATAGCTGCGATTATATTATTTTTTACTCCCATTCTAATTCTTTTTTGTGCAAACTACCTGATTCGTAAACCTTAAGTTGATGTTCTTATAAATATTCCAACCTTTTTTTGAAAAGCCTTTGGCATACAAAGCCCTCAATTTTTCAAATTTTTGTTGGTAATCTTCTATGCTTCCCAATTCTATTCTTTGGTCTCCAACCCGAGGAATAAGAATATACTCCTTATTCCTGTCTACATATATTTGGTTAATTTGGAACTTCCAAAATTCATCATTTACTATAAATTTTACCAGCTCAAACAGCTCTTCTTTTATCAATTGATCGTTTACAGCCCCCGAAACGACTAAAACTCTTGATGTAAAATTGGTCGACAATGGCATTTTCTGACCTTCGGCATCAATATAATATCCATTGTGCGCTAAAACTCGAACAATGGGTTTTCGTTGTTGAATCTCAACAATTAATTTTCCAGACAAAGAATTAAACACCTCTGAATTTTTAACAAATGGAATTTTATCAATGGATTCTTCCAAAATTTCCTTATTAATTTGAGATAGTTCCGTTCCTTCTATTTTCGGATACTTCTTATGAATGAGCTTTATCACATCAGAATGGTGTACAAAAGATCTCTCGAGACTATCCATCACTTTCACCTGTATTCCCGAGGACACAAGCTTTCCTGATTTTTCATTCGCAAATGAAAAAACGACAATTAAGTATCCTAATAATACTACCCAGATCAATATGTTGGTGACTTTTTTTAGCATTCCAAACGCTTGCTTATTAAATTTTTAATAGGCTGAACCAATTTATCAATATCACCTGCTCCTAAAGTTAATAAAACTTCAAATTCTTTTTCCTCTAACAAGTGTAACAAATCCTCTTTTTGGCATAATTTAGAAGGATTAGTTAAGTTTTTAAAAATTAAGTCGGAACTTACCCCTTCAATTGAAGCTTCGCGAGCAGGATAAATATCCAAGAGAATCACTTCATCTAAAAGGTTTAAACTATGAGCAAATTCATCTGCAAAATCTCTCGTTCTTGAATAGAGGTGTGGTTGAAAAATGCCAGTTATTTTCTTATTAGGATACAATTCCTTAACCGAAGAAATGCTTTCCCACAGTTCCTTGGGGTGATGAGCATAATCATCAATAAAAACCATTTTTTCATTTCTAATTTGATAATCGAACCTTCTGCGAACCCCTTTAAAAGTAGATAAGGCTTTTTTCAATTCCTGTTCTTCCACCCCACAAACAAGAGCTACAGCAGAAGCAGCAATTGCATTTTCCACATTAATTTTTCCTGGATACGAAAACAAAAGATCCTTAATTATTCCCTGTGGATGAACCAAATCAAATTGGTAAAAACCTTCAATCAATTTGAGATTTTCGGCATAATAATCAGCTTTTTCTGCTAATGAATAAGTGAAGCTTTTATTGCTATTATGACGCAATTCTAATCCTTTTTTACGGATCAAAATTCCTTCTTTTTTTATTTGATCAACAAAGGACTGAAAACTCTTTTCCAATTCGCCTTTATCGCCATAAATATCCAAATGATCGGCATCCATCGAAGTGACTACAGCAACCATTGGATGCAATTGCAGAAAAGAACGATCGAATTCGTCTGCTTCAAGAATTACCCAAGGACTATCCTTCGAAAGAAGTAAATTGGAATGATAATTTTGAGAAATTCCACCCAAAAAAGCATTACAATCCAATACCGAGGTTTTAAATATATGAGCCGTAATTGTGGTTACGGTGGTCTTTCCGTGAGTACCAGCAATACCAATCCCATGCAAACAATCAGAAAGAAAGCCAAGTACCTGCGATCGTTTTTTACATGTAAATTGCTGTTCCTGAAAATAGGTTAATTGAGGATGATTTGCAGGAATAGCAGGCGTATAAACAACTAAAGTATTGGCTTTGGAGTGGTAAATTTCTGGAATTTTATCCACTTCCTGTTGAAAAGTAATCCCGATTCCTTCCGCCAATAACTCATTCGTTAATTGAGTTTGTGTACGATCGTAACCAAACACATTTTTCCCTATAGACTGAAAATAGCGCGCAATTGCACTCATTCCAATTCCCCCAATTCCTACGAAATAAACATTATCAAAATCCCTAATCCTCATAATCTATATCAAAGCAATAATTTGTTTTGCAATATCATCGGCTGCATTCGGTTTTGCCAAAGCTTTGCAACTTGCCGAAAGTTGAGCTAAATGTTCATCATCCTTTATCAAATTCAATGCCGTGGCAAGTAAATTCTGCTCTGCATCGATATCTTTTACCATTATAGCCGCATTTTTATTCACCAAAGCCATAGCATTCTTCGTTTGATGATCTTCAGAAACATTAGGCGAAGGAACCAGTATACATGGTTTTTCGACCAAACAAAGCTCCGAGATAGTGCCTGCACCTGCTCGTGAAATCACAAGATCCGCTGCTGCATAAGCCAAATCCATTCGTGCTAAAAAGTCGAAAACTTTTACATTGGGAATGGTCCAATTCTTAACTTCTTCGCGAATCTTATCAATGTAAAATTTTCCCGTTTGCCAAATCACCTGCACATCAGAATCGGCCAAAAGAGAAAGAGTATTCAGAACACTGTTATTTATGGTTCTGGCTCCCAAACTTCCTCCCACTATCAGTATGGTTTTCTTTTCCGGATTCAGTTGAAAATGATCCATGGCTTCCTGCTTTTTTCTCGCGATTCCCATTAAATCTTTTCGAACTGGATTCCCTGTCAGTATAATTTTATCTGCAGGAAAAAAGCGATGCATATTTTCATAGGCAACACAAATTTTCCTAGCTTTTTTACCCAAAATTTTATTCGTAATCCCTGCATAAGAATTCTGTTCCTGAATTAAGGTAGGGACACCTAATTTGGCCGCCGCATACAAAAGAGGGCCACTAGCATAACCGCCAACACCAACAACTGCATCGGGCTGAAAATCCTTAACAATAGCTTTTGCTTGCTTTAAACTTTTTATCAAAAGAGGAAAAAATTTCAAATTTTCTTTTGAAAAACTTCTCTGCAATCCACGAATGGGCAAACCCACAATTTTATATCCTGCAGCAGGAACTTTTTCCATTTCCATTTTCCCTTCGGCACCTACAAATAAAATTTCGCAATCGCTGCAATTTTGTAGCGCATTTGCTATTGAAATGGCAGGAAAAATATGTCCTCCAGTTCCACCTCCACTAACGATTATTTTAATTTTCTGCTTCATTCAAGTTCTCTTGTTCATTCAATTTTTCTTCTTCATTTACCCACTTGCTTACACCAAGAATCATTCCGAATGCAGCACTGGTAAAAATAAGAGAAGTACCTCCCATACTTACCAAAGGCAAAGGTTGTCCGGTTACAGGAATTAGATTCACCGAAACAGCCATATTAGTTAACGCCTGAAAAACGATACTTAGCGCAAGACCAATGACTAAAAGTGCTGGAAAAGTCCGATTGCACTTCCTCACTATTAAGCCAGCTCGATACATTAATATTAAATAACAAGACAGTATAAAGAAGCCTCCTATCCAACCCATTTCTTCCAAAATAATCGCATAAATAAAATCGGAATATGGATGCGGCAGGAAGTTGCGTTGTGTGCTATTTCCTGGAGCCTTGCCAAATATACCGCCCGAAACAACGGCTATTTTTGCCTGTTCTACCTGATAATTCTGACTATTATTCGGATTGTTTTCATCCTTATCGATAAAATTAACAATTCTACTTCGCACAGTTTGCACACGCCCAAAACTAGGGATAAAAGGTGCCAAAACAATAAGCATAATGACCAAACCCAAAACAACACCTACCGACCCGAGCAAATATTTTTTGGCAACACGACCAATAAACATCAGTAAATAACATACACCTCCTAATAGTACCGAAGTTGAAAAATCATCTAGAAAGATCAGCAAACAGACTATTCCAACAGGGATAATAATGTGCAAGAAGGCTTCCTTTTTACACGAGTCTTCGGCTTGATATCTGGATAAAGTTCTAGAGACATGGAGTATTAAAGCCAACTTTGCTAATTCTGATGGTTGAAAATTGAACCCAATTCCAGGTATGGTGATCCATCGAGAAGCATCATTTAAATTGGTTCCCACTAGTTTTGCCAGTATTAGCAGGCCAATAGACACAATCAAAACCAGATTAGCAGAGCTGGAATATACCTTAAAATTAATTCGATGAATAACATATATAATCATGTAGCAAACTCCCAGAAGAATCAGTTGCTTGATAAAGAAATAGGATGTATTTCCTCCCTTTACCTTATAGGCAAGTGTTCCGGTGGAACTATAAACCACCAGCAAAGAAATCATGGACAAAAAGAAGATGACGATCCAAATTACCCTGTCTCCTTTTAGGTTAAAATTCTTAAATAAGCTTGCCATATGATTGATTTACAAATTTCTAACTTCTTCCTTAAACTGATTGCCGCGATCCTCGTAACTTTTAAAAAGGTCAAAACTAGCACAAGCTGGAGACAGCAAAACGATCTCCTCTTTTTTGGCAATTTGATAAGCTTTTTGAACCGCTTCTTTCATGGATGTAGCATCAACAATACACTCAACCTTAGCATCGAAAGCAGCATGTATTTTTGAATTATCAACACCTAAACAAATGATTCCTTTTACCTTTTGTTTCACCAATTCATCCAACTGCGAGTAATCATTTCCTTTATCAACTCCGCCCACAATCCAAACAACAGGTTCTTCCATACTCTCCAAAGCATACCAAGTTGAGTTGATATTTGTAGCTTTAGAATCGTTGATAAATTGAATTCCACGCACTCGAACCACTTTTTCCAAGCGATGATCGACCCCCTGAAAATCGCTTAAACTTTCGCGAATAACTTCTTTACGAATGTGCAATACACTGCCAGCAATACCTGATGCCAATGAATTATACACATTGTGAATTCCATGTAATGACAAATCTTTTTTATCCATAGAAAAGAGACTTTCGTTGTATTGAATTTTTAAAAGTTCATTCTCAATCCATCCACACATTTCCTTCTCTTGTTGAACTGAAAAAGGGAGTAATTGAGCCAAAATATCACAATTCATTAATTCTTTCTTAATGATTTCATCATCAGTGCAAAACACAAAAGAATCTTCACTTTTCATGTTTTGCAATATTCTAAATTTTGAATTGATATAATTCTCCATTTTATAATCGTACCGATCTAAATGATCAGGCGTAATATTCAATATTATGGCAATATTTGCTCTAAAATCATACATTCCATCTAACTGAAAGCTGCTCAATTCCACCACATAATGCGTAAAATCTTTTTCGGCAACCTGCCAGGCCAGACTGCTTCCAACATTGCCTGCTAAGCCCACCTTTAAACCCGCCTTTGTTAACATATGATATAAAAGCAGTGTCGTGGTTGTTTTCCCGTTACTCCCTGTAATGCATATCATCTTTGCATCAGAAAATCGTCCAGCAAATTCAATTTCAGAAATCACAGGAATATTTTTTTCCTTTAACTTCACAATCATTGGAGCCGTATCGGGAATTCCCGGACTCTTTATTACCTCATCGGCTGATAGTATTAAAGATTCACTGTGTTGCTTCTCCTCATAATCGAGATGATAGCTGTTCAGTGCTTCTTTATATTTCAGACTAATTTCCCCAAAATCTGAGACAAAAACCTCGAAGCCCTTTGATTTGGCCAAGACTGCTGCTCCCACTCCACTTTCTCCTGCACCGAGTATGACGATTCGTTTTGCCATTTCTTATTATCTGATTTTAAGAGTTACAATTGTAATTATGGCCAAAAATATTCCAATGATCCAGAATCTGGTTACAATCTTAGGTTCTGGGTATCCTTTCATCTGATAATGATGATGAAGAGGAGCCATCCGAAATATTCGCCTTCCTTCTCCAAATTTCTTTTTAGTGTACTTGAACCACGATACTTGCATCATTACCGAAATATTTTCCACAAGGAAAATTCCGCATAAGATAGGAATCAAGAGCTCTTTGTGAATAATAATCGCAAACACAGCTATAATTCCACCAAGAGAAAGGCTACCCGTATCGCCCATAAAAACCTGAGCAGGATAGGAGTTGTACCACATAAATCCGATGGTAGCACCAATAAAGGCTGAAATAAAAACAACCAGTTCACCCGAATTTGGAATGTACATGATGTTCAAATAATCGGCATATACAACGTGTCCCGAGACGTATGCCAATATCCCCAATGTGGCACCAATAATAGCGGAAGAACCAGTTGCTAAACCATCCAATCCATCGGTAATATTTGCCCCATTAGAAACAGCCGTTACAATAAATATGGTAATAATTATAAAGACCAACCAAGCCAATTGAGGTGCATATTTACCTCCAAAGGCAACCAAATATTCATAATCGAATTCATTGTTCTTAAAAAATGGGATGGTAGTTTTTGTTGATTTAACATCCTTTGTTAAACGTGTTATTCCCGTATCGCTTGGCATAAATCCCTGATCGACCATTTCAGTTTGGGTACCAATTTCGTCGATGCTTGTTTTTTCACGAATAACTACATCATCATTCATGTAAAGTGTTAGTCCAATAATTAAGCCCAAACCAACTTGGCCTGCCACTTTAAATTTACCACTTAAACCTTCCTTATCTTTTTTAAATACTTTAATATAATCATCAACAAAACCAATGAATCCCAACCAAATAGTAGTAATGATCATCAGTAAAATGTAGATATTATCTAATTTTGCAAAAAGCAGAACGGGAATTAATATGGAAAGAATAATAATTACACCACCCATTGTTGGTGTTCCTTTTTTTTCCATTTGTCCGGCCAATCCTAAATCGCGAACAATTTCCCCTATTTGTTGTTTTTGCAACAAAAGAATAATCTTTTTTCCGAACACCGTTGCTATAAACAAAGAAGTCATTATTGCAAAAGCAGCTCGAAAGGAGATGTATTCAAACATTCCAGCTCCTGGAAAATCGAATTGATTTAAGTACCTAAATAAATAGTATAACATAACTACAGTTTAAAAATTTCTTTGATAATTTCCTTATCATCAAAATGATGTTTCACCCCTTTAATTTCCTGGTAATCTTCGTGCCCTTTTCCTGCCACCAAAATAATATCGCCTTTTTGTGCCAACATATAAGCGGTTCGAATGGCTTCCTTTCTATCGGTAATAGCCAGTACTTTTCGAAGATGATTGGCTGGCACACCTTCTCTTATCTCCTGAATAATCTGATCTGGATCTTCCGACCTAGGATTATCGGATGTTAAGATTAGTTTATCACTTAATTCAGCACTAATTTTCCCCATTAAAGGACGTTTTGTTTTATCTCTATCGCCACCAGCACCAACAATAGTGATTACCTGTTCGTTTCCGGTTCTTAAAACAGCGATTGATTCCAAAACATTTTTCAATGCGTCTGGCGTATGAGCATAATCTACAATTGCCATAATACCTCCATCGGAAATCAAACTTTCGAATCGTCCATCAACCGATTTTAATTCACTAATTGCCTTAAGCACTTCCTCTTTGTTTTGATTTAACAAACGAGCAGCCCCATAAACGGCAAGTAAATTATGAGCATTAAAATCACCAATAAACTTGGTCCAAATTTCTACCCCATCCATTTCCAGAAGCATACCTGTAAAGTGTTTTTCCAGGATCTGGCAACGGAAATCGGCAAAAGAGCGAGTAGAATAGGAAAATTTATGTCCCTTCATATTCTGAAGCATTAACTTTCCATTTTTATCGTCGGCATTTGTAATGGCAAAGGATCTTTTCCCTAATTGATCGAAAAAAGACTTTTTCACCTTTAAATATGCACCGAATGTTTTGTGATAATCGAGATGATCGTGAGTAATATTTGTAAATATGCCGCCCTTATAATTTAGAGCTCCAATTCTTTTTTGATCGATTGCATGCGAACTTACTTCCATGAAACAATATTCACATCCAGCCTTAACCATATCAGCCAGCAAAGCATTTAATTGCAATGAATCGGGCGTTGTATGTGTTGCTTTTACCTCTTTTTCATCTACATAATTGCAAACTGTAGACAGTAAACCAACTTTATATCCTAATTTTTTAAACAGATGATAAAGAAGAGTTGCAATGGTTGTTTTTCCATTGGTACCGGTAACCCCTACCAATTGAATATTCTCTGTCGGTTTATTGTAAAAATTATGCGCAATTTCTGATAGAGCTACAGAAGAATCCTTAACCAAAATAAAACTTGTTTCCGAAGTGCTATTTAGAGGTAATTCTTCGCAAACAACCACCTTGGCACCATTTTCAACCGCTTTTTCTATATAATCATGTCCATCAGAAACAGTTCCTCTGCATGCCACAAACAGATCTCCATCCTTTATTTTTCGTGAATCAAAATGAATTGCATTCACCTCAACGTCACGAGCTCCTTTTTTAGTTTCGATTTGAACAGAACTCAATAGTTCATTTATATTTTTTCCCATTAGTCACTTTTTAAGATAAATCAATCCTAATCTGATCTCCCTTTTTAAAATAAGATCCTGGTCGAAGTGATTGTTTTGCTACAGATCCAAGGCCACTCGCTTTCACCTTGAGTCCTACATTTTCAAGTATATACAAAGCATCCTGAATTCCCATTCCTTTTACATTGGGAACCATAAACTTCTTTACTGTTCTGTATTTGTATTCTATAATTGAATCTTTTCGAGAAGTTATTACCCAATCGGAATCAATATCTTTATTGGCTACTTTAATATTTAAATTGTCGAAAACCTCATCAAGATCTTTTTTATATCCATTTAATGAAACCGGAACTTTAGGTTCCAAACTAGCTTCGTCTACCTTAATGGGATGCATGGAATAACTCATTGCATACACTTTATCGGCAATTGTTTTAAAAACGGGTCCTGCCACTTGATTTCCGTAAAACCCTTTGGTTTTATTGGGACGATTGATAACTACAATACATGAATACATGGGATCATCAGCAGGAAAATAGCCCACAAATGAAGCTTGGTAAACCTTTTCCTTATATCCCTTGTTCTTATCTGCAATTTGTGCTGTCCCTGTTTTCCCTGCAATGGTATAATTGTGATTACGCAGATTTCTAGCCGTTCCTCGTAACACAACACCTTCCAACATATTCCTCACATTCTTAAGTGTTTCACTCGAGCAAATTCTAGATTTCAAAACCTCTTTATCAAAAGTTTGAATCACATCTCCGTGATACCTCAATTCCTTTACAAACAAAGGCTTCATCATTTTACCATTATTCGCAATTGCATTATAAAATGTAAGTGTTTGTAATGGTGTTTGCTTCACAGCATACCCAATCGACATCCAGGGCAAAGAAACTCCCGACCATGATGGATCATCAGGATACCGTATACTAGGAACTCCTTCCCCTTTTATGGAGATTCCCAGTGGTTCGTTTAATCGAAATTCATAAAGACGATTAATAAAATATCTTGGCTTGTTCTTATAGTGATCGTTTACCAATTTTGATATCCCAACATTGGAAGACTTTTCAAAAGCTTCCTGTACGCTAATTTTTCCAAAGCCGCCTACATGAGAATCGCGCATTTTTTCCTTGTAGTAACTATACACACCATTTCCTGTATCCACCGAGTCCATTGGTCCCACATAACCATCCTCAAACAAGGCCATGATGGATGCCAATTTAAAAGTTGAACCCGGTTCAGTTGCTTCTCCAACAGCATAATTATAATCTTCTTTATAGGATTGTGATGACTTATCGAAACCCAAGTTAGCAATTGCTTTTATCGCACCAGTGTTCACTTCCATCAGCACAACCGAACCATGATCAGCATTATATTTTATCAACTGCTGCTCTAAAGCAGATTCAGCCACATCCTGATAGTTCACATCAATTGTTGTGATTAAGTCATTCCCATCCTTAGGTTCAACCAAATTAACAGGCAACCATCTGCCAGATAATTTTTGAATGATACTAATTCCATCAACACCTTTCAAATCACTTTCAAAAGCCCCTTCGATACCAACTTTTCCAACCTGTTCTCCTTGTTCCCCTTCCAATAAATAACCAATAGTTCTATTGGCTAGATTTAAATGAGGTTGAATCCTTCTGTTTTCCTGCAAACAGATCAATCCTCCTTTATTTTGTCCCAAACGAAAAATTGGAAAGGTCTTTATTTTTTTAAGTCCATTGTAGTTGATTTTTCTTCGATTGATCAAGAAATATCGATTTGATTTGGTTCTATATTTAGCTTTCCAAAGCATGTTCCGATATTCATATTCCGATTTATCCTTAAAAAATCGCGACAAACAAAGTGCTAAGGAGTCTACATCAGAACGAAACAAAGAATCGGTTAAACCGGCGGCACGAAAATCCATCCTGAGTTCATAGTAAGGCAATGAGCTCGCCAAAAGTCGTCCATCATCGGCACAAATATCTCCGCGGTTAGCTTGTACAATCACATCACGTTGCGAAAGAGATTGTGCTTTACTTCGCCACTTATCTCCTTCGAACAATTGCAGGGCAACAACTCTTCCAACAATGAGTATTGCAACAATCATTACCAAGGTATAGATTGCTCCAACCCGCCATATGATATCTTTTTTTATCTGCACTACTTTTTTAAATATATTTTAATTGGAGGCTCGGTAGATTCAACTAAATCGAGTCCTTCACTTTTCACACGTTTTACTACTTCCGATTGTTTACTCATGTACATTAAATCAGAGGCTGTTGTTATTGATTCAAATCGCAATTCTTTCAACTCTTTCTCCAAGCCAACCATATCACGATAAACCCGCTCGGAATGATAACGATTACTGATGTAAAAAATACCAAGAACCACTAAGAAAATAATAAAAGGCAATTGTTGAACCACCTCTGTCTTCGTTAAAATACTCCCATCAATAACATCCTTGATTGAACCTGAAGAAATCTCTTTCAGCTCCTCACTAGGCTTGATAAATTCGTTGTATTTTTTTCGAAATTTAAACATCAATTATTTTACTTTAGGTTGAGCAATTCGAAGCTTTGCGCTCCGAGCTCGTCCATTTAACTCTATTTCATTTTCATCTGGAAGAATTACCTTTCGGTTTACAGCTAAAAGTGGTGTTTGAACATTTCCAAAGAAATCTTTCTCTGCACTCCCCTCAAATTTTCCATCGCGAATAAAATTCTTCACCAATCTATCTTCTAAAGAATGGTAAGTAATCACCACCAATCTACCATCAGGTTTCAAAACATCCGCAGATTGCATTAGCATTTCTTTCAAAACATCCATTTCCTGATTTACCTCGATTCGGATAGCCTGAAACACCTGCGCCAAATATTTATGCTCTTTAAACTTTGGGGTACAGGGAGCAATAACTTCTTTAAAATCCTGAATTGTAGAGAACTGATTTTCTTTTCGATGATTCTCGATTAAACGAACTAGTTTTCCTGGATTTTTAACTTCTCCATAATATTTAAAGATCCGAAACAAATCCTCTGCGGAATATTCATTCAATAAATCAGCAGCTGTAAAACCCGAATCCTGATTCATTCTCATATCCAATTCGCCATCAAAACGAAAAGAGAACCCTCGTTCAGCAACATCAAATTCGTGAGAAGAAACCCCAAGATCGGCCAAAATCCCATCAACTTTAGGGTAGCCTAAATATTTTATGAAATTTTTAAAATATCTGAAATTATGCCGAACAAAAATAAATCGATCGTCCTTAGGTACATTATTTTCCGCATCAACATCCTGATCAAAACCAATTAACTTCCCTGTTGTAAGGTGTTTTAAAATTTCTCTTGAATGTCCTCCTCCTCCAAAAGTAAGATCCACATAGATCCCATCTGGCTTAATATTCAACCCATCAATACTCTCTCCAAGCAAAACTGGAACATGATATGTACTCATTTTTTTATCTTTTAATTGTAGCACAAAGAAACAACAATCAATACTCCTATTCAACAATTACTCATCATTTGAATCGCCACCTAAGATCTCATCCGCCATATTGCTAAATCCCTCTTGTCCCAGAGCAGATTTTTCGTATGCTTCGGTATCCCAAATTTCTATTTTCCCATCTTGTCCTGCTAAGGTCAGATCTTTTGAAAAACCAGCAAACTCATAAAATTTTTTAGGAATCAGAATTCGTCCATTTCCATCGATTAAAACTTCAGCTGTGCCTCTGAAAAACTCACGTAAGAATCCCGCATGTTTCTTATTAAATGGATTTACCTTTGCTCTCACAAGTTCAGTTTGCTTTTCCCATTCTGAAATAGAGTAGAGATCTAAGCATTTTTCGTACAAATTTTTCCGCAAAACACAGCGACTCTCCGAACCTCCATTTAGGAGTTTCCGAAAGGAAGAAGGCAGTAAAACCCGCCCTTTAGCATCCATTCTACAAGGATAATCGCCTATAAATGTTATCATTGGAAAAATTAATTTACAATTGTAAAATTAGAGAAAATTTTACCCACTTTCAACCACATCCTCCCACTTTTATGGTTTTGTTAATAACTTTTCCCACTTTATTCAACTAATTATTATTCAAGCATATCGATATTGATGAAAAAAGGAAGGATATGAATGCGAGAAAATTGCGATATTTGCAAGCAGGATTAACCCATTTTAGAATTTTATGCAAAAAGAAAACACAAGCGAAGACTATTTAAAAATTGACATCGAAAAAGTTTTTGCAAGCAAAAGTGAGAAGGTTTCAAAGCTACTTCCTGGATTTATCATCCGCTACCTAAAAGGAATCATTCATCAAGAAGAGCTCAACGAATTTTTATCGAAAAACTACCAAAAACAAGGTATAGAATTCGCTGATAGTGTTCTACAGGAACTTGACATTACTTTTGAAATTAAAGGACTTGAAAACATCGAGCAAGACGGACGATACATATTTGCATCCAATCATCCTCTGGGTGGTCCTGATGGCATTATACTAATCAGTATTTTTGGAAAATATTTTCCAAGAATCAGATTCTTCGTAAACGACATTCTGATGAATATAAAGAATTTATCAGATGTGTTTGTTCCAATCAACAAGCATGGAGGGCAGGCCAAAGAAGCTGCCATAATAATTGAAGCAGCCTACCAATCGGACGCAACAATACTTACTTTCCCAGCAGGACTAGTCTCTCGCAAACAAAAAGGCATCATTAAAGATTTGGATTGGAAAAAAAGTTTTATCGCGAAAGCTAAAAAACATAAACGCGATATTGTTCCCATTCATATCGATGGTCGAAACTCTAATTTTTTCTACAACCTTGCGAATCTTAGGAAGTTTCTTCGAATAAAATCTAATTTGGAAATGTTATATTTGCCTAATGAATTATTCAAACAGCGAGGAAAAAAATTCACTGTTACCATTGGCAAACCTATCCCATATCAAACCTTTGACAAAAGTCTCTCGTACGATAAATGGGCTGAAAAAATAAAAAAGGAAACTTACAAATTGACGGATCAATAATATTCTCAATATGAAAATTCTATGCATTTCATCAAATTTTTAATGCTAAGTTTGTCATTATTACCCATAATGTAAGTATTTTTGCTCTTCGATTTTAGTAAAAAACCAAGTAATTTAATAACCCTCACAAAAGGACCAATAAACTTAATGATGAAAGAAATTATTCCCCCTGTATCGCGAGAGGAACTTGAAAAGGAGCTTACAGAAGAAAGATTTGTACGCAAAACCAACAAGGGATCGAATGAAATCTACTGCTTTACTCATCAAGATTCTCCGAATTTAATGAGAGAAGTTGGCCGATTACGTGAAATAACCTTCCGTAAAGCTGGTGGAGGTACAGGTAAAGAAATTGACATTGATGATTTTGATTTGGATGAAAAACCTTACCATCAATTAATTGTTTGGGATCCTAAAGCAAAAGAAATCCTTGGAGGATACCGTTATATTTTATGCAAAGATGCTCCTCGTGATGCGAATGGAGATATTTATTTGGCAACTTCCCGATTATTTAACTTTTCTGATAAATTCAAAAAAGAATACATGCCACATATGATTGAACTTGGCCGTTCTTTTGTTCAGCCAGAATATCAATCAATCAGAAAAGGTCGTAAAAGTTTGTACGCATTAGATAATTTATGGGATGGACTAGGAGCCTTGATTGTTGACTATCCTGAAATTAAATATTTCTTTGGCAAGGTAACAATGTATCCCGATTACAATCGTGATGCTCGTAATCACATTCTATATTTCATGAACAAGATGTTTAGCGATCCAGAAAAGCTAGCCACTCCAACAATACCTTTGATCACGAATATGGACACAGAGCAATTGAGTAAAGACTTCTGCAAAGATAGCTTCGAGGAAAACTATAAAGTTTTATCGCAGAACGTTCGTAAAAATGGAGAAAATGTTCCTCCTCTTATCAATGCTTACATGGGACTATCGCCTACAATGAAATGCTTTGGAACGGCTATAAACACTCACTTTGGAGATGTTGAGGAAACAGGAATCATGATTACCATTGCAGATGTTTACGAAAACAAGAAAGACAGACACATATCCTCTTATCTTTCTTTGCTACACATCAAATTCCCTAAAAGAAAGTTAAATATTTTCAAAAAGAAATAAATTCAAAAGCATCCCACACTGGATGCTTTTTTCAAAAAAAAAGAAACCCGTCTTTTGCAAGACGGGTTTTTAACTTATATAAAATTCTTATTAGTAAGACCTCTTATCCTTTCCTTCGCAATAGTTAATGAATGAAGTATTAACCACTTTATTTCCCCCTGGCGTTGGATAATTTCCTGTAAAATACCAATCACCTGTATTCTCAGGACAAGCTGAATGAAGATTATCAACAGTTTGATAAACAATATTCACCTCAGCATCCATCACTTCTGGAGTTAGTAAAACAGCAATTTTATCTGAAATTTCCTCTGGCGTAAACGGCTTATAAATCTCTTTCACATAGTTTACAACCTCTTCCTTAGGCAAATTTTCCTGCGCTTTACACTTCCTATAGGTCTCCTCGATAATACTCTCCATACCCTGTTCCTTTAACATGGCAATTGCAGCATTAAACGCAATAAATTCTCCCATACGAGTCATATCAATTCCATAACAATCGGGGTAACGAATTTGAGGCGCAGAAGACACAATAACAATTTTTTTAGGATGAAGGCGATCTAAAATTCGCAGAATACTTTGTTTTAGAGTTGTTCCCCTCACAATTGAATCATCAATAACAACCAAATTATCCTCTTGATTTTTAACAATTCCATAAGTAACATCATAAACATGCCCCACTAAATCATCACGCCCTTCATCATTCGATATGAAAGTTCTCATTTTCACATCCTTAATAGCAATTTTCTCAACCCTTGGCTCAACCGAGATAATTTCCTGAAGTTTTTCCTCAGTCCAGCTTCCATTCAGTTCATGAATTTGTTGTTTTTTAAGCTCCGTCAGATGCTTTCTCACCCCTTCCATCATTCCATAAAATGCAGTCTCGGCAGTATTAGGAATAAATGAAAATACCGTATTCTTAACATCATGACCAACAGATTCTAAAATGGCAGGAGTCAACAATTCGCCCAATTTTTTTCTTTCTTTATAGATATCCTTATCACTTCCTCTGGAAAAATAAATTCTCTCAAACGAACATGATCTTCTCTTCTGAGCAACCCTTACTGGCACCTCTGCAACCTCGCCATCTTTCTTTACAATCACGGCATTTCCAGGAGCTATCTCTTTAATCGTATTGGCACGAACATTTAAAGCCGTTTGAATAACTGGTCGCTCCGAGGCTACTACTACAATTTCATCATCCTGATAATAGTATGCCGGGCGAATTCCCCAAGGGTCTCGCATCACGAAAGAGTCTCCATGACCAAACATTCCTGCAATAGAATATCCTCCATCCCAATCTCTACTGGCGCCAGAAAGAATTTTCTGAATATCAATATTTTTTTCTATTTGTGGCGAAATTTCCCGATTCGATAAACCATCATTTTTATATTGGCGAAACAACATCTGATTTTCCTCATCTAAATAATGGCCCACTTTTTCGAGTATTGTAACAGTATCAGTATAATTTTTGGGATGTTGACCTAAACCTACTAACAAATCAAAAAGCTCATCAACATTGGTCAGGTTAAAATTTCCCGCCAATACTAAATTTCTCGATTTCCAGTTATTTTCTCTCATTACAGGATGAACAAAATCAATACTATTTCGTCCAAAGGTTCCATAACGAAGATGACCTAGATATACTTCACCAGCATATGGCAGATTTTCTTTCGCCCAAACTGGATCATTAAATTTTTCTGGATATTTTGCCTCAGCATCTGCAAGCTCCTTATAAACATTCTCAAAAACCTCCTTTATTGGCTGATCACTACATGAGCGCTCTCTATAAATGTATTTATTTCCAGGAGGCACATCCAATTTTAATCCAACAACTCCAGCTCCTTCCTGTCCTCGATTGTGTTGTTTTTCCATCAATAGATAGAGCTTTTGAATACCATATCTCCAAGATCCATATTTTTCCTGATAGTACTCAAGAGGCTTTAGCAATCGAATCATTGCTATCCCGCACTCGTGCTTTAGTTGGTCACTCATTCCTTAACTGCTTAAATGGTTATTTAGTTTGTATCATTTTAATTATCATCTTCCTCCAAAACAACATTCTCAAACTCCCGCTCGATGGGTTCTAATTCAGAAAATAAAATATAAGTTTTCACCGGATAAGAATTCGGAAAAAACTGTAAACAAGCTTTATCAAGCTCGATGGACTCAATCTTACTACGGAAGTTTCCAACATAGACTCTAAAATCGGGTGCTTTATAAACAACATAAGCCCTTTCTTCGGGAAACAACTCATTAAATTCTCCTTTAATCTGAAATGCTTTTTCCCTATCAGTACTTCCTCCTGAAAAAATCTGAATTCTATATCCTGAAAACCCCGCATTACTAGTATTAATCATTTTATCCGTTTCAAGTAATTCTTTGATTCGAACATCCTGAATAATATTAACTTTTCCTGGGGAATTGATATTTTTCCCTTGACTCAATACTTCATTCTGCCCAACCTGAGCATTTGATGAGACTATTGATAGAATAAAAAAAGATAAAATTACTAATTTAACGTACTGCATTTTTTAAATTTATCAACACCTTTAAAAAAGCTATGCTTTTATGATGTCTGTTTTTATTGATACTTTATTCCAATTTACTTATTAGGAACACATAAAATCGGAATTTCGGAACTATTAACCATTTGTTGAGCATAAGAACCAAAAAACATACTAATTGGACTCTCAGCTTGCTGTGTCATAACTGCTATTAAATTCGCTTCTACTTCGCGTGCATATTCTAAAGATGAAAGCGTATTATTCTCTCCTTTCCGAAGGCTTTTCACACAACTTATATTTCCTTCTATGAAGAAATCTTCAGCTTGCTTCATGTAATGTTCAATTTTACCAATCACATTGGCATCTGCGCTTTCATGAACCCCCAAAATATGAACTTTCGCGTTACATTTATTGGCAATTTCAGCAACAAAAGGAATTTTTTTCCTTGTTTCAGCACTTGCGTCAATTGGCATCACAATTGTTTTCAATTGTTTCTGAGACAATTCATTTTGCACAGTAATAACAGGACAACTAGCATTGTTCACTACTTTAAAAGCATTGCTTCCAATAAAAAACTCTTCAAATCCAGAAGCTCCATAAGCTCCCATTACAATCATATAGGCATCGCCATATTTTGCTTGATTAACGATCTCTCTGTAAACACTTCCTGTTCTTATTTTAAAATCAAAAACTCCATTCTTGACATAATAATCAGAAGAATGAAGTTCAATTAATTTCTCAAAATATTCCTGAACAGTATGAATGATTTCATTTTTCAACTCTTCGAAATGAAAGGGAATTTGAAACTTTTCGGATTTTTGCACGTGAATCATCCTCAAATGGCAACCTAATTTATTTGCCAAAAAAATACCAAAGCTCAATGCTTTGAGTGAATCACCAGAAAAATCTACTGGAACTAAAATACGCTTCATGATGTCTACTTTTAGATTAACACTTTACAACCGTAATACAAGAACTATTCCTGATTTGCCACAATCAATCGTTAAAACAGGATATTAAAAGAGGTTATATTTCACAAACACACTCTTTATCAAGCTCTTCTCAGACCCCTTATTTGCGGGGTAAAAATACACAAAATTATTTAGCAACAAACAGAATTTACAGACCAATATTAACTTATAGCTCCAATCATTAAATATTATTAAAACAGAGTTACTACTCCTCTAAAAGTACGAATTAATCCTCTAAACACCACCCCATTAGCAATCCTAAAAAGTAAGCTTAAACAAAATAATACCAATTCATTCTGCATACCAATTCTAAATCATCCATACGATATCTTGCCAATCAGTTTAGATAATATAACTTTGCAGCAAATTTAAAATAAGGGAAATACAAAAATGAGCACTAATAACAAAAAATTATTTTTGGAAACTTATGGTTGCCAAATGAATGTTGCTGATAGTGAAGTTGTAGCCTCGATTATGGAGCACGATGGTTTTGCAATTACTAAAACCCGCGAAGAAGCTGATTTAATTTTGGTTAATACTTGCTCGATTCGCGAAAATGCAGAAACCCGAGTTCGAGGTAGAGTGCAAGGATTTAGCGAACTAAAGAAAAAAAATCCTAAACTTTTAGTTGGCGTTATTGGCTGTATGGCCGAACGACTGGGAGAAAAGTTATTTGAAGAAGAAAAAAATGTAAATCTTGTTGTTGGTCCCGATGCTTATATGGATCTTCCTCTTTTGGTTCGAAAAGCCGAAAATGGAGAAAATGCCATCAATATAGAACTTTCATTAACCGAAACATACAAAGATATTTGCCCTTCAAGAATTGATGAAACTTCTATTTCTGGTTTTGTTTCAATAATGCGCGGCTGCAATAATTTTTGCACCTACTGTATAGTTCCCTATACCCGAGGAAGAGAAAGAAGCAGAAATCCTGAAAGCATTTTAAAAGAGGTAAAAGATTTGGCGGATAAAGGGTACAAAGAGGTAACTCTTCTCGGTCAAAACGTCAATTCCTTCTCCTATAAAAATTCAGTGAATCAGGTTTCATTCCCTGAGCTCCTAGAGATGGTTGCCGTATCGGTTCCTAACATGCGAATTCGATTTGCAACTTCGCATCCTAAAGACATGAGTGATGACACCTTACATGTGATTGCCCGAAATAAAAACATCTGTAACTTCATTCACTTACCTGTGCAATCGGGAAGCGATTCTGTTCTTAAAAATATGCGCCGGAAATATACTCAGGAATGGTACAAAAGTAAAATTGAAGCCATCCGAAAAATCATTCCAGACTGTGGCCTTTCTTCAGATATTTTTTGTGGATTCTACAACGAAAGTGATGAAGATTTCAACGAAACCATTGAGCTAATGAAATGGGCAAAATACGACTTGGCTTACATGTTTAAATATTCGGAACGTCCGGGAACATATGCATATAAAAACATGAAGGACAATATTCCTGAAACTGTCAAGCAAAAACGTTTAGAACAAATGATCGAATTACAAAACCAAATTTCTCTGGAAAACAACCAAGGTGATCTTGGAAAAGTTTTTGAAGTTTTGGTGGAAGGCATCTCGAAAAAATCCGATCAGGAAGTATATGGCAGAACCCAACAAAACAAGGTTGCAGTATTCCCTAAAAAAGATTATAAAGTTGGCGATTTTGTAAATGTTTTAATTAAAAGTTGCACCAAAGCAACCCTTATCGGAGAGGCAGTATAAACTACCAAATAGCATTGCAATCCAGAAAATATTGAATCAATTTTTCCCGTTCAATTGATTCAGCATTTTCTGGACTTTTTTATCTCTTTTTCATTAACTTTATTTCTTTAAAAAGAGAAGCATGAAAATTACGATTCGCCCAGAAAATAAAAATGACTATAAAAACATCTCCCTAATTAACGACATGGCTTTCGGGCAAGAAAATGAAGGTTTGTTCGTTGAGAAAATCCGAAGCAATAAAAAATTTCAGTCCAACCTTTCTTTAGTCGCCTGCATGGGAAATGAGATTGTTGGGCACATTTTATTCTTCCCAATCGAGATTATTTCCGAAACAAATCAATTTGAAACTCTAGCATTAGCCCCAATGTCGGTAATTCCAGAATTACAAGAATTAGGAATTGGCTCCCAATTGGTGGAAAAAGGATTGGCAAAAGCAAAAAAAATGGGCTACACTTCTGTGATTGTCCTTGGACATGCTAAGTTCTACACGAAATTTGGTTTTACTCCGGCTTCTCAATTCAATATTTCCTCTTCTTTTAAGGTCCCTGATGAAAATTTTATGGCATTAGAATTGAAAAAAGAAGCTCTCCAAAAACTTTCAGGATGTGTTTCATATCCTAAAGAATTTGATGAACTATAAGTAAAAATATCAAGTCCGAAAACGAACATCATACTGTTCACTTGTGAACAGTGGTAATTTCTTAAAAATTAGCCGCCAAAAGCAAAACATCAACATTTCAAGTGCTTACTAATTTTGGTATAAATTATGTTACAACACTCGAATTGTTAGTATCTTTCAAAGAAATTGTAGCACCTAAATTTTAACGCAATTCAATAAAACATGATTAAAAAGTTATTTTTCATCACCACATTTTTAATTGCCCTCGCACAAAGTCTTCTAGCTATAAATAATCCTTTGTGGCTTCGCTATCCTGCGATTTCACCAGATGGACAAAGTATAGTATTTGAATACGACGGCGATTTATTCACAATCCCTTCTGAAGGAGGAGATGCAATTGCCTTAACTAGCAATCAATCCTACGATTATCAGCCCATATGGTCACCAGATAGCAAGATGATTGCATTTGCCTCGGATCGATACGGTAATTTTGATATTTTCACCATGCCTGCCGCAGGAGGAGCTCCCAATAGAATTACCTTTAATTCAAATACAGAGACTCCCTCTAGTTTCAGCCCTGACGGACAAAATATTTTATTTTCATCGAACTTGAGTGATGATTATCAAAATGCGATGTTTCCCTCGAGTATATTACCAGAACTTTACAGCGTTTCTGTAAAAGGAGGAAAAGTATCTCAGATTTTGACTTCACCAGCTTTGGATGCAAGCTACAGCAAAAACATGGACTACATCCTTTATCGCGACAGCAAAGGATATGAAAATCATTGGCGCAAACACCACACTTCGTCGGTAACACGCGACATTTGGCTCTACGATGTAAAAAACAAAAAACACAGCATGTTTTCAACTTATGAAGGCGAAGATTTGTATCCTGTTTTCAATTCTGCCAATAATGAGATCTACTATTTATCCGAGAAATCGGGAAGTTTTAATGTATGGAAAGCACCAATCAACAACAAAACTCAACTCACGCAAATTAGTTCCTTTGAAAAGCATCCTGTTCGTTTTTTAAGCATCTCGAATGAGAATAAACTCTGCTATTCATGGAACGGTGAAATTTACACTCAGGAAGAAGGGAAAGAGCCAACAAAACTTGATGTTAAAATTACAAGCGATCGCAAAGAAAATGAAGTTAGCTACGAACAACTACGAAGTGGTGCTACTGAAATGAGTGTTTCGCCTAATGGAAAGGAAATTGCTTTTATTGTTCGAGGAGAAGTTTATGTAACATCAGTTGACTATGGAACAACCAAACGAATTACTAATACTCCTGAGCAAGAGCGTTCGGTAAGCTACAGTCCCGACGGAAAACATTTGCTTTACGCTTCGGAACGAAATGGCAGCTGGAACCTGTATCAAAGTTCAATAATTCGAGAAGAAGAAAGTCAATTCTCCAATTCAACTCTTTTAAAAGAGGAAGCTATATTAGAAGTACCGGCAGAAAGTTTTCAACCTAAATATTCGCCTGATGGCAAAGAAATTGCCTTTCTTGAAGATCGGGTCATTCTTAAAGTAATCAATTTAGAATCGAAAAAAGTACGAACCATTCTAGGAAAAAAATGGAACTACTCCTATTCCGATGGAGATCAGCATTACGATTGGTCGCCCGACGGAAAATGGTTTTTAGTAAACATCTATCCTCATACTCTTTTCATGACAGATGTTGCCTTGGTAGATGCTCAGGGAAATGAGAATGTAATTAATCTTAGCGAAAGCGGTTATAGTGATTCAGATCCAAAATGGTCGTTAAAAGGGAATGCTATGATTTGGTTCACCGACAAACGAGGATATCGTAGCCATGGAAGCTGGGGCTCTCAATCGGATGTGTACATTCAATTTTTTAACCAAAAAGCATTTGATGATTTTAAACTTACAAAAGAAGAAAGAGAGCTGAAAGAAGAGGCCGAAGAAGCTGCGAAAGAAGAGGAATCAGAAAAAAACAAGAAAAAAGACAAGAAAGACAAAAAGGATGAAGATAAAACAGAAGATTTGAAGATTGAATTTCCAGGAATGGAAGATCGTCAAATTTGCCTAACCATTAATCCTTCGAAACTTTCCGATGCTATTTTAACTCCTGATGGAAAAAAATTATTCTACTTAAGCAGATTTGAAGATGGATATGACCTTTGGGTAAATAATTTGGAAGAAAATGAAACAAAAAAAATACTTGATCTAAAAGGTGGAGGTGGTGCAATGCAATTCGATAAGGATGCTAAAAACCTATTTTTAATGTCGGGAAATAGCATTATTAAAGTAGAAGTTGCCTCGAACAAACGAAAAGATATTAGCTACACAGCCGAAATGTATTTAGACAAAGCCAAAGAGAGAGAATATCTTTTTGAACACGTTTGGCGTACCATGTTGAAGAAATTCTACGATCCTGAGATGCATCATATCAATTGGGAGTTTTACAAAGCAGAATACAAAAGATTTTTACCATACATAAACAACAATTACGACTTTGCCGAAATGCTCAGCGAATTGTTAGGAGAACTTAATGCATCTCATACTGGTTCTGGTTATCGTCCTAAACCTGAAAATTCAGATAAAACTGCACTTTTAGGAGCATTTTTCGATTGGAACTTTCAAGGTGATGGTTTACGTATAGCCGAAATTTTAGAAAAAGGACCTCTTCAACAAGCTGATTCAAAAATAAAAGTTGGAAGCATCATTGAAAAAATAGATGGACAAACAATTTCTAAAGATGAAAGCTATTACTCTTTACTCAATCATAAAGCTGGTAAAAAGGTACTACTTAGTTTGTATAACCCGTACACCAAGGAGAGATGGGAAGAAAGTATAAAACCAGTGTCGAGCATTTCCAACCTACTATATGAACGTTGGGTAAAAAAACGCCAGCAAGATTGTGAACGATTATCGAACGGAAGAGTTGGATATGTTCATGTGAGAGGAATGGATTCGCCAAGTTACCGTAAAGTCTATTCGGAAATGCTTGGAAAATATGGCGATTACGAAGCCATTATTGTCGACACTCGATTTAATGGTGGCGGTTGGCTTCACGATGATTTAGCCACTCTTTTAAGTGGAAACATCTACTCAACTCTTTCGCCCCGAGGTCAGGATTTTGGAACCGAACCTCGCACCAAATGGAAAAAGCCTTCGGCTGTTTTGGTGAGTGAAAGTAACTACTCTGACGCTTGTGCTTTCCCTTACGTTTATCAAACCTTACAACTAGGCAAACTTGTTGGAATGCCTGTTCCTGGAACCATGACTGCTGTTTGGTGGGAAACACTTCAAGACCAGTCCTTATATTTTGGTATGCCAATGGTCGGCGTGAAAGATACAAAAGGAAATTACATCGAAAATCAGCAAATTGAACCAGATATAAAAGTTCGCAACGACTACGAAAAAATCACCAAAGGTGAAGATCAGCAACTTGAAAAAGCTGTAGAATCTCTCCTAAATGAATTGAACAATAAATAGTCTTTCTAGTGAAAACCTATACCGAACGACTCTTAATTCAGAGAAGGTGTTTGGTAAGAGGTTCCATTGCTTTTTGAAATTAATGGCTGAAACCAATAAATATAAATGAAAGCTTTGATTCGCTTCAAACTTATAAGCTCGTTGGGTATTTACATCCTGTATTTAAACCCAACGGTTTTTTTATCATTTTTAAAAGTTTAAATTTTACTAACTTGATGGGCATTCAGCCAAAATCACCTTAATTAATAAAAGAGTCACAAAATAATAATTAACTTATGAAACGATGTATTTATCTGCTCCTACTCTTGATCATTTCGAAGGCAAATGCACAGGAGAATATCAATTACCAAAAACCATCATCAGAAATACTAGAACTTGTCGACGTTAGTCTTGCTCCTTCGGTGCTGATTGATGAAAATAAAGATTTTCTTATTCTCCGCTACCGGGATGCCTTTAAAACCATCGCTGAGCTTTCGGAAGAAGAATTACGTTTAGGTGGATTGCGAATCAATCCGAAAACGAATATTGGCAGCCGAACCAACTACTACAACAATCTAAAACTAATCAAACTAAAAAGTAAGAATTTAGTAGCTCAACAAATAGCAGGATTACCCGAAAATCCACGTTTAGCCAATTTCTCTTGGTCTCCAGATCAAAAGAAAATTGCATTTACGAACACCACAAACAAAGGAGTAGAGCTTTGGGTTCTCAATTTGCAAAACCTAAGCTCCAAAAAAATAAGTAATGCCAAAGTAAATGCCAATATGCACGACGTAATCAATTGGTTTGAAGATAGCAAATCATTATTGGTGAAAATGGTTTCTGAAGACAGAAGAGAACTAATCGACACCGAAAATTCAATTCCTACAGGCCCAACCATATCGATAAACGAAGGCAGTAAAGCCCAAAACAGAACCTATCAGGATTTGCTAAAAAATAAAAATGACGAATACAATTTTGAGCAATTGGCACTCTCCGATCTGTACAAGATATCCATAGATGGCAGTCAGGAAAAATGGTTAGATGGAGCAATGTACGAAGGAATTAGTTTCTCTCCCGATGGCAATTATGTAATGATAACAACTATCGAAAAACCATTTTCCTACCTAGTCCCTTACGGTCGATTTCCATCCAAAACTAACATTTATTCAAGTACTGGAAAAATGATTCAAACCGTACTGGAAGTTCCCTTAATTGAAGAATTACCAAAAGGTTTTATGGCCGAAAGAACAGGTCGCCGAGATTTATCCTGGCGCGATGACAAGCCAGCCTCACTTATTTTGTAGAAGCTTTAGATGGTGGCGATCCGGAAAACGAGGTTGATTTCCGAGATGAAATATTTGAACTGCAAGCTCCTTTCAATGGGACTCCGAAAAGCATAATGAAAACCATTAACCGTTTCTACACCATTAATTGGGGAACAGATGATATAGCTATTGCAATGGATTATTGGAGGAATGATCGAAATACAAAAACTTATCTCTTTAATCCTTCTGATGCCAGCCAGAAAGCTAAAATAATTTCAGACCGGAACTATCAAGATCGATATAACGATCCAGGGAATTTTGTTTTTCAAAGAAATAAATTTGGAAACAATGTACTGGCTTTAGATGGAGATAATGCTTTCCTAATCGGAGATGGATTTTCAGATAATGGTCAATACCCTTTTCTTGACAAACTGAATTTAAAGAATCAGAAAAAAGAACGTTTGTATCAATCGACCTATGAAAAAAAGCTTGAAGACTTACGAGATTTTAATCCTTCTAGTCAAAAATTATTGGTTCGTATTGAATCAAAAACGGATTATCCAAACTACTATTTTCGTGATCTGAAAAAGAATGATATTCAACAGCTCACCAAATTTGAAAATCCGTTTAAAAGCATTCAAAATGTGCACAAAGAAGTGTTGAATTACAAACGAAAAGATGGACTAGAACTTTCTGGCACTTTATATCTTCCTGTTGGATACGATATGAATAAAAAAGAAAAAATGCCCATGATTCTATGGGCTTATCCAAGAGAATTTAAAGACAAGACAAGCGCCTCTCAGAATACGCAGAATCCAAATGAATTCACCTATCCATTCTGGGCATCACCTATTTATTGGGTAACAAAAGGCTATGTTGTTTTAGACGATGCCTCCTTCCCCATTGTTGGTGAAGGAGATACGGAACCAAACGATTTATTTCGAAAACAATTGGTTTCAAATGCTAAAGCTGCCATTGATGCTGTTGATAGCCTAGGGTACATTGATAGAAACAAGGTTGCCGTTGGAGGACACAGCTATGGCGCTTTCATGGTTGCCAACCTACTTAGTCATTGCGATTTGTTTGCTGCAGGAATCGCTCGTAGTGGTGCTTATAACCGAACATTAACTCCTTTCGGATTTCAAAGCGAAGAACGTTCCTATTGGGATGCCCCTGAAGTTTACTACAAAATGTCGCCTTTTATGCATGCCGACAAAATGAAAACGCCCCTTCTTTTGATTCATGGAGAAGCAGATAACAATTCGGGAACCTATCCAATGCAAAGCGAACGTTACTTCAATGCCTTAAAAGGATTAGGAGCTAATGTACGATTAGTGATTTTCCCTAAAGAGAGTCATAGCTACCGAGCCAAAGAAAGTATTCTTCACATGTTGTGGGAACAAGATCAATGGCTGGAGAAATACGTAAAAAACCGAAAAGTAGAATAAGCTTATCACAATAAGCTAAAAAGGGAATCCATTACGAATGGATTCCCTTTTTTTTATAAAAGTTTTCCTTCTCCATTTGTAAATTTGAATTGCAAATAAACAGCACAATCCGTCAAATGAATATCGAAATTATTTTCGAAAATTATTGCCACAAAAACTCAATAAATTAGGCCCCAATAGCTTTGAAAAGGTGACCAAAACACCTCATCGATAAGAAGATGTATTGATTTTAACTGAATAACACTAGGCTACACTATAACAGAAATTTTGTCCCTTTCTCTGAAAAAATCAAATCGTAAATCTACCTTCTAAAGAAGAAAGAGAATTCCTTATTTTATATACTTTATTTAGAAAAATTAATTCCACTATCAATCAATAAAATTATCAATAACGGAAATTTACTCGCAATTAAAAAAATCAAAATCAGTTTAACTGCAGGTAAAAACTCTGAGTTGACACACTCAAAAACTACGAAATAAGATACTCTTTTAATCAAAGTTATTATTCAAAACAACAAAAAGTAGTTTTTCAAGCGATGCTTATTTAAATAATCGAAGTTGTCGGAAGCCCAAAACAAACAGGGCAAATAATTTCACGATTTCCATGAGCACATACATATGGTGAACCGAATTTTCTTCTGGCACCATTCCCTGCATAATCAACTGGGCATGTTCATTTAACTCTGGCAATAAATAACCAGACTGCGCCACAACAAAAGTAAAAATAGTTAAGCCTGTTACCACTACCACTTTATCGGCATAGTAGATGAAGATATAAACCAAAAGAGCCGCACTAAAAATACGTTCTACCATATTTAATGCACCAAACACATGTGTTCCCACATCCAATCCTGTTGGAAGATCCAAAGACACAGCCCGAAACTTAACCCAAGCTTCCATAAAACTAATTGCCAATAAAAAGCCGATCCAAATAAAGGTCAGCACAAATCCAAATTTTGCTATTCTACTCATAACTTTCTCTTATTTTGAAAGATTAAAAATAAGAAAAGCAATCCAATTTCCTTTTCTTTATCAATACATTATTCAAAAAAAAGAGAGACGAACAGCTAAATTCCAAGCAGAACATTAATTTTGCATAAAAGTACAAAGCCAATGAACAAGAACATCTTATCAATAACAAATTCTGAAAAGAGAAGTTTGATTATTTACCTACTCACTTTAACTTGTGTTTTTGCGTTCTCGTATTCAGCTATTTATGATTCCAAAGTAGATACGAACGGCGACAATGCTGGCTACTATATTCTTGCAAAATCCATTGCCACTGGCAAAGGCTACACAAACATACACAAGCCCAACGAAAGTGCCGCCAACCATCTTCCTCCGGGATATCCAGCCATAGTAAGTCTTGTATTCAAAACATTGGGTTACAAAATTGGTATGGTTAAAATAACCAACGGTATTCTTTTTCTACTCAGCATTTTTACACTATTCTTCCTTTTTAAAGACTTAAGCGGCAACAAACAACTTTCCTTTGCAGTAAGTTTGATTGTGCTTTTGAATACACATTTCCTTCGCTTTTCAACCATGATGATGAGCGAAATTCCCTTTCTGCTTTTTTCTAGCCTATGTTTATTGGTATTCATCCGATTAAACTTGAAAAAGTCACCCTTCTCGAATTCTCAATTCTACCTTTTTTTGCTTCTGTTAGGAGCTTCGTTCTATATTCGAACAGCAGGAATAGCCTTGGCAGTAGGATCTTGCGCCATTTTACTCTTCAATAAAAACTACAAATACCTAATTTCCACCATGGCTGGATTCATTCTCTTGGTTGCTCCCTGGCAGATTCGAAGTCATTTTCTGGGTGGAAATTCTTACCTGCAACAACTCGTCCAAAAAAACCCATATCGACCAGAATTAGGACAAATGGATCTGACAGATTGGGTGCAGCGATTTCTTATCAATACAAAACGCTACCTCATTCACGAAATTCCCAACGCCTGCTTTCCATTCAAAGAAATTAACTATCACAGCGAAATAAACAGTTTAAATTGGCTGATGGGAATTAGCATTCTTGCTCTTATTCTATTTGGTTTGTTTCAAATCAAAAAACACAGAATGCTTCTCATTATGTACTTGGCAGCCAATTTTGGCATTTTGTTGCTATGGCCAGAAGTGTGGTATGGTGTGCGATTCATTTTACCCATTGTTCCTATTTTGCTTCTGCTCGTTTGCCTTGGCTTACTAAATCTTTCTAAAAAACTACTCATTACGTTTTTTAAACGATCTGAAAAAACAGAAGCTCTTATTCCATATTTTTGGACGATTCTTATTGTTCTTTTGTGTTTTAATCAGTTACGTATGATTCACATACGAGCAAAAATGCCTTATCCTGTAAATTACAACAACTACCTTTTTATCGCTAAATGGAGCAAAAAAAACACACCTGAAGAAGCCATCTTCTGTTGTCGAAAAGAACAATTGTTCTATCTATTTTCTAATCGGAAAGTTGTTCGTTACAAAAGTAGCTTGCAGCCTAATGAAGTCATAGAGGATCTTATAAAAAATAAAGTTGATTACGTAGTTTTGGATCAACTGGGCTTTTTGTCTACTCGCAGATATTTATATCCTGCCATCCAAAAATACCCACAGAATTTCCAGTTAATCAATCACCAAGAAAATCCAGACACTTACCTATTCAAATTCGATCCTGAAGTAAAAATGCAAAGCGATTCCCTTCAAAAACAGGTTCTCATTTAAAAACAAAAGCATGAATATTTCTCAATTATCCATTATTATTCCTGCTTTTAACGAAGCTGATCACATCTTTGAAATTCTCCAACGGATTAATCAGGTACAGTTAATTAATCAACTAGGAAAAGAAATCATTATCATTGATGACAAATCGACCGACAATACTATTTCGGAGATTACACGCTTTCAAAAACTAAAGCCAAACCTCAATATCACAGTTTATCAACAACCTGTTAATAAAGGCAAAGGTGCAGCCATTCACAAAGGCATTGAATTGGCAAAAGGCGATTACATTATTATTCAGGATGCTGATTTAGAATACGATCCAGAAGAATACAACCTATTATTAAAACCTATTTTTAAAGCCAAGGCCGATGTTGTTTACGGATCGAGATTTATAGGAGGAAATCCGCATCGTATTCTGTTTTTCTGGCATTCCATTGGTAATAAATTCTTAACTATGCTTTCCAATGTCTTTTCGGATTTTAACCTTACCGATATGGAAACCTGTTACAAACTTTTTCGAACAGACCTACTTAAAAAAATCCCCTTACAGGAAAAAAGATTTGGTTTTGAACCAGAGGTTACTGCAAAAATATCTCGAATAGAGAAGATTAAACTCTACGAGGTGGGTATTTCTTACTATGGAAGAACCTACAATGAAGGAAAAAAAATCAACTGGCAAGATGGTTTACGGGCCATTTACTGCATTCTAAAGTATGGCATGCTTAAAATGTAAGACACATTAAAAAAACCTCTTACTTCTAATCTGCTAAAGACAGAAGCAAGAGGTTCACTATTTTTTTGAAACTCTACCTAATCTCGTCTTCCCATGTAAATCATCACGTAGTAGAGTAAGGTAGCCAAAGACGATAATGCGGCCACTACATAGGTATAAGCAGCCCATTTTAACGCATCGTAGGCACTCTTCTGAGTTTCGTAGCTTGTTATTCCTGATGTTTTAAGCCAGACCAATGCCCTTCTACTTGCATCTATCTCAACAGGTAAGGTAATAACACTGAACAAAGTGGTTCCGGCAAACAATACAATCCCTGCCAAAAGCAATTGAGGAAATGTATTCACCATCAGAATTCCTGCCAGAAGAACCCATTGCACCCATTTCGAGCTAAAGCTCACAATAGGAACCAAGGCCGATCGCATTTGCAACCAGGCGTATTCCTGAGCATGCTGGATGGCATGTCCTGTTTCGTGAGCAGCTACCGCTGCTGCTGCAATACTTCGTCCGTGATATACATCCTGACTAAGATTAATGGTTCTATCTGCCGGATTGTAATGATCCGATAACTGCCCACCAACCGAACCAATCCTAACTCCATTTATTCCATTGTCACGTAACATTTTCTCAGCAACCTCTCGTCCACTCATGCCATTGGCAGTAGGGATTTGTGAATATTTTTTAAATCTCGATTTTAGTTGACTACTCACCAACCAACTTAGCAAAGTAAATGCTATAAATATGATCCAAATTCCAGCCATTTTTAATATTCTATTAAATTGTTATTATTTGCAATATGTACAAACTACTCAATAAAATCAAATTCTTTGCCAAATATTATCCGAACTGTAAACCTGTCTAATTGACAGTAGTTTTATTTCTATCAAGTAGAGCCATTCTCCCCAACCCCAACAAGATAGGTCATGTATACACAAATGCAAATATTTGAAATTCAGAATATTTAAGACAGGCCATCGATAAAAAGCAAGCTATATCTCCTAGACAATCCATATTATTTACTTATTTTTGCAGTTCCTTAAAACAAAAAGAACCAAGCAATGTTCACTGACTCAGATTTTGATGCTATTCGCCCATATAACGATTCCGAAGTTGTTGAAACGATCGGACGTTTAATAAAAGAAGAAGCTTTCATTCGATTCTCACAACAATTATTTCCGGGATTTTCGAAAGAAATGATCGTAAAAGCCTTATGCCAGGTTAAAACCATAAAAGAATTTCAGAGTAACTTTATTGTAAGGCTTGCTCAACACATTATTGATCACACCACAAAAGGCATTACCATTAATGGATTAGAAAATCTTGATCCCAATGAAAGTTACCTGTTTATCTCGGATCACCGTGATATTATTCTCGATTCGGCCTTACTAAATGTAATGCTTCACAATAATGGTTTTGAGACAACAGAGATAGCCATTGGTAGTAATCTTTTGATTCAACCCTGGATTGCTGATTTAGTTAAACTGAACAAAAGCTTTGTTGTCAAACGAAATGTAACTGTTCGTGAAATGCTTACAAGTTCGAAACTTTTATCTTCTTATATTCAGTATGCTGTAAACACAAAAAAATCATCTGTTTGGATTGCCCAACGTGAAGGACGAACAAAAGATGGAGATGACAGAACCCAACAAAGTTTACTAAAAATGTTGCAAATGAGTGGTCATAACACCTTTGCTGAGCATTTTAAAAGCCTTCGCATTGTTCCGGTTGCCATTTCCTATGAATACGAACCTTGCGACGCACTAAAAACTATAGAAGTTTACAAAAAGGAAACAGAGGAAGGGTATAAAAAAACCCCTAAAGATGACCTGCGTAGCATGATTAAAGGAATGGTAAATGAAAAAGGACGCGTTAATTTTGTAATTGGAAAACCCATCTCTGAAATGCTTGATGTAATTGAAAAAATGGATGACAGCAAAGACAAATTTAAAGCTCTCGCCGATTTAATTGATTACAGAATTCATAAAAATTACAAGCTTTGGCCTGATAATTATATTGCTTACGACATTGTGAACAATACCAGTGAATTTGAACACAAATATACAGCCGAAGAAAAAGACCTTTTCCTAAAACACATGGAAAAGAAAATCACTTGCGACGAGGGAGATCAATTACGTTTGAATCAGATCTACCTTGAAATTTACGCAAATCCAGTAAAAAATAGATTGGAACTGAAAATACCAGATTTTATTTCTGAAAAATAAATACGATGGCTTTCTAAGAAAGCCATTTTTTTTTGAGCTTGATTTTTAATACTTTCAAACAACGAAAAAAACAATTGGCATGAGACTACTAAAATTCCTTTTGATCATGTCCACCTTTCTTATTATGGTGGCAGCTATCTTAAACCTTTTAACCTCCTCTTCGCCGAATCCAGACAGAACTGGAATTTACATCGAATTGGTTGTCATGTTTATTCTTACCGTATCTATGGTATTACTAAACAATCAGGAAAAGAAAATGAAAAAATTAGAAAAAACACAAAACGAGGAGCTTTAACAGCTCCTTTTTTATGTGCTCATAAATAATAACAAGCCGATTAAAACAAAGTAAAAATTCACCAGCTAAAGCTAAAAAAATGTTAAGTCTTGTTAAGGGATTCTTTAGACATCTCAGAAAATTGTAGCTTAGCAAAGCAAGTTTTAGTAAACCTATAAATTTGAATAATTATGCTTGAACAAACTAAAATCGTCCTGGCAAATGTAAGTTTTGATTTCACACTATTCAGGAAAGAATTACTAAAAGCAATTGATTGGCTCAGTCCAAACGATTTTGAAAAACTAAAAAACTGGTGTCTGGAAAATTATTCCGACCACTACCATGCGATCCAGGCTAATGCTGCAAATCTGCATTTTACTCTTTAAAATAAATCGCAATAACAATATGAGGATCTTTCAATAAAGATCCTCTTTTTTCTGCATCTATGGATTGGACATCTTCGATTTAAAAAAAATAAGGTATATTCGCAACAGAAAAAAAATCAGAAAATGATAAAATTTAAACGCCATATCAAAGTAGGAGATCAGGAATTTGAGACTTGGTTCGGAATGGAAATCAAAAAGAAAGGCAATCGCCCTAACGTAGGTATTTACTATTATACCGATGATCCGAATGAAGACTTGAGCATGCACCAATTAATTAAGGCTAATTTTGAAAGTAAAAAAGAAGCTTTGCAACATGGAATAAAATTTATGCGCAACATGTATCAGGACATGATAACGCGCGAAAAAGAAATTGCTGCAGAAGAAGAAAAAGCAAAACAAGCTGATTCAAAAGAATAAGCTTAGCTCACAGACTTAATTACCACACAAAAAAACGCCGATCAAATTGATCAGCGTTTTTTTGTGTGAGTTAAACATTACATGATCAACTTATATCCACGTCCATGAACATTAATGATTTCAATGCCTGGTTCTGGTTTTAAATGCTTTCTAAGCTTAGTAATGTAAACATCCATACTTCTGGCATTAAAATAATTATCGTCAGACCAGATCGTTCTAAGAGCCAAATTACGCTCAAGCACTTTATTTACATTATTACAAAGAAGTTTCAACAATTCCGATTCTTTGGTTGTTAATTTGATAGTATCATCACCATCTTTTAAAAACTGTTTCTTTGAATCGAATAAAAATCGACCCAGCTTGAATTCCTCTTGAGTATTTTCGCTTTTAACTCCTGAAGTTCTACGCAATACAGCTTCAATACGAACCAACAATTCTTCCATACTAAACGGTTTGGTCATATAATCGTCCGCACCTAGTTTGAAACCTTCTAAAACATCTTCTTTCATCGATTTTGCAGTCAAGAAAATGATAGGAATCTCGCTATTGATTAAACGAACATCTTTGGCTAAGGTAAATCCGTCCCTATGTGGCATCATGATATCAAAAATACCTAGATCATATGGGTTCTTTAAAAATTCATCGTAAGCTTTGTCACCATCTTCACAAAGAGTTGTATTGTATCCTTTGGCAACCAAATATTCTTTTAGTAAAAGCCCTAAATTAGCATCATCTTCTGCTAATAAAATTTTAACCTGTTCCATATGTATCTATTTTTTTAAGGGAAGATATATTTCGAATTTGGTTCCTTTTCCAGGTATACTATCTACGCTAACTTGTCCATTGTGGGCATCCGTAATTTTTTTCACGTAAGATAATCCCAAACCAAATCCTTTAACATCGTGAACATTTCCGGTATGTACCCGATAAAAACGTTCAAATATCATTTTTTGATCTTCTTTTGTGATTCCAATACCATTATCAGTAATAGCAATAACGATACCTTTATTTTTATTTCTTGTACTAATACTAATTTCAGGAATATCTTTACAATATTTAATGGCATTATCCAATAAATTGGCAAAAACATTACTTAAATGCACCTCATCAGCCATCACTAAATCATTCTCCGCATCAATATTTTGATACATATTCCCCTTTTTATCTTCCACACGTATGGTAAAGTTAGGCAATAAATTTTGAATTATTTTATGAACACTAACAGTCTTTAATTTCAGCTTCATTCTCACCTCATTAAAAACGGCCATTTGCAATACTTTTTCCACCTGATAAGTCAATCGTCTACTTTCATCATTAATTATCTTAGCAATATGATCGCGAGTAGAAGCCGTTGTGGTAACGGTATTATCTTTCAACATCTGCGAAGCTAGCGATATTGTTGCTATGGGTGTTTTAAATTCATGAGTCATATTATTAATGAAATCATTCTTAATATTCGATAATCTTTTCTGGCGAAAAATAATAAATATCGTAAATGCACTAGAAAGAATTAACACCAAAGTTAATATGAAAGATGGGAACAACATAGAATAGGACTGTACCATATATCTTTGTTGCCCTGGAAAATAAATATACAAAAAGTTTGAACTGGCAAAGAAATCATTTGGAAATAGCTGTTTGCTATATTTTTCGAAGGAGGGATTTCTAAAATAACGTTTTGATCGTTTCTCAAATTTATTGTTTGATTTTACAGCATATTCAAAATTCATTTTAATGCCATTATCACGCAATTTCTCTTGAATTAATTGTGGCAATTTATCCATTTTAATTCTTTCACTCAGTGAGAGACGAGAATTGGCTAATTGCCCTGCAATAGTAATAGCATATCGAGAATTTCCCGATTTTAATGTTTTATTAAACTGCGACTGCATTTTAGATAAACCCGATAATCCTTCTGGATTAAGATAACCTTCCCCTATATTGTATTCTTTGTTCTCTGAATAGAAGCTTAATTTTGCTTTTTCATGACTCGAATCCATAGGAATATTGATACTAAAACCAGAACTATTTGAGCTTATAGCTGTTCCATTGGTAAAGGTAGACAAATCACCTTCCAAAATAATTTGTTCTTTTTCGGCTCTTTCTAACTCTGAAACAACCTGATCTAATGCCTTACTTACAGTAAGCGCCAACTGCTCTTCCTTAATCTTAGATGCCGATTGAAAAAAGTTTATCTGCACCAAAATCAATCCAAATAAGGATGTACAGAGCACTATTGTTACAAGCCAAATATATTTTTGATTCATAACTACAAATATAGAAAAATCCATCCGTAGCCATAATGGCTTAACAATCTTTAACACAAGTTTAAACGAGAGTTCTAATAAAGATCAAGAAGTCAAACACAAACATGACTATCGACTCATTTGTATTTACAATATTTTAGGCAAAAAAGACCATTATTCGCTAATTATTTACTAAAGCGACTTTGAAATTAATAATTTGATACTATATTTGCCGTTGGAGAACGAATCTATAAGAAGCGGTCTCCTTGATTAAAAATTTTGGTTAATAGTTAGATAAAGGGCGGTTGTGGTTACCGTCCTTTTTTTATGCCCAAGAGAGAGCTAAATTATGAAATTCCTTTGTTCTCAAAAGTCCATCACAACTTAAATGATTTTAGATACCATTGTAAGTGATGCACAATTTAATTTGAATATTAGGAAGCAAGTTCTTCTTCTCTAATTCGAGTAAGAGCTTCCTGAGCAGCATTTTGCTGAGCCTCCTTTTTCGAGGTTCCTTTTCCTCTTCCCATTTTTACCTCCTCAACCTCAACTTCGGACATAAACAAAGGCAAACGCAATTCCTTATCAACTCCTCCATCGTGAGTATCAAAATAGATGTCTTTTTTATTTTTTTGAGCCCATTCAATCAATTTGCTCTTAAAGTTGGTTTCAACAGTAACCACTTCTTCCAAATTAATATAATCTCGAAAAATTTTATTCTCAATAAATTTTCGAGTTCTATCGTAGCCTTGATCAAGATAAATGGCACCAATAAAAGCCTCAAAAGCATCTCCATAAATGTGTTTGTTATTATTCAAGTTCACATTAGAAACAACTTGCTTATCAAGTTCTATTTTAACAGCTAATTTATTCAGAGATTCCCGGCTAACAATCTTGGATCTTATTTGGGTTAAGAATCCCTCATCTTGATTGGGAAAGTATTTGTAGAGGATATCAGCAATTACAGCACCCAAAATTGCATCTCCGAGGTATTCGAGACGTTCATTATTGAAGCCGTATCCTTTTTTTTTGATGGTAGCAGATTTATGTATGAAAGCCAATTCATACAAATCTGAATTTATAGGTTCAATTCCTAAGGAATCAAAAAACAATCCATAAAACTCCCTTTCAGGGTAGAAAAAAAGTTTTATGGATCGAAATATAGACTTTACCACAAATTATTCAGTAAATGGTTTGAAAATTACCGATGCATTGTGACCACCAAACCCAAATGTATTACTCAAAGCTGCACGAATTTCGCGCTTCTGGGCTTTGTGAAGTGTAAGGTTTAGTTTTTGATCAATGTTTGGATCTGGCTCACTAAAATTAATTGTAGGAGGAACTGTTTGATTTTGCATTGCCAAAATACAGGCAATTGCTTCTACAGATCCTGCTGCGCCAAGCAAGTGACCAGTCATTGACTTAGTAGAACTAATGTTCAATTTATAAGCATGTTCACCAAAAACAGTTTGAATTGCTTTTGTTTCTGGAATATCACCAATAGGTGTTGATGTTCCATGAACATTTACATAATCAATATCAGCTGGTGTTAATCCAGCATCTTCTAGTGCCATTTTCATAGCATTAATAGCTCCTCTTCCTTCCGGATGAGTTGCTGTTAGGTGGTAAGCATCACCAGACATTCCTCCACCAACAATTTCAGCATAAATTTTTGCTCCTCGTTTTTTAGCGTGCTCATATTCTTCTAGAATTAAGCTGCCACTTCCTTCACCCATAACAAAACCGTCACGAGTTTTACAGAAAGGACGAGATGCCGTTTTATACTCTGCGTTGTTTGTAGACAATGCCTGCATAGAATTAAATCCACCCAAGCCTGCTTCGTTAATCGCTGCTTCTGAACCTCCTGTGATAAAGATATTAGCTTTACCCAAACGGATATAGTTCATTGCATCAATCATAGCATGTGAAGCCGAAGCGCATGCCGAAACAGTACCGTAATTAGGTCCTTGGAATCCATATTTCATAGAAATATGACCAGCGGCAATGTCAGAAATCATCTTAGGAATGAAGAAAGGAGAGAAACGAGGAGTTCCATCCCCGTTTGCATATCCTGTTACTTCATCTAAGAAAGTTTTAATTCCGCCAATACCAGAACCCCAGATTACTCCAGCCTTTGTTAAATCTTCCGACTCAAGATCCAGATTTGAATCCTCAATAGCTTGTTTAGTCGCAACCAAAGCATACTGTGCGTACAAATCTAATTTTCGAACTTCCTTGCGATCGAAATGATCGGTAGGCACGAAATTTTTAACTTCGCAAGCAAACTGAGTTTTGAACTTTGAAGCATCAAAATGAGTGATCATTCCTGATCCTCCCACTCCGTTCTCCAAATTATCCCAAAATTCGGCAACAGAATTACCTATTGGGTTAATTGTTCCAAGCCCAGTTACTACTACTCTTCTAAATTCCATAAAAAAGGTTCTGGTTAATAATTACTTAGCGTTTTCTCCAATGTAAGAAATAGCGTCACCTACAGTACCAATGTTTTCTGCTTGATCATCAGGAATAGCGATATTGAATTCTTTTTCGAATTCCATGATTAGCTCAACTGTATCCAATGAATCAGCTCCAAGATCGTTAGTGAAACTAGCCTCAAGTGTTACCTCAGTTTCGTCCACACCCAACTTATCAACTATGATAGCTTTTACTCTAGATGCAATATCAGACATAACTTTAAAATTTTAAGTGATTAAATATTTAAACTAATTAATTTTCAACTGTGCAAAGAAATAAATTTACTCTAAAAAATTCAAATTTATTTCACAAAGTCGCGGTCAAAGGTAATTCTTTTTCCTTTTCTGCGAAATTATTTCCCTGCGAAATGCCTTTTGCATATATTTGTATGTTTTCGTTACACATGAACAAAAAAGATGAAAAGACTAGCCATATTTGCCTCAGGATCAGGCAGTAATGCCGAAAATATTGCCAATTATTTCAAGGGGAAACCAGAATTCGAAATTTCCGCAATTCTATCGAACAACCCCAGTGCCTTTGTACTTTCCAGAGCGAAACGCCTAAATATTCCCACTTTAGTATTTTCGAAATCAGAATTTAAAGAAACCGATGAAATTATTAATTTTTTAGCTGAAAAAAAGGTCGATTTTATCGTTTTAGCAGGATTTCTTTGGCTACTTCCACTTAATTTACTGCGTAAATATCCCAACTCCATTGTAAATATTCACCCTGCTCTTTTGCCAAAATATGGTGGAAAAGGCATGTACGGAATGAAAGTTCATGAAGCTGTAATTAAAAATAAGGAGAAAGAAAGCGGAATAACCATACACATGATTAATGAGAACTACGATGAAGGTAAAATTGTATTCCAGATAAAATGCAACATTGAAACCACTGATACTGCGATAGATGTGGCAGAAAAAATACACCAATTAGAATACGAATTCTACCCTAAAATAATTGAGCAATTACTCTAAGGTAATTGCTTCTGGTGGATTTAGTTCATTCATCAATTTTTCCATTTCAATTTTATACCTTGCCTCATTTTCCTCTTTTACAGGCGATACTGGAGGTGATTTTAAATTCAAAGGATTAATTGCAGTTCCATTTTTATACACTCTAAAATCGAGGTGAGGACCTGTAGCTAATCCTGTTGCTCCTACATATCCAATGGTTTCGCCTTGTTTTAATCTAACACCTGCTTTAATTCCTTTTGCAAACCTTGAAAGGTGCATATAGGTAGTTGAATAAACACTATTGTGTTTTACACTAATGTAGTTACCACCACCATTTTTCTGATAGCCCTTTTTTGTAACCACTCCATCGCCAATAGTATGAACAGGAGTTCCGGTAGGCGCGGCGTAATCGACACCATGGTGTGCCCGATATCTTTTTAAAACTGGATGATATCTATTATTAGAAAACTTAGAACTGATTCTCGAATAGCGAAGAGGAGCTTTTAAAAATGCCTTTTGCAAACTCTTTCCTAGCTCATCAAAATAGCCTTCTTTATCTCCCTCAACAAAGGTAAAAGCGTAATTATTTGTGTTGTGATGGATGAAATTAGCTGCAATTACTTTAATCTCATGAATCGGTTGATCATCAACATACGATTCTTCATATATAATATTAAACTGATCTCCTTTACCTATTCCGAAAAAATCAATAGTCCAAGCATAAATATCAGACAGCTCTATAGAGAGCAATGGATCTGAATTGGCCACAACCATAGCATTCCACAAAGAAGACTCAATACTCCCTTTCACCTGCTTACGACGAACTTCAATTTCTTTCTCGCCTTTAAAAACATTTAAAGTATCGCGCAAATCAAAAACGATATATTCAACCGGAGTATTCTCATAAATAAAATACTCAGGTGTTTTTATACTATCCTTTGTAAAAAGGACCGAATATTCGTGTCCTGATTTAATTTTTCGAACATTAAATACCGTTTTTGCTTTCTTTGCAATTTGATCAATCGTTCCATAACTAACATCGTACTGTCTTAGTATGGTTGACAAACTATGATTTCTTTTCACTGCATTAGTTTCCACCTGAAACTCATCAATAGGAAATCCATATTTAAGGTGCACTTGCTCCTTTTCTGTTGTATCCATAACAACAGTTTCCTGCGATATACTTTGATTTTGTTTCTGTTTTGAGAACCATTTTATGGCGAACAAGCCCAATAAAACAGCCAATGCAATCAATAAAGTCTTTAGGTTAAAGATTTTTCTCATAGTAGACATATAAATTTTAGAAGCCTAAAGGTATAACTGTTTTTATAGTCAAACAACTAATGCAAGCCCAAGACCATAGCTTTTAATCTTTTTTAAGAAATTAGGATTTAATCTTATCAAAACCTTTGCCGTAAACCCCCATAACACTTCCCATAGAAATAAACGCATCAGGATCGATCAACTTAATCATATTTAAAATGGCTTGAGCTTCTCTTTTTCGTGCCAACAGCATCAATACTTTCACTTCTTTTTCGCTGTATCCACCAGTACCACTAAGTACTGTTATCCCCTGATCAAGGGTATAAACAACTTCTTTTCTGATTTCATCAGGCTTTTGAGTAAAAATAAAGATTTGCACAGATTGCTTACTTCCTTCAATAATCAGATCGACACAATAGGCACTAACACCCATAGTCACAAAACCATACACTACTTGCTCTATAGAGCGCTCCAAAAAATACGAAGAAGAAATAATGATCACATCAATGGTTAGAAGCAATTGACCTGGACTGTAATTCTTGTACTTATTAATGATCATTGCGAGAATATCTGTTCCTCCAGTACTTCCTCCTCGGGATAAAATTATGCCAGCACTTGCTCCTGCAAGTATTCCTCCAATAATAGCACACATAAACCGATCGGAAACCAATGGTTCTTGAATTAGGGATTGAAACAACCACAGAAAAAACGAAAGAATCGTAATTCCATAAATGGTTTTGATTCCAAAGCCAAAGCCCAAAATTTTAAAGGATATAAGAAGAAAAACTGAATTAATAAGAAAAACACTATAACCAACTTTAAAACCTGTTAGGTAGTAAATCATTGTTGCAATTCCCCCAACACCAGAACCCACAATTTCTGCAGGAATAATAAAGCCAGTCCAAGCCAGAGAACCAACTAGCAGTCCTAAAGTAATAATCAAGTATGACTGAAAATCAAATTTCTCATCAAATTTTACCAATAGATTCTTCATGCCTTACAATTTTAAGCTCTTATTTCATCAAAACCAAGTCCGTAAACACCCATCACCGATCCCATGGATATAAAAGCCTTCTCATCCATTTGTTTAACCACACGAAAAATAGTTTGAGCCTCATGTTTCCGAACTACGACCATTAAAATTTTTTTACTTTCCTTAGAATACCAACCAGTCGCATCAAGCATAGAAACCCCTCTATTCATTTCATTGGCAATTTTGTCGGCTATTTTCTCATACTCCGAAGAAACGATAAAAAGCTGAGCCGACTGTTTCGATCCCGAAATAACCATGTCGATAGAATAAGAGGTAATCGACATCACCACATATCCATACACAATGGTCGAAACATCATGGAAAACCAGATAAGAGGAGGCTATTATAAAAACATCTAGGTACAGTATGATACGCCCAGGACTAATGTTTCTGTATTTATTAATAATCATTGCAATAATATCGGTTCCTCCTGAACTTCCTCCTTGCGATATGGTTAATCCAATGCCAGTACCACTTAGAACACCGCCAATAATTGCGGCCATAAATTTTTCATCGACCAAAGGAGCCGTAAAAATTTTCTGCATTGTAGAAAGTAAAATAGAGCCTAACAACATTGCAAATATTGTTTTCACACCAAATTTACTCCCTAATATTTTGAGAGCAATTAAAATAAGAATAGCATTAAGTATAAAATAGGAATAACCTACTGGGATAACTTTTTCAGTTCCATAATAGATTAAAGTTCCAATACCCGTTACACCACCACCTATCATTCCTGATGGAATTAAAAAGGCTGTCCACCCGAAACTATAAATTGTCAATCCTAATGTAATGATTAAAAAAGATCGAATTTCTGAATAATTTATTTTCATTTTCTTTTAAAAAAAAAGAGCTTAACCATTGTCGGTGTTTACCCAACAGGTTAAAGCTCTAAGTAATGTGCTTATTTTGTTGATTTAAACTACGATATTAATGATTTTACCAGGAACAATAATGATCTTTTTAGGTGTTTTCCCATCAATCCATTTTTGCGAAATTTCGTGAGCTAGGACAACCTCTTCAATTTCATCTTTACCCATACTAATTGGCAAATCCAACATGAACCTCATTTTGCCATTAAATGAGACAGGGTATTTATGATTATTTTCCTGAACAAAACTTTCATTAAACTCAGGAAAGCTTGCCTTTGTAATACTACATGTATTTCCACAAAGCTTCCAAAGTTCTTCAGAGATATGAGGTGCAAATGGCGCTAGTGTTACCAATAGATCTTCCAAAACTGCCTTGTTATTACACTTTAGTGTGTACAATTCATTTACACAAATCATAAAGGCTGAAATTGATGTATTAAAAGAAAAGCGTTCAATGTCATCTTGAATTTTCTTAATGGTTTTATGAAGCACTTTTAATTCTTCCTTAGTTGGCTTATTCGTAGTAATCTCAAATTCACTTGCCTCATTATGGAACAATCTCCATAGTTTTCTCAGGAACTTATGTACTCCATCAATTCCATTGGTATCCCATGGTTTATGCGCTTCCAAAGGCCCCAAGAACATTTCATACAAACGAAGAGTATCAGCCCCATATTCTTCAACGATCACATCAGGGTTTACTACATTAAACATTGATTTGGACATTTTTTCAACCGCCCACCCACAATGATATTTACCATCTTCTAAAATGAATTCAGCACCTTTGTATTCTGGCATCCAATTTCTAAAGGCTTCCAAATCAAGCAGATCATTTTTCACAATATTTACATCCACGTGAATATCTGTTGTTTCGTATTTATCTTTCAAACCATACGAAACGTATGTATTGGAATCTTTAACTCTATATACAAAATTCGAACGTCCCTGAATCATTCCCTGATTAATCAGTTTTTTGAATGGTTCGTCCTTACATACTTCTTTAATATCAAATAAAAACTTATTCCAAAAACGAGAATAAATTAAATGGCCCGTAGCATGTTCGGTTCCTCCAATGTACAAATCAACATCTTGCCAATATTCATTAGCTTCCTTAGAAACCAACGAATCGCTGTTACGAGGATCCATATAACGCAAATAATATGCTGATGAACCAGCAAAACCAGGCATTGTGTTTAATTCAATAGGAAAACCGTCTTTTGTGGTCCAATCTTTCGCACGCCCCAAAGGTGGCTCTCCACTTTCTGTTGGCAAGTATTTATCAATCTCTGGCAATTCCAAAGGAAGCTCTTCCAAATCCATCATTTGAGGCATTCCATCCTTAAAATAAACAGGGAATGGTTCGCCCCAATATCTTTGACGAGAGAAAATAGCGTCTCTCAATCTATAGTTGATTTTTTTCTTACCTAAACCACGTGCTTCCACTTCCTGATTTGCCTTTACAATCGCATCTTTAACGTCGAGGCCATTCAAAAAATCAGAATTCATTGACTTACCAGTTTTTGCATCGTAAGATTCTTCAGAAATATCACCACCTGATACAACTTGAATAATTGGCAAATCAAAATGTTTTGCAAAAGCGTAATCTCTACTGTCATGTGCAGGAACCGCCATAATGGCACCAGTTCCGTATCCAGCAAGAACGTAATCACTCACCCAAACAGGAATTTCCTCGCCTGTAAAAGGATTTATTGCATAGGCCCCTGTAAAAGCTCCACTAATGGTTTTAACATCGGCCAAACGCTCTCTTTCAGTTCTCTTTTTCGTTGCCTCTATATAGGCATCAATATCTGCTTGACACTCTGGAGTAGTCAATTCTTGAACCAAATCACTCTCTGGAGCTAACACCATAAAAGTAACTCCAAAAATAGTATCGGGACGAGTAGTGAACACCTCCATTTTACAATCTGAACCCTTCACGTCAAAATTTACTTCAGCACCAACAGAACGACCGATCCAGTTTTTCTGAATTTCTTTCAAAGAATCTGTCCACTCTAAAGTTTCCATACCATCTAAAAGACGTTTGGCATAGGCCGAAACACGAAGCGACCACTGACGCATTTTCTTTTGAATTACTGGATGACCTCCGCGAACAGAAGTTCCATCTTTGACCTCATCATTTGCTAAAACAGTCCCTAATTTAGGACACCAGTTTACCATTGTATCAGCTAAATAAGCCAAACGATAATTTAAAAGAATCTCTTGTTTTTGCTTATCAGAGAACGAGTTCCATTCTTCTGCAGAAAAAGCTTCTGTTTCAGAACAAGCCGCATTAAGGGAAGAATTTCCAGATTTCTCAAATTTTGAAATTAAAGAGTCAATAGACTCAGCTTTCTCGGTATCATTATTAAAATAATGATTAAACATTTGAATAAATGCCCACTGTGTCCATTTGTAGTACTCAGGATCGCAAGTTCGCAACTCGCGATTCCAATCAAATGAGAAGCCTATTTTATCTAATTGCTGACGATACCTAGCAATATTTGTTTCTGTAGTAATAGCAGGATGCTGTCCTGTTTGAATTGCATATTGCTCAGCAGGCAAACCATAGGCATCGTATCCCATTGGATGAAGTACATTAAAGCCTTTTAAAGTTTTATATCGAGAATAGATGTCGGAAGCAATATACCCAAGAGGGTGCCCAACATGTAATCCAGCTCCTGAAGGATACGGAAACATATCAAGAACGTAAAATTTTGGTTTTTCCGAATCAACCTCAACTTTGTAGGTTTTCTCATCGATCCAATACTTTTGCCACTTTTGTTCTATTTCTTTAAACTTATACTCCATGATACTATTGATAAATATGGTTATTTCTTGCTATTAAAGCGCAAAATTAACAAAAGTTTGGAATTATTTATGGACTTTGGAACCGAAGTCTTATTTTATTAAAAATTGGCAACTAACGGTTTAGATCGGTCCACCAAAAAAGGCTGAAATTATTTGTTCTCAGGAATAGATGAGAATGCAAGGCATAACAAAATATTTTTATAAATTTGCATCCACAATTGGCCCGTTAGTTCAGCTGAATAGAACGTCAGATTCCGGTTCTGAAGGTCACAGGTTTGAATCCTGTACGGGTCACAACAAAAGCCAATCAATAATATTGATTGGCTTTTTTCATTTTTGTATCTCCTCCTACTATTACATTTCGAAGCAAACTTATTTTAAGGCAATGGTCAGGTACATTTTCATCCCAATTACCATCCTTCAAAATTTGAGTTTCTGAATTTCTATTTTAGAAAATTCAAGCATAATAACATCTATCTTAATGTACCACAAAAAAAGGAGTCCATTAGGACTCCTTTTTAATATCTAGAAAACATGGAATATTATTCCGCTGCTTCACGTGTCGAATAGTTCAACTTTAACGAACTTGCTTTTCTAAGTTCTTGCTTAATATCGATAATAATACCCATTTTGGTATATTCATCAACCTTAAGAGAAGTTGTTAGCTTATTTCGAAGTTCTTCTTTTCTTGATTCTCTTTCCGCAGCAATAAAAGACTGAATGTCGTCTACTGTAGCAAATTGATCGTTCAATTGAATTTTAGGCTCTGTACCGTAAGTTTTTGTAAATTTTTTCATAGGAACCCCTACATAAATATTACTTACAAGATCCTTCTTCTCTAATTTAACAATTTCTTTTGCTGTGGGAACCATTACATCCACATTCAATTCCACTTCACGCATAGTTGTACTAACCATGAAGAAAAATAAAAGCATGAATACGATATCAGGAAGAGATGCTGTCGAAATTTCAGGAAGCTCTTTAGATCCTCCTTTTTTAAATTTTCCCATTATTTTTTTCCTCCCACATTTTTAGGTTCAGCCTCAGAAATCTGCATAGGAACATAATCCCTTACAGCGCCTTGCTGCTCATCGTTCAACTCATCAAACTTTTTATTCCATTTCTGCATAGCTTTCTCATCTTTTAATTCACGAGAAGCTGCCGCTAGTTCATCCTGTACTTTAATGTACATTTTGTAACTTGTACCACGGTCATTTTGCAATGAAACTAATCCCTTTGAAACTTGCACGTCACCAAAAAATGGTATTGTCGCTGTTTTTTTCTCAGGTAAGTCTGCTTTATTTAACGGATTCAGGATAAATTCTTTTGTTTTTTCGCGCAATTGCGAAATATCAAGAACTTCTCCATTAACCAATAAGTCATCGTTGCGGTTAACCAAAATAGCTAAAACATTACGCTGTTTTACCTTAACATCTTGATCTAATTGTTCATCTTCTGGAATTGGAGGTAACTTTTTGTAGATACCCGTATCAATATCCATTGTTGTAGAAACCAAGAAGAAAATTAACAACAAGAATGCAATATCGGCCATCGAACTCGAATTAATCGCTGGTGTTTTTCTTGCCATAATATTATAATCTAAAGTTATATCGATCCGAATGTAAAATTCGGATCATTTACCTAACGAAATTTTCTTAATACTTCGGTTACCAAAATGGATAAAACCGTTCCAACACCCAAAATATACATAGTATATAGTACAGTATCTGCAAATTGCAATGATGCAGGATTATTATCAACACCAGTATAACCAGGAAGATCTAAAAGAGTTCCATCTGACATTAAATAGGCAAGAAGGATAATTAGACCTAAAACAACTAACCCAGCCAATCCTTTAATCGCACCTTTAGGATTAGAAATCAATTGAATGATTGGGAAAAGTAGTGATAACCCAGCACAAACAAAAAACAATGCTTTTGCCCACTGTATTAAAACATCAGTATAAACCGGAGTTTGATAAGGCTGATCTGGCAAATCTCCTCCTAAGTAAAACATGGCAACAAAAATTGCTGTTAGACCAATCATTACATAGGTGAGAATATTTAAATATTTACTCAATGTATTTGACATAGTCTAAAATTATTTTTTCAAGTTGTGTTTTACAAGAATATCAAGAAGAGTGATAGAAGCATCTTCCATGTTATTTACAATACTGTCAATTTTTGCAGTACAATAGTTATAAAATACCTGTAGAATCATCGCAACGATCAAACCAGATACAGTAGTAATCAAAGCAACTTTAATACCACCTGCTACAGCTGCTGGAGAAATAGTACCCATTGATTGAATTGAATCAAAAGCGTCAATCATACCAATTACTGTACCCATAAATCCTAACATAGGAGCAAGACCAATCATCAAACCAATCCAAGAAAGACCTTTTTCTAAAAGACCCATTTGAACCGAACCGTAAGAAACAACTGATTTCTCAACTACTTCAATACCTTCATCCACACGATCAAGACCTTGATAGAAAATACTAGCGATAGGACCGCGAGTGTTTCTACAAACTTCTTTTGCTGCTTCAACACCACCATTGTTCAATGCTTCCTCAAGCTTAGCAAACAATTTTTTTGTATTTGTTGTAGACATATTCAAGTAAATGATTCTTTCGATAGAAAGAGCCAAACCTAAAATAAGTGCTAACAACACAAAACTCATAAACATTGCACCACCTTGGATGAACTGCTTTTTTACAACTTTATGGAAAGAAGTACTTTCAATAACTTCTTCTTCCATTACTGGAGTTGCTTCTTCAACTTCCTCAGCAACCTCCTCAGCAACTTGCGTTGTATCTACGGTAGCTTGTTCTGCTGTCTCATCCTGAGCAATTAGATTTGTTGACGCTCCTAAGCTTAGCATCCCGATAACTGCTATAAATGCAAATAACTTTTTCATAGTCTGTTTTTCAAATTTTAATTAACGAAATTATTTTTTACAAAATTAAACGATTACGAACTCTAACGCAACTAAGTTTTTAGTTGCTTCCTTCTTCAATAAACTAAAGTCTTTACCTATCTGTTTTTCGCACTACACTCGAATCAAATCTTATGTAATATAGATGAGACTAAACAGTGCACCAAATTACAAAAAAAATGTGAAAAACAAATAAACTACTGGCTTAATTCACCTTTCAGAGATTTATTTAAAAGCATTTTGATTTGTTCCCTATCGAGGTTTTTACCCAATAGGTACATCAGTTTTGTAACAGCCGCCTCAGTGGTTATATCGCGACCACTTACAACGCCTGCTTTTAATAGCTCAACACTAGTCTCATACAAACCCATTTCAACACTTCCAGCAGCACATTGAGTTATATTATATACTACAATTCCATTTTTAATGGCTGCTTTTATGGCATCAATGAACCATTTATCCGTTGGTGCATTTCCTGCTCCATAAGATTCCATGATTACAGCCTTTAAACCTTTACAACCCAATATCGAATCGACTACAGCCTTATTTATGCCAGGGAATAGTTTCAAAATTGCGATATTATGATCTAAAACTGTTGTTATTTCCAAGTCAGAAACAGAATCCGGATAGTGAATCGAAGGGTAATTATAAATGATATGAATCCCAATCTTTGCCAAATCAGGATAATTGTATGAATGAAAAGCATTGAAATGCTCGGCATTGTGCTTAGTAGTTCGATTGCCTCTAAAAAGTTTATTTTCAAAAAGTACACAAACTTCTGGCACTACTGCTCTTCCTTTTTCATAAGCCGCTGCAATCTCAATGGCTGCAATTAAATTTTCTTTTCCATCGGTTCTTAAAGTACCTATTGGCAATTGCGATCCGGTAAGCACCACAGGCTTACTCAAGTTATCGAGCATAAAACTCAAAGCCGAAGCACTATAGGACATTGTGTCGGTTCCATGCAAAACCACAAAACCTTCAAATTTATTGTAATTCTCTTTTATAATTTCAACAATTTTAACCCAAACGGCTGGATTTAAATTGGATGAATCAATCAAAGGATCAAAAGCTATGGACTCCAAATTAAAGCCAAACTCATTTAATTCTGGCACCTGATTCAAAATATGAGCAAAATCAAATGGCTTTAAAGAACTCGTTTCCGGATCGTTCACCATGCCAATTGTTCCACCTGTGTATATAATTAAGATAGAAGTTTTCTTCTTTTCCATTACCTATTAAATATTGAATAATTTTTCAGCATTTGTACTTGTTACCTCTGCCACCCTTTCGAGCCCTACCTGATATATTTCTGATAATTTATTAGCGACATGCAATAAATAGGAACTTTCGTTTCTTTTTCCTCTTTTAGGAACAGGAGCTAAATAAGGAGAATCGGTTTCCAACATCAGTTTATCCAAGGCAATTGACGAAAGAGTTTTATCGAGTCCCGCATTTTTAAATGTTACAATTCCATTAATCCCTAAAAGAAAGCCCAATTCGATTGCATGATTTGCCTGATCGATATTTCCCGTAAAACTATGAAATACACCTTTGAGATTTTTATTTCGATAAATTTCTAATATTTCAAAAATTTCAGCAAATGAATCTCTGGCGTGTATCACAACGGGAAGTTCTTTTTCCAAAGCCCAATTAATTTGAGTCTCAAAAACGATCTGCTGTTCTCTCAAAAGACTTTTATCCCAATACAAATCGATACCAATCTCACCAACAGCACAAAAGCTCGCCTTGTCGAGCCATTTCTTGCAAATAGCCAATTCTTCCTGATAATTTTCCTTAACTGATGTTGGATGCAATCCCATCATGGGCACACACAAATCAGGAAAACGCTGAACTAATTTATTCATTTTAGGAATTGATTCTGAATCGATATTTGGCAAAAGAATTTTCTCTATATCTACTTTTCGGCAACTAGAGATAACCTCATCTATATCCTCCTCAAAATCGCTGGAATACATATGCGAATGAGTATCAATTAACTTCATAGTTTTCTAATTTTGTGCAAACATAGATAAAGACTTAAGACTTGCCAAAATATTAAGGAGTGAATCTCAATAAAAAAAAGCCGGCTTAGCCGGCTTTTTTTTATTAGGTAATATTATGCTTATACACAACCTTGAGCTAGCATCGCATTAGCCACTTTTACAAAGCCACCAATGTTGGCACCTTTAATATAGTTAATGTGCCCGTTCTCAGTTCCAAATTTCACACAAGTGTCATGAATGTCTTTCATGATACGTCCCAATTTCTCATCAACCTCTTCGGTAGACCAATTGAAACGCATAGAGTTTTGCGACATCTCTAAGCCAGAAACGGCTACTCCTCCAGCATTAGCAGCTTTACCCGGGGCAAAAGTCATTGCATCTACCAAATAAAAAGCAGCATCAGCTGTGCAACCCATATTTGAAGTTTCTACAACATATTTACACCCGTTCTCCACTAACAACTTCGCATCTTCGAGATTCAATTCGTTTTGAATTGCGCAAGGAAAAGCCAAATCGACTTTACACTCCCAAGGTTTTTTACCTGGAATGAATTTTGCGCCAAATTTTTCAGCATAAGGAGCAACCACGTCATTATTAGAAGCTCTCAAATCCAATAAATAATCAATCTTCTCAGCGTTTAAACCTTCCTGATCGTAAATATATCCATCAGGACCAGAAATGGTAACCACTTTAGCACCCAGCTCAACTAATTTAAGCGCAGCACCCCAAGTTACATTCCCAAAACCCGAAAGAGCAACAATTTTGCCTTCTAACGTTTCATTCTTTTCAGCCAACATGTGCTGAGCGAAGTACACAGATCCAAAACCAGTTGCTTCAGGACGAATCAGAGAACCTCCAAACTCAAGAGCTTTACCAGTTAATACGCCAGTAAACTCATTTCGAATTCTTTTGTATTGTCCGAATAAGTAGCCAATTTCACGACCGCCAACTCCTATATCTCCAGCAGGAACGTCAGTATTTGGACCAATGTGTTTGCAAAGTTCAGTCATAAAACTCTGACAAAAACGCATAATTTCATTATCTGATCTTCCTTTTGCATTAAAATCAGAACCTCCTTTACCACCACCCATAGGCAATGTGGTTAATGAGTTTTTAAAAGTTTGTTCAAAACCTAAAAATTTCAATGCACTTAATGTTACTGAGGGGTGAAAACGCAATCCACCTTTATAGGGTCCGATAGCACTATTGAACTCAACACGGTAACCGCGATTGATTTCCACTTCACCATTATCGTTGATCCATGGTACTCTAAACATAATTGTACGTTCTGGTTCGCACATCTTATCAAGAATTTTCGCAGCCTTGTACTTCGGGTTTGCATCGTAAGTATCCCAAACTGTTTCTACTACTTCTTGAACTGCCTGATGGAATTCTGCTTCTCCAGGTGTTTTGGCCTTTAGGCCTTCCATGAATTCATTAATCTTTGCTTCCATGCCAAACTATGTTATGAAATTAATTTAGATGTGATGTTTTTATTACTAATTCTTACTTTCAAAAGTATATATTTTTTCATAATCGCAAATTAAATAGGCGTTTTTTTTACAACGTTTTCGTGAGCCACAACACCCTAATTCATTAGCCTTTAGAAATACACACCTCCTGCTCTACAACATTATTCATAAAAAAATGATAAAATTCATGTATTGAAACTGTAAATTTTTCCAGGAAGCGTCTTAATCAGCCCATCGAATTCTAATTTTAGGAGCAAACTTGACACCTTACTCATGGGCAATAAAGTCCGAAAACAAATGCTATCAATTGGCATATTTCCTTCTTTTTTGAGTAATTGAATTAAAAGTTCTTCCTCGGAAGATAAATCCAAAAATAATTTTGCCTGAAACTCGGCAGGTTTTTTAGCCTGTTTTTCCCACCCTAATATGTACTCTAAATCAGCAACCCCTTCGATTAAATGCGCCTGATTGGTTTTTATCAATTTATTGCAACCAATTGAACTCTTATCGTATGTTCTTCCCGGAAAAGCAAAAACATCTCTGTTGTATGAATTGGCTATATCTGCAGTTACTAAGGAACCACCTTTAGCTGCTGATTCTACAACAATGGTGGCATCTGCCATTCCTGCAATAATTCTATTCCTTCTAACAAAATTTTTAGGATCAAATTTACTTTTAGAGGTAAACTCACTAATCAAAGCTCCCTGGTTGATGATCTCCTCGGCATAGCTTCTGTGCTGCGAAGGGTAAGTTATGTGTAATCCATGCCCCACTGCAGCAATGGTCTGCAAATTGGTTCTTAAAGCTGCCTTATGAGCACAAATATCAATCCCATAAGCCAATCCACTCATAATAACGGCTTTTGTCTCCTTTTCAGATAGATCTTTTATCAACTTATTGCAAAGTTCACGACCATACTCACTCGCATTTCGAGTACCTACAATGCTAATTATTCGGGAAGCATTAAAATTAGTTTCTCCTTTATAGTAAAGCGTGCAAGGCGAATCGGGGCAATTCAAGAGTCTTTGCGGATACTCTTTATCCAGATAAAAAGAAATTTTTATCTTCTTGTCAGTAATAAACTTCTGTTCTTCTTCTGCTGCCTGAATGGCTGCTTCCCGATCCAATTTATCGAGAAATCCGGGTCCTAATCCAGGAATCTTCAGCAGGGTTTGCTTTTTCTCCTTAAAAAGTCCTTCTAGACTTCCTGTATATGAAATGATTTTCTTCGTGTTTACCGGACCAATTCCATTTAAAAAACTGACGGCTATTTTATAAATTTCTTCCATGAGTTAATTGAATTTCACAAACGGAGTATAATTTACAAAACATTTATAAAGTAAAGGTTGTACCAATTGTAAAAAATCCAGCATTCCCCCATCCTAATTCACCAAAAATGCCAAACTGATCGGTAAAATGATATCTGGATCCAAGTAAAACGCCTAAATCAATCAACAGGTCATTGTCTTTATTCGAAGAAAAGATCTGAACATTTGAACTATCTAAATTCGAACTTACCGACTTTTTATTTTCAAGAGATAAACCCGTTTTAAGGCTGGCATACATTTCAATACCATTTGCAGGAGCAATATTCCTATCGGAAAGCCAATTATTTAATTCATAGGTTAAAACCGCACCAAAACGATAGTATTTGTATTTAATCTCACTGGAACTAAATTCTTGTTTTTGCCCAGAATAGCCAATATAAGCCCCCATACTAAAATCCGGTTTCCAATTTTTCTCCAACTGCACAATAAAGGAGGGAGAATTACTTTCATCAGCACTTCCAAAATTATGATCGAATTTTCCATATTTCCCCAAGGGAATTCCAATGGACAATCTCATGTCATTCTCCTGAGCCAACAGGCTAATTGGCAATAAAAGCACTACCAATACAAGTGCGAACTGAATTCTAATTTTTCTAGTCATTCTATTATTTCTTGAAATATTATTAAGGTATAAATAACGGGAAGTAGCCATTTTTAGTACGCCATCAAAAGAAGATATCTTACTGTTTCTTGGCCATTGCTTTCTGTAGGGAAGCAATCATTTTCTGCCGGTTCGTTTTCGAAAGAGAAACAATACTCACCGACGGATACTTGGCCAAACCTCTATCGGTTTGTTGATACAATGTTACTTCCGGACGTAATCCGAACAATTTCGTTTCCAAATCGAAATGAGAAAGAGATACTTTATTCATCTCGATGGATTTAAATTGCTGATGAAAAGGATGCAAAGGATAATACCTCAAAATTATTTTTTCTTCGGATTCCTGATAAATAATGTAGTTGAGTTTAAGTTGCAGGGAGAAAATGATAGAAACAAGCACTAAAGCTGTAATTGACAGCAAAATAGTCAAAAGAGGTTTTACTTGTAAGTAAATAAAAAGAATGGTGAGTGCGAGGTACAAGAAAATAAGCAGATAGTAAAAAAGCTTTATTGCTGCGGCCCGATTTTGATTATTTATAGTCATACTTCTTCTGAATTGAATTTTATCAAAGGTAAAAACTAAACTTAAGTTCAACAATGAAAATAAAAGGATCTGACAAATAATTTTTCATTTATACAGAAGCCAATAGTTTTTTCAAATATATAATGAATATTCGCTCAGACTTTTCTATTTTTACCCGGAATTATCCCACAGAATATCAAGTTAGTAATTGTAGAATAATTAAGTGAGGAGGGGGTGAATATTTCACTTCTTCTGATTGTGCATGTCTTTTCGCATGAAAATCAGAATGAAATAGGATATTTTCGTACTCCTGGTTTGGAAAAACGAGATAAAATGGAAGTAAAACTTCAAGAAGCAAAAGATTCGATAAGAGATGTAATCGATTTCCCGAAAGAAGGAATTCTTTTTAAAGACATCACAACCATGCTAAAAGATGCTACTCATTTGGCAACATTGGTTGACGCTCTTTACGATCAATATAAAGACAAAGGAATTACCAAAGTAGTTGGACTGGAAAGTCGCGGGTTTATTTTAGGAACTGTGCTTGCCTATAAATTAGGCGCTGGATTTGTTCCTGTTCGCAAGCCTGGAAAATTACCAGCTCCCACCTACTCCGAAAAATATTCGTTAGAGTATGGCGAAGATGAAATTCACATTCATAAGGATGCGCTAAACTCGGATGATGTTGTGCTACTGCACGACGATTTGTTAGCCACAGGAGGAACAGCCAAAGCAACCATTGATTTGCTGAACCGTTTCGACTTGAAAAATGTTTTTGTAAACTTTTTGGTGGAGCTCGACTTTCTGGAAGGTCGCGAA
>NZ_JBFHJW010000015.1:0-71078 GCF_041595635.1 Labilibaculum sp.
ATTGTACAAGAATAGAAGATATTAAAAATCTTAATCATCTCACCCTAAAATAAGATAATAAAAAGAAGCATACAGTAAATGATAAAACAGAACAACTAGCTAGTCTTCCATCAAAATTCTAATCTTTTTTTTCTGGGATAAACTTTGACTAACCAAATCAATGTATAACAAACAAGTACTCGCGCAACTTGGAATCCAAAGCTAGATGTTCGTGCTAAAATTATATAATCCTTTTGCTTTACAGTGCAAAATACATAGAAAGCACGTTCTTTAACAGAGACTTGCCTTCTATTTTCTGTAAAAATATTATTTAATTTCAATCTGAATCGGCGAACTTAATTCGTCGGCCTGATTCTTTATTAAATCTTCGAAATTTTTCTGATCGGCCCACTTTTCATTTTCAAGTTCCCATGCGGCAAAAAAGTAATGTCGAACACTTGAATTATCACTGATTTTCTGACTCACAAAATGAGTTTGTCCAACGGGTTGATTGTAACGGCTACCCGATATAATCTCTTCACTTAAGACTGGAGCATCACCAGTTCCAAGTTTAGAATTGGCAGGCAATAAAATTCCCATGCCTAAATAATCGTCGTTTAAAGATTGTACATCGTGAGTAGCAACGGCCTCGAAATCCTTATTCGCCGAAAATGAGAAAGCTTTTTTATCTTTCAAATAACTTGTTACAATTCCAATAGCCAATTGCGAATCCTGATCTAATCCCATGATAGTAACATCACTTTGAAACCAATATTTTCCTGGCCAAATGGAAATTCTTTCCTGTGCAGATAGCTCTTTATCCTCAACCTTCCAACCACGATAGTTAAGATCAAAAACAGAACGAACCGGACCTTTAGCAACCAACTGGTATTCGAACTCCTTTGTAGAACCTAATCGATACAAGGAATCGTTCTGAAATAGAGCCAAACCACCAGATCCTAGAGAAGGACCAACATGTAAAACATCCATTCCCCACGAACTTAACTCATGGTAACTTCCACTTTCAATAGTTCCTATTTTATCCATAAGCATATCAGGAATTAATTTTCCGAATAAATCTTTTGCATTTCGACAATCAAAATAGTCACGAAAACCCATCACATCATTTTCCCAAGCTACACTTTCCGATTGATAGGCCATAGGAATTCCAACAAAACCTTCTGGTGAAAATGCATGATCTGTTGCTTTAAAACCTGTTTCCATATTTCCAAGTCCCAAATGAACATTTGTGCGTATTTCAAATTTTGGCTTCTCATTAGAACCTACAAAATGAACGTTTAATTTTTTCACTTCCTTAGCTGCAAAATCACAAACGAACACTAATTCATCCCAAATACCATCCTTATCTAAATCATCTGCCTGAGAAGCAATCAAACTTCCTTTTTCATCGGTAACAAGAGGTACTTTCTCAAGTGGAACTTCACCTACCAATTTTTCAACATCTGCTCTTTGCAGTAGAATAGGAGCATCTTTTCGAGCCCGATCCATATCATTCTTAACCACAAGCATTGGAGACGAGCTACAAGCACCTAAAAAAAAAGTGAATACAGCAAGTATAAAACAATATCTTTTCATATACTTAATTTTAAATCGTACAAATGAACTAACAGAATAAAAAAATAGGAAGAGATTAAATAACGCACAAGCACTATTCCAATTGGGCTACTCTTCCTATATTCCTTCCTATCACTATTTACTAATCTAACTAAACTTATTTTTCATTGGATGGTTTTCCGATAGTAGCTAAAATACCACCATCTACATAAACCACATGTCCATTTACAAAATCGGATGCTTTTGAAGCAAGAAATACAGCTGTACCACCTAAATCTTCAGGATCACCCCAACGAGCAGCTGGCGTAAGGTTGATAATAAATTCATTAAATGGGTGACCATCAACACGAATAGGTTCTGTTTGTGATGTAGCAAAATACCCAGGACCAATGCCATTGGTTTGAATATTGTATTTACCCCACTCTGTAGCCATATTTTTTGTCAACATTTTCAAACCACCTTTAGCTGCTGCATAAGCACTCACACTATTACGGCCCAATTCACTCATCATAGAGCAAATATTAATGATTTTACCTTCTCGACGTTCAATCATTCTACGGCCAACATATTTGGCCATAATGAAAGGTCCAACCAAATCAACGTCTATCACTTGACGATAATCACTAACTTCCATATCTTCCATAGCAACACGCTTAATAATTCCGGCATTATTCACCAAAATATTAATGGCTCCCACTTCTTCTTCTATTTTGGCTACATTAGCAATTACCTGATCCTCATTGGTTACATCAAAAACATAACCTTTAGCATCGATACCTTTACTCGCATAATCGGCAATTGCTCGATCCATATTTTTCTTGGAACTTCCGTTCACGACCAACTGAGCTCCTGCTTCGGCCAAAGCTGTAGCCATAGCCATTCCTAATCCGTGAGTAGCACCAGTTACTAGCGCAACCTTACCCTCTAATTTAAACAGATCTAATATCATGGTTTTAAATATATTATGTTCAAATACAACAATTCTATTTTCTTAACGCATCTCATCTGGCTGGCAAACATCCATATCGCCATAGTTTAGGTTCTCACCAGCCATACCCCAAATAAATGTATAGTTACTAGTTCCTGCAGCAGAATGAATCGACCATGTAGGAGATAGTACTGCTTCCTCATTTCCCATCCAAATGTGTCTTGTTTCTTTCGGATCGCCCATGAAATGACAAACAGCCTGTCCTTTGGGCACTTCAAAATAAAAATAAGCTTCCATACGTCGACTATGGGTGTGCACTGGCATAGTATTCCATACACTTCCCGGATGCAATTCGGTCATTCCCATTTGCAATTGATTGGTTTTGATTGTGTCTGAAACTATTAATTTGCGTAAAGTTCTTCGATTGGAATTTTCAGCCTCACCTAACTCAATTACAATAGCTTCTTCCCTTCCTACTTTTACAATTGGGAATACCTCATGAGCTGGAGCCGAATTCAAGTAGTAGTGAGCAGGTTGAACAGCATCAGCACTCGCAAAAACAATCTCCTTGCTCCCTTTTCCAACGTATAAAGCTTCTCTGTACTCCAATTCATAAATTACGCCATCAACGCTAACACTTCCTTTTCCACCTACATTAACAATTCCAAGTTCTCTTCGTTCTAGAAAATAATCGGCTTTCAAAGGATCAATTGATTCTAAATGTAATGATTGTTTGGTAGGAACCACACCGCCTACAATTAATCGATCGTATTGCGAATAAGTAAGTTTAATCTGTCCTTCTTCCATTAAGTTCTGAATGAGAAATTCGTCTCTTAATCTTGTAGTGTCATAATTTTTTGCATCTGCTGGATGCGTAGCATATCTTTCTTCGTATTTAATCATGGCTTTATTTTTTTTTAATAATATATTACCTTTTAATTGAATATTTGATCCTTACAAAATTTCAATTTAACTACTGCAAAGTAATAAAATGTAATTGATTTGTGCAATCGATTGTCTGTTTTTTTATCACGAAATTAATAAATTAAGAAGAATACTAGATGATACTCTTCCACCAACCACAGTCACAACGCTGTATTTCAATTAAATTTACAAAGAATAAACCCCACGCAATTGAGCAATCGATTGCTTTTTATTTCAATTTACCCCTCCTATTCTAAAAAAAATATGCATCTTTGCATGGAATTAATTCGTTGATAACAAAATATGAAAAAAGAGAGTAATATAACCATTCATGATATCGCAAAAGCCTTAAAAATATCGGGTTCAACAGTTTCTAGAGCTCTCAACGATAATTCCAGAATTAGCGATAAAACCAAAAAAGCAGTTCATGAAATGGCTAAGAAACTGGGTTATCGACCCAATGCCTTAGCATCTAATTTGCGCACCAGTTGCACAAATACAATAGGAGTAATTATTCCCCGAATTAGCCGTTACTTCTTTTCTTCGGCCATTTCTGGAATTGAAGAACTTGCCCGATCAAAGGGTTACAACGTTATTATTTGTCAATCGAACGACCAAGAAGCAAGGGAATCGGATTGCGTGCAGGCGCTTTTTGCCAGTCGTGTAGATGGAGTTATTTCATCAATAGCTATTAATACAGAAAATTTTGAGCACTACAAAACATTTACCGATCGGAACATTCCTTTGGTATTTTTCGATCGCGTATGTGACGAATTAGAAACTAGCCAGGTTGTAGTAGATGACTTTAAAGGAGGCTTTTTAGCTGCCGAACATTTAATTTCTAAAGGCTGCAAGAGAATCGCACACATTAGTGGCCCTCAGCATCTTAATATTTACATAAATCGTCTACAAGGATATTTAAAAGCACTAAGAAAACACAGCATTGAGATTGATGAGAATCTTATTACAGAAAGCCTTTTAACACGTGAAGAGGGTAAAGCTTGTGCAAAAAAACTACTAGATTCTCCTCACCGACCTGATGCCATTTTTGCTGCCAACGATACCACTGCTCTGAGTATCATTCTTTATGCCAAAGAAATTGGCCTTCGCATTCCTGAAGATTTAGCTGTAGTTGGGTTTAGCAACGAACCATTCTCCGAATTTGTAAGTCCATCCATCACTACAATTGAGCAATCGGGTTTTGATGTAGGCACAAAAGCAACCGAACTTCTCATTGATATTATTACTAAAAGAACTGGAAATCATCAGGAAACCATAGTTCTTCCCATTAAATTAATTGAAAGAGAATCAAGCAACCGACTTCAATAAATAACTTAACATATTAATTCCTTACGCTCAAGGATTAATCATATCTTTATTGTAGTAATTTAAAATCGAGAGAATCATTTGAACTTTTACATTGGCTTTTTTATGCTCTTCATCCAAATCAGTAACTCGAATATAAGCACTTAATGCTTCAGGCAATTCACCTAATTGATGATGCATTTCTCCTTGTCTGAATAATGCTTCTACATTTTCCTTATCAGCGTCCACAATTTGTTGATATTTAGCCAATGCAGCACGAAACTCTCCTAATCCTTCCAACCGAAATGCTTCAGCTTTTGTTTTCTCTACATCTATAGTCATTATCGTATAATATTTATCGATTGTTGTGAAAAACAAATGTAGGTAATTTTCGGATCCAATAGAATAAATAACGTAGTTTGGATGCAAAAAGAATGAGATATTTGTATTTTTAAGGCCTAAACTTACACCTATGACAAAACAAAACTGGAGACCAGGAACTATGCTTTATCCCTTGCCTGCTGTAATGGTAAGCTGCGGAAGCACTCCTGAAAATTACAACATTATTACAATTGCCTGGACAGGGACGATCTGTTCCGATCCAGCCATGTGCTATATTTCTATCCGCAAAAACCGACACTCCTACAATATCATAAAAGAAAGTGGAGAATTTGTCATCAACCTAACGACTAAAGATTTGGCCTATGCCACCGATTGGTGCGGCGTAAAATCGGGTAAAGATTTCGACAAGTTTAAAGAGATGAATTTAACTCCTGGAAAATCAAAAGAAATATCTGCACCTATTATCGAAGAATCGCCATTGAGTATCGAATGCAAACTCACACAAATCGTAGAACTAGGCTCACACGATATGTTTATGGCTGAAGTAGTAAATGTGCAAGCTGATGAGCGATTTATTAATGAAAAAGGAGAATTTTCATTAGCTAAATCGGGTTCCATTGCCTATTCTCATGGTCATTACTTCGAATTGGGCAAATTGGTAGGGCGATTCGGCTACTCAGTAATGAAAAAGAAAACCAAGGAAAAAATTAATAAGAAAAATAAAGGTTAAAATACAAATAGAGTTATAAGACTAATGGCTATATTGAAATCTAATTAAACACAAAAAAACCGGCTTAAAAAGCCGGTTTTTATTTTATTTTTTAATTCCTTATCGAATTCTATCCATCGAACGAATTAATGCTTCATCTTTTCCAATTTCACGAATTGCCAAATAACACAAAACCAATGCTACCAATGGGAATGCATTGATAATACTATAATCAGTGATTGCAGCTAATTCTTTTGTCTGAGAACTGATACTATAGTAAATTAAACCCATTGCACCAATCATGCAAATCATATTAAATACTGTTAATCGTACCTGCAGCATTCTTTTCTTAAATAAGAAAATACTCACAAGACTGATTAATGCAATAATACTCAACAAAATTGCCACTGGCATGGCATTAAAAACAGCCTGCTCACCCTCTTGCAGTGCTGGTATTCCACGGTATAAGAATTGGTAAACTGTGCCTGACGCATCCACCAACTCGGCCAAAGGAAAAAAGAACATAATTGCTATCAAAACAAAACTCCCAAACAGGTATAAAGACTGAATTCTTTGTATCATCGTATATTTAGTTTTTTGTTGCAAATTTAATCTTAAATACAAAATCAGCAAATTTTCATCTGCTGCTTTTTACCACTTTTACATTCTTACAACTACACTCACTTGCCGAAAACTCATTTTCATTACTGAATTCCAATATCAAAAATCATTTTTTTCTGCAAACTAATGGATAAGTCAACCATTTGAATTAGATTTTTCCTTTCAAGGACATATAATCGATATAATAAATCACTTTAACAGATAAACTGTTAAACTGCACTTCATCAAACATATCTTTCAAATTTCTCATGAAGCGATGTGCAATTTCATCCTCCTCATGATAGATCGTATTTTTCCATACCACCGCCAATTCACTTCCAGGAGCAAATCTCCAGCTGTAAAGCATATCAACACTAAAACGATTAAAATTAACATCGTTATTTTCGCTATAATCCGTATCTGATAATCGACCATCTGCTTGCAAACGATAAAAACTATTATATTCAGCTTTTGCCCAATAATGCCTAATTTTTAAACTTAACGAACTTTTGTTGTTAAAAATATAACTTCCCGATAATTTATTTTCCAAATAGGTCCTGTTCCTGTCTCCTATGTATACAACCGATTCCTCGTCAATTTCTTCATCATCAACATAACCCAAATCATTTAACTGTCTGCCCCAATCCAATTCAAAATCCATTACAAATCGATCGTTAAAACGATAACGAGGCTCTATTTCAATTTCAAACTCTTTTAAATGATCGTTGGATAATCTTTTTCCATACTCACCACTAATATCAATAGCAAAATCCTTTCTGTAATCAGATGACAGCCAAACACCCGAGAAAGCCGACGAACCTTTTCTCAACTTCATTCCATCCACCCTAGGCTCATCCCAATCGTATTGATGCAAGGGTACAAAATTGCCATAAATACCAATAGCAAAATAACTCTTAAATTTTAACCAGGCATTGTAATAAATCGTAAAATTGGAAAATCTCTTTGGTAAATATCGTGCCTCATGATTCAATTGGACATTACCATTACGCTCCAAAATATTCCCCTTAGGATCAGAATTATTGTAGTAAAAGTTAAGATCATTATTAATTACATTGTTGCGACTTAAATACCCCATGTCGTTAGGATTGTATTGATCGGAGATCATTCGGTGATAAAAATTCCAATTTAACTTACCTTTGATACGCCCAAACTCCAATTCATGGTAATGACCAATTTCATCCGATTCATTCCTCTCGTATCGTTGCGAAAGCATTCCTTTTCCCTTCAAACTGTAGGACCGATCGCCATTACGAACTTCAAATTCAGCTCCACTTACATTGGCCACATAATCCCAATTTGGCACATACATATTTGTATTAAAAAGACTAACATACGATTCATTTTTTAAACTCTGATCGAAAACCAACATATTATAATTGGAAAAAGCCTGGGTTTTCACTTTCCTGTTTTCATTCAAAACAGTATCCTGAATATGAGCATAAGTATTTTTGGTCATAGCATTAAACACACCTATTCCCAAACCATTTGCATCCCTTCCCGAAACCTTAGTTGCATTAATGATTTGTGTCTCTAATGGATTTTCGGTAATCTTCTCATTCTCTTCCAATTGATCTTCAACATCACCTAAAAGCATAGGCTCACCACCAATTCTTCTCGAATAAAATATCTCTCCCCTATCAAATAATTCCGTTGCCTCCGTAAAAAACTGTCTATTCTCATCAAATTTTACTTCGTAAGGTGATAAATTCAAAACTTCATCATCAGACTGTACCTGACCAAAATCAGGAACCAACATCATATCTAAAGTATAACTCTCATTGATCCCATATTTAACATCCATTCCTCCCCGATAGCTCACATCAACCGAGGACTCATCTGTAGATTTATTGAAATAAGCCGAAAAATAGGGAGTAAAAGATAAGCGAACCGGCGGATTCACATTTTCAATTCCTAATAAAACCCCACTTTGATTCACCCAACCAGCTTCTTCCTTATCAATAAAATTCCAAGTGCTTTTTTCCCTAACCGACTGAATATTTCGAATGATATTAATTCCCCATAACTGTATATCTTTAGCAGGAAAACGAAGAGCAGAATAGGGAATTTCTATTTCTACACTCCATCCAAATTTGTTTATCCTTGCAGCACTATTCCAAACAGCATCCCAGCTTGAGTCTTCATCTCCCTTCACCACCTTTGCATCCCACTGAACACCTACTGGAGTCACTATAAATTCAAATGCATCCAAACCATTATTAAAGGGATCAATCAGTAAGGATAAATAATCTGTATTATTCAGATCATCTCTTTTGCTCATTGTTTTAAAAATTTTGTTGGGATTATCATCATACATCATCACCCCTACAATTATTGCATGATCTGTATAGATAAATTTAGCTTCCGTTTTATAATGAGATGGTTCGCCATTAGCAGGTTCAAATTGAATAAAATTGCCTGCAACAGGAATCCCGTGCCACACTGTATCTGTAAGGTTTCCATCAATCACAGGTTTATTATGAACCCTGCGGGCAACAATCTCTTTTTTAGAAACCATGCCATAAGCAGAATAAAAATTGGAAAATAAAACGAAACAAATAAGAAATATCAATCTACTCATGTTGATAATCAGCTTTTAGGTAGTTGAGCAAAAAATATAGTTTACATCAATCGTGCTAACACAATTCATGCCACTTACAAATATCGTTTAATTCACAAACACTTGCCAATTTAAATTAAAAGTAATACTGAACCCTGATGGAACAGACTTGTTCAAATACGGACATAAAAAAAAACCGCTTGATCTCTCAAGCGGTTTTTATATTCTATAAATATTTTAATTATTCCCTAAAATCAATGGCATTCCATCATCACCACTGCCAATTATAACCACTTTTGAGTTTGGCGATTCAGAAAGTTTTATAGTAGCCTCAATTCCTCTCATTTTTAACAAAGCAGTAGTTAAACTACTATTAATAATCTTATTAGCTTTTGCCTCTCCTTCGGCAGCAATTCTTTTTCTTTCCGCTTCACTTTTCTCTTTATCTAATCGAAACTGATAGGCGAGAGCCTCTTGTTCTTGCTGTAATTTACTTTCAATAGCAGTCTTAATTTTATCAGGAAGATTGATAGAACGAATCAATAATGCTTTCATTTGAATATTATTCTTCTTGAGAATAGTAGAAGTTTCTTGGATGATCGCATCTTCTACTTCTTTTCTTCGAGTTGAATAAATTTCTTCAGCATTGTATCTACCTGCAACCTGTCTAACCGATGATCGAACCTCAGGGATTACCAATTGGTTGATGTAGTCTTTACCAAAAATCTCGTGCAAATATCCAATTTTATTGTAAACTGGATTAAATCGAACAGAAACATCAATATTTACAGATAAACCACTCTTATCTAATACATCCATGGTTTCTTCACTTTTCTGTTCACGTACTACATAAATAAACATTTTATTCCAAGGGGCAATGATATGAAAACCGGGCTGATCTACATTTTCTTTATCTAATCCTCCAGAAAATTTACGGAATATTACTCCTCGCTCTCCAGGTTCAAGAGTAACAAACATACTCGAACCTGACAAGACCAAAATAACGGCTATAATTCCTAGAATAACTATAAAATAGGGTTGTTTCTTCATGATTTTGCATTTATATAAATTAAATTTCATTTAAAGATAATATAATATTATTAAATCGACGAGCTTCTCTCTTCGCGAAATTTAAAATTTAATCTAAGTATAAAAATAAAGCAATTACTTCGTTTGCGAATTATTTATTTTTATATACTTTAGGCTTCTTGCTCTTGTAAATTTTAAAAAATTATGGAAAAAATTAAATCTTCAGAATTAATCATTAATCCTGATGGAAGTGTTTTTCACTTACACCTTAAACCAGAACATCTTGCCGATACTGTTATATTGGTAGGTGACCCTGGACGCGTTGAACTTGTAGCTAGTTTTTTTGACCATGTAGAATTCACTATTTCAAATAGAGAGTTTGTTACTAAAACTGGAACTTACCAAGGAAAACGATTTTCGGTACTTTCCACTGGAATTGGAACCGATAATATAGATATTGTTGTTAATGAACTTGATGCTTTAGTAAATATTGATTTGGAGAAACGGACTCCTAATAAGGAACACAAAAGCTTAAACCTGGTTCGAATAGGAACCTCAGGAGCATTACAAGGCAATATTCTTGTCGACTCATTTCTTCTATCAAACAAATCGATCGGCTTCGACGGAATGTTAAACTTTTATGCTGATAGAGATTCTGTGTCCGACCTAGAATTTGAAGAAGCTTTTAAACGCTTTGTTGATTGGGATCAAAAGCTAGCATCGCCTTATGTTGTGCCAGCCTCAGAAAAGCTAGTAAACATTCTAGATGGAGAAGATATGACCAAAGGAGTTACCATTTCGGCCAATGGATTTTACGGTCCGCAAGGAAGGGTTCTTCGCCTACAAACTCTTGACCCTAGCCTAAACGACAAAATTGAAAAGTTCGAACACAAAGGAGAAAAAATCACCAATTACGAAATGGAGAGCTCTGCAATATTCGGACTGTCAGCCATGCTAGGACATGAATCGGCAGCAGTTTGCGCAATTATAGCAAATAGAATCAACAAAGACGCAAGTAAAGATTATCACCCAACGATTAAAAAGTTAATCAAGACTGTTTTAGATCGACTAAGCAAATCTAAATAATCTTCATTATGAGTCACACAACCCACAAGATTGGTTTTTCTTGTGGGTTTTACTATATTTAATGATAACAAAAACATTGATATGAATGAGAATAAATTAGCAGCTCTATTATCCTTATTGGCTGATCCTGATAAAGAAATTCAAAAACATATTGAACAAGAATTAATAGAGTTACCTGTAAACATCATCCCACAACTAGAGGATTACTGGCTAGAATCTAAAAGCCCTCTTTTCCAGGAACGCCTGGAGATAATCATTAATAAGATCCGGTTTAATAATGTAAAAAGAGAACTTATCAACTGGAGCAAATCAGAAAACCCAAAGCTGATAGACGGTGCAATACTAGTAAACAAAAGCTATAATCCGAATATTTTAATTGATTCGATTCGAAAAAGTATCGACAAAATAAAACAGGATGTACAACTAGAATTAAACGATCAACTCACACCTCTCGAAAAAATTAAAATCCTAAATAATTTTTTCTTCAACATTTACAACTATCAAGCCATTTCACCCAATCAATTAAGTAATTGGGACGGCGATATAGGCACAGTGCTATCGCAAAAACATGGTAATTATATAATCATATCAATTATTTACGCTGGCATTGCACAAGAACTAAATATTCCGATTTACGGAATCAACCTCCCAGGAAGCATACTTCTATGCTACAAAGATGATTCGAACAAGCAGATGAATCAAAAAAACACCGACTCCATTGTATTTTATATTAACCCTGTAGATAAGGGATCAGTTTTTAGTAGAGACGATTTACAACACATTATGGAGGTTAAAAACATCGAGGCTAAAAGTAAATATTACAAATCAACCTCAAACACAAGCATGATTAAAAGATTGGTTAAACATGATATTAGCGTGTATAAAAAACTGAATTTAGATAGTTTTATTCCAAACTTTAAAGATTTATTTAAATCTTTATAATTAAAAAGCCCGTTTCTTGCGAAACGGGCTTTTTACTATCAAAACTATTAAATTACTTGGCGTAATTAATAGCTCTTGTTTCTCTGATTACAGTAATCTTCACCTGTCCTGGATAAGTCATCTCATCCTGAATTTTCTGAGCAATATCCAAAGATAATGTTTCAGCTTCTTTATCAGTAACCTTATCGCTACCAACAATTACACGTAATTCTCTACCCGCCTGTATTGCATAAGTTTTAAGTACACCTGGATGCGATAGAGCTAAGTTTTCAAGATCTTTCAATCTCTTAATATAAGATTCTACAATTTCACGTCGAGCTCCAGGACGAGCTCCAGAAATCGCATCACAAGCCTGAATAATAGGAGAAATCATCGATGTCATCTCTATCTCATCATGATGCGCTCCAATTGCATTACAGATATCAGGTTTTTCCTTGAACTTCTCAGCTAATTTCATTCCTAAAATTGCGTGTGGCAATTCTGGCTCTTCATCAGGCACTTTACCTATATCGTGCAACAGACCAGCACGCTTCGCTCTTTTGGCATTCAAACCAAGTTCAGTAGCCATTATCGCACAAAGATTAGCAGTTTCACGCGAGTGCTGCAATAGGTTTTGCCCATAAGAAGAACGATACTTCATTTTACCTACCAAACGAATCAACTCAGGATGCAAACCATGAACACCCAAATCGATAGCAGTACGTTTTCCTGTTTCAATAATTTCCTCTTCAATTTGCTTGCGAACTTTAATTACCACTTCCTCAATTCGAGCAGGGTGAATACGACCATCAGTTACTAACTGATGCAAAGCTAATCGAGCAATTTCACGTCTTACCGGATCAAAACCCGAAAGAACAATTGCCTCAGGTGTATCATCTACAATAATTTCAATTCCCGTTGCAGCCTCTAAAGCACGAATATTTCGACCTTCTCGTCCAATAATTCTACCTTTTATCTCATCCGATTCAATATGGAAAATGGTTACTGAGTTTTCGATTGCTGTTTCTGTAGCTACTCGCTGAATGGTTTTTACAACCACTTTTTTAGCTTCCATATTAGCAGTCATTTTCGCCTCTTCCATAATCTCATTCACATACGACATGGCTTCGGTTTTAGCAACATCTCGCATTGAATCGATCAATTGAGTTTTGGCCTCATCTCCTGATAATCCGGAAATTTTTTCCAACTGTTCAATTTGCTGTCTTTTTGCCTTCTCTAATTCATCCGATTTTCTTTCTACTAAATCGATCTGTACCGATAAATTTTCGCGAACAACATCAACTTCTTTCTTTTTTCTTTGAAATTCGTCGATTCGTTGAGTTAAAGCATTTTCTCTTTGCTTAAATTTTGTTTCAGCCGAAAGCAATTTATTATTTCTTGAATTAATTTGTTTTTCATGTTCGGTTTTCAACTGAAAAAATTTCTCTTTTGCTTGCAGGATCTTATCTTTTTTAATTACCTCTGCCTCCGATTGCGCATCCCTAATTATTGAGCTACTCTTGGTTTTAAGAGCTTTTTGCAAAACAAAGTAAGAAACAACGCCACCACCAACAAATGCAATGGACCCTACTATTATTATTTCAATCATATCATAGAATATTAAGTCAATATTAGTATATATATAACGTAACCCGCACCATCACTCAGGCCTACAACAATTTCGATTTTCAGCTATTAACTTTATCCTAGGATAAAAGAAAAACAAACATAAAACCGTTACTGTTACTAGCTCAAGAAATAATGCGGGCTACTACTTTCTTTATTAGAATGTAAATTATTCTTTATCTAAAAATTCCCTCAACGACTGCTCCATGGCCTTCACCTCTTCTAAAACTGGTGAAACATCCGTTTTATTTTCCGCCTCAATAACCTTTATCACATATTGCAACGAGGCCATAGCCAGAAAATCCTGAGTATCTTTATCTTTATATCTTTGTTTGTATTGCAACACCTTTTCATTAATCATTTTTGCAGCTTTTCGGATCACTTCTTCCTGAGTTCGATCTATCTTTAAAGGATAAAACCGATCTGCCACATTAATTCTTATTGAAAGTTTTTCGTCCATAAACAAATTTCTACCTGTTTAAAAGAGCAATACATTTATCAATCTCCCGCACAATTCGGTTAATCTTAACCTTAGCATCTTTCGAATCGCTACTATTAGCAGCTAAGGTTTTTGCTAACTTTAATGTATTGTATTGATGGTCGATTTCGTCCTTTTCTCTTACCAAAATTTCAATCCTTTCCATGAGTTCCAATTTTTCATGTAACAAAGATTCCTTTTCTTGCTTCGATTTTTGGTACAACAAAATTAGTTCTGAAATTTGCTCTTTCAAACTATTTATTATTTCGTTTGTATCTCGATCCATCGTTAAAATTTTTCTTTTACAAAATTAACATTGCTGAGAAGATTATCAAATATATTAGTTTGTATTTTGTAAATCATTTTAGAAAAAATAGGTTTTTTTGTACTTTTGAGAATCCATTCACAAATCCAGTATTTATAATATGAAGATAACCAGAACATCCACCTATATTCCTCTTATTTTACTATTTTTTTTATTTTCTAAACAGGTCCATTCACAGAATCAGGAATTTCCACAAAACTATTTTCGCTCCCCTGTAGATTTCCAAATGACCTTATCAGGAAATTTTGCCGAATTACGAAATAATCATTTTCATTCAGGAATTGATATCCGAACTTTTACAACAGGCAAAAAGGTTTATGCCATAGCTAACGGTTTTGTAAGTAGAATAAAAATATCGGCTGGTGGTTACGGAAATGCTATATACATCGATCATCCGAATGGTTACACCTCAGTTTACGCGCATCTTGATCATTTCAATAATGAAATTGAAGAATTTGTACAATCCTATCAGTACAAAAACAATTCTTTTGAATTTGATTTACAACTTGAGCAAAATCAAATTCCAATTAAGAAAGGATCTATTATCGCCTTTTCAGGAAACACGGGTTCTTCAGCAGGTCCTCATTTGCATTTCGAAATTCGTAACACAAAATCCGAACATCCTTTAAATCCACTTCTTTTTGGTTTCAAAATCAAGGACACAAAAGCTCCCAAAATTGTAAATTTATACATCTACCCTCTCGATACAGCAAGCAATGTAAATGGCATTAACAGCAGGCAGCAGTTTCCGGTTACCTACTATAACAATGCTTACCATTTAAAAGGTGATCCAAAAATAAAACTTCTCGGAAATATTGGGTTCGCATTACAAACAAACGATTATATGGATAACACTTGGGGAAAGTGTGGAATATTCGATCTGAAAATGACAATAAACGATACTTTAATTTCAAACTTTTCTTTTAAAGAGTTTTCCTTTGATGAATCTATTTACATCAATAGCCACATTGATTATGAGCTGAGTAAAACAGAAAAAAAACGAATTCATAAAAGTTATCGTGAACCCAATAACCAATTAAGTATCTATTCGAAAATGGCAAATAATGGCATTTATTACTTTTCGAAAAACAGCAATTACAAAATCGATTTTTTGGTTTCCGACGCCAACAAAAACACCAGTAAACTAAGATTTTATGCAAAAGGTAACGAAGTTGAAAAACACTTTCCTCCTGCTAAGTTCGATGTTCTAATGGATTATAAAAAGGAGAATATTTTCAAGAAAAATGACTTGGAAGTGAAATTTCCAATAAATAGTTTCTATTCTGTAATTCCATTTACCTATTCAATGGAACCATCCTCCAATTTTCTATCCGATGTTCACCACATACATAATGAAAATATACCCGTTAATGAATATTACACTCTTTCAATAAAGCCAAAGTTTATTCCCAAAGGAAAATCAGACCAACTTTTTATCGCCCGGATAAATAAATCAGGAAACATAACATACGAAGGTGGAGTTTATTTCGATTCTACACTAAAAACTAAAACCAGATATTTTGGAAATTTTGCCGTAGATATCGACACTATTCCCCCAGTTATTAAAGCTAGAACTAACTTTAAACTAAAAAGCTTATCAGGTCAAAAATCCATTCGATTTACCATTACCGATGATTTAACAGGAATTAATTCTTACGAAGGCTTTATCGATGATAAATGGGTCTTGTTTAAATACGATGCCAAAAACAATCTCTTGTATTATAATTTTGATCGAAAAAGATTAGTTCCCAACAAAGACCACAAATTATTAATCAAGATAAGTGACAAGGTTCAAAACGAAACAGTATTTACAACTCATTTTTTTTGGTAGATTAACAAAAACACCTACAAAACAGATAAATAAAGGTTCTGCACATTTAAATATTACTGCAAAACTTATTCCATTTTTTCCTATTTTTGTACGACTATAAACGATTTACGACAGAATTAATACATTTAAAATAGTTAACATGAAAAAGATTTTTTTAGCTACTGCTCTCCTTTTATTAGTGTCAGTTTTTTCGACACCAAACGCCAGAGCATGTACAAATTACTTAATAACTCGTGGAGCCTCGGTTGATGGATCGAATATGATTACCTACGCTGCGGATTCCCATGTATTATATGGTGAACTCTATTTCCGTCCAGCTACCGATTGGGCCGAAGGAACAATGATCGATGTTTACGAATGGGATACTGGAAAATACCTAGGGGAAATTCCTCAGGTTCCACATACTTATTCTGTTGTTGGGAATATGAACGAATTTCAAGTTGCCATTGGAGAAACCACTTATGGCGGACGTGCGGAATTAGGATCGCAAGATGGTGCCATTATCGATTATGGTAGCCTTATGTATCTTACCCTTCAAAGAGCTCAAAGTGCTCGTGAAGCAATTAAAGTGATGACCGATCTTGTTGAGACATTCGGATACTACAGCTCTGGAGAATCTTTTTCTATATCAGATGCCAACGAAGTTTGGATATTAGAAATGATTGGCAAAGGAAATGGCGAAAAAGGTGCCGTTTGGGTTGCTCGTATGATTCCCGACGGATATGTTAGTGGCCATGCAAATCAGGCAAGAATCACTACTTTCCCCTTAGAAGGAAAAACTTCTATTTCTTCAGATAAAATGGACAAAATTTTTAATTCTGAAATCACAAATGTTTATGCTAAAGATGTAATCTCTTTTGCAAAAGAAAAAGGATTCTACCCTAAAGATGGTAAAAATAAAGATTTCAGTTTTTCAGACACCTACGCTCCTGTTGACTTTGGTGCTGCCAGATTTTGTGAAATTAGAGTTTGGTCTTTCTTTAATGATGTAAAAGAAGGCATGGATCAATATTTTGATTACTGCAAAGGAAATGTGGAACACGACGATAAAGGTTACGCAACCAATAGAATGCCTTTATGGGTTAAGCCTGATCAAAAAATAAAAGTAACCGAAGTGATGGATTTTATGAGGAATCACTTGGAAGGAACAGAATTAGATATGGCCGAAGACTTTGGAGCTGGCCCTTATGGAAATCCATACAGATGGCGACCTCTTACCTGGAAAGTTGATGGGGTCAGTTACTGCAATGAACGCGCTACAGCAACACAACAAACTGGTTTTTCATTTGTAGCTCAAAGTAGAAATTGGCTACCCAATTCTGTAGGAGGAATAAACTGGTTTGGTGTTGATGATGCTGCATCAACAGTATACTTCCCTGTATATTGCGGAACCACAAGAGTTCCAGAATCATTTGCTGTTGGCAATGGTAAAATGATGGATTTTACCAATAAATCTGCTTTTTGGGTGTTTAATCAGGTAAGTAATTTTGCCTATACTCGCTATAATGCCATTCATCCAGAAATCGCAGCTAAGCAAAAAACTTTAGAGTCGAAATACCTATCTTTTACAAATATTATTGATATCGCTGCAGAAGGAATGATCAAAAAGGACAAACTAGCAGCTATAGAGTTTTTAACTGATTTTTCATGCAATCAAGGAAATAACCTTGTGAAAGAATGGAGAGACTTTTATGGATACCTTTTCGCAAAATATATGGATGGTAACATTAAAGAAAAAGATGGAAACAAACAAAATCCTAAAATAACACAACCAGGATACAGCAAAGAATTCTACAAAACTATCGTAAAAACGACTGGAGACAAATTAAAAGTTGTTGGAGAAGCTCACTAACAGAACGATACACACCGAACAAAAGGAATCCGAAGATTCCTTTTGTTCTTTTACAGCTAATTGAATAAATATACTAGGCAAAAACATGCTTAAACTGTATGTGCTCATTTTAAAAATAACATTCAACTTTAAAAATTTACTCAATTAGAATGTTTATCTAAGTTTTTTTTATTAATTTTGCCGCGAATTCGTGCGTAATCTCTGACATGGTAATAGGTAAATATGTTTACATTGCGTTCGTGAACTTTAACAAATTAAAACAATGGATTTAATTAAAATTGCAGAAGAGGCTTTCGCTACAGGTATTCAAAATCCTGAATTTAAAGCAGGAGATACTATTAGTGTTTCTTACAAAATTAAAGAGGGAAACAAAGAAAGAATCCAGATTTTTAGAGGTGTTGTAATCCAAATTAAAGGTACTGGCACAACTAAAACTTTCACAATCAGAAAAATGTCTGGTAACATAGGTGTTGAAAGAATTATTCCACTTAGTTCTCCATTAATCGATAAAATCGAAGTGAACAAAAGAGGTCGTGTTAGAAGAGCTAGAATTTTCTATCTACGCGAACTTACTGGTAAAAAGGCTAGAATTAAAGAAAGAAGATTTTAATCTACCTTTTCCTAAAAACACAAAAGCTTTCCATTTCGGAAGGCTTTTTTTTTGCACTAAACATTCCAAAAAATAATAAACTTACGGATTATACACATCTGGCATTTCTCCATTTGAAATAATTTGCTCTCGATTCTCTCCATCGGTATCCATCACCCAGATACTTTTAGTCCCTTCGTCATCGTTATCTACATTCATGAACACAATTTTTCCTCCTGTTTCGGTGAATCTGGCCTGAAGGTCATTTGTACCATCTGTTTTATCATCGCCTGACAAATCTGTTAGGTTCGTTCCATCAACATCTATACTGTAAATTTTAGCGTTTAATTGCCTTCCATCATCATCTTGAAATAGTGTATCTAAAGAAAAAATAACTTTACTTCCATTCGGAGAAAAATGTGGACTGGAAATTGTTCCTGCCAAATTATCCACCAATAAAAACAAATTACTTCCATCGGAATCCATCAAATATATCTCATTATCATATGGCTTCTCTCCCTGGGTTAAAACCGCAATTTTTTCCTGAGATGCATTGTTGTAATGATCACTCCAATCGCACGATTTAAATTGCCTGTTCACTGGAGCCGAAGCAATTTTCTTTTCACCACTTCCATCAGAATCAATTTTGTAAAGAGATCCATAATGACCATAAAGCAATTGATCTCCCTCTGGCGACCAAACAAAACCAGATCCATCGGTATGATAACTAGCCAGAGGTTTATCATTTGTTACCTTAACTACATTTCCACCTTTAGTATCCATGGTGTATAAGTGGTAATCTCCTGATTTATTAGAAGTGTAGGCAATCCATTGCTCATTGGGCGAAATTCTGGGAGACACCTCATTTGCGCCACCGGAAGTTAATCGAACAAGATGATTATCTGCTAAATCCCAGGAATAGATATCTAAACTTTCTAATGTATCTTTTACGAATAGATAGCCATTTTGAGGAAAATCCTCAGTGCTAAAACGCCATTCCCGCCCTTCGGTTTCATATCTAGCTCTATTACTTACATTAACCTTCCAACGATAAGTTGTTTCAAAATTTAAATCAGAAGCAATAAAGGTAGTATCTGTAATTGCTTCTGCAATAGTATCACCGGTCACACTTCCTTCTTCATAAATAATTACATCATAAAACAAAGTATCTCCTGTATCAGTTTCACCATCATTCCAAACGAGTTCAACATTTATTTCTTGATCCGTAGATGCATCTGCTGGTGAAGAATAGATTGGTTCATCTGGGCTTTCGCTATCGGCATCATCCACTTCCATAACCAATTCCATAACAACTTCTTTTCCTTCACGAACTGTAATACTCGTAGTAACGGTACTGTAATCCTCTTTTTTCGCACTTACTGTATAATCGCCTACCTCAACTTCATCAAAATAAAAATAACCATCAGAATCTGTAGTTACTGATGTTGTTCCTGGACTAGTAGTTAAACTAACTCCTTTCATAGGTAAACCACCCTCATCATCTGAAGCATTTACCGTTCCACTAATAGAACCGTACAAATCAGGATCAATTGTAGATTCATTACATGAAATAAGAAGTAGAGCCAAAAAAAATGCAATAAAAAATCTGTTTTGCAGGTAGAATGATCTCATAATTATTGTCAATTTTAGTTATATTAAATTAATAATTATATCGATGAAAAACAACAGAATCCTTGGCAACCAAAAGACTATCATGATAAATAAACAAACTGGCGATTAATTCATCATCTTTTTTAAGATTCATTCTTGATTCGGAAAGGCAGCATATCTTATGACTTAATGCAATAAAAGAACCTTTTTGAATGGTATTAGAATCACCCGATCTTCCTTCCTTTTTAACTTTAAGAACATAATTAAGGGGTAATGCTTTCTCTCCACTATTCTCAAGTTTGGCTTTTAGAGACAAATCATGAATTTCCCCTTCGATTTCAATCCAAGCTTTTACTGATACTTGTCCTAACACTTTGGCTTCATGGGTAAAAAACAGCACTCCTAGTATTGTTAATAATTTTAAAATTTGTTTTAATTCATTCTTCATCCACTAATAAAATTATTTAATATTTATATGATAGTCAACATAAGCTCTGTTAAATTACTATAATAACTTAAAATTAAAGTAACTTTTCTCTAAATTATCTTAAAAAAGAAGACTGTGAGTGGAACTACATGCGTTTCAATCATAGCTTGCTATGTAAACCTCATTTTAGTCTGTATTTTATTCAAACATTCTATTCATGGTTTATTCATTTATTAACAATTGTCCTGTTTTCATGCTCATAAAAAAATCCCGACTAAGCGGGATTTTTATTATACTTAAACTACTTCTATGATCAAGGAGCAATTACTTCAAAAACTGTTCCTGTATCTCCTTGCTGAGTTTTAGCTGAGTTATCATTACCGTTTTGAATTACTAAACCATAATGATCTTGACCTATTTGCTCAAGGAAAGAGTAATTATCATCACCATACTGATAAGTTAAAGCGACATTATTATCTCCTTCTTGCTCAATGTAAGCTTCGTTTCTTTCACCATACATCTGTCCAATAACAGCTATATTGCTATCACCTTCTTGAAGAATATCTGCCAAACTCTCTTCCTGTCCAAATTGGAATACCCATCCTCGGTTCCAATCTCCTACTTGTTCAACAGATGCACTTGAATAGGATCCACCAAATTGTCCAACAAATGCGAAGTTATACTCCCCATCTTGATTAATATTTGCTGTATTTTCCTCTCCACCAATTTGATCAATGACTGCCAAGTTTCCATAATAGGCTTGTTCTATTGTAGCTTCGTTTCCTAAACCAGCAACCTGAGAAATATAAGCTCTTTGAACAGTACCATATTGCATTACAGTTGCCTCATCTCCTTCGCCATATTTTTGAGTTACATCAGCAAAGTTTGCTAAACCATCCTGCATCACACTAACTGTACCATCAACTTCGTCGATTTGCTCAACAAATGCCCAGTTGTGCATACCTATCTGATCAGTGGTAGACATGTTTCCACTTCCACCTAATTGAAGTGTACGAGCTGCATTTGCCCATCCAGATTGGTAAATTGAAGCATCATTGAATGATCCTCCCATTTGTAAAGTGGAAGCTCTGTTTAACATCCCATATTGGTGAATAAATGCCATATTTGCATAACCACCTCTTTGCATTACATTAGCATGATTAAAACGTCCTTGCTGAGAGATCATTGCAGTATTATACTCACCAAATAATTGAGTAGTTCTGGCCATATTTCTAAGTCCCCACTGATCAACATAAGCCAAATTACCAACACCACGTCTTTGATAAGTACTCGCTCTATTCATTCTTCCCATTTGAATAATATCAGCAGTAGCATAAATAGATAGATGCTGATTTACAGAAGCAAAATTACGTCTTCCCATTTGATCAACAAAAGCGCTACTTAATGCACCCATTTGCCATACATTACTATTATTAAATCTTCCCATCTGCATTACACTTGCATAGTTGTTATGGAAAACTTGATAAATTGTAGATAAGTTTGCCAATCCAAATTGCCAAACATCTGCAGAATTTGCAAAATCAAATTGTGTAATGTAAGACATATTAAAACGTCCTTGCTGCATCACACTAGCTGAATTTAACCATCCATTTTGCCAAATACTAGATACATTGTGCAATCCTAACTGATCTACATAAGCAATATGTTCATCGCCAATTTGATTGATGTAAGATACATTCAAGATTCCTTCTTGCAACACTGTAGCACTATTAAAATCACCCAATTGCATAATGTAAGAGCGATTGTCATCACCTAACTGATATACATCAGCAAAGTTCATTTCACCATCCTGATCAATATCACTATGGTTTATGTTACCAATCTGCATTACTGTGGCTTCGTTATCATCCCCCAATTGGTTAACATCCGAATTGTTTATCTGTGAAAATGCAGAAGAAACTGCAAAAACCACAGCAACAAATAAAAATAAAAATCTTTTCATGGTTGTTTTTTTTAAGGTTTAAAGTGAATTAATTTTTAAAATATATAGTATAGATTTGAGAGTTTAGAGGAGTTTAAATACTGACCTCATCCCATCATTTCGTCTCTCTAGCTAATTTAAGAAAAGCCTTTCCAACCATCCATATTTTTACACAAACGTTTGCAATTTGATGATAAATCCTATTCTTTCATTAGCTAATGTTTATTTAAACTAAAAAAGAATAAGTAATATTAAACAAAAGTTTAAGGAGTATTAAAATCGGAAAATAAAAAAGCCACCAAAATCAGACTAAAAATCTAATTTTGATGGCTTTATAACTTATAAAACCATTAATATACACCTAGTATCCGTTGGATTGGGTAATGGTAGCCGAATTACCATTGCCATATTGAGTAACAATGGAAGTTTGACCATTGCCTTCCTGATAAACATTTACGTAATTATCACTACCAATTTGTGTTGTGTAAGATGTATTATCTGTACCAACCTGATACGTGTAGGCTGCATTATTTTCACCATCAGCCTGAATTGAGACAGCTATATTATCGTATCCATACTGCTCAATTATTGCATAACTATCATCAACATTGTACTGACCTATTTCAGCAACATTTCCGTCGCCAAGCTGAACAATTCCAGAAAATGTATTACTTGTTTGGTATTGCTCAATGTAAGCATAATTATCCTCACCAATTTGAGCTACTCCTGCAAAACTTTCATAATTATCAACCTGAATAATTTCAGCATAATTAGATACTCCCTCTTGACCAATATAGGCATATGTATCCGAACCATCAATCTGGCTAATATATGCCTCATTCAAACTACCATATTGCTCAACTTCCGTAACATTAAATGATCCGTCTAGCTGCTCTACATAGGCCTGATTGTATTTGCCTTCCTGATTAATATCTACAGTATTCCAATAACCATCAACTTGAGCTACTTCTGCTCCATTCATTTTACCATATTGACTAACAAAAGCCCAATTAAGAGATCCACCATACTGATAGATATAGGCAGAATTAGCTTTACCTTGTTGATTGATGTCAGCCCAATTTCCTATTCCTCCGTATTGTTCAGTAACTGAAAAATTTGAATTGCCTTTTTGAGAAATAGTAGACTCATTGTTTAGTCCTCCCGATTGGATTGCATAGGCTTCATTAAATTTACCATGCTGATTAATACTAGCACTGTTCATTGAACCACCAACTTGATAGGTATAAGCATAATTCATTTTGCCATGTTGCATGATTAATGAAGAATTAGACGATCCCAAATATTGATCTGAAAATGCAGTATTCATCTTACCATATTGAGCAATTTCAGAAGAATTATAATCTCCTAACCACTGATCAATAGCAGCATAATTACCAAATCCATTCTGGCTTACTAATGCATAATTCATGAAAGTAGCTTCCTGAAGAATGGATGCGGTATTCAATTTTCCACATTGACTAATTGTTGCCTCATCGTACATTCCGGCCCATTGCATAATATTAGCCACATTAGAAAAACCCTGTTGGAAAACGCTAGCTGTTTCTGAATCGCTAAAAAATTGGTTAATAATGGATAGATTTAAATTGCCAACTTGAGTAAGGTAGGCAGCGTTATAATCTCCCAAAAACTGCGTAATATAAGAATAGTTCGTTCCTAACTGATCTACATCAGCAAGGTTATAGTTTCCTACTTGCAAAGCTATTGATAAATTGGTCTCTGCTTGAGTAGCATAATACTCGTTTCCAACACCATATTCCTCAACAAATGAACTATTTAGATAACCAGACTGCTGTACACCAACGATATTCTGATTACCATTTTGATAGACATCACTAATATTTGAGACTCCAACCTGCTCAATTGTTGCTTCATTATCGTTCCCTAGTTGATTGACACTGGATTCATTAACTTGAGCATGAGTTATAAGTCCAGTGCCCCAAAAGACTAAAAGAACAAATAAATACTTTTTCATGGTTTGAAGGTTTAAAGTGAATAAATCAGACCAAACTGAATCAAAAGTTTTTAACTAAATTTACTTAATTGGTTGATATGAATTTGAACTTTGACCCAGCAAGCCTATATTAAATGTAAATAGATCTATTAAATATATTGTATAAGATTACATCAATCATTGATTTTGAATGATGAATACATTTAAGAATATAGACGAAAATATTCCAAGCGAACCATATAACATAAAAAGTTAACTATTATTAAACTACTCTCTTTTACTATCGAATTATTTAAACCTAATGATATATTACTACTTTAAACAAACATAAAAACAGTAAAATCCGATCTTAACAATCAATTTATTTTTCAGTTGATTCAACAGATATTGATTCCTCTTTCTTCTTTATTTTTTCTTTTCTATTTTTCTTTTTCTTATTAACATCCCAAATTTTATCGAAATAGAAATTCAATCCGACTTTTCCCTCCCAAAAATAATCGTTATAATTCCCTAATTTTTTACCATCAATCTCATCGTTAAATATATAATGATTTATTATGGAAAAATTCAACCCAATATGCTCATTAAAAAGAAATTCGCAACCAGCCCCATATAAAATCTGAGGATGAATAGAATTTGATAAATCAATCGTATAAATTGATTTTTCCTGCTCTGAAAAAAAACCAAAACCACCTTCAACATAGGGTGTCCAATCCTTATAAGGTAACAATCGGTATTTTGCAGAAACATCTAAAGAATTAAATGTTTTTTGAAAATTACTCGTTGTAGCTAAATCTCCTCTAGCAAAATTAAGTCCAAATTGAAGACTAGCCTGTGTATCATATAGTAAAGAGACACCACCCATAACTTCCATTTCTGTATGAGAATAATCGCCCATATATAACCAAGAACCAGCATTAACTCCTAATCCAAACTTGTGTCTTCTGGGTGTTATTAATTGGTCGAAAAAATCGGATCCATCATTTTCTTCTTTTTCTTCAGCGTAACTTGTAATAACATTAGAATTAATTTCCTCTGGATTTTTCAAATCCCATAAACCGTCAATAACTCCTTCAATAACCAAAGACTCGACAGCCTTCTCAATAGCCTCTTTAACAGCCATCTCGGAAGGTTCATTGTAAGTAAAACCAGTCTCTGCCTCAAGCAAACGCTTAAATTTAACATATCTAAAAACACTTGCATCCAATTCCTGAGAAAGAATCATTTTTGAGGTATAAACAGTTTTTAAAATTCTTCCATTACTGGTAGATATTGCTCGCAAATAAACGGTCACTCTATCTTGTCGATACTGACCATAAGCACCTGCACCAAAATATTTTAAACCTGCACCACCAGTAAGAACATTAGCATCATAACTAATAACGCCTCCTTCCAAAACCAATCCAGCAAACAGGAGAGGTGGCAACAATTGAGTATTTTCATTTTTACCTGTATAATTTGCCCTACTTGACCGTATGATTCTTCTTTCATTAAGTAAATTAGACAAGCCCTCTCTCTCGATTGGAATAAACCAACCCGATTCTTCAATTGCCTTTAGCAAGATAGACGTAGTACCCTGTGTGACAGCAGTTGACCAATTCGAGCCACTATCAGAAGGTTTATACTGTCCTGTTTGATCCCGGAATTTATAGACTGCTGCAACAATCTTTTCTTTTGGTTCGGGCAAACTAGAAAGATTTTTTTTTGCTGGTGTTTCTGCACCAATTTCTGCTCTCTGTTCACTAAGTGGTTGATTAAAAAGAGGTACACAGCCATTAAATATGGAGAACAATATAATTAAACTACTAGAATAGAGTATATATTTATACATACTGAGAAAATTAATTGATCAGATTACTAATAACTTGGAATAACAACATTGGTATAATCACCTGTTGTGATATCCTGAACATTAACGGTTATTCCACTTGCATCTTCAGAAATATCTACTTGATAACTCCCTAGGTTATATGATCCTGCCCCAATAGAACTATCATCACCAAAAATAGAATTAACCAACTGACTGGATAACTGGTTCAGAATCTGCCTATTTAAATTATCTTGAAAATCATCCAATGCATCAGAATCAAGAGCATCATCCGAACTTGGATCCTCGAGACGGTTTTGATTTGTTGCAGAACTTAGCAACCAATTATAATTATACTGCTCACCACCAAAAGATGAATTTATTGGTTTATATACAAAATCCTGAGCTTGGGATTCAATTGGCAATACGAAGCTTAAAAGCAACGTAATAAATACAATTTTCATACAATTCATGACTTTTAGGTTTAAAGTTAAAATATTCCCGATCCTTGCTGATCTTCATCCTCAAGTTGAGCCTTCATTTTTTCATAATTATTTAAATATTGTGCAGCCCTATTATTAGCATATTCAGTCATTTGTTTTAACACTTCATATCGTGGTTGAACTCGTTGCTTAAAAATCTCATCTTCATTAACTAAGACTGTAATCTGAGTCGCTAATCCAGGCAAAACCATTTCTTTAATTGTAATGACGTAATTCTTTGCTGTTTCAGGGGCAATCCAAACAGAGAAAAACATATCATAGAAATCACGTCCTACTTTGGTTCTTGTTTCATCCATAACCAAACCATCAATTTCCATTTCAGGACCATCATTCTCATAATTTGTATTTTTTTCAATAATCTCATCAAGCGTTTCCTGAAGAATTTTTAAGGTTTGAATAGAGTCCATCTCATTTTGGGTATTCTGACCTTGCGCTTTAATTATACAGGCAGAACACAGAAAAATGCAAACTAAAACGAAATTTTTACAAAAACTCATCATCAAAAATTCCTTAAAACATAAGACTATCGCTATATAAATATATCATTTCTAAATTTAATATCATAATATTTAAAAGGTATTAGACTTCTCTTAAGAAAGCTTAACCTTTGTTAACTAGTTAATTAAACTTAAACTTTTAGGCTACATACAATTGATATACCCAACACAATATTTGTTAAAATTTAGGACATCGAATTGCACGTATTCTTCTGTTTTTTCTATAATAATAACTTCCCGAACAAGAAGATTTGGCTTTTCCCAACAAATAAGTTAATGATATTTCGTGAGCTCCAGAATTTGTTTTCACCAAATTTGAAACCACATAATCGTACGAATAGCCTATTCTAACCTTTTCTACTTGATAGCCAAGTAGAACAATAAAAGCATCGAAATCGAAAGAAAGATTATGGCGAAACCAGCCCCCAACCACCCAATTTTCTCTAGACAAATACATTCCGTAGTTAATCTGCTCAAAATCTTGCTGTCTCTGATATAAGACATTAGGCGAAAGGGTAAAATTACTCTTCATTAATCCACGAGAATACCCAAAAGGTATGTTTGCTCCTGCATGAACGGTGTACTTACGCGGAAGTATTGCAGCATCTTGGGTTGAAACAAAAGCTTCATTTGGTTCTGAAAGATGATCAATAACTCCTCCAAAATAGAAACTTTTATAATTAACAATAACTCCCATGGAAAAATCCCAATACGAATTACTTAATTTACCTGGCTGAACTTCTAGAGAAGGATATAATACCCCATAGAGAGGATCAATCATATCAGAAAAAACGAAAGATTCCCAATTGAGTCTCCGCTGAATAAAGCTAACTTTAAAACCTGCATTCACTGATAAATCTCGATTTATATCAAGGGAATATGAGTACATCGCAGAAGCAGTTGTTGTTTTAATGGCACCTTGTCCTTGATTATCCTGCAAAAGCAAAATACCTACTCCTCCATTCATCACGTCAACAAATTGATCGTAGGAAACACTGTAAGTAACAAACGGACGATTATTTTGTGGCCATTGATTTCGATAAGATAAACCAACGACCGGAACATATTCAGATCCAGCGAATGCAGGGTTAAGATACAATCGATTGGCATAGAATTGTGAAAACTCAACATCCTGCCCTTTAACCTGAGTCGTTAAAAGCAAACAAGCAATGATGTATAAAAGTTTCCATTTTCTCATGTCATCGAATTAAAGATACATTACCATCTTTACGAGCCTTTCCTTTAACAAGTAGGATCCAAACATAGACTCCCATTTTCACGTTTTTTCCTTTATAAGTTCCATCCCAACCGCGTCCTAAATCGGTAAATTCATAAATTAATTCGCCCCAGCGATTGTACACAAACATTTCTATTTCTTCTCCTGCTATATCTCCTGTTATTATCGGCCCAAAAGTGTCGTTCACTCCATCACCATTAGGTGTGAAGGCATTGGGAACAAAAATTCGATATCTATCCACGGAAATGAAAATTGAATCGACACTAATACAGCCATTAAAGTCGGTATATTGCAACTCATACATTCCTTCTTCATATGCTGTGTAAGTTGAATTAGTAGATCCATCTTGCCAAAGATAAGTTCCAGGTAAAAAGCGATTTTCGATGACTGGTGATAATATTTTAGATTCACCATAAAGAATAGTTGTATCCCTTCCCAAATCAAGAACTGGTTTTTCATGAATAATGAAATTCACTAATGAAGAATTTGAACATCCATTTTCAATTTTAGCATAAAAGCTATCATTAGAAGAAATAGTTGTTTCCAATGGATTTGGAACCGGAGTAAGCAAATCAATATCCTGATACCAACTTACAATATATGAGCTATTGTTTGTTACTTGATCATTGAGAACCGTTAAATCATAAGCAGCATATATTCCTTCTCCAGAATTATCTTCGCATAAATCAATTGTTAGATCATTTGCTTCTGGAAGAGAATTCACCACGAAATTTAATCGTCCTATACTTTCACATCCATTTTGATTAACTGCAAGTGCATAATATGAACTTTGGTTAGAAACCGTAACATCCGAAGAATTTGTTACAGGAATGATTAACTGATCATCTTCAAACCACTGCAAACTAGCAAGTGAATCGGTGCAAACTTCTGAATTAAAATCGGTTAAATTCACACCACTTACCGAAGAGGAAGCGAAGGATTGCTCGCAAAGATCTTCACTAACATTTAAAGTTTGAGGTAAGGTGGTGATATTGAATGTTAATTCAGCAAAATTCTCACATGTTCCATCCCAAACGCGTGCGTAAAATACATCGCCATTGGAAACCAAAACATTCTGAACATTGGAAACAGGATTGGAATAGTTGGAATCGAAGTACCATAACAAACTACTACTTGCTGATGATGATATATTGGCTTTGTATTCGTTTAAATTTATTCTGCTATGCTCTCCAGTATTAAAAACATCTTCGCACAATGTGATGGTATCGTTTTTCGCATCAGGAATAGAATTGATGGTAAAATCAACTTGAGCAACATTACTTTCTGTTCCAAAGCTAACCCGAACGAAAAAACTATCCCCATCGGAAACTGTTGTATTCATTGGACTTACAACTGAACTTGTTAAAGCTGCATCGTAAAACCAATCTTTAACTGTTCCTGGATCACTATTAACCGAATTCTCTAATTGCGACAAATCATAGGAAGTTATGGATGCAGTACCCAAGATATCTTCACATAATTGAACCTGCAAATCATTTGCCTCGGGTAAATTTCTTACGGTAAAAGTTAAAATAGCTGAAGACTGACAATTTCCATCGTCAACCAAAGCATAAAACGCATCGCCCGAAACTAGGCTTACATTATCAGGAGTTACAACTAAATTGGTAAGCAATGCATCCTGATACCATAATACGGTGAGACCTGAAGCACTTGCAATAACTGAATTGTAAGTTGATAAATTGATGCCTGAAGATACACCACTACCAAAACTATCTTCCCAAACTTCAACATTTTGATCGGAAACTACCGGCAAGGAAAGCACACTATAAGTTGCCACAGCAATATTTGTATTAAATGCGTCGCTTACTGCGGCAAAAAAACGATCACCATCACCAGTGCTTACACTTGTGGGATCGGGAATTAAGTTTACAGGCGTGCCATTCGGCTCTGTTGGCCAATCGAAATACCAGGCAAAGGAATCGCCATTGCCTTCATTAATTTGAGTTTCGTTTGCACTTAAATCGACAATGGCAGTTCCTGATCCCATGATATCTTCGCAGACTTCTGGAAAAACATCCTTAGCTACCGGAGTGTTTACCACAGAAAAATCAACAGTTGCCACATTAGAACAAAGTCCATTGGAAACAAGTACGTAGAAAATATCACCATCTGCTACATCCTGACTAGTTGGATCGGCAACTAAATTGGTGAGACTGGAATCATAATACCATTCAAGTGAATTTGATTCTCCTCCTAATATAGCATCATTATAAAAGCTCAAATCAACACCCAAAGAGATCATTGAACCTACAACGTCCTCAAATTCAACAATGCTTTGATTATTTGCTATGGGTAAAGCTACTAATGAATAGATTACTGTAGCACTATTGGATTCTGCTCCTTCCTGAACCAAAACATAATAAGCCTGCCCATCAACTACAGTTACACTTGATGGATTCGACACTAAACTTGTTAATGCTGCATCTTCATACCAACTAACACTACTCAAAGTACCACCATTTATAGCACTATCATTCAATGGCAAATTAACATTCGAGGCAACTCCTCCTCCATATACATCTTCACAAATATCAAGATCTAAATCATTTGCTATCGGAGTAGACCGCACTGTAAATTGCAAGCTTCCCACATTGTTACAAAGCCCATTATCGATGTACGCATAGTAAGTATCCTGATCATTTACAAAAATATTGGTTGGATCTGTAACAGAATTTGAGAGAGAAGCATCAGAAAACCATGCAACATTATTAGATCCTGCAACCTGAGTATCATAATCGGTCAAATTAATACCAGCAACACTTCCCGAGCCAAAAGTATCTTCCCAAAGCTGAACCTCAATGTCATTGCCTTCGGGTAAGGTATTTATAGTATAAGTTACAGTGGCAACACTCGTATTGGTACCTATAGATACTTGTGCGTAGAACACTTCGCCATTAGAAACAACCCGACTTGTTGTATTAGTTACGGGTTGTGTTAAAGCCAAATCGTGAAACCATGCAACAGTATAGGGGTTATTATTTGTAATGGCCGATTCCAATAAAGTAAGATCGATATTAGATACATTACCTGAGTTATAATTATCTTCGCAAAGAACAATGTCTTGATCAATAGCTTGAGGTAAAGAATTAACAGTATAGGTTACCATCGCAACATTACTGCAAAATCCATCATTAACATCTACCCAAAATTGTTGTCCATTAATAACCGATACACTAGTAGGATCGGCAACCAGTGTATCTAGTGTGGCATCGGAATACCATACAAAAGTTGAACCAGAGGTACTATTTATAGCACTCTCCAGTAAAGTTAAATCTATTCCGCTAGCAATTTCAGAACCTTGAGTATCTTCCCATACCGATTCAGACTGATCCGTAACAACTGGCAAAGAACGAATGATAACAGATTGACTAATCGTATCCGATCCTCCAGAAATTAAATTCACTTGTAAGGAAACTGTAAAAGTATCGGCGGTAGCATAAACATGGTTCACTGTAAAGGGACTTGTGGTTGATGTTTCTGAATTTCCATCTCCAAAATCCCAGCTTGCATCTGCTATATTAGATAAATCTGATACAATCGTGAATTCTGTATCATCTCCTAAACAATCATACTGATATGCAAACTCTAAAGTAAAGATACTAGTGACAAAATTAGGCAGACCTAAACGAGAGCGTCTCCCAGATAAATTTTGGGAATCAGCAACAAAATCAACTCCTGTTCCGGCCACATCTGGACTATTTAGCACATCTAAATTTAAGCTCCCAGTAGTTCCATTTGTGCCAATCTTGGCCATATATATTCTATTATCCGGAGCCAATTGCAAAGCGCCATAAAGCCATGAACCACTTCCTACTAACTGACTGGATGCATTGATAGTGGTTTCATCATTAGAGGATATATTAAATTGATACAATTCACCATCCAAAAACAGACTGACATATAAAAATTCTCCAGACGGGGAAAATTCGATTCCGTAAGGTGTAGTATAATTATTCAGCTGAATTGGATTTGAGACTACACCTGAAGAGGTATTAAAATCGAACAATTCTACCAAATTCTGAGTATAAATTGCCAAAGCTAATTTGCTTCCACTCGGAGAGATTTTCATATACCCAATTGCTGAATTTTGATCAGAATTATGCAGCACCCCAACGGTACTAATAACAGGAGTAGAAAGTCCAGAAGCTGAGAATTGATAGGCATAAAAATCACGAGTATCCCAAGCATGCATCAGAATCCAGTAATCGGTTCCATTGGCATGTGCAACTGCGGTTACTTTTTCACAAACCTCATCGGCATAGATTACCGAATTTTTTACAGTAACAGCTCCTAATCCTCCATCTTGAGACATGTCTACCTCAGAATAATTAAAGCCATTTCGCAGAGCATTTTGATGAGCATCGACAGTAAATATATAATAGATAATAGAACTTCCTGGTTGTTGTACAATTATAGATGATTGAGTTGCTGAAGCATTTCCATCTAAACCTGTACCATTAGTCATTACATCATGATTTTTATTGTAAACGGTCACACCATCGGTATAAAATAGCAAATCTCCTTGGGCAGTGCAAACCGTAGCACATCCCTCATCGGTATCTAAACTACCATCAGTTAAAGCAACAACAGGATCAACATTAAAATCTAATCCAGCATTATCACCAAAGTACCAGATACCTGCCTGACCTTGGCCAAAAATTACATTTGAGGACAAAATAAAATAAATGAGCAATATGCGAACTAAAATTTTCATAAAACAAGCGACTAAATCAGAAGAAAATAAATTCAGTTTAATAATTCTTAAACATTGATTATCTTGCCATTACATACAATTTACAAAATAAATCCTATCCATTAACTAGCATCATGGATATATAAATAAAAATCAGGTAATTTTCCACGAGTGATGAACAATTACCTGATTTTTACTATGAATTAAACGGTACTTTTAAAAGTTTAACTGAGGCCTAAATAATCGAAGAGTTTTGACTTAACTGTAGTCGTTAAAGGTCGTTTTCCATTAAGAATATAAGACAAATACACATCCGTAATACCAATTATTTTGGCCACTTTCTTCTTTTTGTCATCTAGAATTCTGAGTCGGTCTTTAATTCTAACTAAATCGTTCTGCACTTCGTTCTTCATAATTTCAGTTTTATAGTTTAACAATTGAGATTAAGGTTACTTCTGGCTTAATTTGAAGCGAAAACAGATGAGAATTCATCTGTTTCACACTTCAAACTAAATTTTTGTAAATTTTATCAATTTACATGGTTGGTTAAAAAGTGAATAGAGCTAAATATTAGTTCGGACTATAATAAATTCCTGAACCAATAGCCTTTTTTAATTCAAATAAACGAAGTTGTTTCTGCAACAACTCGTAATTAGTATGAAGCGCTTTCCGGTGTTCCAATTTCGAAATCTGAATTTCTCGATCAACCGTAATTACAACTTTGGTTTCTTTAAAATTATCGTTAATGTATTTTAGCATATCGATATTGGCCATAGCCTTCAATGGAATAATTACTAAATCAATTGATATTTGATTTAATATAATTTCAATCTCAGTGGGATCGTCAGCAAAAAACGCCCTAGCCTCTAGATTCTCAATGTACTCCTTCAGCTCATCGATTAGAGATCTGTTTTCTTTTACAAATAGAATATTCATAGGTTCTTCTGATGAAGGAAGAATTTTTATTGAGTTTCCTTCCAATATTAACACATCCATTATTCCTTGATTTATGCAATTACACACTTAACCAATCAATCAATATGCCACAAGACCTATCCAATTCTTTTACAGCACAATAAACAAAACATTCCATTATTTAATAGCCCAAATAATCCTCCGTATTCGGATAAGGACACCTAAAGAAGCTAACACAATTCACGTAACCAACTGATACACTTAACACCAGTAATTCATTAAGCAAATATATCCATTATCGGATATTGTGAAAATCGGATATAGAGAAGGAGACAAAGAAATTCAAATGATTCGATTGAATCTAAAAAGGAATAAGTATGCTATATTTCTATTTTATATTTTTTTATTCTTCTATCAAGGGATTGCCAAGTTATATTAAGAAGACCAGCTGCTCTGGATTTATTATTATTTGATCGTTCAAGTGCTTTTTTTATACAATTCATTTCAACCCGTTCGAGGTCTAAATTTTCATCACTTACCCTATTACTCTTCCGATTATCATCTTTAAGGCTACTAAGCTGAAAATGGGATGAATTTAGCCGATTGGTATCACAAATAATCACGGCTCGTTCCACCATATTTTTTAGCTCTCTAACATTACCTGGGAACTCATATTCCAAAAGACGCCTAATAACAGCTCCATCAATTTCAGAAATATTTTTACCCATCATGCGATTAAAATACTTCACAAAATAATCCAATAGTAAGGGAATATCTTCTTTTCTATTCCGCAATGGTTCTAATTGAATAATAAACGAACTAATTCGATGGTATAAATCGAGACGAAATCCTTTTTCAGAATGCAATCTATCAATGTCTTGATTTGTTGCTGCAATAATTCTGGTATCGAAAGGAATTTCGACATTAGAGCCCACTTTCATTATTTTACGATCTTCCAGAACCCTCAAAAATTTGGTTTGAAGATTAAGTTGCATATCTCCAATTTCATCTAAAAACAGCGTTCCTTTATTGGCAGCCTCGAACCATCCAACCTTTGCATCGACAGCTCCTGTAAACGCACCTTTTGTGTGCCCAAAAAATTCACTTTCGAACAGAGACTCTGGAATTGCACTGCAATTAACAGCATAAAAACAGTTCTCTTTTCGACTACTGAGGTAATGAATTGCACGAGCCACAAGTTCTTTTCCAGTTCCACTTTCGCCAGTAATCAACACCGATGTATTATCTGTTTTGGCTACTTTACCAATGATATTGATCAAATTCTTCATTTGAGGACTTTCACCAATAATTTCATACCCCATGGCTTTATAAAACTCTTCAGAAATTATAGAATAATTTCGTTTTACTTCAATCAAGCTCTTATTCAAATGAATAAATTTCTTAGTTCGTTCTATTGCACTTTCAACATCACGTAAACGAAAGGGTTTGGTAAAGAAATCGGATGCTCCCAATCGCATTGAATGAATTACAGAATCCATTTCACTATATCCGCTAATCATTATTACTTCAATTTCCGGATATTCTTTTTTTACTTTCTCCAAAACATCTAAGCCGCTCATTTCTGGAAGATTAACATCTACAATAGCGATATCAATCTCATTTGCGCTCATCAAATCAAAGGCTTCGGAAGGACTCCCAGCCTTGAGCACACTGAAATTAGGATCAACTAGAAATTCACCCAATTCATCTCGAACCAACTTCTCATCATCTAAAATTAATATACTCAAACTATTTAAAGATGCCATCCCAATTAAACTTTACGTGTGATTAATGGTTTTCTAACTTCAGTGTTTTTGCAGATATCTGCTTTTCACAAGGAAATACTAATTTCATTTCGGTAAATTCATTTTTTGTACTCTGCACGGCAATTTGTCCATTCATTCTCTGTACAATTCCTTTACTTATATAAAGACCTAAACCTGAACCTATTCCCGACTGCTTAGTGGTGAAAAAAGGTTCAAAAACATAATTCAAATTTTCGGTATCAATACCTATCCCATTGTCTTTGACTACAATTACAATATTTTCTTTAACCAAGTCAGTAGTTATCTTTATCCATGCTGATTTTTCCTCACCATCAGAATGCGTATATTTATAATCAATTGATTCGTAGGCATTATTTAATATATCCATCATTACTTTTTGGAGTTTGTACTTATTCCCCCTCACATATAAATCGTTATTATTGGTTTTAAAGGAAATTTCAACAGATCGTCTCCTGTGCTGTTTCTTTATCAAATTAATTGTTTCATTAACAAGCGATTTCACATTAATAACTTCCTGTACATCTTCCTTTTGTGATGAATTGTAGATCCCCACTTGTGATAAACACTTTTTAATTCGATCGATATCAGCAAATACTTGCGAACATTTTTCACGGATATACTCTTCATCAATTTTCTTCATCGACAAACGCAACAGTAGGTTATCCATTATCATTGAAATACCCGCTAAAGGCTGATTAATCTCATTTACCATCGAACTAGCCATTTTGCCAAGAGATTCTAGCTCAGACTTTTTCAACAATAATTGCCGATGAAAATCATTAACTTTCAACTCTTTTTCGACCTTTTCTTTTAATTTTTTTGTTTTGTTCGCAAATTCTTTTTCTTGTCGCTTGAACCCTGTAATAATATCCTTATAATTTGTTGACTCTTTTTCAAGCTCTTTATTATCAACAATTTCCATCAATATTCCACGCACTCCATTTTCATTGTTTACAATACATGAATGCGCAGCTAAAACTATCCTTTTTAAAGTTTTCTTTTTAGTCTCAATAGAAACTAATTCAAAAGCAAAGCCTTTACTTAGGCCAATTAAATTCAACAATTTTTCAACTTTAATTTTCTCATCCTTTCGAAAAAACTTCACAAAATCAACGTTTTTTTCGTTTCTCAGGTCTTGACACTCTAAAAAGTCACAAGCATAATCATTTACGTAACTGATCTGATTTTTAGAGTTAAGTTCAAAAATGGCCTTCTCTTTATAAACATCATGTTCCAGACTTAAACTTTCTTTAAAAGTGAATTCCATATCCTTTTCCTTAGAAATATCAGACGCCAATCCGTACAAATTGAACACTTTACACTCCAGATTATATTCAGAATATATTTCCAGTTTAAAATATTTCATCTCACCATTGCTATAGGTATAACGGTGTTCAAATTCTAATTTCTGATTTTTTTTAGGCAGGTTCAACAAAAGACGCTCGATGGCTTCACGATCGTCAGGATGAGTTTTCAACTTTATTTCTTCAAAAACATTATCGATTTGTGAAGACTTTATTTCATAGAGTCGCAAGAACTCATCCGAACCACGAATAAGCTTAGAATACGAATCCCATTCAAAACTTCCTATTTGAGCTCTTTTTTGAAGTTTTCTAGATAAATCCTCTTTCTTAATTAAGGAATCTTTAATTTGTTTTTTTTCCGTTACATCTCTTCCTATGGCCAAATAATAAGTATCTCCAAATTCTAATTCCTTACAAATAATCCACTCCAGATAAATAATCTGACCTTTTGGATTTGAAATCTGGCCTTCAATCTTTATACTATTCTCTCTACCGTTTAGTTTTTCAACTCCCTGTTTCAACTGATTCAGTAAAATTGGACTAACAGAAGCTACATGATCTTGGGCTATTCCACTCAAGGGATAGTCAAAAAAATTGGTAAGTGTTTTGTTTGCAAATTCTATTTTATAGGAGCTGTTAATTTTTACAATAAGTTCTGATTGAGCTTCCAAAATAGATCGATAGCTTGAAGCTAAATTTCGTAAATGCCCTTCTATTAATTCTTTTTCAGATAAAGCTACTTGCAATTTTTCATTCTTAGCTTCAATCAGTTTCCGACTGCAATACAGATCCAAAAAAACAGTCACCTTATTGAGTAAAATTTTAGCATCAAAGGGCTTCATCACAAAATCAACCCAACCGCAATTGTAGCCTTTAGATTCACTCGTAGCATCAAAAAAACTGGCTGTTGAAAAAATTATAGGACATAACTTATTAAGCTTTCCACTTCTGATTTTTTGAGCAAGCAAAAAGCCATCCTTTTGTGGCAGCTGTAAATCTAAAATAACAAGGGCATATTCTTTCTTTTCAATATATTGTATGTCATTTATAGGAGATTGCACTAAATCCAGATTCACGTTCAATTCGCCTAACAGCGCTTTTAGCAAGTCTAAATTTTTGGCACAATCATCAACAATCAACAATTGGGGAGTAAAATCCAATTCCATAGGCTTTGAGTTAATTTTGGTTGGATTTAAAAGAAAAATGTCACGTGATAAGACGATAATTCTTTCAAATCTAGGCTGTTTAACCAAAATTAAAACTATTGCAGAAGAAAATCAACTATTTTATGATTAAACGGAGCATAACTGCTTTAGGGATAGATACACAAACGACCAATTATCCAAGAACGACTATCGAAATTTAGATTAACTTGATCTCAAAAGGGAATAAATAGTGCTTTTAATATTCTGACTATCAAACACAAAGCCCTCATCAATAAGCCTTTCTGGCATTACTTTCTGTCCTGATAAAAGAACTATAGCACCTTCTCCGAAAATTAGTTTAAGAACAAAGGCTGGGACATGAAAAAACGCAGGACGATTCAAACAAGCGCTCAATTCTTTGGTATAATTAGCATTTGTAATTAAATCTGGTGCAACCAAATTATAAACTCCATGACTATTTTCGTTCGTAATTGCATGCAAATAAGCTTTTTGCAAATCGTTGATATGAACAAATGGAAAGGGCTGATTTCCATTACCTAATTTTCCGCCCAAAGCTAGTTTAAACAAAGGCAAAGCTTTGGCAAGTGCGCCTCCTTTATCGCTTAAGACAACACCTAATCGAAAAATTACAGTTCTAACACCATGTGTTTCTGTCTCAAGAGCTGCTTTCTCCCAATCCTGACATAGTTTGCCTAAAAAATCATTGGCAAAATTCACACTGCTTTCTTCGTGAATATTTTCGGTATCGTAAATCCCAACGGCTGAAGTTGAAATGAAGAGATTTGGTTTTATTTTCAGCAAACCAATAGCTGCACTCAGATTTTCGGTGCTAAGAATTCGGCTATCTCGAAGTATTTTTTTATTTTTCTTATTCCATCGGCAAATAATTGGAGCTCCCGACAAATGAATAATAATCTCACAATTTTGAATAAAATCGGCAAGGTTCTCAGGTTTACCAAACAACAATTTCCTTGGTATTGAAAGTATATTGGCATTCTGTTCACGCTTTAACATTTGGCGCAAATGCGATCCAACTAAACCAGAAACTCCGCTAATACCAATTTTCATTTGTCAATTTTTAAATAATGAAACCTGAAAAATCACCCTCCAAAAATTTCCTCAACTCTGCTGGCGTAATTCGCACCTTTATGTTGCCACCCATTACGTAAGAAATATTCCCCGTTTCTTCCGAAACTGTAATTACATGAGCATCCGTTGCCTGACTCATTCCAATGGCTGCTCTGTGTCGCAAGCCTAAACTTCCAGGTATATTCATATTGTCGGTTACTGGCAATATGCAACGAGCTGCAAGCAATCTATTATTAACCCAAATAACAGCACCATCATGAAGAGGTGAATTTTTAAAAAATAAGGTCTCTATCAAATTTTTAGAAACTCTTGCCTTTAAGATCTGCCCTGTTTCTGCGTAAGACTGTAAATCTGTGTTTTTTCCAATTACAATTAAAGCCCCAGTTCTAGTTTTCGCCATGTGTTCACAGGCACTTATAATCGATCGAATTTCAATATCGGGAATCACTCTTTCATCGATAGAAAACCAGTTACTCAAGGTAATCTTCTGACTCACATTATACTTGGAACCAAGCATAAGAAGAAATCGTCGGACTTCTGGCTGAAATACTATTATTAATGCAATTACACCAACACCAATGAACTGCCCTAGAATATTACTAAGCAATTCCATATTTAAAGCACGTACCAACAGCCACATTAGGTAAAAAAGAGACAGTCCTACAAAAATATTGATAGCAACAGTTCCTTTAACTAACATGTATACCTGATACAATAAAAAGGCTACAAATAATATGTCAATAATATCAAAAAATCCAAGTGTAATGAATGCAGTGGTCATTGTTTTCTATTAAATTCTATTGTAACAAAATTACAATTTTATTGGACATATTTACTCCTTAAAGGATTTGATCTTAGAATAGAGCTGAACACATTCAAAAGCTTCTTTCACATCATGAGTTCGCAAAACGGCAGCTCCCTTTTGTAAAGCAGCCATATGCAAAGCTGTAGTCCCATTTAAACTGGACGAAGGATCTCCACCTAAAAACTTATATATCATCGACTTACGAGAGATTCCAGCAAGTATTGGCAATTGAAACGCATTAAAATCCTGCAACTTAGATAAAATTTCATAATTATGATCCAATGTCTTTCCGAATCCAAATCCAGGATCGAGAATAATGTCTGTGGCTCCTAAATCGTTTAATTTTTTAATTCTGGATCTAAAAAAACTAAGCACTTCTTTCATTAGATCTACATAAACCGGATTTTGCTGCATTGTTTGAGGTTGTCCCTGAATGTGCATCATAATGTAAGGAATCTTGAGTTCTCCAATAAGTGCAAACATATTGTCATCCATGGTTCCTCCAGAAATATCGTTGATGATACAAGGACCAAATTCCGCTACCACTTTTCTTGCAACCTCCGACCGAAAAGTGTCAATGGATAAAATTGCACTGGGAAACTCTTTACAAATAAATTCGAGAGCAGGAAGCATTCGCTCAAGCTCCTCTCTTTCTGTCACAATTGCTGCTCCTGGCCTTGTAGAATATGCTCCAAGATCTATTATTTTTGCTCCTTCTGAAATAATTTGCTCCGATCTTTTCAAAATAGAAGTTTTATCCAGATAGGAACCTCCATCGTAAAATGAGTCTGGAGTAAGGTTCAGAATCCCCATTACAATGGGTTTTTCAAAATTAATTGATTTATCACCACACTTAATGGAATAATTATCGCTGTTAAAACAATTAGTTTTATAATTTTGCATTACCATTTTTTTTTGAACAAATTCCGAAGCAAAAGTAAAACAAAATACCAAGGCTTAAGCTAGATTTTATCTTTTACAAGGAATATTTCTAAAACAAATTATGAATAAAACAGACCAACAGTACAATTCGATTATAAAAATCTGTACCGAAATTTTCACTAAAAAAATGCACGATTATGGAACTGCCTGGCGAATTCTTCGTCCGAGTTCCATAACCGATCAGATATACATAAAAGCTCAACGAATTAGAAGTATCGAAACCAAAGGGGTAAGCAAAATCGAAGACAACATTCGCGATGAATTTATCGGCATTGTGAATTATGCCATCATGGGAATTATACAACTAGATCTTGGTCCTTCAGAGGAGGAACTTCCTAACGAAAAAGCTCTTGACTTGTACTCAAATCTCTTTCTTCAGGCTAAAAAGTTGATGGAAGCAAAAAATCACGATTACGATGAAGCCTGGAGAAGCATGAGAGTAAGCTCCTATACCGATCTCATATTGATGAAAATTAATCGAACCAAGCAAATTGAAGATTTAAAAGGTAAAACCTTAATATCGGAAGGCATTGACGCCAACTATTTTGATATGATTAATTACGCCGTTTTTGGTCTTATTAAAATTGAATTCGAAAACGCTTAAGCTTTGTAAAATGAAGAGAATCGCCCAAATTACTTTTCGCCTCTTTGTAGGATTGACTTTTATTTTCTCTGGATTCGTAAAAGCCATTGATCCTTTGGGTTCAACCTATAAATTCACCGATTATTTTCTAGCCTTTGGCATGGATAGCCTAAAAGAAATTGCTTTTCCTTTAGCAATTCTTCTGTCTACTCTTGAATTTACAGTAGGAATGTCGCTGGTTTTCAACAGCCGAAAAAATATTTTTGTATGGATTGCCCTTCTTTTCATGCTCTTTTTCACGCCTCTTACCTTGGTTTTAGCCTTAACCAATCCGGTGAGCGATTGTGGATGCTTTGGAGATGCCTGGGTGCTAACCAATTGGGAAACATTCTGGAAAAACATTCTAATTCTTGCTTGTACATTATTCATTTTTTGGAAACGAAAAAATGACGAAAATAAAAACCCAATTTGGGAACAGAACCTGCTCTTAGCATTTGCAATTCTTGTGGCTGGAACCCTTTCGTTTTACTCATATCGTCATTTACCAATTATCGACTTCAGACCCTACCACATTGGTGCCAACATTGGCGAAGGAATGAGAATTCCCGAAGATGCACCTTCGGATGAATACAAAAGTCTTTTTACTTATGAAAAAGATGGTATTACAAAGGAGTTTGACGAAACCAATTACCCATGGCAAGATACAACTTGGAAATTTGTTAATTCTGAGCAAATAAAAATAAAAGAAGGTTACACTCCACCAATTCATGATTTCTCCATTTCAAATGATAAAAATGGAGATATTACCGATATGGTTTTAAATCACGAAGGCTATACCTTTTTATTTGTATCAAAGGAACTTTCTAAAATTAATGATGTTACAATAAATAAAGTTATAAATTTGGCTCTATACTCTTTGAATTACGATGTTCAGTTTGTTGCGATAACAGCATCAGGTAAACAAGAAATAGAAGACTTCACTTTAGAATATGAATTGCCATTTGAGTTTTACAATACCGATGAAATTCAATTAAAAACAATTGTTCGTTCCAATCCAGGCTTAGTGCTGCTAAAAAAAGGAACTATAATAGACAAATGGCATTTTAGAGATTTTCCTGATGCAAATCTTATTCAAGGAGATCTTGCAGCCAGTTCAATCACTAAACATCAAACAATAAATATCAAACTATTAATAATAAGTATAACATCCACATTGCTTTTGCTTCTTGTTCTTTTCCGATTGATTAGAATTCGATTTGCAAGAGAAAAAAACAGATTACGATTATGAGAAAAAAAATTGTTGCAGGAAACTGGAAAATGAATAATACCCTTGAAGAAGGTGTTAAATTGGCGGGACAAATCAATGATTTAGTTGAAAAAACAGATCTTAATGGTGTTGATGTTGTTATTGGAACTCCATTCATTCACCTTGCAGAAGTAAACAAACTTGTTGGTGATAAAATTGGTGTAGCAGCTCAAAACTGTGCTGACGAAGTAAGCGGTGCTTACACAGGAGAGGTTTCAGCTTCTATGATCAAATCAACAGGAAGCAAATATGTAATTTTAGGTCACTCTGAGCGCAGAGAATATTATGGCGAAACCAGTGCTAAATTGGTAAAAAAAGTAAAACTAAGTCTCGAAAATGGATTAACTCCAATTTTCTGTTTTGGTGAAGTTTTAGAAGAACGTCAATCAGAAAAACATTTTGACGTTGTAAAAAGTCAGATTGCTGAAGGATTATTCAACTTATCAGCTGAAGATTTCGGAAAAATCATCTTAGCTTACGAACCAGTTTGGGCAATTGGAACTGGTGTTACTGCTTCTTCAGCTCAGGCTCAAGAAATGCATGCTTTTATTCGTAAAACATTAGTAGCTCAATATGGTCAAGAAGTAGCCGACAACACATCTATTCTTTATGGTGGAAGTTGCAAGCCTTCAAATGCTAAAGAATTATTCGAAAACCCAGATGTTGACGGAGGCTTAATTGGTGGAGCTTCGTTAAATGCTGAAGATTTCATGGGTATTATTACTGCTTTTTAATCGCGGTACCACACATACAAAAAGCCGATACTTATGTGTCGGCTTTTATTTTTTGATTCAAAAAATTACAGATACTCAGCATCGTAAGAAACATTTTGAGAAGCTAAAACCGATAGGATTAAGTCATTAGTATGAATTAACTTTCCTTTGAGGATGTTTTTTTGAGTATCAACTTACAAGTTTAAGAGCAACACAATGGATTATATCGAACTAAAATGCCAAATAAAACCCTTCTCCGAAGAGATCGCAGAAATAGTCATTGCCGAATTAGGTGAATTGGATTACGAAAGTTTTACACAAAGCGATGATGCCGTAGAAGCATACATAAAGGCTCCTTTATTCGACATGAATGCAGTTGAGCAACTAAGTATAAACCATTTGCCAAACGCTCCTTTTTCACTGACTTATTCGCACAAAACTCATGAAGCGAAAGACTGGAACGCAGTTTGGGAATCTAATTTTAAACCCGTAATTATTTCCAATAAAGTGGTGATAAGAGCTTCTTTTCACACCAACTTACCCAAAGTTCCCTACGACATTGTTATCGATCCTAAAATGTCATTTGGGACAGGACACCATTCTACAACTTCATTAATGATACAAAGCATTTTGGAATCAGATTTAGAAGGAAAAACAGTATTAGATATGGGATGTGGAACTAGCTTACTAGCTATTTTAGCATCGAAACGAAAAGCCAAAAAAGTTGATGCAATTGACATTGACGAATGGCCTTACAAAAATTCCCTTGAAAACATTAAAAACAATAAGGCTGAAAATGTTTCGGTTTTTCTTGGCGATGCAGCTTTACTGAAAGACAAAAAATACGATCTTATTTTAGCCAACATCAACAGAAACATCCTTCTTAACGATATGAAACATTACGTAAATTGTCTTCCAAAAGGAGGAGAATTAATCATGAGTGGTTTCTATACTGAAGATTTAAAGTACATTCAAGAGGAAGCTGAAAAAAACAACTTGCAATATATCAGTCATAAAGTTGATTTAAACTGGGTGGCTGTTCGTTTTCAGAAAAAGTAAAATATTACACACTTGCCGGTTTCTGCACCTCAAAAATGAGCATACAGAACCGGTATTTTTCTTTTCATAGTTCGGTAAATTTGTTAAATTGTCGAGGCAAATAATTCCCCACATGAAACTACATTTACAATGAATAAGCTTCTTTTCTTTCTGATTCTGGTTTTAGGAGTAACAATTCCCAAAAAAACAGTTCTGGCTCAAAGTATAAAATCATTTTCCCATGATTCTATTGTCTTTCAGGATGAATTTTTACAATTCATGGATCATCCAAGCAAGAAACAAGAAAGTAAAGAATTTGCAGAAAAGTTTCCTCTATTTTGGTTTTCATCGGATATGACCAGCGAAAAAAGAAAGACTATTTTCCAGATATGCGACCTCTTTTTAGCAAAAAAAGCCAGATCATTTCCTGATTTTTATAACTATTTTGAAACGCTAATGCTCTTTCAAAATCAAAATAGAAGTCAAGAGGATTTTAACAATTGGGAGAAAGGACTACTTCAACAAATCAACAACAAAAAGATTAAGCTAAACGCAATTAAAGATTTTCTAATTCAAACTCAAAAACTCCTAACAGACACAATAGTAAATGAATCATACGCTACAAAATGGGAATGTAAGAATGCCAAATTTAAGTACGTTTTCGACAAAGAACTAAGCATTCAATTCGATCAGGCCGATCTTTACTGTCTGGCTCAGCGAGACACTTCATGCATTCACAATACCAATGGAATTTATTTTCCTTTTAAGAAAATTTGGTCGGGAAACAAAGGTATAGTCAACTGGAAAAGAGCCGGAAAAAGTGAGACCGAAGAATATGCTACCTTTGATTCTTATACAATTAATACAGAAAAGACCTCCTTCCAAATCGATACTGTTAACTACTACAATAAAGAACTCTTTATAGATAAGATTCAGGGTAGTCTTTCTGAAAAAATGAATTCTGTGCGAAGTCCTTCTCTGGCCATTTATCCACGTTTTGAATCTTTTGAAAAAGAAATCGAAATTAAAAATCTTTTCGAAAATCTGGATTACAAAGGAGGAATTGCCATACATGGTGCCAAATTTATAGGTAAAGGAAGTCCCGAACATCCATCAGTAATCGAATTATCCAGACATGATACCCTATTCTTACGTGCCCGTTCGGAACATTTTTCATTTCATAACAATCGAATCATTGGAAAGGATACCCAAATTGAAATTCTTATCGATACGTGTGGGATCTATCATCCTGGGCTGCTCTTTCAATATTTTTCAGAAAAAAAAGAAGTCAATTTAATTCGAGATGGTGAAGGTGTTTCACAAAGTCCCTATTTCAACACCTTTCACAATTTAATTATGGATTTTGGAATGTTAATTTGGAACATGGATGAAAACCTGATGCATTTTGGAAGCATGAAAGGTGCAAACAATCGGCAAGCTCACTTCGAATCGATGAACTATTTCAGCATCAATCGTTACATGAAAATCCAAGGTATGGATCAGGAGAATCCACTTGTTTCCTTACGCAAATATGCCGATTATTCCTATGTGAACACGTTTACAGCCATGGAATATGCCAATTTTATAAAAAAACCCATCAGTCAAGTTCGCCAGCAAATAATTGGTTTATCCTTTCAAGGATTTGTCTCTTACAACAGAAATACCGATGAAATAACCCTACAAAAACGACTTACCGATTACATTAAATCAGGAATGGGTCGTCAAGATTATGATGTTATCCGTTTTGCCACTCAAACTGAAAACAATGAAGATGATGCCACTCTCCGAATGGGAAGTTACAATTTGGATATCAATGGAGTAAGGCACATTGCTGTAAGTGATTCGCAAAATGTTGTTATCTTCCCAAAACATCAAAAAATCACTTTAAAAAGAAATCGTGATTTCCAATTCGACGGAAAAATAATGGCCGGATTACTCGATATGTATGGCCAGAATTTTCATTTTTCCTACGAAAAATTTAAAATCGACCTCGATCTAATCGATTCTCTTCAAATTAACATTGTAAATGACTCTTTATCCTCCTATGGAAAACGATACACCACTCAACTAGGAAGTGTACTAGAAAAAATAACCGGCGATCTACTCATCGATGATCCAAATAATAAATCGGGACTAAAACACTACGACGAATACCCAATTTTTAATAGTTCGGATTCCTGCTTTGTATACTACGATAGCAAAGACATACAGGACGGAGTGTACGAAAAAGACAAATTCTATTTTAAAGTAGATCCATACACCATCAATAACATCAACGATTTTAAAAAGGAAGACATCTCCTTAAAAGGAATATTTGTTTCCGATAGCATATTCCCCGACTTTAACGAAACACTATGCATAACCGATAACAACACATTAGGATTTGCTCATGTTACTCCACAAAAAGGACTTCCCGTTTATGGGAAAGGCAATTTTGTTGATACCATTCAACTATCCCACGATGGTTTAATTGGGAAAGGGAGCTTAAATTACCTCACCTCTACCACAAAATCGAACAAATTCATTTTCAGACCTGAAATAATGACCACCCAAGCCGAAAGTTTTGAACTAAAAGAATTGGCTGCACAAATGAATAATCCGCAAGTAAACGGAGAGAAAATTTTTGCAACATGGTACCCTTATAAAGACGAGCTTTACGTGAAAAGTACAGCTTTACCAATCGATATGTATAAAAAATTAGCAAGTCTGTCAGGAACCTTAAAAATTACTCCTACGAAAATTACTGGTATGGGAGATATGGAGTTGGTAAATGCTGAAATTGAGTCTGACTATTTTACCTACGCATCACATAGAATAACTGCTGATACGGCAAGTTTTAAGCTAAAAAATACAGATATGGAAGGATATGCTTTCGTAAGTAAAGATGTAAATGCAGAAATTAACTTTAACAGGAGATTTGGACAATTTACTAGTACCGCAGAAGCAAGTAGTAGCGATTTTCCATGGAATAAATACATGGCCTACGTAAATAGTTTTGGTTGGGAAATGGATAAACAAGAACTACTATTCGGAAAAGAAGATGAGAATGTATTGGCTTCCTTATGGGATGAAAATCAAATGGAAACATTACCTAAAGATGACTATACCGAATTCATATCAACAGGCATAAAACAAGATTCTCTGCATTTTAATTCCCCAATGGCGCGCTACAACTCCATCGATCATACCATAAGTGCAAAATATGTGAAAAACCTAACCATTGCTGATGCAAACATATTTCCCGCTCAGGGAAATGTAACCATCGAAAAAGAAGGACTCATGCAAAGCTTGCGAAACTCGAAAGTGATTGCTGATACACTGAATTCTTTTCACCATATATTTAATGCTACCATTAATGTTCACAGCAGGAATTCCTATTCTGGTTCTGGAAGCTACACCTATATTGATGCAAATAAAAATGAACAAGAAATATTTTTTGATGTTATTGATGTTGACAGTACTGGACAAAGCATTGCTTTGGGAAATCTACCTGAAGAAAAATCCTTTAGTTTGAGTCCTAATTTTGATTACAAAGGAAAAGTAAGAATGGAAGCACGTGAAAAATCACTCTTTTTCCAAGGTCAAACAAAAATTCACAACCAATGCGAAAACATAGGTGACAATTGGCTTGATTTTACTTCACAAATCGACCCAAATGAAATTTACATTCCTGTTGATTTGTATGTTACCAACGACGAGAGTTTGAAACTGTACAATAGCTTTTTCCTAACCAATGATTCCATTCACATCTACTCTTCTTTCCTATCGCGTAGAATATTCTACACCGATAATGTTTTGTTAGAAGCCAATGGATTTCTAAGCTACCAACCAAACATAAATGCCTATCAGATTGCTCCCAAAGATAAATTGAAAGATATGGATGCAACGGGTAACATATTGTCTTTTTATCAAGGTAATTGCAACATGAAGGGAGAAGGTAAAATTGATTTAGGTGCCGAATTGGGGCAAATAAAGCAGATTTCAGCTGGAGCTATTGAACACGATTTATCAAGTAATATTGTCACTTTGGATTTAATTTTAGGAATCGATTTCTTTATGAATGATCAGGCCATGAAAATTATGGAAAATGCTTTTATGCAAGCCAATTTAAAACACACAAATCTCAACAAGCAAAACTACACCCGAAAATTAGCAGAGATTATGGGGCGAAAAAAAGCAGAATTATACATGCAGGAAATAGATAAGGATGGTATTTTCAAAAATTTACCCAAAGAATTGCAACACACTCTTTATTTCAACAATCTGGATTTTATTTGGAATAAAGAAAGCAAAGCATATGAATCTATTGGAGAAATTGGCATTGGAAATATCAACGACAAACAAATTAGTAAAAATGTAACCGGCAAAATTGAGTTGGATAAAAAACGAAGCGGGAACCGATTAACCATCTATCTGGAAATTGACAAAGCTACGTGGTTTTATTTTGAATACTACCACGGCGTGCTATTTGTTCGATCATCAGAAGAAGAGTTCAATACAATTATTCATGAAACTAAAGAGGACAAACGAGAATTTAAAGACCCCTTAAAGAAAAATCCTTATTCGTACATTATTTGTCCTCGTTCGCAAAAAACAAAATTTCTGAAACAATTTAATTAATACAATAAAAAAACAGACTTGCAATAAACTGCAAGTCTGTTTTTTTATTATCCTTCAATAATTTCTTGGACTCGACCAACCTGACCATCTTCCAAACGCACTTTAATTCCATGAGGATGTAGATGTGAATTCGTTAACAAATCTTTCACAATTCCTTCTGTTAATTTTCCCGATCGCTGGTCTTCTTTCAACACAATCTTTACGGCCAATCCGGGATGAACATCCGCTCTCTTTGTTCCGTCTTTCATTCTTATTCCATTTAAAAAATATTTTTTCAATCTTAACTTAACGCATAAAAGTAAATTCTTTTTACGTATTATCATACTTATATCATATTAATTAACTAAAATTAGCTTAACAAAAAAATAATAACCTATAAAAATTTGATTAATACAACAGCTTTTTTCCCTCTAAATAAAAGCTAATTTTATAGGTGAAAGAATAATTTTAGCAGGGAGATTTTCACAAAAAACCCTTGTATTTGCTCACATTAGATAGCTCTGAAAAGAAAAAATTGCTTAATTTTATCTGAATAGATAAACAAGTCATAGCAAATCATTATATGCCAAAATATCAGTTCCTTAATCGAGATTTAAGTTGGTTATCCTTTAATAAACGAATTATAGAAGAAGCTTCGGATGCTAACTTGCCTCTGTATGAGCGAATCAAATTCTTAGCCATATACTCCTCAAACCTTGATGAATTCTATCGTGTAAGAGTAGGAACTTACAAACGATTTACCGAACTACCTGCAGAAGACAAAAAAAGCCTTAGAGAAAATCCAGACATTATTTTAAAAAATATTAATGCCGAAGTTGATCGACAACAGCATGAATTCGGGCAAATTTTCACTAACCAGATTATTCCTGAATTAGAAAAAAATGACATCATTTTGATACAAGATGAGGAATTGTGCGAAGAACACCATCAATTTGTGAAAGACTTCTTTCTTGACAATTTGTTACCACATGTTCAACCAATACTTCTGCTAAGAAAACAAATTCAGCCTTTTCTTCAGAACAATGTTATATATATTGCTGTTAAATTATTTAAAAAAAACAGCAAAAAAGAAGAAGAAAGCACTCCAACAACTCGACGTTCACGATATGCCATTATAAAAGTTCCCAGCCATCGTTTCCCTCGATTTATTGAACTACCTAAAAAAGGTGGCAAACATTTTATCATGTTTTTGGATGACATCATAAAATTACGAATGAAAATTTTGTTTCCAGGTTACAAAATTGATTCCAGCTATAGCTTTAAACTAAGCCGAGATGCCGATTTACTCATTGAAGACGAATATTCTGGCAACCTTATAAAAATGATCGAAAACAGTTTAAAAAAGAGAGAAACTGGTATGCCTTCACGATTTTTATATGATGAAGCCATACCTAAAGATTTTCTGAAATTCCTAAAAGGATCATTTAATCTGTTAAATAACGACATGGTGAAAGGGGCTCGTTACCACAATTTTCAAGATTTCTTTGGCTTCCCAAATCCTAAACAGCCTAAACTGGAAAAGGAATCATTCCATCCGTTAAAAGCAGAAGAACTCGATGGCAAAAATTCCATTTTTAAATCCATTCGAATAAAAGACAGAATTCTTCACTTCCCTTATCAGTCCTACGAGTATGTAATTCGTTTTTTAAACGAAGCTGCAGTAGATCCAAAAGTGGAAGAAATTAAAGCTACACAATACCGAGTAGCCGATAATTCGGCAGTGGTAAATGCTTTAATCAATGCCGCTTTAAATGGCAAAAAAGTAACAGTATTTGTAGAAGTTAAAGCACGTTTCGATGAAGAAGCCAACCTTAAATCGGCACGAGAAATGCGTAAGGCAGGTGTAACTATTATCGACAGTATTCCAGGTTTAAAAGTTCATGCAAAACTAGCTTTGGTAATGCGTAAAGGAGACAAAAAAGACTATGCCTTTTTAAGCACTGGAAATTTCAACGAAAACACTGCGAAAGTTTATGCCGATCATGGTTTGTTTACTTCCGATGAAGTAATTATTACAGAATTAAGACAGCTATTTGATTATCTAGAAAATCAGACTGAAGGTTATGAGTTCCATAAACTTTTAGTTGGACAATTTAACTTAAGAACTAATTTACTAAACTTAATTGATCAAGAAATAAAAAATGTAAACAACGGACACAAAGGCTACATCATACTTAAGATGAATGGACTACAGGAAAGAGATATGATAGAAAAACTGTATGAAGCCAGTGAAAAAGGAGTGAAAATTGATTTAATAATTCGCGGTATTTGTTGCTTAAAACCAAATAAAACCTATGCAAAAAACATTCGTATTATTCGCATTGTAGATCAATTTCTTGAACATGCAAGAGCTTTCTATTTCTATAATTTAGGAGAAGAAATTTTGTATTTATCGTCTGCCGATTGGATGAATCGTAATTTACATCGACGAATTGAATGTGCTTTTCCAATAACCGATAAAAAAATTAAAAAAGAACTTCTTGACATTTTAAACCTACAACTGCGGGATAATGTAAGTGCCCGAATCTTAGATTCAAAACTTAATAACTTGCCTATTACCAGAAATAAAGGCACCCGTGCCATTCAATCGCAAATTGAAACATACAAGTATTTGAACAAAAAAGAAACTGCAAAAAAATCAAAACAAAGAATATCGACCAAAAAAACAAGTTAAAATAAGACTATATTAACCAAAGACATAATTACAATGAAACGACTTATTCTTGCAAGACATGCTAAAACAGAAGTTCTTCGTTACGATATTTCCGACTATCAGCGTAAATTAGTCGAAAGAGGAATAAATGATTCTAAATTACTTGCCAACAAATTGTTTTTAAAAGGTATTATTCCCGATTTGATCATCTCAAGTCCGGCAAAAAGAGCTATCGAAACATCCTTGCTATTTGCTGCTGCTTTACAGTATCCTTCAAAATTAATTAAGCAAGTTGATGACTTGTATGATGGTTTTACAACACAAGAATTTCTTGAATTACTTGATCGCTTAGGACAGAATAACGAAACTATTATGGCTGTTGGTCACAATCCGAGCATTGAATATTTGGCTTTTAACCTAACCGAAGAATTCTACCAAAATGTGCCCACCTGCACAGTAATTGGCATCGATTTTCAAATTGATAAATGGTCTGACATAGAAGTACGAACAGGAAAACTGGCTTTTTATGAGTACCCCAAAAAATACAAACAGTCCAAACAATAAAAAGTTAACAATCAACATAAAATAATGTTATTGCTTGCCAAAAATAATGTTTCCCTGATTGTCCAATATTAATTTTCCATTCACTAAATCCTGTGTTTGTTCAGCTTTAAAACCTTTAATTAAAGCTGTTTTTCCTTGTGTAGCTAAAGATTTTATTTGAGCTTTACTTAATTTTTTCTCCATAAATACAAAAGGAATAATAAATTTGCAGCCATTGCGGTAATTAGAACAACCATAGGCCGTATTTCCCTTCAATAATGTACCTGTTTTACAAACCGGACAGTTCCACACTTCAGCTTCCTCTGCTATAAATTCGATACTAAAATCGGGAGCAAAAGCCAATTGTCCATTTTGCTTTTTCCCATCTATTTCGAATCCTTTAATTTTTGGTGTTATTTTCTTTAAAACAAGTGCTTCAACCTGCTTTTCAGTGAGCTTTTTCCCTTGATATTCGAAAGGAATGCGAATTTTGCATCCGTTTCCCCAATTAGTGCATCCCCAAGCAGTTTTCCCTTTTAGGATTTTCCCTTCCTTACATTTTGGACAAATGAGTTCCTTTTTGACTTTCGCCTTAGCCTTTGCTGATGTTTTCTTCTTCTCTTTTTCTTTAACCTCATCGATTACTTCAATCTGACTGATATTTTTTCTTGATTTTACATCCCAAACAATACCTACAACCATATTCTTCAGTTCTGCCATAAACTGATTCACCTTATAGTTCCCCAGTTCAATCTCATGAAGTTTCTTCTCCCACTGTCCGGTAAGTTCTGCTGATTTAAGCAAATCATTCTGAATGGTATCGATCAACTGCACACCAGTTACTGTAGCCTCTAATCGTTTCTTCTCTCGTCGGATGTATTTTCTTTTGAACAAAGTTTCGATAATATTCGCTCGCGTTGAAGGACGGCCAATACCATTTTCCTTCATCAAATCCCTTAACTCATCATCATCAACCTGCTTACCCGCAGTTTCCATTGCTCGCAAAAGAGTTGCTTCGGAATAGTATTTAGGAGCCTGTGTTTGTTTCTCGGCCAAATCTGGAGCATGCTCACCACTCTCTCCTTTCACAAAATCTGGCAGAATTACACCATCACCAATGTTACCATCTTTAGCATACAGAACTCTCCAACCAGGATCCAATATCTGCTTTCCAGTAGCTTTAAAATCGATAGTAGTCACCTTTCCAATAACCGTGGTGTTACTCACCTTACAATCAGGATAAAATACTGAAATAAATCTTCGGGTTACAATATCATACACCTTCTTTTCATCGTAAGTTAAACCAGAAGGAGTAACTCCTGTTGGAATTATGGCATGGTGATCGGTTACCTTCTTATCATCGAAAACCTTCTTCGATTTTTTAATTTTATGCTTTAGTAAAGGCTCTGTAAATTCACTATAGGAAGATAATTTGTTAAGAATCCCAGGTATTTTTTTATACAAATCATCGGTCAAGTAAGTGGTATCAACCCTAGGATAAGTAGTAAGTTTTTTCTCGTATAAACTTTGAATCATTCGAAGTGTGTCTTCAGCCGACAGGTTTAACTTTCTGTTGCAATCAACCTGCAAAGATGTTAAATCGTACAAACGAGGAGGTTGTTCCTTCCCACTCTTTTTCTCTACCGATACAATTTCGAATGCTTCGGATTTTATTTTATCGAGGAATTCCACCCCCTCTTCTTTTTGCGAAAATCGCCCACGAGTAGCCGAAAAACTAACTTCTCGGTACACCGTTTTTAGCTCCCAATAAGTTTGAGGTTTAAAATTTTCAATTTCTTTTTGACGATTTACAATCAAAGCCAAAGTAGGAGTTTGAACTCTTCCTATCGAAAGTACCGACTTTCCATTTGCATATTTAAGTGTATAAAGTCGAGTTGCATTAATTCCCAACAACCAATCGCCAATCGATCGGGACGAGCCCGCTGCATACAATTTATCAAAATCTTTGCTATCGCGTAAATTTTCAAAACCTTCGCGAATAGCCTCCTCTGTTAAAGAGGAAATCCAAAGTCTTTTTACAGGTACTTTGCATTTTGCCTTGTGCAATACCCATCGTTGAATCACCTCTCCCTCAATTCCAGCATCACCACAATTAATCACCTCTGTAGCGTTGGTAATCAGCTTTCTGAGTGTGTCAAATTGCTTCTGAACCCCTTTATCCGGAATTACTCGAATTCCAAATCGAGGAGGAATAATTGGTAGGTCATTTAAATGCCAATACTTCCAATTAAGATCATACTCATGAGGTTCCTTTAAGCCACACAAGTGCCCGAAAGTCCAAGAGATTTGATATCCATTACCTTCAAAATATCCATCTCTTTTACTTTTTGCACCTAATATCAATGCGATCTCACGGGCTACACTTGGTTTCTCAGCTATACAAACGATCATGGGTTATTTTTCTTATTTTATGCAAATTACTATTTCTTTCAGCTATTTATCATCCCAGGTAATAGCTGATTCATTCATCATTAAAATTCTTTTTATTTACTTCTATCCTTCTTCATCCATTTGTCAACCATGGTAAGTAAATCAATTTTCGAAACAGGTTTCAAAAGAAAATCATCCATTCCCACTTCAGACGATCTTTTAGTGTCATTAGAAAAAGCATTGGCTGTCATCGCGATTATTGGTCTTTCGAATCCATTCTCACGTAAACTCACTGTTGCCTGATATCCATCCAATATTGGCATTTGCAAATCCATGAACACCATCAAAATCTCGTCTTTATTTTGCAAATAAAAATCAATTGCTTCCTTCCCATTTCTAACCCAGACTATAGGAATTTCATCCATTTCGAGCAATCGTGATACAATTTTACCATTTACAAAGTCATCTTCGACCAACAGGATTTTGCCTTTATTATTGGCAGCGTTCTCCTCTTCCATTTTTATATTGATTTATCGCGTGTAAATATGTAGGATTATTCAATTATCATATTAAATGTTTAAAACAAATATTTAAATTCAATAGAAACAATATTATCTTCTACCGAATGACTATAATTTGCAGATATTACCATCAATTTATATGGAGCAATCCAAAATCCTCCTCCATAACCATGATGCCACTCATTGGAACTTTCATTTTTTACCCATACTCGACCAAAATCATTAAAAGCTAAAACGCCAAGTTCACCTCCTAAAAAATACGATTTAAAACGCGCCAAGCGGAGTCGAAAATCACTATTTTGAAAAACAATATCATCTCCAGCAAAACGATCCTGACGGTATCCTCTTAAATTAGATTTCAGACCCAATGTATTGGCTTGAGAGAAAGAATATCCACTCGTATTATGTGCGGCTCCAGCACGTAATGCTAGAATCGTTCTTTGCGGCCTTCCAAAACTAAGATAAAATCTCAAATCGGTCTCTACTTTATTAAAGTTATGATCGTTTTTATTTAAACCTTGAAAATATTTCCAATTTGAAGACCAATAAATTCCCCTTGCAGGAAGGACTTTATTATCTCTGGAATCCCATAAATAATTGAACGAAACGCCTACATATTCTCTCATATTAAAATCTGTGGCAGCATCCAGATTATTATAGGGATTCGTAAAATCAGTTACAAAACGATCTGGTGTGGCTTTCAATTCTAATTGCTGATAAAATACTCCAAGGCTAATGCTTTGTGTGTTGCCAAAATACTTTCTAAATTTTGGATGAACGACAAATTGAGCCATACGAATTCGATTGTATTCATCGTCATCGGATTGGATATTTTCTGTTTCATTCCCTAAACCATAATAGTAACCCTGAAAATTTGGCGTATTGTACTCAATACTCATTCCAAAATCAGTTTTTCGAAACAGTTGTTTAAACTCCCCAGAATATTTCAATTCAACAGATGGATAGGCAAATGCATAATTCACATTAAACTTATGCAGGGAGCCATAGGGTTCCTTTCTAAATCCCTGCGATTTGATATTCATGCCAGCACCCAGAATCAAACCATCATCACTCACAAAATTAAGGTTCACACCTGGACTTACCACATTATACTTAAATGATTTCCGACTGTAAGTATTCACCACTGAACTCTTTCCAAATCTTTTTTGGTAAGAACCATGGCCTTTAACACTGGTTTTTGATTTATCGTAAACAATTAGATCTTGCTTCTTAGTTGCATCCAATTTAAATTTATCTTTTCCTTTTCCTCCAACAATTCGTAGTTTGATACTTTTCTCGTTGTTTCCGTTTACTTCGAATTTATCTTTTCCGGAAAGGCCAAAAATACGTACCTCTTTGGTTTCTTCTTTGTTAAAAATTCGTTGATACAAAAGTTCCTTTTTATTTCCCTTTTTGCTCAATCTGTAGCTCTCTACTTTTAACAAACCATTTTCCAGGTTATTTATTTCAAAAAGTTCTCTATCATTCGTGCCAACAACATCAACTTCTTTGGCTAAGAAATCGTAAAACTCCTCTGCCATGGTCACTAATCGATCTCTTCGAGCCTTTAATTTCTGTATGATTTCCTCTCCTGAAATAGCATATACTTCTTTGGGTAAATCTTGAACCGATTCCTCAATAACCTCATTGCTCAAGCTTGCTTGCAAGTGCTTGGCCATTTCAATCCAATCTTTACGTTCCTTCGACTGCAAGAAATTACGGTCGAAATAACGTGCATTAAAACCCAATCCTACTACATTTTCAGGAATTGAATCGAAAGATTGAAATTTAGGCATTGCCCATTTTCTACGAATCAACCAAGGAATTGCGCCATCGCTAAAGAAAAAAGCTTGGTCGCGATCTCGTGGAATGGGTCTAGCAATTGTTTTTCCATCCTTTTTAAATGTTGCCCAACGCCACTGATCATCATGTCGATCCCAATCATTAATAAAAATATCGAACAAACGAGCTTTCAAAACAGCCGTTTCATCGATCTGAAAATCCGAATTTTTAAATCTATTTTCAATTAATTTATCAGTCCCGATGATATTTTCCGAATTCCCAAAATTATCCATATCAGAAACATCACCATCTGGACGCTCTTCGAATAAATACAACTCATTTTTAAACCCTTCCTGATAGATTCCGAAACGAGGATCGTCGGGCACATAAACAATTTTTGGATGGGTATGATATACACCCACTGCTTGTGCCATTTTCGGAATAGCCAATGCTGCATAAGGATATGAATCCGAAATTCCATCCTGAACAATTTTAGCTGCAAAACTTCCTTCCAATCCTTGAGGAATAGCTTTTTCTGTATATTTTTCAACCGATCGTAATACATATTGCTTTCCATCCTTTGCCATTAATCTTAGGGATCGTGTTTGCTGACCTCCACCACGTTTTAAAATTTTTAAACCACCTTTTTCAGTGCCAATATCAAAAACAGGAACTTGAATTGGAGTAGACCAATCTTTTCGATAGTTTGTTCCTAACAATTTAGTCTTTAGTTTTCGATCTGTATGATATAACATACTGGCAGCAACAGTAATAGTACTATCTGAGAAATTAATTTCTTTGAATTTTTCGGCTAGATCGTCTTCCGAAAAAACATGGCGAGTATAAAGCTTTTTCCGATATGCCAGATGAGCTTCTTCATTTCCTTCGGTTCCCACCGACCAAAATTCCAACCACACCTCATCATTCGAATAAAAGTTAATTCTGGAAAATCCAACTTCCCGAATCGCTACATCCATTTTCTTATCCGACACATATTCACTACTACTTCCCGAACCCGAAACAACAAAAAAAGATTTATCTTTTTCAAGAAATTGCAAACTATTATCATGAGCTGCTACGGTAATAATTCCTTCGTGTCCTTCACCTACCTGACTAGCCATATACCTCATCTGCTTATAAAATGGATAAGCAAAATCCTGAGGTGTCCCAAAAATTTTTCGATACAATTCTATTGGTCCAGGGAATGCAAAATTACCACCATGATTTCCTGCACTATAAACAGGATGATGAGCGGCAAATACAATTTTTTTATTCTTATTTCGCTCAATCGCATCATTTAAAAGAATTAAAAAGTCCGAAGAGCTTTCAAAATCGCATTCTTCTTCTGGTTTATCTCCCAAATGAAGCCACCATTGAGAATCAACAATAAGTAATACTACCTCATCGGTAAGATCAATTTCAACCGGACCAGGACATCCTCCCGAAGGCAAAAAAACATCTCCTCTATCAAGGTATTCTTCTACAAAATTCTCTAAATTCGTTAAAGCTTCCCAACCGTCTTGCTGACCACGATTCCATTCATTTTCTCCAGGAAGAAAAATAAGCTCACCTTTAAAATCTTTAACTGATCCTAACAACTTCACTAAAATAGAATCACCTTCAACACGATCCTCTACTTCTTCCTTTAAAAAATCTTTTGAATAGTCTTTCGATACGATATTCCCTAAAAAAATGAGAGTTCCTTTCTCTTCAACTTCAGTCAGCTGTTTTTTAAGCATTGCAATGTTAGAGTCGACTATTTCCGATTCGCCAACATCTCCAATAAAAAAGATTGAATGATTAAGCAAATTCGATTTAGGAGCGTCAGGAAAATTAGCCTCCTGCGCCTGTATAACAACGCTTAATAAAATAGCAAAATTGCACACTAATAGTTTCTTCAACATTTGAGAAGATTGACAATAAAAACTCATACTTAAACCTATCAATTAGTTTTCGTAATTAAACTTATAAATCGTAGCGGCTTGCCCTCGTCCTTCATTCGAAATAAACATCGTCCCATCGGGAGAAAAACAAATTCCTTCGGGTTGTCTAAAGTCCTTTCTCTGTAGTTTCACAAGGGCTAAGATTTCACCCTCGGGAGAAAGAACGATCAGCAATTTACCCACCGAAGCAAGAACATACAAATTATTCGTAATAGGATGCACAGCCACCGCAGAAGGCTGAAATGTAGCATCTCCTTCTGAAGGATTAATATTTTCCAAGAATTTAACCGAGAAATTTGAAAATCTATTAAAACGTAAAATTTTTCTTATTTTCTCCTGATTTATTAAATAAGTAGGAGATTCCGACAACTTATTTGTTTCTAAAGAGTATTTATAGACTGCACGTTGCCCTTTATAAGTATTTCCCTTTCCTGGCGCCCCCTTACATGCTATCAAAAGGCTATTGCTTTTTGCATCGTACCCTAAACCTTCGGTATTATTTCTTGCTGCTAGCCAACTTGCTTTTTTCTCTGATGAAATTTTCTTATCTAACTTGTCGATAATAAAAAGAGTCCCATCGGAACGCAAAACATATACCTCATCACCTACCATTTCAAGACCTTCGTAATCGCCTCCTTTATCAAACTTATATCTTTTGGTTATTTCCTTTTTCTTTAAACTATACTTATAAACAGTTCCCTTTTCATCATTCACACATAACAAAGAATGGCTATTGTAATATGTCAAACCAGAAATTTCCTGCAATTCACCCTTTAATTCATATTCATCAATAGCCTCAGTTATTGCATATGGAAATTGATAATCTGAACTTACTTCATAAACCAATTGAGAATCACCAGACCTCCTTCCACATGATTCTAATAACATCAATGAACTCATAGAAATTACAAAAAAAATAAAAAATCGATTCATGATACAATAGCAGGTTTGAGTTTTATTTTGGGGATCTAAAATTACATAAATAAGGTGCAATTCCCAATAAAAAAGAGGAACACAAGGGATTATTCTATAAATTTCAAATCGATTTCCGCTTTAATGACTATATTTATTGATTAAATTTAATTTAGTCAATATTAGAAAAAAGAAGAGAAATGAATATCATTCATGAAGCAGAAACATACGTTATAAATTTAATAGAGAATACCCACCAAGCTATATTTACCTATCACAATTTGGAACACACTCAAAATGTGGTTAAACAAGCAAAAAAGATAGGGCAAGAAACTGGATTATCTGCAGACGAAATGGAAATTCTTATTTTGGCTGCATGGTTTCATGACACCGGTTACTATGAAAACTTCTCAAAACATGAAGAAATTAGTGCCGAACGAGCGAGAAAATTTTTAGAAGAAAAAAACTACCCTGAAGAAAAAATAAAACATATTTGTGAGGCAATTATCCACACCAAAATACCTCACCTCCCTTGCGACGACAAAGTTTGCAATGTGCTTTGCGATGCCGACTTACATCATTTTGCATCAAAAGATTATATGAAATCATCGGAACGACTGATGATGGAAAGAAGTGCCATTCTTCAGCACGACATTCACCCTAAATTGTACTGGGAAGAAACCCTACGCTTTTTAAAAGATCACAATTATCATACCTCCTACGGTAAAAAAAATCTGGCTAAAAAGAAAGCCGTAAACTATCAAAAAGTGGTTGATAAAGTGGGTACTTACCAAAGCAAAGAGATTAAAAAACTCACCGAACTAGTAGGCAAATTAGAGCAACAGAACATTAAACTAAAGACTCCACAACGAGGAATCGAAACCATGTTTAAAGTCACATCTAGGAATCAAATTAACTTGAGTTCCATTGCCGATAAAAAAGCCAATTTAATGATTTCTGTCAACTCAATAATCATCTCTGCTATCTTTTTTATTTTCAAAAACATAATGGATGTTCCGCATTTTATCATCCCTTGCATTGTGTTGTTAATTGTATGCTTAATTACCATAACCTATTCTGTATTAGCAACTCGTCCTATTGTAACTTCCGGAACTTTTTCAGAAGAAGACATTAAAAAGAAAAGGGTGAATTTGATGTTTTTTGGAAACTTTCACAACATGGAACTAAGTGCATACTCCAAAGCTCTAAAAGGCATGATGACCGATTATGATGATTTGTATGATAGTTTAATAAGAGACCAATATTTCTTAGGCAAAGTTTTGGGTAAGAAATACCGCTTTCTTCGCGTTTCATATACCATATTTATGTTCGGTCTTATTTTTTCGGTACTAATGTTTATTCTTGCAGCGGTATACCAGCCTATGATTTGGTAAATTTTTCTTACAAAATAACCCTTCAAACAAAATACATGAACTAACTTTGTAGCTTCACGTTTTTTACTGATGATAACTTATGAACTTATTTTACACTCCCAATATTCAGGATCAATTTTATCAACTCGATGAAATTGAATCAAAACATTGCATTCGGGTTCTTCGATTAAAAGAAAATGACATCATCCATCTGATTGATGGAAAAGGCAATCTGTTTAAAGCAAAAATTATTGACGCTCACCCGAAAAGATGCAGTGTGCAATGCATTGAAACACAAACAGAATTTGGCAAACTAAATTATCACCTACACATTGCTTTAGCACCTACAAAAAACATCGATAGAACAGAATGGTTTCTGGAAAAATGCACAGAGATTGGAATTCATGAATTCACACCCCTGCAAAGCACCCACTCCGAGCGAAAAGTAGTGAAACACGAACGTCTATTTAAAGTTATTACCTCAGCGGTAAAACAATCACTTAAAGCATACCACCCCAAATTAAATGAATTAACCTCATTTACAGACTTGGTAAGCTCTCCTTTTGATGGTGAAAAATATATTGCCCACTGTAATGAAGGACCAAAAACTCATCTTAAGAACCTATATAAGGCCCAACAAAATGCATTAATTCTAATTGGTCCTGAAGGTGATTTTAGTCCAGATGAAGTAGAGCTTGCAAAAAAGCATGGCTTTCAGGAAATTTCACTGGGCCAATCGCGCTTAAGAACAGAAACTGCTGGAGTAGTAGCCTGCAACATTATTAGTTTGGAAAACCAATAATATGGGAATTTATAAACTCGTTCATATTGCCTTTTTTCTGCTCATCAGCTTTGGCTCTTTTTCACAAAATACGAGTGTTCGAATCGCACTCCTCAAATACAATGGAGGTGGTGATTGGTACGCAAACCCGAGTTCATTGCCCAATTTGATTGAGTTCTGCAATACTAACAAAGTTGCAAATATCTATAAAGATGCCAGTATTGTAGAAGTTGGCAGTTCAGAGCTATTCTCCTATCCTTTTGTGCACTTAACCGGACATGGGAATATTGTTTTTAACCATCAGGAAGTTGCTAATCTTAGAAAATACCTTGAAGGTGGCGGATTTCTTCACGTTGACGATAATTATGGTTTAAATGCCTATTTCCGACGCGAAATAAAAAAGGTATTTCCGAATGAAGAATTAATTGAACTGCCCTACTCCCATCCAATTTATCATCAGTTGTACCAATTTCCAACAGGACTTCCTAAAGTTCATGAACATGACGGAAAAGCTCCCCAAGGCTTTGGCATTTTTTACCAGGGAAGATTAGTGTGTTTTTATACCTATGAAACCGATCTAGGTGATGGATGGGAAGATCCTCAGGTTCATCACGATGAAGAAAGCAAGCATCAGCAGGCACTTCAAATGGGAGCTAACATTATCTCCTACGTTTTTAGTAATTAGAATTATTATTAATAAACTCATTTTCTGTACATAAAGAATAATTATCCTGATTTAACTTGAAATTTCCTTAACAAAATGATAATTTAAAGTGATATTAAACTGTTAGTAATCACTAAATATATTTATCATGGCAAATTCAACGAAAGGAATTATTGGAATTCTTACAGGTGGTGGTGATGTTCCCGGATTAAACCCGGCGATTCGTGCCGTTACCATTCGAGCAATACGGGAAGGCTACAAGGTAATTGGCATTCGCAAAGGATGGAGAGGATTAATAGATATCGTTCGTGATAAGAAAGCTAACAACAGTGAAAACTTCATTGAACTAAGCGAGGAACTTGTGAACAAGGTAGGAAGAACTGGAGGTACTTTTCTGCATACCTCGAGAGTGAATCCATCTAAAACTTCAAAAGATAGAATTCCAACTCACCTAAAAGACAAATACAAAGAAGAAGTAAACGATTTAACCGAAGAAGTTCTGGCAAATTTAGCCTTTCTGAAAATCGATTATCTTATTCCGATAGGTGGAGACGATACACTAAGCTATGGTGTGCGCTTATACAAAGAAGGCTTTAAAGTGATTGCCATTCCAAAAACCATGGATAATGATGTACCTGGAACCGATTATTGCATTGGCTTTAGCACTTGCATCACCCGAACAATCTCTTTAACACATAGTCTTCGAACATCTGCTGGTTCGCACGAACGATTATTAGTGCTTGAAGTTTTTGGTCGTTATGCCGGGTTCACTGCAATATTACCAACACTTGCAGGTGCAGCCAATCGATGTGTAATTCCGGAATATAATTTCGACATGGAACGCTTAACAGAATTAATGATACAAGATCGTTTTTCAAATCCAAGCCGTTATTCGGTAGTACTCATTTCGGAAGGAGCCAGTATAGCTGGAGAAGAAATGATTTTTCAAGATCAAGTGAAAGATGACTACGGACACAAAAAATTAGGCGGTATTGGAGACCGCGTTTCGGAACATCTAAAACAACTATCTCCCAAGTACAACAACTCCAAACCAATAAACGTAATCAACCAAAAATTAGGATATATGGTTCGTTGTGGCGATCCCGATGCCATTGATTCTATTGTTCCTATGGCATTTGGAAATTTAGCATTAGACCTAATCATTAAAGGTGTTCATGGCCGATTAATCACTCTCCGAAACGGAAGGTATGACAACGCCCCAATTGATATTGTAACCAGCTCGAAAAAACTAGTCGATGTGGATCGCTACTACAACGTTGATCGCTTGCGTCCTAAATACAACAGTTTTGAAATGCAACCATTATTTTTAATGACTGGATTGTAAGAAGAAAAATGTTTATTACATTTGCAAACCTTTCGATACCGAAAGGTTTCTTCGTTTAGAAGAACTCCAAACCATTTTTTTGAATCCATTTCCATTTACTGTTTTTACTATTAATTTATTATGCTGGAATATTCTATTTTAGGCATACCAGTACTTGAGTGGATTGGTTATGCCGCATCAGTATTGGTATTACTTTCTTTAACAATGACTTCGATTGTAAAATTGAGATGGTATAATTTAGCTGGTGCTGTACTTTTTTCTACTTACGGTTTTTTAATTGGTTCTTTGCCAGTTGGAATTATGAATTTTCTTATTGTATGCGCAAACCTCTACAATTTGCGCAAGATGTACAAACGCACAGAAAATTTTAAAATCATAGAAATCAAAGAAAACGACGAACTCTTAATGCATTTTCTTGACTACTATAAGAAAGACATCAAAATTTTCTTTCCAGATTTTAACATGAAAAAAGGGCAAGTAGGAATGTTTGTTCTCAGAGATATGGCGGTAGCTGGAATTTTTCTCGGTTCGAAAAACCAAAACAATTTGCGTATCGATTTAGATTATGCATTGCCACAATATCGCGATTTTAAAGTTGGAAAATACCTATATAACCAATTGAGTACCATCTTAAGCAAACACAATATTCACTCTGTATATTGCGATACAAACATGAATCTTATTTATATGGAGAAAATGGGATTTGAAACTTCTGAAAAAGATGGGATTTCTATCATGCAAAAAGCACTGAAAAAACAAATTTAGAACTTTTCCTTTCATCTTCATTCATTGTGTACTGTCAAATTGATCCAAAAAAATTAAGTTATCACAACAGAAAAGAAACAATAAAAATATATTTTCGTATTTTTAAATAAAGGCTTGCAATTATAACAGAAAAAAAACCTATATTTGCACCGCCTTAAAAGGGAAAAGGATGCGTAGCATAACTGGATAGTGCACTACGTTACGGCCGTAGAGGTTGGGGGTTCGAATCCCTCCGCGTTCACAAAAAACTCATCAATAAATTGATGAGTTTTTTTTATGCACTTCTAATTACAACCTACCAATTTATTCTTCCCGTTAAATTCCCTTGCATCACTTGGTCTACTTCGTCAATACTAACATCATTTTCATCGCCTGAGATTGTGTGTTTTAGAAAAGAAGCAGCAACAGCAAAATCAATTGTTTTTTGAGAGTCTTTTGGATAGGTTAGAAAGCCATAAATCAAACCAGCCATTAATGCATCTCCTCCGCCTACACGATCAACAATATGAGTCATTTGGTAGGATGGTGATTTAAAAACCTTATTTCCATCAAAAAGGATCCCCTCCCAAGTATTGTAGTTAGCATTAATCGTACCCCGCCGAGTAGTAATTATTTTTTCTATTCTCGGAAACTTTTCCATAAGTTGTTTAGAAACTTTTCCGAAAGTTTCATTTGAGTATTCTACATCAGCTGATAAGTGAGTATCTACCCCCAACACTCTCACTGCATCAAATTCATTTCCGATAAGAACATTTGTTCTGGCAATTAAAGCTGGCATCTCCTCCTCAACTTTATGGCCTTTTTTCCATAGTTTGCTGCGATAATTTACATCGCAAGAAACTGGAATGCCTTTCTGGTTAGCCTTGCATAATGCTTCTTTTAGTACCTCTGTAGCTCCAGCAGAAATAGCAGGTGTAATACCTGTCCAATGGAACCAATCGGCATCCTCAAACACAGCATCCCAATCAATCATACCTTTCTTTAAAGAAGTAAAAGCAGAATTTTCCCGATCGTACACCACTTTAGACCCCCTAGCTACAGCTCCTGTTTCCAAAAAATAAATCCCCATGCGATCACCACCAAAAATAATATGATCGGTATCCACACCATATCCATTCAACTTTTGTTGGCAAGATTTACCAATATCATTAGCTGGCAAACGTGTAACATAGGCAGTAGGAATACCAAAATTTGCTAATGATACCGATACATTTACTTCTCCACCACCATAGGTAGCTTCAAAGTTATTCGTTTGAGAAAAACGATTGTAACCAGGAGTTGCCAATCGCAGCATTATTTCACCAAAAGTGATCACCTTTTTACTCATTACATTTTGAATCTAGTTGTACGTTAAAAATCAAACTAATAGATTAAAAAAACCATAATTTAATTGCCAATGCCAATATGGTAACCAAAAGAATCGCTTTTATCCATTTATCTCCTCGTTTCACAGAGAAAACGGAACCTAAATATCCGCCAAAAGAATTTCCAACGGCCAAAATAAGAGCATATCTCCAGTTGATGGCATCCTTATAAATAAATACGCCTACTGCAGCTATGGTATATACCAAGGCAACAGTAACTTTGATACTATTTGTTTTTACTAAACTAAAACCGTTTAATTTTGTAAGTGCGAGAATAATAATAAAACCAATTCCTGCATGTAGAAAACCACCATAAATACCAATGAAAAAGAAGCTAATCACTCCCCACATTTGATTTTTAAATTCCATTTTCTCCCCCTTAGCAACTTCACCAGCTTTCGTATTGGATAGAATTAGTATAGCAACTCCCACCATTACAACAGAAAGAATTTTCTTAAACAGATTTTCATCAATATCCACAACTAAAAAAGCTCCCAATGTAGAACCTATTAGTGCAGATATCCCCAAATAAATACTGTATGGATATGAGCTTATGCCCTTTTGATTAAATTTAGCAATAGCAAAACTGTTTTGTGCTAAAATTGCAATGCGGTTGGTACCATTAGCAATGGTAGGAGGCAAACCTAAAAAAATTAATAAAGGCAAGGTTATTAGCGATCCTCCGCCTGCAACTACATTTAAAAATCCGGCAAAAACACCAGCCACTACAATAAAACTTGATTCTAATAGATCCATTATTCCTATTTTCATGTAAGAATTTCGGCACAAAGCCAAGCTCTTCCTATTTACATTTATAAATTTTGGTAGCTAGCTTGCAGAAACAAATTCGCTTGACAATATGATTTAAATAATAATCATACCCTTATTATACCTTTACCATTTGTCATGCTTACTGACACACAAAAAAAGTTCAATATATTAAATCGTAAGTACAAAAGAAGTTGATTATAAAATCCTGATTCCAAGAAGAATTAGAATCATTAGTAGTAGAAAAGACCAAATAATCAGTAGGAAAACAATGAAACTGAGTAAAAAATTGTGCGCTTACACGCACAATATACTTATAATACTCTTTTACTAAATTCTAATACTTTATGCAAATGCTCCGACATAAGCAAAGCGGCTTGCTCGCCATCTTGCTTTTTAATCGCATCTAAAATACTTCGATGATAGTTCAAGTTTGTAGAGGCTTCATCAACAACGCAAACATGTTCTCTTTTATATATTGCAAGAATATCAGGCAAAATAATTAACATCATAGTTTTCACCACAGCATTATGACTTGCTTCAGCAATTTTTAAATGAAATAAAAAGTCTTCATTTTCGGCAGACTGTTTACTTTTCACTCTTTTTTCGTAAGCGATTAATGCCTCTTCTAACTTTACAATGTCTTCATCATTTCTTCTTTCAGCTGCTTTTCTAACTGAAAAAAGCTCCATACTAACACGTGTTTCAACAAGAGAAAAGAAATCTGGACGTTCAATTTTCATTACATTTAAAAACAGACCTTCCATTGCAGAAATATCAGTACCATTCACAACAACACCAGATTGAGGAAGCGTTTTTAGAATTCCAAAAAATTCCAACTTTTTGATCGCATCCCTAATATATGTTCTTCCTATCCCTAATTTTTCAGACAATTTTCTTTCCGAAGGCAACTTATCCCCGGGGGAAAGGTATCCTGAAACAATTAAACTCCTAATCTGACGTATAATTTTATCAACTGGAGTTTCTACTTGTATTTCTTTAAAGTTATCTAATAAATCCATGCAAATGACTAATATTTCAACTTGTCTAAAAACGTAGACTATTGGTATGACAAATTTAGTCACTTTTTACCTGTTTACAAGCTCCGGCAATAATAATTAAACAGAAGCCAAACCAAACAAGGCAGAAACCTCACTCTTAACGCCCTAAACAAACAACAACCAGCAATTACCTTGCAGTAGTATTAACTTAATAGTTATCATATCTACAAACACCTATTAATTTGGTCTACCATTACATCAACGAATGACGAGCGAACGAAAATTTCTGCCTCTCCTTCTACACACTATAATATATTTTACTTTTTTAAATCCTGAACAATCTGTAATGCATTTTTTGCTGTTTTCGTAAGTTCATCGTATTTACCCTCAACAATTATATCTTTTCCGATTAGCTGAGAACCCATTCCAACGCAAGTTACTCCAGCCTTAAACCATTTTGTAAGATTTTCTCGATCGGGACTAACACCACCTGTAGGCATAATGGAAGACCATGAACAAGGACCTTTAATTGCTTTAACAAATTCGGGACCACCAACCGATGAACCTGGAAATATTTTACATACTTCAGCTCCTAATTCCTCGGCATAGTTAATGTCACTAAGACTTCCACAACCTGGCGACCACAGAATTTTTCTTCTGTTACATACTTTAGCCATTTCTGGATTCAAAATCGGAGAAACTACAAAATTAGCACCTAATTGGATGTATAAAGCTGTGGTACCAGGATCAACAATTGAACCGATTCCAAGCATCATTTCTGGTGTATTAACTGATGACCATTTGATCAATTCTGCAAACACTTCATGTGCAAAATCGCCTCGATTTGTAAATTCAAACACTCGAATCCCACCCTGGTAACAAGCTTTTACAACCTTTTTGCAAATTTCAATATCTTTATGAAAGAAAACCGGAACAATGCCTGTTTCTGCCATTTTTAATGCAACCTCTATTCTAGAAAATTGTGCCATTCTATTTCTAATTATAAATTATAAGTATGGAATTATAGCCACTTGTATGACATCTTTAAACTAACATCAAACAGAGTCTAACTAAATCCTTTTTCTTACTTAATTTTAGCGAGCTACTCTACCAGAAGCGTCACCCTCCATCAATTTTTCAACTTCATCAACAGTCACTTGATTAAAATCACCATAGATTGTATGTTTTAAACAAGAAGCTGCTACCGCGAAGTTTAATGCTTTTTGGTCGTTTTTGGGCCAGGTTAGCAAACCATAAATTAATCCACCCATAAATGAATCTCCACCACCCACACGATCAACAATATGTGTTATTTGATAAGTTGGTGATTCGAAAAGAGTTTTACCATCCCAAAGTACACCTGCCCAAGAGTTATGATTTGCATTAATAGAGCCACGTAAAGTAGTAATTACTTTTTTACAGCGTGGGTATTGTGCCATAATTTGCTTAGATACAGACTCATAAGCTGCACCTTCTACGTGACCTCCCGTTACATCAACACCTTCAGGTTTTACCCCAAGTACTTTCTCTGCATCTTCTTCATTTCCAAGAATAACATCGGTACCTGCAACCAATTTAGGCATTACTTCACCAGCTGTTTTTCCATATTTCCAAAGATTCTTTCTATAGTTCAAATCACAGGATACTGGAATTCCTTTTTCGTTTGCTTTTTTGATAGCCTCCAGACATACGTCGGCAGCTTCTTGAGAAATGGCAGGAGTAATCCCTGTCCAATGAAACCATGTAGCACCTTCAAATACCTTATCCCAGTCAATCATCCCTACTTCCACTTGAGAAATGGCAGAATTAGCTCGATCATACACAACTTTACTTCCACGGCTAACAGCACCAGTTTCCAGAAAATAGATTCCTAAACGATCACCTCCATATATGATATTATCGATGCCAACGCCATATTTTCGTAAATCCATGGCACAAGCTCTACCGATATCATTTTTTGGCAAACGGGTTACAAATTCAGAAGCGATACCATAATTTGCTAAAGAAACAGCAACATTGGCTTCACCGCCCCCATAGGTTGCAACAAATTCAGATGCTTGATTAAACCTCTGATATCCAGGAGTAGATAATCGCAACATAATTTCTCCAAAACTAACAACTTTTTGACTCATACTATTTTGAATGTAAAAAATTAAAAACCAATTCCGAGGGAGTGATTGGGAATAATACAACTCCCCGGAATCTGCTAACCAAAGGGTTTATAAAAAGCCTAACCCTCCTTTAATATCAATAGTAATGCTTGTTACAAATAATGCTACATCAGAAGCCTAGCTCTGCAAATATATTCTCATCAAGAATAACTTTTCTCAAAAATGAAATTCTGCAGGACTAGTATCACTTACCTGATTTTTTTGTAAAATCATTGTTTAACTTTGTAGCTACCATACCCGAATTAAAGCATAACTCTAACTCATTAAAGTCCTAATTAATAAAACGGACCTCTTATATTCCTAGGGCTTGACCTCCACCAATTTGAATGGTTTCAGCAGTAATGAATGATGCATCATCACTTGCTAAGAAAGAGATAACAGAAGCAACTTCTTCTGGTTTACCAATTCTTCCTAACAAAATACTGTTTGCCCATGATGCAAACACC
>NZ_JBFHJW010000016.1:0-70508 GCF_041595635.1 Labilibaculum sp.
AAGCTTAAGCTGGTTAAAAAGAGTGTTCTGTTGCGATAGAATTGGTTCGATTCGGCAGTAACGTTTGGCCTTTCGAAAAAATGCAGATTTAACATTCTTGCAGCAATATAGAATTTTCTTCTGGCAAACGTTTTACTTGGTTTGACCTTAAAGGAACGACCGTACCAGATATTTCCATAATTAAAGCCCAAAATAGAGTCATTAATAATAGGATCATTATTGGTTATTTCGAAGGATCTAACAGTATGTTGAAAATTTAAACCTCCTGCTTGTTTTGTATTGTAGGTAGCAAATTCCCGATCCAAATCGATTTCGTAAAGTCCTTTTTCTGAGGTGTTCTGATAAATGAAGGTGGCATCGATAAAAGATTTTCGAATGTTGCGAATTTTATACATTCCTGTGTATCCAAATTTCTGATTTTCAGTACCATCAAATTCAAAACTATTGCTTAGCTCGTGTCCCAAACCATATAAATTACGACTGTAAATTTCAAAATCGGTAGAGATGAGAGATCCAATGTTCATATTTGCACCCCATGAAAATTGATCCTTAATCCACAACTGAAGATCAACTAAATTAGATGAGCCAAACACAGGAATTACTCTAAAATAGGCATCTTTAATGTATGACAATTCTCTGACTAATCTTTCATTATCAGACAGGGTAAAAGGGTCGAGCGAATCCCCTTGCTTAATGCGTAGTAGTTTCCGGATTGATTTTGTCCTAGAGGAATGATGAAGATTATTTCCTGTATTTTCTAACCAGCTAGTAGAAACTTGTGTGGTGTCGTAAAGTGTAGGACCGAATGGTTCTAAAATTCGAATGGTAATGTGTCGTATGGTTTTGCCGTGATATTGAAGAAAGGCAGTTTCACTACGTTCAGTTTTTATGGTATCGGTTGGATTTAATTTGTCGGGAGATACAAAAATTAAATTATATAGTTCTTTGGTGAATTTTCGTTTTTTTGCTCCCTGTTTCAACGAATTGTAAAATTTATCACCATTATTCGAATCCTTACTACCTTTATTTTCTGTAACAGTATCCAATAAAAATACAAGAGTGTCACGGTCGACAATAAAGGTACGATTTGGCAAGGAAATTTTCTTCTTAGCAGTGGTAAGTGTATCGTTTCGCACAATTTTTTGTCCATTTGCATGGAGAAAACTTCCCATCAAAAGAGTAAGAATAAAACCATATGTACCAATTTTCTTGATAAGTCCAAAATTTAGTTATAGATATGATAAGCTTCTACCAAAGATATATAATTTGAAAATTATATCTTGCCGAGGCACGAGAATCCTATTTTGTTGGTGCCATTCGTTATCCATATTTTACTTGATGGAGTTAAGCTTTTGTTCTAGTTGAGAGATGCATTCTTCAGACCATTTCCATTTTCCTTTTTTTCGTAGTTCACCAGCTAAAATTTTGCCTTTGAAGAGTTCCATGGTTTCAATAGCACTTCCGAACCCAAATCGTTTAAGTCCTAACTTAAAACTCAATTTGTTATAATTAATTGTTTCTTTTCCTCGAAAAAAAATTAAATAGAAATAAAAAATTGTGACTTTTTCGGAGGTATCACTAAAAGTAATTTTGGTTACAATTCGATTCCTTTTTAGTAGTAAAAGCAGTACATACATCAGTAATGTACTTGTTAGGTAAACAACATGTATCCCTACAAAAAACAAAAGAATGCCAAGCAAAATAGCGAGTAAAGAAACTTCCTTTTGAATTCTTTTTTGTAAAGGATATTCAGAAGGATTTAATTCAAATTTTTCCATACCTAATTTTTTGCATAGTTAGTGAAATAGCGAGTATAAATCAAGCTTTGGAGGATTATAATAGCTGTTGGTAATAAGTAATTTATTTTTATCTACTAAGTTTTTAGTAATAAAATTTGTCTACTAAAAATTTAGTACTAAGTTTGTAGTAGATTAATTGAAAAAGTAAAAGTTAGTTATGAAAGAATTGACCAAAGCAGAGGAGCAGGTAATGCAGATTGTATGGGAATTGGAAGAAGCGAGTGTGAGAGATGTTGTTGCAAAGTTTTCGGAACCAAAACCTGCATACACAACGGTTGCGACCGTTATGAATACCTTACGAAAAAAAGGTTTTACCAATAAAATCCCTGCAGGAAAATCCCACCTCTTTTCAGTAAAAATATCAAAGGAAGAATATTCTGGATACAAAGCAGGAAGTTTAGTGAAGAATTATTTTAACGGTTCTTTTTCAAGTATGGCCTCCTTTTTTGCAAGAGACAAAAAGTTAAGCATTCAGGAATTAGAGGAGATGATTGAGATTGCAAAACGTGAGATTAGTAAAGAGAAATGATATGGATGCACTGAAGGATTACTTAATACAATCATCGATTATTCTGATTTTGTTTTATCTGATTTACATTTTGATATTGCGAAATGAGCGATTTTTCCAGGAGATACGCTATTATCTGCTAGGAAGTGCATTCTTAGCTCTTATTCTTCCTTTTTTAAAGTTTTCTTATTCGCTTAAGGTGGAAGCAGAATTAGTAAATAATGAGATGGATAATTTATTTGTAAATCCAACTTGCATATCAGCGGATCCAGTTCTATCAACGGGTATTTCAATAGCAGATATTCTGCTTTTTATTTATCTGGCAGTAGCCACTGTTCTTTTAATAAGAAGTATTGTGAAAATCGTTCAATTAAAACGATTAATAAGAGCAGGTGAACATAAGGTGGTGGATAAACAAAAGGTAATTCTTTTGGCTCAGTCAATACCGGCTTTTACCTTTTTCGGATACATTGTAATGAACAGGGAGGAGTTTAACGACAAGTCTCTGAATAATATATTTGCGCATGAAAAAGTACATGCTCAGCAAAAGCATTGGATCGATCTGTTATTTGTTGAACTGTTGACCATCGTATTTTGGTTCAACCCTTTTGTATGGCTTTATCAGGTGGCGGTAAAACAAACGCATGAACTTTTGGCTGATGATGGAGTAATAGCGCGCGGCTTTAACATCGGACAATATCAGGCAATATTAATGAATCAAATAATGGGAACTGAGGTTTTGGGTTTAGCCAATAACTTTAATTATTCCATTACTAAAAAACGAATGATTATGATGTCAAAAGAAAAAAGCCCACAAATTAGGCGCTATAAATTATTAATAGTAATCCCTGTTGTATTAGCTGTTTTATTATTCAATTTGCAAATAGTAGAGGTGCAAGCTCAGCAATATAGAATTGACCAGAAGGTAAAATTGAATGAAGAGAACGTATTTGCTATTGTAGACCAAATGCCTGAGTTTCCTGGAGGTGCAGAAGCATTACAAAAATTTATTGCTGAAGCGATAAAGTATCCGAAAGTTGCTTTGGAAAAAGGGATTCGTGGCAGAGTATTCGTGACTTTTGTGGTAAATAAAGAGGGTGATGTTGTGCAGGGCCGAGTAGTTCGAGGTGTTGAAGCTTCTTTGGATGCAGAAGCAGTTCGTGCTTTAGAATCGATGCCTAGGTGGACTCCTGGTTACGAGAAGGGAGAAGCAGTAAATGTTTCCTATACTGTGCCAATTAATTTCGATTTTAAGGATGATGTGCAAATAGATGAATCAAGTTCTGATAAAAAGGGTAATAATATACAAATGGATAGTATTGCACCTAAATTTCCTGGTGGTTTTTTAGAACTACGGAAGTATTTGGCAAAAAATGTAAAATACCCTCTTGATGCACAGAAGAATGGAGTTGAAGGAAATGTTTTGGTGACATTTGTTGTCACAAAATTAGGAGCAGTTGATAGTGTTCGTGTAGTAAAAAGTGTTTCACCTTCTTTGGATGAAGAGGCAATGCGAGTTATAAAAACACAATCCAACTGGATTCCTGGAAACAATGGTGGAAAATCTGCGAACTTTACTTATACGCTTCCAATTAATTTCTTATTGCGAGATGGGTCAGGTTTAATCGTAGTCGGGAAATTTGATGAGGAAAATGAAAAATAAAATTTAGGCGTTTATTCTCCACTATTGATATCGGCTGATTTTTGAAGAATGAAACTGCCCCCAAAGAATAGTCCTTAAAATATATTTAGGGACTATTTTATTTTTAATTCTGCATGTCGAAAGCAATCTGTAGTATGATCGTTTACCATGCCAATTGCTTGCATAAAAGCGTAGCAAATGGTTGGACCCACAAATTTAAAACCTCGTTTTTTCAAATCCTTGCTCATGGCTTCCGATTCAGGAGTTGTGGCAGGAACTTCTGATAAATCCTTCCAATTGTTTTGAATGGTTTCTCCATGGGTAAAACTCCAAATGTATTTGCCGAAAGAGCCGAATTCTTCTTGAACTTTGAGAAATGCTTCTGCATTTTTTATGGCAGAATTTATTTTAAGTTTATTTCTGATTATTCCCTCGTTTTGAAGTAGTTTAGATATTTTTTCAGAACTATAGTTCACAATAACATTCGGATCGAAATGATCGAAGGCTTTGCGGTAGTTTTCGCGCTTTCGCAAAATGGTAATCCAACTTAATCCAGCTTGTGCTCCTTCTAAAATTAAAAATTCAAATAACAGCCGATCATCGCGAATGGCTTTTCCCCATTCTTTATCATGATACTCACAGTATAAAGGGTCATTTCCAGCCCATTTGCATCTTATTTTGGTCATTCTGTTTTTTTTTGCTAAAGATAAAAAAGAAGAGTTAGACTTTGGTTTTTCTTTTGCTTCAGAATTGGTAATGTGATGTCATGAAAAAAAAAAAGGATCCTTTTGGGCATCCTTTTTTTTTTGAACTACATTGGTTTATTATTTTTTTCTTTTATTTTCAACCACTTCTACTAAATTAAGATCAAAAATTAGTGCTTCATTTGGACCAATTTTTTCACCGTTTCCCTTTTCACCGTATCCTAATTCTGCGGGTAGGTATAGTCTCCATTTAGATCCTTCAGGCATTATTTGTAGTGCTTCGGTCCAACCTTTCACGACTCTATTAACTCGAAAAGATGTGGTGTCGCCTCTTTCTAGCGAACTATCAAAAACAGTTCCGTCAATTAGAGTTCCATGATACACACATTTTACACGGTCACTTTTTTCTGCAATTTTACCTGTTCCCTCAGTTAAAATTTCATATTGTAATCCCGATTCGGTTACATGAATACCTTCTTTTGTACGATTGTTTTCTAGAAATTTTTCTCCTTTAGCTAAGTTTTTTTCTCCTAATTCTTTACGGATAGCTTCTTTTTCTTCTTTCTTTTGTTTGAACATTTTCCGAAGGTAAAAATCAGCTTTTGTATTAGTAAAATATGATTTACCGTAAGCAAGTTCGTTAATAAATCCTTTGTAAAACGCCTCGGAGTTAATAGAATCGAATTGTGATGTTCTGAAATCTTTGTATTTCTTGGCTAATTGAGTTTTTGCTATTGCTTTGGCCATTTGAACCTGTTCGATAGAGTCAAACTGAAAAGGTGTTTTTTCCATCATTTTTACAAAATTGGTAGCTTCAATATAGCCTAAAGCATAGCTGATACTATCAGTGCTTGATTGAAATTCCATTTTTCCCGAACGGTCAACTTTTCTACAGGCAGAAAAGCTCAAAACAAGGGCTAATAATACAAGAATAATACGATTCTGTTTCATGAGTTTATTACGTTTTATAGGTTATTAATTATATATTTTAGGGTGATAATGTTTAGAAAAGTAGCTGTCCCTATGGAGTTGCTATTTTAGGCATTTCAACCGATGCGAATTTACAATTTTGATGCAGCTTTTGAAATAGTTAAGAACTTACTTTTACTGATCTGTAAAGCTTTTTAAGAAATTTTAACGTAAGGGTGTAAGAATTAAATGTTTATTTTTTAAGCAAAGCGTTGGATGAAAGCGAAAGTGTTTTAAATTTAGCTTTCTTCTTTTGCATGAAATAGCATAAAGGAGTTATGGCAAGCAATTCTTTAAATATGTCAATTGCTTGTCAGCACGACTGTGTGGGAACTTTTAGTAGTGAAATTTATAGTAGATAGAGAATGAAGATCAATTGTAAGAGAACAAATTCAGAGAATGAAGATTTTAAAAAGCTTGTTTCTTTTTTGGATGCAGACCTAGTAATTCGAGATGGGGATGATTTTGCATTTTATTCCCAATTTAATAAACTGGATCAAATTAAACATGTTGTTGTGGCCTATGAGTTGGGTAAGGCAGTTGCCTGTGGAGCTATAAAACTGTATCAGCCAGGGGTGATGGAAATAAAACGTATGTTCGTACTGCCTGAGTGCAGAGGAAGGCAGATTGCTTCAAAAGTTTTATTGGAATTAGAGAAATGGGCTTCTGAGTTGTCGATTGAAAAATGCATTTTAGAAACGGGAACCAATCAACCTGAAGCAATTGCCTTGTATCAAAAAAATGCTTACTTAATTATACCGAATTATGGACAGTATGAAGGTGTGGAAGCTAGCGTATGTTTTGAGAAAATGTTGAAATGAGTATGAAAGATATTTTGTTAGTTTTAAAAATCTGGTTTTAGGCCCGGATTTTAATCCAACCGCTAATTCTAGCTGCCATCTTATTTTTATGAAAAAATTCATCAAAAATGATGCTGTCAAATTCCTTTTGTAAAGGATTAGTTATGTTAGGGATATATTAATCAATTAGATGGTAATTCGCTTAAAGAATTGGCAGGAATATAAAAAGAAAAAAAGTCTGGATCCCCACCCAGACTTTTCTACTAACCACTAATTACTAACCTAAATCTAATCTATGAAAAAACTTTTACTCTTTGTTTTGTTGATACAAATATGGTGCATTGAATGGTTAAGTCCATTTAATGGATGTTAAAGGATGCTAAAAGATGAGTTTGAAATTTTTTCTGAATTGGGAAGAGTATATACAGATAGCCTTTGGTAATTACCGAAGGTTTTTTTTGCAATTATTGTTTTAACAGAGTCTAAATAGTGATGCTTTGGCTTTTTTTGGTAACGCTATAAAAATTTAAAATATGCTATCTGTTCTTACGCTAACGATTGCGTCCTTGCTGAGTTTTTATGAATACATTAATCTTTTTTTCCTAATTTTTTAAAATTCTATTGTAATGTGTTGGCATATAGCTGATAAAATAAATAGAGAAAAATTTCTTTATTTTTTTTAACTTGAATAGAAAATGCTTGTAATAGTAACTTATAAATCATTATTCTATGGATTCTCATGAACAATTAGTGCAAGATTTGGTTACGAAATATGGAGAAGGACGGGAAAATCTGCTTCCTATACTTCAAGGCGTAATTGAACAGGAACGATATCTTTCGGAAGACTTGATGCTGAAAATTGCAAAACAGATGAGTATTCCAGCTGCCGAAGTTTACGGAACGGCAAGTTTTTATACTTTTTTGGATACTGAAGCCAGAGGAAAGTATGTAATTCGGGTTTGTAAAACCATAACCTGTGCCATGAAAGGAAAAAATCAGGTGATTCAAGCTATCGAGAATTTTCTAAAAATCAAGTTGGGTGAAACCACTATTGATAAAAAGTTTACTATTCTTCAAACCAACTGTTTGGGATGGTGCCATAAAGCACCAGCCATGTTAATAAACGATGAGGTGTATACAGAATTAACTCCTGAATTAGTAGTGAAAATTTTGAATGAGTATAAAAATAGGAAGTAAAAATTGTCTTTTCAATGAGCAAATTTAACATCTTAAAGTCTTTAGCGATGACAACAACTAAAAAACAACTTCACCGAATCGATTTAATTTTTAAACATGATGATGATTGCAGAGAGATTCTTAGAAATACATTCTCCAGATCGAATCAGGAAATTGTTAATGAAATGACAAATTCGGGTCTGAAAGGTCGGGGTGGAGCTGGTTTTCCTACCGGCTTAAAATGGAAACTCACAGCAGAATCTGAAGAAGAAGTAAAATATGTGATATGTAATGCCGATGAAGGAGAGCCAGGAACATTTAAGGATCGGGAAATTTTATCAAGAGTGCCTCATAAAGTTCTTTCGGGTATGGCTGTTTGTGCGAAGGTTATAGGTGCGCAAAAAGGTTTTATTTACTTACGTGGAGAGTATAAATTTTTGGTCCCTGATTTAAAAAAAGAATTGCAAAAATTTCACGATATTCTCGATGATTTGGGCTTGGATTTTCGGGTGGATATTTTTTTGGGAAGTGGCGCTTACATCTGCGGCGAGGAGAGTGCTTTGATAGAATCAATGGAAGGTAAAAGGGGTGAACCTAGAAATAAACCGCCATTTCCAAGTGTGAAAGGTTATATGGGAAAACCTACCGTAGTTAATAATGTGGAGACGCTTGCTCACTCTTATACAATATTAAAATTTGGAGCTAAAAAATTTCGTGATCTAGGTGTAAAAGATTCGCGTGGATCAAAAGTATTTTCCGTTTCTGGAGATACGCCAATACCTGGTATTTATGAGTTGGAATTAGGAATGACAGTGCAGGATTTTGTGGATGATTTTGGTGATGGAGATACCAAGGCAGTTCAGGTAGGAGGTGCTTCTGGATTTCTTGTGCCCCGTAAACGATTTGGAAAAAGAACCATAGGTTATGAGGGGAAATTAACAGGGATTTCTTTACCTACTGGTGGATCGATGATGCTTTTTAATAGCTCCCGATCGATGTACAATGTTCTAAACAATTATCTCGAATTTTTCGAGGAAGAATCATGTGGTCAATGCACACCATGCAGAGTGGGCTGTCAGCAGCTTTTAAAAGGAATTCGTGCTGTGAAGCGCGGCGAAAAACAGGCCTCTTATCTTGATCAACTGCTTAAACTAACCGAAACCATGAAACTCACTGCAAAATGTGGTTTGGGACAATCAGTAGCAAATTCATTTTCGTCTATTGTTGAAAATTTCAGAGAAGAAATGATTTACTAAAGACGAGAACTATCAATCTTAATTTTGAACAATTTAAACTGAAGTCGATATGTCTGAAATGGCGAATTTAACAATCAACGGGATAACAGTTAGTATTGAAGACGGAAAAACAATACTGGAAGCGGCAAAAAAACTTCACATAAAAATACCGACTTTGTGTTACCATAAAGATTTGTGTGTTGCGGGTAATTGTCGGGTTTGTGTAGTGGAACAAGTGGGTAATCATAAATTGGTTGCATCTTGTGCAACTCCAGCTGCCGAAGGAATGGAGATCAATACAAACAGTTTAAAGGTTAGAAATTGTCGTAAGCATATTATTGAATTATTACTTACCGAGCATCGCGAAGAATGTACCAAATGTTATCGGAACGGACATTGCGAATTGCAGGCATTGTCTGCTGAGTATCAAATTACCAATCAGGATTTTATCGACTTGGTGCCCGATAAAAACTACACCATCGATCAATTATCTCCTGCAATTGTAAAAGATGATAGCAAGTGTATTCGTTGTCAGCGTTGTGTGCGAACATGTGCCGAAATTCAAGGTGTGGGAGCCATTGCAGTAGCTCATAAAGGTTCTGAAATGAAAATTTCCACTTTTTTAGATAGATCCTTAGATGAGGTAGTTTGTACCAATTGCGGGCAGTGTATTGTTCATTGTCCAACAGGAGCTCTTACAGAAAAGTCTTATGTCGAAAAGGTTTGGGATGCAATAGCTGATCCTGAAACTCATGTTGTGGTTCAAACGGCTCCAGCGGTTCGTGTTGGTTTGGGCGAGGAATTAGGTTTGGGGGCTGGAACTCGAGTTACAGGCAAAATGGTGGCTGCTCTTCGGCGATTGGGATTTGATTCTGTTTTAGATACTGACTTTACTGCTGATTTAACCATTATGGAGGAAGGTACTGAACTACTAAGTAGGTTAAAAAGAGCTTTGCTTGATGATGACCCTGAGGTGGCTTTGCCTATGGCAACTTCATGTTCTCCAGGTTGGGTGAAATATATAGAACACAAATATCCTGAATATTTGCCTAATCTGTCAACTTGTAAATCGCCACAACAAATGTTTGGTGCTTTGGCGAAGACTTATTATGCGAAAAGCATCCAAGTAGAACCGCAAAATGTTGTTTCAGTATCCATTATGCCTTGTACAGCCAAAAAATATGAAGCGAATCGTCCAGAAATGAAGGATAGTGGCTTTAGGGATGTTGATTTTGTGCTTACAACACGTGAATTGGCGGTAATGATTCGTCAAGCTGGAATTGAATTCGAAAAATTGAATGAGGAGAGTTTCGATTCCCTTATGGGTATAGGTTCTGGGGCCGGCGTTATTTTTGGTGCTTCGGGTGGCGTTATGGAAGCTGCATTAAGAACCGCCTACGAGATAGTTACGGGGCGTGAAATTCCTTTTGATAATTTGGAAATTATTCCTGTTCGTGGTTTGGAAGGTGTAAAAGAAGCAAGAATAAAAATAGAGGGAACCGTTAAAGAGTGGGATTTCTTAGAAGGTGTGGAACTGAAATGTGCAATAACCAATGGACTTGAGAATGCTCATCAATTAATGGAAGCCATAAAAAAAGGTGATAAGTTTTATCATTTCATTGAAATTATGGCTTGTCCGGGTGGATGTTTGGGTGGTGGAGGTCAACCATTTCCTGTTGATCATGAAGTTCGATTAGATCGCATGAAAGCAATTTATGATGAGGATAGACATCTTCCTTTCCGAAAATCTCATGAAAATCCCGAAATTATTCAGATTTATAAGGAGTTTTTGAAAGAGCCATTAAGCGATAAATCACACAAGTTATTGCATACTTCCTACGTGAAAAGAGAGCAATATTAGTTGTTTATAACTGAATTTTAGATCAAGAAAAGATCCGGTTACTACCGGATCTTTTCTTGATCTAAAATTGATTGATCACTTTTCGGATTGCAACCAGTTTAGTCAGTAAGTCTTCTATATAATCCAAATGAAGCATATTGGCACCATCCGATTTTGCGTTGGCCGGATCGGGATGTGTTTCGATGAAAATACCATCCACTCCGACAGCAATACCTGCTTTGGCAACTGTTTCGATTAATTCTGGACGTCCGCCGGTAACACCACTTGTTTGATTAGGTTGTTGTAAAGAATGCGTAATATCTAACACAACCGGGCAATTATTTTCCTGCATAACAGGAATCCCTCTGTAATCAATAATCATATCCTGATAGCCAAACAGATTTCCACGATCGGTAAGAATTACATTTTCGTTTCCTGATTCACGAACTTTGTTGACTGCAAATTTCATGGATTCGGCAGAAAGGAATTGGCCTTTTTTAATGTTCACCACTTTTCCTGTTTTTGCAGCAGCAATTAATAAATCGGTCTGGCGACACAAAAAGGCAGGAATTTGCAAAACATCAACATAAGCAGCAGCCATAGCCGCTTCTTCGGCCGAATGAATATCTGTAACTGTAGGAACGCCAAAAGTTGTACTTACCTTTTTTAGGATTTGCAAGGCTTTTTCGTCACCTATTCCTGCAAAGGAATCCAGGCGAGATCGGTTTGCCTTTCGGTACGATCCTTTAAAAATGAATGGAATTTCAAGTTGGTCGGTAATCTGAACAAGTCGCTCAGCAATTTTCATGGCAATTTCTTCGCTTTCGATGGCACAAGGACCAGCCAGAAGAAAAAAGTTGCCACTATTGGTATGTTTAATATTTGGAATGTTTTTTATCATCACATGTGAATTTATTTGCAGCAAAAGTAAGCAATTTTTGCTTTTTAAAGAGAAATTTAAAATCTGTTCTTCCACCAGTTTCTTAATCGTTCCCAAATTTTTATTTCCTGAGCATTTTGCTGTGGAATGTATAATCTTTGGTTTTTAATTTGATCGGGTAAGTATTGTTGGTCAACAAAATTACCAGGATAATCGTGTGAGTACAGATAGTCCTTTTTGTAGCCTAATTCTTTCATTAATTTTGTAGGCGCGTTTCGTAAATGAAGTGGAATAGGTAGGTTTCCAGTTTCTCTTACCAAAGCCTGAGCTTTACCAATGGCCAAGTAAGATGCATTACTTTTGGGCGATGTAGCCAGATAAATGGTCGTTTCGGACAAAATAATGCGAGATTCTGGCATTCCTACTAAGTTAACCGATTGAAAACATGCGTTCGCAAGCAGTAGAGCATTGGGATTGGCCAAGCCAATATCTTCGCTGGCTGAAATCACCAATCGGCGAGCAATAAATTTTGGCTGTTCTCCACCTTCAATCATACGAGCCAACCAGTAAACTGCAGCATCGGGATCGCTACCTCGAATCGATTTTATGAGGGCCGAAGCAATGTCGTAATGTTGTTCTCCATCTTTATCATACATCGATGGATTTTCCTGAAGTTCTTTTGTTACCATTTCATTGGTAATGATAATCTCATCACTATTTTGCGAGTTGACCACCAATTCCAGAATATTGAGAAGCTTGCGGGCATCACCACCAGAAAATTTTAATAGGGCATCATTTTCTTTGGTTTCAATTTTTTTCTCTTTAAGATAGCTGTCATTCGAAATGGCAAACTGTACCAAGGCTTCTAAATCGGCTTTTTCCTGTGCTTTTAGCACGTAAACCTGACATCGGGAAAGCAAAGGTGAGATAACCTCGAAGGACGGATTTTCGGTAGTGGCTCCAATTAAGGTAACCGTACCATTTTCTACAGCACCTAATAAAGAATCCTGTTGTGATTTACTAAATCGATGAATTTCATCGATGAACAAAATAGGATTTGGAGTGGAGAAGAATTTCTGCTTTTCAGCTTTTGCGATTACTTCTCGAACATCTTTAACGCCAGAGTTTATCGCCGATAAAGTGTAGAATGGTCTGTTCAGTTGTTTCGCAATGATTTTAGCCAGAGTTGTTTTGCCAACACCAGGAGGTCCCCATAAAATAAAGGAGGATATATTGCCCGATTCGATCATTTTTCGTAAAACGGCATTTTCTCCTACCAAATGTTTTTGGCCGATATAATGTTGCAGATCGGTGGGGCGTAAACGTTCGGCTAAGGGTTGATTTGGTGTCATGATGCGTGTAGTCTGTTTATAATGGTCCTTTTCTTCTAATCTTTGTTGCAGTATCGTTTAATTACATTGTATGCATTAATTAATCCGAGTTCTCCAGCCTTACTCAAATCTTCGTAGGCTAAATCTTTCTGATCGAGAAACAAATACACCAAACCGCGATTATAATATGCTTCCGCAAAATTTTGATCCAACTGAATCACCCAATCATAATCGGCAATTGCCTTTTTAAATTGTTTCGATTTAGCATAGGCATTTCCTCTATTATAGATAGAGAATAAAAAGGACGGATCGAGTTGTATTGCTTTTGAATAATCGGCAATGGCCTTACTATAGTCGACAATAGTTTCTTTGTTACTTTTCTTTTGCTCGGGGCGAAGGTTCAGAATCGACTGTCCTGTTTCTCCAATAGATTGGATATAATCAGTCATGGCAACCGTTGCATTGGCACGGTTGAAATAGGCAAAGCTAAAATTACTGTTCTTTTCGATGGCAAGACTGAAATCGGTAATGGCGTCGTTAAATTTATTATCTAGTAAGTGGTAAACTCCTCTTTGAAAATAAGCTTTGTCATCGTCTTTTTCAATCAATACATTGGCTTTAGCAATTTGTTCATCAACCAACTTTTTAGGGTATTTGTAGTGCTTGTTATCTATTGTAAAGGCAGGATCGTAATTGTGCTGCTGATTGTATTTCATAATCTCCTGGTCGTAATATTGAACCTTTCCAGCTCGTAAAGTATCGAGACTTAAGTGAGTAATATGAAAATTATTTTCCAGTTGTATACTAACATATTTATCCTGAACGCGTCCTTTTATAATATCTTCAGTAAAGGTTTCACGGGAATTTAAATCGATTAATCTTTGGAAGTTTTCAGTTGTATCTACAAAAGCAGACATCGCACCTTCGTTTTTCATTTTTTTATAGCGTTCAATAATAAGTTGTGCCTGATTTCTATCTGCAATTGCTTCGGTAATGTTATTAAGTTGTCGTTTTGCCGATGATCGGGCTAAGTAGGCTTTGGCAAAATCGGGGTAAATTTGAATTGCGGTTGTGTAATCTGCAATGGCTCCATAAAGATCTCCAATATCCATTTTAACAAATCCACGGTTAAAATAAATAAGCATGTTATCGGGATTCATTTCCAAAACACTATTAAAATCTTCAATGGCAGAGTTGTAGTCGCCAATTTCTGATTTTAGTAAGGCTCTATTATAGTAGCAGTATGCATTGTTCGGATCCAATTCCAAAACTTTATTATAATCATCAAGGGCTCCTTTCGGATTTTTATTTGCATAGTTGGCAATCCCCCTACTCATCAATACTCTAGTGTTTTCTGGTTCAATTTTTAAAGCTCTATCGTAATCCTTAATTGCATCAGAGTATTCCTTTTTTTTATACTTTAAGTAACCTCTGTTCCCAAACGCATCTGAAGAAAATTCATTGAGATGAATGGCTTTGCTGCAATCTTCAATTGCACCATCAATATCTCCTAGATTGTCGCGTACAATTGACCTATTTAGATAAGCACCCATAAATTCGGAATTAATCTGAATGGCCTTTGTGTAATTGGCATTTGCTTCCTTGAATCGCTTCAAAGCGGCCAGACTGTTTGCTTTGCTAAAAAAGATATCTGCATTATTGGGTTTAAATTCCAGCGATTTTTCAAAATCCAGCAAAGCTTCTTCGTATTCTTTTAAATGGTATTTGGCGATTCCTCTATATAGGTAGGCAAAAGTATAATTTGGATTTAATTCCAATGCTTTGGTGTAATCAACTATGGCGCCATTAAAATCTTCGAGGTGCGATTTGGCCAATCCGCGAAAGAAAAAAGGTTCGGGTAAGTAGGGCTTTACCCGAATAATGTCGTTGAATTTATTGATAGCCTCGGTGTAATCATCAAAATAGATTGCGCTACGGCCTTTGTCTAATATATTTTCGGTGTTTAGTTGAGCAGAAAGCTTAAAAGAGGAGAGAGAGAATATAAAAAGAACAAAAAGAAAAATTCTAGGCATTGTACAAATTGTTAAAGTGAAATTAAATTGGATGACAAATTTAAGAAATAAAATATTCCTTGTCTTAAATGAGTTCTCTATAATAATAAAAAATACCCTAAATGATTTTCTTTATTTCTTAAAAAGACTTAAATTAAGATTAGGTAGTAAACAAATGGAGGCACAGACATGAATAATATTTTGTTAAAATATATGGAAAATAGGTTTAAGACTCAATTTGTTGATTCTAAAAGGGGGGATTTTGCCCACGGACCTGTAGTTACTATTTCTCGAGAATGTGGATGTACAGCTTTAAACATTGCAAATATAATGGTAGAGAAGCTTAGTGCAAAAACAGGGAATCAGTGGACTTGTCTAACAAAAGAGATTCTAGAGCATTCAGCTCGGGAATTAAATTTAACACCAAGTAAAATTGAGTATGTCTTTAATTCGAAGGAAAAATCGACTTGGGATGAAATATTTGCAGCTTTATCAAGTAAATATTACCAAAGTGATCGTAAAATTCGAAAAACCATTGCTGATGTAGTTCGGGGGTTTGCTAAAAAAGGCAACTGCATAATTATTGGACGTGGAGGTGTTGTTCTTAGTCAGGATATTCAAAGATCTTTTCATATAAAATTGCAAGCTCCTCTTGATTGGAGAACTGAACAACTACAGAAAATTTACCAATTGAGCGAAGAGGAAATACATAAGTATTCTAGTGAAATAGATAAGAAGAGGGAATTGTTACTTAATTTTTTTAATAAAGGACCCGTGCCTGATACTTTTTTTGATGTAATTTTCAATAGTAAGAATTTATCAGAAGAAACTATTGCAGAGGCAAGTATCCATTTAATGGAAATGAAAGGTGTTCTCGGAAAGCAAATTGTAATGGGGTAACTAAATCCACATAAATTCTTGAAGCGAGATAAACAATAATAATTTACGATAGAAAATTTAGAAGTAAGAGTAGTGCTTTTTCAGGATTTCAAACTATATTTTTTATCTTGGACGTACAAATTAAAATGAATGGCATATGAAGATTCGCTTGGCTACACAAGCCGATTTACCTTCGATCAACGGTATTTATAATCAGGCGGTTCGTAAACGCTATTGTACAGCCGATTTAGATGAGATTACAATGGAGAAGCGAATCGAGTGGTTTGCAAGACATAAATCCGATAAGTACCCAGTATTTGTTGCTGTTGAAGACGATGTAGTTCTTGGTTGGATATGTTTTAGTGCCTATCGAGCAGGCCGAAAAGCTCTGCAAACAGCTGCAGAGGTGAGTTACTATATACATGAGGATCATTTGCAAAAAGGAATCGGATCTGAGCTTCTTCAGTTTGCGATTGCCGAAGCACCTAAATTGAAATTTAAAAGCCTTTTTGCCATTTTATTGGCCGCAAATTTGGCGAGCTTAAAATTGCTTGAAAAGTTCAACTTTGAACGATGGGGGGTAATGCCGCACGTAGCCGATATCGATGGAGAAGCTTGTGACCACTTGTATTATGGTAGGGCAGTATGATAAGAATTGCCTATTGCAGGTGTAGAATAGGCAACTGTTAAAGTGTTGTGTTTAGTTTTATTTATGTTTTTTTGGACATACAATTTTAAAAAGAGAACCATTTCCTTCCTGACTTGTAATCTCAAGTTTAGCCTTTAGAATTTCTAGGTAATCCAACACGGTAGGTAATCCGAGCCCAGTTGTTTTTTGACCCGATAGACCTTCCATTCGAATTGGATCTTTTTGATAGATGCTATCAATAATTTCTTGAGACATGCCAATGCCCTGATCTTTTACCTCTATATAAATTTTATCGTTTTGTTCATATGCAATAAGAGTGATACATTCTCCTTTATGACTGTATTTTATTGCATTTTGAATGAGGTTTCGAATGATGAATTTAAAGATGTTTAAATCACAGACTACCTCATTTTTTTTTACATCTTCAACCTTTATAAGTACTTCGTTAAGATTAATCCGAAAAGTCTTACTCATGTCTATTAAAACATCGTAGATATCAAATTTGCTAAAAGTTAGTTTCGGTCCATCTTTTGCCTGCTTAATGCCCCAGTAAAATAGATCTTCTAACAAGCCATTGGTTCTGGTTACCACATGAAATATATCTTTGTTGAATTCGTTTTTTTCTTGGTCGCTAATTTCGAAATCATCATTATTAATAAAGGTAGATAGGTTTAAAATCATCCCAATTGAGCCACGCAGATCGTGAGCCAATATGGAGAAAAACTTGTTTTTATTCTGAATAACTTGCTCAAGTTCTACATTGATCTCATTTAATTCTGAGGTTTTTTTAAGAACTAAATTTTGTAAATCTCTTGCTCTTTTTTGTTTTATTTTTAGCCAGATTAGTAATAAAAAGACAATTAGAAGTAAAATGCTACTAATTATGAGGCTAACTTTAAGAATTAAATTAGATACTTCTGGTTTATTGATGACAAGACTGTTTTTTGGCAATTGACTAATGGGGATGTTATATTTAATTAGTTCTCGATGATCAAAAACATAGGAACTTGGCACATGATTAAATTGTGGAGTGTCGGATGAATTGCTTTTCTGGCTTAGTTTTAAAGCTAGGTTGGCAGCTTTTACTCCCTGATCATGACCTCTTGTTATTTTTCCTCCAAATAAGCCTTTGTTCAAATAAAAATCCCAGGAGCCGAATATCGGCACTTTAGAAACCTCTTTAAGTTGAGTGATGCCATTCTGATATGAGATGAAATTTCCATTTTTATCTCGGTTAAGCACTAGTAGGTAAATGGCATAGCTATCGTCTAATTTATGAATGCGTTGTTGCAAGCTTTCTATGGTAAATTCCGAAAAGGTTTCGAAATTAAGATCTTTAAATTCTTTGCTAACAACTTCTATTTCTTTCTGAATAGCTTGCCCTGTTGCTGTGTTATCATTAACAATAAAAATATTTTTCTTTTTGGGGAATATGCTTTTTATGGCCGATATTGTCCCGTAGTGATCGGCTTCCTCTCCGTAACCAAAAAAATTAGGATACTGGCTGAGTATACTTGTATCTAAATTGTTTACTCCACAAAATATGATTGGAATATTAGGGTAAAATTCAGATCCAAATTCTCGGATAAAATCGAAAGCAGCATTGTCGCTTGTTATAATGGCTTGAAAAGGGATTTGTTTGGCTTTTACTTTGTAAATGTTTTGTAAAGCTAAAAAGTATTCTTCATTGAAATTCCTTTTTGTGTCTAGATATTCAAAAATGAGATTGATGTCAGGGTAATTTTTAAATACAGAACGAATTCCATTTGTTATGCTATCGGTCCATCCTAAGCCTTGATGATAGCTATGAAGAACCAAAATATTTTTTTCACTTTCGACTGGGGTTTTAGCTAAACTCTGGGTACTGTTTAGACCTAAAAAAGTAAGCATGAAAGAGGTAAGATAGATTTGCATTAATTTTCCCATATCTTAATGATTAAGTGAATAAATACATTTGCGACTCTATACGTACATATATATTTATAGGTTGGTTGGGATGTCTTATTTAAAATGAATTTAGTTTAAGCGGGAATTCCTTTTAAATTTAGTTCCTCAGCCACTTCTTGCATGGCCTCAATACAGCCAAGAATCAGGTCGGGAATTTCTATGTGTAACATTTGTGCTCCTCTTTCAATTACTGTACGATCAACACCAGCGGCAAAACGTTTGTTTTTCCAGTTTCGTTTTACCGATTTTACTTTTACATCTAGAACTGATTTAGAGGGGCGAATGAGTGCGGTTGTACGAATTAATCCAGTAAGTTCATCGACTGCGTATAAGGTTTTTTCGAGAAGGCTTTGTGGTTCTACATCGGTGCAGGCAAGCCAGGCGTGACTTTCTATGGCTCGGATGTAATCTTCGGGCCATTTTGCATGCTCTAAAATTTCGCGTGTTTTTTTGCAGTGTTCTTCGGGATATTGATCCCAATCCATATCATGAACCAAGCCGATAATACCCCATTTTTCCTCATCTTCCTTATGTTTTCGGGCATAGTAACGCATGCAGGCTTCAACAGCTTTGGCATGAATTAGTAAAGAAGGGTTTTTGGTGTACGTGCTAAGCATTTGATAGGCTTCGTTGCGAGTTGGAATGTGCGACATGACTTTAGATTGATAAATTATAGTTTTGATTTATTCGATAAATAGTAAATTTATGTTTTTGTAAGGAAATACAATGAATGGTTTAATCAAAAAACAAGATTGTGATAAAAATCTATCTCTAAATTTTAGCAGACTCTTTTTTAAAATGAATTTAAATAGTAAATTTAAGACTTTTAAGTCTTAAATAGAATCGCATGAGTAATCAGAATAGTACACGAAGAGTATTTCTTCAAAAATTAGGGGTGACAGTTGTGGCTGCAACAGCTGTAAATAAAGAGCTTTTCGCGGATGTCAATCTAAATCGTTTTTCCTCGAAGCAAGATCGGACTGACTTTTTGCAGCAGTACGAAAAGTGGATTAATGAGTACATTGAAGTGGTTGACAAAGAGAAGTCTTCAAAGACAGATGTGGCCAATAAGCACCGAATTATGGAATTGTCGGAGCAGGCTAGCGGTTGGAAGGAACAAATTAAAGAATATCTACAACACGATGATTTTAAGCAAAAGTATATTTCTCTTTCTACAAAATTTGCCGAAGCAATAACCCCAGAATTGGAGGCATAATCGTTTTTTTACTGTTGATATGTAACTAGAAATAATAGAGAGTGATGCCTGCATTTCTCTTTTTTTTGTGAATTTCTTTTTCGATTAAAAAAGAAGAGTATGGTGGTGTTTTGTTTTTAAAATTACCAGTTTTGAAGATGGAAAAGCCCGTGAAATGGCATTTTAATAGGGGGAATTGATTAGAAATAGAAACAAGCTAACTCGATTTTGCTAACTTTGGAATTCAATTTTATGAATCACTATGAGCAAATGTAAAGCATGGATACATGCATTTCGATTACGTACACTTCCTTTAGCCTTGTCGAATATTTTTCTAGGTAGTTTTTTAGCAGCTTCCGATGGGGGCTTTCGGTTAAAAATTTTCATTTTAGCAACCTTAACCACTCTTTTTTTACAAATTTTATCCAATTTAGCTAATGACTTAGGCGATTCTATTTCGGGCGCTGATAATGAGGAGAGGGTAGGTCCGCAACGGGCTGTTCAAAGTGGCCTCATTAGTAAAAAAGAAATGATTCGCATGGTAATTGTTTTCGTACTACTATCTCTAGCTTCGGGAATTTATTTGCTTTGGGAAGGAATGCAATTGCTTAGCTTTACTCAAGCTATTGTTATGTTAGGAATTGGAATCTTGGCCATCGGGGCAGCCATTAATTATACCGTGGGTAAAAATCCATACGGATATACTGGTTTTGGCGATTTGTTTGTTTTTCTTTTTTTTGGTCTGGTTGGTGTTCTGGGAACTTATTTTGTTCATACCGGAAGTCTGAATTGGATGTTGTTTTTGCCAGCCATAGCCATTGGATTTTTGTCGGTTGGTGTGCTGAATTTAAATAATTTGCGTGATATAGAGAACGATACCAAAACGGGTAAGCATACTTTAGTTGTGAAAATGGGATCGGCAATAGCCAAATGGTATCACTTATTTCTACTTGGAGGGACAATGGTAATAGCTTTTTTGTACTCTTATTTGAATTGGAATTCTGTATTTCAATTGTTATTTATCCTTAGTTTTCCTTTCCTGATTCGAAATATTCAAATTGTTTTTAAAAATCAAAATCCCAGAGATTTAGATCCTGAGTTGAAAAAATTGGCCTTAACAACTTTGTTATTCAGTCTGACTTTTGGTTTAGGACTTTTATTTTGATTGTCATGAAATAATATTTGAAGCTAGCTTATTATCCTTTGTTTGACACTTTTTATACAAATCCAAAATGCTAAAAGCAGATTATCAATATTATCCACTTTATTTTAAACAAGCCAGTGGTACTTCAAGAGGAGTTTTAACACAAAAGGATTCTTGGTTTCTTCGAATTTGGGACGATCAGAACCCAAATTACAAAGGCATTGGCGAATGTTCTCTTATCCCTGGTTTGAGTAGCGATGAGCGTCCAGGCTACGAGGAAAAAATCAAAGAAGTTTGTGATTGTATTGATGATTATTGGTACTACCTAGAGGAGGGACTCAAGGAATGGCCTTCAATTTATTTTGGATTGGAAACGGCATTCCTAGATTTTCAAGCAAAAGGAAGTAAAATTCTGTTTCCGTCTGATTTTACAGAGTCTAAGGCACAAATTCCGATCAATGGATTGGTGTGGATGGGCGATGTTTCTTTTATGAAGGAGCAAATTCAACAAAAAATCGAGGACGGTTTTACTTGTTTGAAATTGAAGATTGGAGCGATTGATTTTGAGGAGGAAGTAAAACTGCTACAATCTATTCGTTTTCATTTTTCCCCCGATGAGGTGGAGTTACGTGTTGATGCTAATGGTGGTTTTTTACCAACGAATGCATTGAATCGTTTACAGATTCTATCTGATTTGCAAATTCATTCTATCGAACAGCCAATAAAAGCCGGACAATGGGCGGAAATGGCCAATTTGTGTGCGCTAACACCACTTTCCATTGCCTTAGATGAGGAGTTGATTGGGATTTACGACAGCGTGGTAAAGGAAGAGCTTTTGGATTGTATTAAACCTCAATATATTATTTTAAAACCCAGTTTATTGGGTGGATTAAAAGGGAGTAAAGAATGGATTAATTTGGCTGAAGAAAGAAATATTCCTTGGTGGATTACTTCTGCTTTGGAATCGAATATCGGATTGAATGCCATTGCTCAATGGACGTATACATTAAATAATTCAATGCCCCAAGGATTAGGAACAGGACAAATTTATAGCAATAACATCCAATCTCCACTTTTTATGAACAAGGGCTTTTTGGCCTACTCTAAGCAAGGAAAGTGGGAAATGTAAGCAAATAAAAATGAAAGAACTCACCATCAACGGGAAAAGATATTCTGAGCTAGATTTAATTAAGCATTGCAGAAGTGAATTGTTCATTTGTGACTTTCAGTGGGAGAGAGATATTTACTCTTTTATTTTGGAATGGTTAAATAAAAAGGATAGTATCTCTGCTAAAACATCAGGTTCTACAGGTGAACCTAAAAGAATGCGTTTGTCGAAACAAAGCATGATCAATTCAGCTCTACTTAGTGGATCTTATTTCAAATGGAAAAAAGGAGATAATGCCTTGCTTTGTTTGTCGCCCAATTTTATTGCCGGTAAAATGATGGTGGTACGTGCTTTTGTTTGGCAACTCAATCTTATTTTAGTGGAACCCAATGGTCATCCTATGAAAATGGTGAAATCGAAGATTGATTTTGTTGCTATGATTCCATTGCAGGTAATTAATTGTCTACAAGAAGGAGTTGATTTTTCACTTATAGATCAACTATTAATTGGAGGCGGTGTTGTGGATTCTCACTTGGAGTCTCGTTTGCAAGAAATTCCTACTCTTTGTTTTTCGAGTTATGGAATGACTGAAACAGTTTCGCATGTAGCCATTAAAGTGTTGAATGGACCGGCTCGTTCGAAATACTTTCACAGCATTGGAAATGTTCATTTTGGTGTAGATGATCGAGATTGTTTGCAAATTACAGCTCCTGAAATTTTATCTGAGCAACTCAGCACCAATGATGTCGTGCGTTTAATTGATGATCAAAAATTTATTTGGCTAGGACGATACGATCATGTTGTGAATTCTGGAGGCATAAAACTTTTTCCCGAGCAAATTGAAGAAAAATTGAAACCGATAATCTCTGAGGCTTTTTTTCTAAGCGGAATAAAAGATGAGGTGTTAGGAGAAAAACTGATACTTCTCATCGAAAAAGCCAATCCATCGGAAGCGTATGTTGTTAATTTGAGAAAAAAAATGAAAGGCTTGCTCGATAAGTACGAACAAGCCAGGGAAATACTTTTTATTCCAGATTTTCAACGAACAGCCAATGGAAAGGTTCAGCGCAAAGCAACTCTATCGTTGTGTAAATTATCTAAATAGGATAGTAATTTTTTAAAATCTGAAACTCGTTTTAAATTTAATTGATTGTCTCTTTTAAATTCAAGAGCTTCTTTTGCAAAATCTTTGTAGCAAAGTGAAATTAATTGTTGAATCGATTTTACTTTTTTTATCAGTTTATCCTGATCCTGATATAAATAATAGGATGATAATTTATCTGAACCAGACTTGCTTTTCGTTGGGGAAAGGAAGTACTTGGCATAGATTCCTCTAGCATTGCTTAATTTATGAAGATAACCCATTGTGGTAACTTTTTTTACTTGATATTGTAAGTATTCATAAGCTTCACCATTGATGTTAATTTCCTTTATCTTTTCTGGTGAATTTATAATGCTGTGCTGCGAACCAATTTTGCACTCCATCACATCTGCTTTTACATTGTAACGAATTTTAAGAGAATTGAGTTCTATATCATCTACTGTTAAAAAATTGGCTGGTTTAAATTTAGCATATTTGTAATTGCTATCAGTTTCACTATTTTCTAGTAAAACGGAATATTGCAAAATCCCTTTGTTTGGATAGTTTTCCCAATTGGTTCTTTTCTGAGCTTGTGTAGTTTGTTGTAAAAAACATAAGAATATTGTACTGAGTAAAAATTTAATCATATATGCTTGAGCTTTAAATGGGCTGTAAATATAGATTAAAGAGCTACAAAATGTTCGATATTATTGTTAATAGGAGTTTGTGATTTGATCAATTTAAGAATATTCTTATTGGACTTGCTTTTCTACCTGAGAAAGTGGCGTATTTATTTGGGGAATCAAAAAAATACGCCATCTATTTGGTTGCATTTAAACCATTGTCTCATACCTTTTTATTTCAATTTATCTTTGAAAACTTTTTTAAATTTTTCATGTTTAGGTTGTATTACCATGCTGCAGTATGGCTGATTTGAATTGTTCTTGTAGTAATCTTGATGATAGTTTTCTGCCGGGTAAAAAGTACTCGCTGCTGTTATTTGGGTAATTACGGGATCATCCCAAGCTTTGGATTCGTTTAATTCTTTTTTAAGATTTTCCGCGATTTTTCTTTGTTCGTCGTTATTGTAGAATATAACTGAACGATATTGAGTGCCAATGTCAGCACCCTGCCGATTTAGTGTTGTGGGATCGTGTACTTGCCAAAATACTTCCAAAATTTCCTCAAAACTTATAGTGGAAGGATCATAAGTGATTTTACAAACTTCAGCATGTCCTGTCTCTCCGCTACAAACTTCTTTGTATGTTGCTTCCTTTTCTCCACCCATATAACCAGAAACAACCTGATCGACTCCTTTTAAATCTTCATAAATGGCTTCAACACACCAAAAACATCCAGCACCTAGGCTTACTACTTCTAAATTCTTATTTTGTTTTTCCTTGTTCATATCATGATTCGCATTAACAAATCCAGAAAACAAGACGCAAAATACGATTATAAATTTTTTCATCTTTTCTGGTTTTAGTGACACTATTTAAATTCGTTCTAAATATAAATATAGTCCAGATAGATTCAAAGCAAAAAGATATAATTGTCTGAAAATAACAGCACATATTTCTTTGTATATTTGAAAATGACCAAGCCAAAAAAAATTACAGGAATTATATTATCAGGAGGGAAGAGTTCCCGAATGGGAAGCGAAAAGGGTCTTGTTAAATACAAGGGCAAAGCATTAATTGAATATTCGATAGATACTTTGCGTTCTGTTTGCGAAGATTTGGTAATTAGTTCGGGCAATGACTGTTATTCTTATTTGGGTATTCCAATTGTTAGGGATGAGCTTGAAGATTGTGGTCCGATAGGAGGGATTTACTCTTGTATGAAAGCAATTCCTTCTGATATTTATTTCGTTATTTCTTGCGATGTACCCCATGTTACCCCTCAACTATATACTGATTTATTAGTTGTTCTGAATCAAAACCAAGCCGTAATTCCCGTTGATGATCAAGAGAAGTATCAACCCTTAGTGGCTTGCTATTCTTCTAGTTGTTTACCAGTGTTTGAATTGGAATTAAGGGCGGGAAGATTAAAAATGATGAAGCTCTTATTAAAGTTGAAGGTTCACTATCATAAAATTCCTCCCAAAATATTTTCTAATTCCTCAAATTTATTTTTTAATGCAAATACTCCTGACGATATTGAAAAATGAATTTCTTCTGGCAAATGTTGAGGTTGGTTGTTGAAATAAAATTATGTGAACATTTATAATGTTACAATTAGGGAAATTGATCAATATTTAGAACAATGGCTTTTGTTGTGAGAATATTCTCATAATCCTTTAAAAGAGGATGTTGCGGTCCTAATTTAGATTCAATTAAAGAAAAAATGCACCAAAAAATTATTTAGTATAAATCTAAATAGTTATATATTTGTTTGTATCAGTATGTTTAGGGCTTTGCTTTTTCTTAGATCAATTATAAAGTAGGTTTTTATGTCCTATAACATGTTTTCATACTCCCTTTTTGGATATGTTTACATCCATAGATGTATGTTTCTATATGTGTTTATGTGTATAAGCTTAAAGTATTCACAATATGAAAAGTAGAAGACAGTTTTTAAAAATTAGTTCCTTAAGTGCGGCCGGATTGATTTTTGGCGGAGGTTTATTGGAAACATTTGCCGATAACCTCTTGAAAAATAATCAATCTTATTTTAAGGGACCATACGATTTCACGCGTACTCCAACTTATTGTGAGGTGTGTTTTTGGAAATGTGCTGGGTGGGTTCATAAGGATGTGGACGGCAAAATTAAGAAAATTATCGGAAACGATGACGATCCCAATTGCAATGGTAGATTTTGTCCAAGAGGAACAGGTGGCGTAGGAATGTATTTCGATAAAGATCGTTTGCAGACTCCTTTGATTAGGACCGATGAAAGAGGGAAACAATCATTTAGAGAAGCTACTTGGGATGAGGCTTTTGAATACATTGCCACTAAATTGAAAAAAATCAAGGAGGAGCATGGTCCCGAATGTACGGCCTTGTTTACTCATGGTTCAGGAGGAAAATATTTTGGAAATTTACTTAAAGGCTTCGGTTCTAATAATATTGCAGCACCTTCTTATGCACAATGTCGTGGTCCCCGCGAGGTAGCTTTTATTGCGACTTTTGGACAGGGGATTGATTCTCCAGAAAATACGGATATTCGGGATACAAAATGCTTGGTGCTTATTGGCTCTCACTTGGGTGAAAATATGCACAACGGTCAAGTTCAGGAAATGTCTGATGCTATTGATAAAGGAGCAACAATTATTACTGTTGATCCTCGATTTTCTACGGCGGCGGGTAAATCAAAACATTGGTTGCCAATAAAACCTTCCACTGATATCGCTCTTCTGCTTGCCTGGATGAATGTAATTATTGACGAAGAATTATTTGACCGAAAATACGTTGAGAAATATACCTTTGGTTTTGATCAGTTGAAGGCTCATGTGCAAAATTTCACTCCAGAATGGGCTTATGGAATTACTACAATAAAACCTCAACAAATACGTGAAACGGCCCGAGAAATGGCAAATGCAGCTCCAGCAGTAATTGTTCACCCTGGCAGACATGTTACTTGGTATGGTGATGATACTCAGAGATTACGTGCTGTTGCTATTTTGAATGCACTCTTAGGTAGTTGGGGACGAAGAGGTGGATTTTATAGTGCAGAGAAAGCTTCTGTTCCACATTATCACCTACCCGATTTTCCAAAACCGGACAAAGATTGGCGTTATGCTATGAATGGAAAATACAAGTTGGCTGACTTAGCTCTTGCTTCAGGTGTTTGTGAGGCAACAATCCCAAGTCCTGAAATGAATTGCTCAATTAAAGGATGGATTGTAAATGGTACCAACCTGATTAATACTTTGCCCGACCAGAAGAAAACAATAGATGCAATTCAAGCTCTTGATTTATTGGTGGTAGTGGATACTATGCCAATGGAAATAACAGGCTATGCAGATGTGGTCCTCCCTGAATGTACGTATTTGGAAAGATATGATTCATTGAGAATATCCCAGGGAAGAGTTCCTAGTATTGCTTTAAGAATGCCAGCTGTTGATCCTTTATACAATACGAAACCTGCCTTTTGGATGGCACGTGAATTGGCGAAAAAATTAGATTTGCTTCAATATTTTCCATTTGAAACCATAGAAGAAGAGATTGACTGGGAGTTGAAACAGGTCGGTTCTTCATTGGAGGAAATGCAACGCGTAGGAGTGAAGCTTTTAGATCGTGAGTATGACGATTTATATTTTGGTGAAGATGAAGAGGTAGAATTTAATACCAATACTGGAAAAATCGAATTGTATTCAACGGCTCTTGAGGAAGAAGGATTCGATCCAATGCCCGTATTTACTCAGCACCCAGAACCAGCTAGAGGTTTTTATCGTTTAATTTATGGTCGTGCTCCCATGCATACTTTTAGCCGAACCGCTAATAATCCAAATCTTACCGATTTGATGGATGAAAATACAGTATGGGTGAATCCGAAGGTTGCTAAAGAATGGGATTTAAAAAATGATCAATACGTTTATCTAGAAAATCAGGATGGTGTAATTTCTGATTTTAAAATAAAAGTAAGAGTTACGGAGCGAATTCGTTGGGATTCTGTTTATATGGTTCATGGTTTTGGTCATGCCGATAAACGGATGACAAGAGCTTTTGGTAAAGGGGTTAGTGATACTCAGATGATAACCAATGTAATGCTTGATCCTATAATGGGAGGAACCGGGATGCGTGGTAATTTTGTGACGTTTAGATTTGATAATAAAAAAGCGGAGGTGTAAGCTATGAGATATGCAATGGCTATTGATACAAAAAAGTGTGTAGGTTGCAGCGACTGTGTGGTAGCTTGCCAAACCGAAAACGATGTTCCAATTGGATATTGCCGCGATTGGGTGGTAGAAGTAATGGATGGAACATATCCCCAATTGGAAATGGAATTGCGTTCAGAACGATGTAATCATTGTGAAAATTCACCATGTGTTCGTTGCTGTCCAACTGGTGCTAGTCACTATTCCGAAGGTGGAATTGTTTTGGTTACTAAGAATGAATGTATAGGTTGTAGTGCGTGTATTACTTCATGTCCCTACGATGCTAGATTTGTTCATCCGGATGGGTATGTAGATAAATGTACATTTTGTTTGCACAGAGTAAAGAAAGGAATGCAACCAGCTTGTGTTGCTGTTTGTCCTACTAAATGTATGTATTTTGGTGATTTGGATGATCCGAAAAGTGAAGTGTCTGAGGTACTGAAAAAACGAAAACATAAGACTTTAATACCTGAAGCTGGCACAAAACCTCATTTATATTTCCTAATCTGATAAAATTAAGAATATGAGAGAAGAAATAATTGTAAGTGGGAGAAACAACCCACTCATTGATCCTCAACTGCACATTTGGCATTGGGAAATTCCGACTTATTTGTTTTTAGGAGGTTTAGCTGCTGGCTTACTGTTTTTTGCCGCTTTATATTATCTGAGAGGTAAAGAAAATGAATATAAGGTAGCAGTTAAAATTGCACCTATGCTTGCACCAATAGCTTTAGTACTGGGTCTTATTGCCTTGTTCTTAGACTTGCATCACAAGTTTTATTTTTGGAGATTGTACACTACTATAAGAATAGAATCCCCAATGTCTTGGGGAGCATGGACTCTAATGGTTGTTACTCCTGTTTCCATGATTTGGAGTGCAATGCACATTAAAGAACTATTTCCGAAGTGGGACTGGAAATTTGACGTGGTTAAAGAATTGTTGGCTTTTTTTGAAAAAAACAAAAAGATTCTTGCATGGATCATGTTAATTTCAGCTGCGATTCTAGGAATTTATACCGGTATTTTATTTTCTGCATTTAATGCAAGACCATTGTGGAACACTTCTATTTTGGGCCCTTTGTTTTTAGCATCAGGTTTATCGGCAGGTGCTGCAGTGGTTATATGGATTTCTAAAAATCATGCAGAACGAAAACGATTTGCTCAATTAGATCTAATGATAATTGGTATTGAGTTATTTCTGATCATTCATATGTTTATGGGATTTTTAGCGAGTACCCAAGTGCAAATCGACGCTGCAAACCTATTTTTAGGAGGAGAGTATACTGCACCTTTTTGGGGCTTTGTCGTTATTTTAGGAATGATTGTTCCTGCAATTTTAGAGGGACTTGAATTAAAAGGATATAAAATCCCTGTCGCTATCCCTGTTGTTTTGGTGCTGTTTGGAAGTGTAATGCTTCGATTTATTATTTCGAATGCAGGACAGGCTAGTCGCTGGCTTTATTAATGAAAAGCTATATTCATCATTTATCTGTAAAAACTATTTAAACAATATAACTATGAGCGAAGTAATAAAAACAAAATACTTAAATCCATATGTTGGTGGGGTATTGCTAGGTCTCGTACTTTTGGCCGCTAATTTTGTGTCTGGTAGAGGTTTAGGTGCAAGTGGAGCGATAAAAAGTGCGGTGGTAAGTACCGTGAATACAGTTCTACCTTCTCATGCCGAAAACACAGTATTCTATACTGAATACAATGAGTCACACCCAGGTAACCCAATGAAATCCTGGTTAGTTTTTGAAATGTTAGGTGTTTTAGTTGGTGGTTTTCTTTCCGGGGCATTGGCAAAGCGTTTAAAATTTAAAGTGGAACATTCTCCAAAAATTACTTCAAAAAGAAGGCTAATGTTTGCTGCTTTGGGAGGAATATTTTTTGGGTTTGGATCTCAATTGGGAAGAGGTTGTACAAGTGGTTCTGCATTAAGCGGAATGGCCGTATTGTCGGTTGGTGGATTCGTTACGATGGCCTTTATTTTTGGTACGGCTTTCGCTTTGGCTTACTTTTTCCGCAGGAATTGGATCTAATTTTTAAACGTTTTTAAACTTATTTATTATGGGACCATTAATAGTTAACGAAATAATTTCACCGGATACCAATTTGCTAATCGCATTGTTAATTGGTATTGGATTTGGTTTTGTGTTGGAATCCAGTGGATTCTCATCAAGTCGTAAGTTAGCCGGTATGTTTTACGGTTACGATACAACTGTGTTAAAAGTGTTTTTTACTGCTGCAATTACAGCAATGATTGGGATGTTATTTTTCAGCCTTTTTGGATGGATGGATTTAAGCTATATCTATATTAACCCAACCTACCTAACTTCTGCTATTGTTGGAGGTGTAGTAATGGGGGTAGGATTTATAGTTGGTGGTTTTTGCCCTGGTACAGCCTTTTGTGCATTATCAATTGGTAAATTAGATGCACTTGCCTTTGTTGGTGGATTAATTTTAGGAATAATTGCTTTTGCAGAAGGTTATCCTTTGTGGGAAGAAATGTATAAAGCAGATTTTCTAGGAGCTCCTACCATGAATGAAATACTAGACATTCCTCGAGGAGTTTTTGCTCTGGGTTTAATTTTAGTTGCATTCGCTATGTTTTGGGTAGGTGAATGGGCAGAGAAGAAGTTTCCACGTGAAGAATATTAATTATTAATCCAAATAAAATGATCTAACTTGATAGATATTCACCGATCTAACTATAAAAAACAAGTATATGAAAATGAGATTGATATTGGCATCTGTGTTAATTCCTTTGGGAATTATTATTGCAGCTGTGCCTGAAAATACAACCAAACCTTTTAGGTTAACCGCAGATCAATTGTTAAATGAAATTCAGGAAGGAACTCAATTTATAAGTACCGATCAAATTGCAGACATGTTGGTACAAAAAGACCCAAGTCTACAGTTAATTGATGTTCGCTCTCAAGCTGACTTTGAAAAATATAGTCTGCCTGGATCTATTAATATCCCTCTTTCTGATCTCCTTTCCAACGAATGGAAGGATTATTTAGACCAAGGAGTAAGAATGAATGTATTTTATTCAAATGGTAATTTGAAGTCAAATGAAGCATGGATGATTACTCGTCAGTTAGGATATAAGAACAACTATGTTCTTCAGGGAGGATTAAATTATTGGACGGAAACAATTTTAAATCCTCAAGCTCCTAAATCAGTACTTGCTGATGATGAAATTGCTAAATACGATTTTCGAAAAGGAGCAAGTGCAGCACTTGGTGGAGGAAATGCAGTGCTTACCAATAGTACCGAAAGTACACCAGTAAAACCAGTTATTGTGAAAAGGAAAAAGAAAAAAAGAGTAGCTGGCGGATGCTAAAAATAATATTTTTTAATGAAAAGCCTTTTGGATTGTTTTCTGGAAGGCTTTTCTTATTTTCGGAGGTTTAATTTATAGAGATCTATCGACTCATGTATTGGATAAAATAGGTACTCATTCTAATAAATGAGTATGCATTATTTATAATTGATTAAAATAATAATAAATATGAGTGACTTATTTTTGCAAGCCCTTAATATTTAGATAGATTGAGATGTTACAGTTTTAATATATAGATATATGATATAAAACATATATGGATGAATTCAGAGTTTGTATTTTGTATTTGAATCCTAATTATACTAACCTAAACTAAATTAAAAATGAAGAATAAATCTAAGATTATTTTTTCGGCTCTTATTGTACTAGCTGGATTGTTTTCGACTCAATCTGTTAAAGCAACAGATGGTTATTTTGGAGTTGGATACGGTGCTCAAAATAAAGGTCTCGCTGGGGCTGGTGTTGCATGGTATCAAAATTCTTTAATTAATGGTAATCCTGCTGGTCATGTTTTCTTGGGGAAACAATATCAGCTTGGGGTGGATTTTTTTAATCCTAACCGTGAATATACTGTTACAGGTAATCCTTCAGGCATGGATGGAACATTTGGTTTAACGCCAGGGACTGTGGAAAGTGATTCCAAACTATTTTTGATGCCTAGCATGGGTGCCAATTGGATGATTAACGAGAACAGTAGCTTCTCAGCAACTATATTTGGCAATGGAGGAATGAATACTGATTATCCAACTCAGACATTCTACGACTCCAGTTCAGAAACGACTGGTGTTGATTTAGGGCAAATGTTCTTGGGATTGACTTATTCAAGAAAAATTGCCGAAAAACATAGTTTAGGTTTCACTGCACTATTGGCCTATCAATATTTTGAGGCTAAAGGCTTGTCTAGTTTTGCAGGTTATTCAAGTGCATCTACTAAACTGAGTGGGAATGGTCACGATAGTGCTCTTGGTTATGGTGTTCAGTTTGGTTACATGGGAGAGCTTGCTAAAGGTTTACATCTTGGGGCTAGTTACCAAACTATGCTTTATATGAGTGAATTTGATGATTATGCAGGTCTTTTTGCTGAGCAGGGCGATTTCAATATTCCATCTACATGGACTGTTGGTTTGGCTTATGAGATCAATACAAATTGGGCAGTAATGGCTGATTTTAAAAGAATAAATTATACCGATGTTGCTGCAGTGTCTAATCCTATGGATTTTTCTTCTGCTCTTTTAGGTGATGATGAAGGTTCAGGTTTCGGCTGGGAAGATATCAATGTATTAAAGTTTGGAGTTGAGTTTTCGGGTCTTAAATCATGGACGTTACGAGGAGGTTATTCTCATTGTGATCAACCAATTCAAGAGTCTGAGGTTATGTTTAATATTCTAGCTCCTGGTGTTATTGAAGATCACATTACTGTAGGTTGCTCAAAAACTTTAGGTGATTCAGGAAAAGCTCTTCACTTAGCATTGGTTTATGCATTGCCTGCAAGTGTAAAAGGATACAATCCTATGGATTTTGAATTTGATTCTGATATGAATATGGTTCCAAATCAAACAATCGAGATTGAAATGAATCAAATAGAAGTGGAACTAGCATTCACTTTCTAGAATAGTATATGTAAAATGTAAACGAGGTTCTCCTAATGGGAAACCTCGTTTTTTGTATATTTTTTTTAGAAATTATACGTTGGTTTTTCTTGAAAATATGTGTTGCAATACTCCTTTAAACACAATTCGAAATGCTTCTGGTTTTACACCTAATTTTCTGTTCTCCTGACTAATGTCAAATATCAATCTCATGTGTTTAATTATTTCTTTGTAAGCTTTAAAAATGGAGTAGTCTGGGTCGTAAATGTGTGCTGGTTCTGAATTGGTTCCGTTTAATTCGATAATTTTAATGTTCTTGCCTTCATATAAATCGTCAAGGCTATTTACTTTTAAATCGAATCGGCCGTAGTAGTATCCGGTTAGGGGTTCGGCTATTTTCCTGAATACGGCAACTAATTCCTCGTTAATTAATTCTGTTCCATCTAAGAATTTTGTTCCTCTGTTATGGTTTCCAATAGGCTCTAATTTATAGGTAATACCCGATGGAATAATTTGATTCCACTTTGATTTATACTTCTTTTTTAAATAGGAAATTCGGTTGTTTGCTCGCACGTTTTCTTTTACCAAATCACCAAATTTGGATTTCCCATTGCCTGATATTCGTAAAAATTCCTTTCTCACAACAGAAGTAATTCCATCATTTAAAGAAATCGGAAACCGATGGTAGAATATACCCAATTCAATACGATAATCAACAAATTCCTGAATAAGAAGATCGTCTTTTTGTGTTTGCAGAAATAAATCTAAATCAGAGATGCTATCTATTTTCTCAACTCCAATACCTCTTTCTCCAACATTTGGTTTGCAAACAATAGGAAAATCAAATTCATGATTTTCCATCTTTTCGAGAATACCAGTGCTATTTTCTCCTTTTTTCGATAAAAAACCTTTTGGTGTGTATTTTTTGTCGATCATAGTAAGGATTTTCATTTTGTCAATGCCGAAAGCTCCACCGAATTTCATGTTGGGGTTGGTAGCTGTGAAATAGGCAAATGAACCTGCCTTTAGAGCTAGGTAAACACCATATCCCAAAACAGGCAAATAAAAGATCCAGAATGGCCAATATTCAAAGTGAAACCATTTTGATAGAAAGAAAGGAAACTTCATTTTCATACGCTACAAGTAAGTAATATATATTGATTCATGAAAATAATTATTCTGTAAGGGATGCATTTACCTTCGGGAAAATTGCCGGATGAAGTTAGCATTTTAGATTGAAAAACTATCCTGTAGTATTTATTCCTTTCGGGGAATTTATAATAAAATATGCTTTGTGAGTTATTCTGTTAGGTAGGTAGTAGTTGTGACTGTTAATATATTTACAAAAATCACATCATGCAACTTTATTAATTATTCACAAAAAAAAAGCCTCTATTGAGGCTTTTTTTTTGAGTGCAATTTATTTTCCTGGACATTGAGAAATAATGGAAGGATCTATATTTTGCTTACCATAGGCTTCATCGAAATGATCAGAAAATTTTCGAGCAAGTTTTTCTGCTGTTTTTTGATAACCTTCTTTACTTTCCCATGTGTTAACAGGGTTTAATATTTCGCTAGGTACATTCTCACAAGCAATTGGGATGTTCAGGTGGAAAAGGTCGTAACTAACAAGATCGGTCTTGTCTAATTTGCCTTTTAAAGCAGCATCTACCATTGCTCTGGTATATTTTAATTTAATTCTGGAACCAGTGCCATAAGAACCCCCAATCCATCCGGTATTCAAAAGAAAAACACTGGTATTGTGTTTTTCCATTTTTTGACCAAGCATTTCAGCATAAATATTCGGGTTGCAAGGCATAAAAGGTTGTCCAAAAAACCTCGAGAAGGTTGCTTGAGGTTCTGTAACTCCTGTTTCGGTACCTGCAAGTTTAGAAGTATATCCCATTAAAAACCATAGCATTGCTTGTTCCTTTGTCAGCTTTGAAATGGGAGGAATGATCCCGTAAGCATCAGCTGTCAGGAATAAGATTGTTGTAGGATGTCCTGATTTTGAGCTCTCCTTAATGTTAGTAAGAAAGGTAAGTGGATAACTTGCTCTCGAATTAGGAGTGTATCTTTCATCGAAAAAATCAACAATACCATTGGGATAGACCATGGCATTCTCAATTATCGCACCATGCTTTTTGTAGTCTGCCTTATGCATAACAGCATGATATATTTCCGGTTCATTTTCCGGTTTGATGTCAATCATTTTGGCATAACATCCATTTTCAAAGTTGAATACACCATCATCACTCCAACCATGTTCATCATCTCCTAGCAAAGCTCTGTTTGGATCTGCTGATAGGGTAGTTTTACCCGTTCCTGAAAGTCCTAATAATAATGCCGAGCTGCCTTTGGGGCCTTCGTTTGCAGAACAATGCAAGGGAAGAACCCCTCTTAATGGAAGGTAATAGTTCATTACCGTAAACATTAACTTCTTCATACTTCCCATATAGGAAGAACCGATAATAATTCCAATTTTCTTATCCAAGTCAGCTACTACGCATATGTCCGAAGTCTCACCATTAGGTAGTTCTCTTAGCAGTCCTTTGTATCGACTTTTATCTAGTTTATCTTTCGGAAAAGCAATTAAAAAGAACTCTTCATCGGCAAAAATAGATTGATTAATATCCTTAGGTATGGGTCGAAACATATTGTCGGCAAATACCTGACTTAGGGCTTGATTTGTAATGGTTTTTACAGGAAGTGCATATTTAGAATCAGCTCCAATTACTCTGTCTGTCGTAAATATGGTTTCTTTCTCAGCCATTAATTTTAAGGCATCTTCAAAAATTAATTCAAAGGTCTCCGGATTCATGGCGATATTGTTGGGCGAAGACCAGTCAATGTTCGATTGACTTTCAGGATTTTTTACAATATAAGTATCCTTAGGACTTCTTCCTGTTGATTCGGCAGGAGTCCAAGTGGCTAATGTTCCATTTTGGGTTAACATGGCCTCTTTATTAGCTAAAGCTTCCGAAATAAGACTCTCTCTTAATGGATTTTCTTTAAGGTTTGAATGCAGTTGAATTGATTTTTTTAAATCCTCAATCATGTTAATTTCAATATCGTTCATACAACATTATTTAAAGTTTGATATCCAAATTTATCATTATATACAGATTTTTCCTATTATTCGGATATTAATTTCAGAATTTTGTTGTGCTATCTTCCTGAAGGGATTTGTGTGTTTGTAATGAGTGTGTGTAATTAAAGATGGTTTATTAGTAGGGTATTACATTTAACCTTTTGTTGTAGTTATTGATAGTGACTAAAGATGGGGTTTATGGGGCAAACGTTTGTGGTCGAGAAGTTATAGTAAACAGAAAATATAAACATAAAAAATTAAAATGCTATGTTTGTCTGGTTTTGTAATTCACATAAGTTATTTACACAAAAAAACCTTCAAAAGTCGAGCTTTTGAAGGTTTTTTGTGTTTTTAAACGAAACCCACTACCTGTTGTCAATAATGGCTTCCGTATTCAAATTAATCTTTAGATCTGGGATGGAAATTTTTAATTGTTTCCTTTAGATATTCTCTGTCCAAGTGAGTGTATATTTCTGTTGTTAGGATTGATTCGTGTCCTAACATTTCCTGTACGGCTCTTAAATCGGCACCACCGTCAACCAAATGAGAGGCGAAAGAGTGACGGAAAGTGTGAGGAGAAACATTTTTCTTCAAACCAACTTTTTTCGATAGATTTTTAATAATTGTAAAAATCATTACACGAGAAAGTTTACGTCCTCTACGGTTTAAGAAAAGAATATCTTCACTATCCTTATCGATATTTAATTTGACGCGGTAACTTTTAAGATAAAGTTTAATTTCTTTTTTTGCTTTTTTTCCAATTGGAATTAAACGCTCTTTGTTTCCTTTTCCATGAATTTTAATAAAACCCATTCTAAAATGTAAATTAGAAACACGTAAGTCGATTAATTCAGATACTCGCAAACCACAAGAATATAGTGTTTCAAGAATAGCTCTATTTCTTTGGCCTTCCGCTTTATTCATGTCTACAGCTTTCACCAAAATATCTATTTCGTCGGTGGTAAGAGTATCTGGTAGTTTACGGCCAATTTTTGGTGCTTCTAACAAAGCTGTTGGATTTTTTTCGATAATTTCTTCTAATAGTAAGTATTTAAAGAAAGCCTTGATACCAGAAATAACACGAGCTTGAGTTCTAGGGCTTGTTCCTGCATCGTTAATCCATGCTACAAAATCTTTTAAGTTCTGAAGAACCACAGCTTCAGGAGCTACGTCTAAGTTCTTTTCACGAAAAAAGGTCGTTAATTTAGTAATGTCATTGATGTAAGCATCTACTGAATTCTTAGAGAGGTTCTTCTCTAGAGTTAAGTAGGTCTTAAAATTTTCAATTGTTGTTGTCCATTTCATTTTATTCAGTTTTTAGTATGTAGTTTTTTGTAAGTAATCCTATAATTATTATTAGTTTTACTCAACTAGCAATAATATACGAAATCTTTATGATAATACATGAGTGCAATTTAGAAAAATATTACGTAAGGTGATAATTTTTAAAAGTACTCTTTATGTTTAACCTTAAAATCTTTTGATAAGATGAATTTTTTGATCATTAACGGGCCTAACCTTAACTTGCTTGGAACCCGCGAAAAATCTATATATGGAGAGGTTTCTTTTGAAACTTATTTTGAACAATTAAGGAAGGTATATAGTAAAATTACATTGGAATATTATCAGTCTAATATTGAAGGTGAATTGATAAATGAAATACACCGTGTAGGTTTTAGTTATGATGGAATTATACTGAACGCAGGTGCTTATACTCATACTTCTATAGCCCTTGCAGATGCTATATCTGCTGTAAACATTCCAGTTGTAGAAGTGCATATTTCTAATGTGCATAAAAGAGAAGAAATTCGCCATGTTACCATGATTGGTAAGGCTTGTTTGGGTACCATTTCAGGTTTTGGCCTTGATTCATATCGCCTAGGTCTTGAAGGATTGTTGAGATATTGTGACAAAGGTTAATTTATTTTTGATAAATGATATTTTCGGTGTGTTTAATATTATTGGAACTTGTTACTAGCTTTTTAAGTTGATTTTAAGAATTTAAGTATCTTTGCATTGCCAAAACTAAAATTGAAAGAGTTACTAGATGAAGAAGCACACGAAAATTATTGCAACGATTTCAGACAAAAAATGTGACGTTGAATTTTTGACACAGTTGTTTGAAGAGGGAATGAATGTAGTTCGATTAAACACAGCTCATCAAACTCATGATGATGCAATGAAGGTTATTAAGAACGTAAGAAAAGTGTCCGATCGGATTGCTTTACTTGTAGATACGAAAGGACCTGAAATTAGAACTACTTGTATTGAAGAGGATATTCACCTTAAAAAAGGTGATATTATTAAGATGAAGGGAAATGATGATCTTCCATGTTCTGACTTATGTATTAAAGTTAGTTACGAAGGTTTTGTTGCTGATATCGAAGTTGGGAAAAAGATCCTTATCGATGATGGTGAATTGGAACTATTGGTAATTGACAAGAATGAGGAGTTTTTGACGGTTCAAGCACAAAATGGAGGACCTGTAAAAAATCGAAAAAGTATCAATGTTCCTGGTGTGTCAATTAATTTACCTTCTTTAAGTCCTAAGGATGTTGATTTTATCCATTTTGCAACTAAGCAAGATATAGATTTTATTGCACATTCATTTGTACGTAACAAAAAGGATGTTCAACAGATTCAAAATATCTTAGATCAAGAGAATTCAGAGATTAAAATCATTGCAAAAATTGAAAACCAGGAAGGTGTTGATAATATTGATGAAATACTAGATCACGTTTATGGTGTAATGGTTGCACGCGGCGATTTAGCAATTGAGATTCCTGCTGAAAAAATTCCTGTAATTCAGCGAAAGATTGTTCGCAAGTGCATTGAGCAGAAAAAGCCTGTGATTATTGCGACTCAAATGCTTCACTCAATGATTAACAACCCTCGTCCAACCAGGGCTGAAGTGAGTGATGTTGCCAATGCGATTTACAACAGAACTGATGCGATCATGTTAAGTGGTGAAACTGCTTACGGAGATTATGCAGTTGATGCTGTAAGAGTAATGGAGTCGGTAGCCATTGAAGTAGAAAAAGAATTGTTTCCTGATACTCGTAAAAACTTTGTGCGAGTAGATCAAAAATTACCTATTATTTTAGCCCGTTCAGCGGTTAAAGCTTCTCAGTCGTTGCCAGTTAAAGGTATAGTAACTGATACGTTAACAGGAAGAACAGGTAGATATCTTTCAGCATACCGGGGTACTGCACCTGTGTTTGCTCTTTGTTACTCCAAGAGAGTGATGCGCGAGTTAGCATTGTCCTACGGGGTGGAAGCTGGATACCATAAGTTACTAGATTCTCGAGATGAATATGTGAAACAATCTATGTATTCTTTAATGGAACAGGGTAATTTTACCAGTGAAGATTTGGTGATAATTCTGGGTGGTAGCTTTGGTCCTTCGAAAGGAGTTTCCTTTATGGAAATTAGTAAAGTTGATCAGTTAACCCATAAAGTATAAAAATAAGTTGTAGATAAAAAAATGCGAATTGTAATGATTCGCATTTTTTTTTGTTTAGTAACGAGTGCAAATAAGAACCAGTGCTATTCCTATACCAATTCCTGTAAGTACTAAATTAAAGCTTCTTCGTTCAGTTTTAAATATGAGCATCAGCAGTGAAGAAAGAAGTAAACTGGAAAATGAAATTAGAAAATAGGAGACAGTAGCTCCTAAATTGTATCCCACAAACGGATAGAGCGAAAAGCTGTTGCCGTAATTATTTTTATAGTGCATATTGATACCTATACCAAGCACGATTCCAATTAAGGCAAAGAAATTATATCGTATGGTTGAGGCTGAGCTCGAGCCGCTTAGTAGATTTTGAATTCCGAGTAAGAGAATCGAAATGGCTAGTAGGAGTTTAACGTTTATGGATGATAAATGGATGATTGAAAAATTGCAAAGAAGCAAACCAACAATGGAACCTACTACCAAAGCAAACAAAAGAGAGAAATAGGCTTTCAGATCTTTTAACTGGAATGTGATTCCAAACAATATCAATAGTATGAATAGTTCAAAAGATGAGAGTGAAACTAAATGGTATAGTGCTGACTCGAAGCTGGATAGAATTGTGTTCATGTTTTATTTATTTCCAATGTATAATTGTACGACAATTTTCAATATTTGTGCCTTTTGTTTTGATGATGATCTGCGACGTGGAATCTTGTGTCAGGTTATATAGTTCGAGTATCTGATCGAGTTTTGCTTCGTGCAAATAATTTATTTCTAATTCTTTAATCGTTTTTCCTTTTTTGATTTCGGGAAGACAGGAGTCAATAGCCCATTTGACGTATTTTACGTTATTTACATGTTGATAAAAATCTATATCACTGTAGTGAATATGGATGTCCTCTATGTACGTAGCGTTTTTAATCGTTGGTATTTTCGATAAGCTGCCACCATTGATTGGGTTTTCGGAGTTGATTGGCATTTTGGCTACGATTTCTTGGGGGCGAATTAGTCTTTTGGTTTTGGTATTGAAAACCAACCATGCCGAGCTTCCTTGCGCAATTACGTCACCTGTTTTGTTGTAGATTCTGAATTCACGATTTCCAAACAAACCATCCGTGCCAACCGACCAGGTTTCAATATCAATACAATCTTTCCATTTAGCAGTATCAAATATTTGAATTTTTAATCTGGATAAAATCCAAGATAAATTATTAGTTTTTAAATCATCTATTCCCTGATGGATTAAATCTGCGTGATGTCCTGCAATTTCCTGAAAGTAATTGCAAATGCTTGTGAGTTTTGCATTTCCTTGTAGGTCAGAGTCGAAGGAACCAATATGGAAGCGCTCTCGGTGCTTTCTGATGTCGGTATTTGAAGTGCTCATTTAAAAATGTGTTCTTAATTTTTTAATAATGTAAAGGGATCTTACTAGTAATAGTGCAACAATTGGCAATATGTCATTGGGAAAAGATTGGGGAATGATTTTCCAGAATAATAAGACCATTAGTAATAGTATTGAATGCAGCAGTAGGTAATAGTATACGAAGAGATGCGATTTTTTTTTGAGCAAGGCGAAAATGATTGGAAAGTGAAGGGGAAAGGCCCAAATGATATTCCAGTTTGGCCCAGTAGCTTGGTGATCGGTAAAAAACCATAAGAAAATAATGAGCCATCCTACTAAACCGCAAATGCCAAAAAGAAAAAAGTCGAAAATGAAAAAATTTTTCTCTTTTTTCAGGTAAAATAAGCTTAAAAAAAATCCAATAATAGCTACTATTCCAAATAGAAAAGCCGGCCTTTTGTACCAAGTGGTTTTTTGAAAATTAATAGCTGGTTTAAGAATAATCTGGTTCGATTTAACCAAGGGTTTCACTGTGCTATTGGAATGAATTGTTGCTTTTTCAAAAGCCTGCATCAGGTTATCAGGCAGAAACATGTATTGGTAGGGCGTAGCTTCGATATCGCAAGGAATTCCAAGAGCCAGATGAATTCCTAAAAATATCCATCTGCTTTTTTCCATGAAGGGATCTAAAAGGTTCCAAAAAGATTTGGGTTCACTAACAATTGTATTGAACACAATTTCGCCTTTTACATTGGCTTGTACAATGTCTCGAATTCTTGTTGAACAATTATCGAAAAGAAAGTCGTACCTGTAATACCTATTTTCGATTTGGTAGTTTTTTAGGAGAGCCGAGAACAAATCTTGCCTTTCAATACTATCCAGGTTTAATTTTTGTTCTACAATTCCACGTTTTTCATAGATATACTCATTTTTAAAGTGTTTGAAAGAGGTATATGAAAGCATGTAATCTAATTTGCCACGTGCAAATTTAGGATAGAAATTGGGGGTGTTGAAATCGAAAGTGCCATAGCCAAAAACAAGGTCTAAATTGTTTTCAGCATCTTTTATTCGTATGGCTGAATGTCCAAATTGTGAGTATAATTCATCGCCTGGAGAACAGGTAAGAAGGCTAATTTCCGCATTTCGGCTTATGTTTTTTCCTATGCAATGAGTGTGAAATAGTACTAAAAAAAAAGCAATCGTAAAAATTCGAAAGAAAATTGTTTTGAAAATCATAAAGGTAAATATTTACTCCTCGAAGATAAGTATTTTATGAATATCTGAATGTTACCTATTTCATAATTTTTTAAAGAGGAAAGAATCTTATTGCAAGTAATTATTTCTGATTATGATTTGTTATATGCTAGTGGATATGGGGCTTGTAAGTAAATATTTATTTTTAAAAGATTGTTGTGTAATGTTTTGTATATATCGCCTTACAATTGTTTTTCGATTAAAAAAATAAATTTTGTTTAGCAGATTAAATAAATTTTGACATCTTTACGAACCCATTATAATTTATCAAATATATTTCAAATGCGAAGGCTTTTTTTCTTCCTTTTATTGATCTGTCAGTTCTTTTCTGCCAATACAACTGTTTTAAACCGCGATAGTCTGAGAATAATATTGGGATCCCAACAGGGTTTACAATACTTAGTTTCTGTTTATCAGTTAGGTGAAGATTATTTGAATGATTTTCCCGATTCTACAATTTATTGTGCCGATGAAATTTTAAGTGTCGTAGATACTTGCTCTGATTCCCTTGCTGTTGTAAAAGCATACTATTTAAAAGGACAAGGGTTTTATCGTAAAAGTGATTATTTGAATTCTATAAAGAACTTGAAAAAAGCAATCACATATTGTGATAAAAGCCAAGAGAAAGAAAAAGCCGATTGTTATAATGTTATGGGTAATTCACTGACTAAATCAGATAATTACAAGCTCTCTCTTAGTTCTTATTTTTCTAGTTTACACATTCGTAATTCATTAGGCGATAGTTTACCTATCTCTGCTTCCTTAAATAATATTGGGAATGTTTTTTTTGAGATGGAAGACTATAAAAAAGCGTTGGAATATTATGAAAAATCCATGAGCATAAAAGAAAAACAGAATGATGTAGTGAGTGTGTCCATTCTTCAGACGAACCTAGGAAATGTGTATCATAAATTGAATAATGAAAAAGATGCTTTATCCTACTATATGAAGGCATTAAATCTGATTGATAAAGAAGAGGATCTTGTCTGGAAATCTGTTCTGCTCGAAAATATTGGACAGTTATTTCTCGATCGAGGAGAAATTAGTAAATGTTTGGATTATTACCAATTGGCACTGAATGAAGCGGAGAAAAGAGATGATAAAGTTTCATTGGCAAGTGTGAAATCATCTTTAGCTATTGCTTATTTAAAAAAGAAGGAGTACGATATAGCAGTAATCAATTTTGAAGAGGCTTTGAGTATAGCTAAAGATATTGGTATGCGTAAGGTTGAATTGGATTGTTACTATTATATGTCTGACTTGTATGTACAAACAAAGAATTACAAAAAAAGTATCGCTTATTTTAGGCTTTATGATGACATGCGGGCGCGAATAAATAAAGAAAATAATAGTAAAGAGATTGCTGAGTTTCAGGCTAAATTTCAGGCTGAAAAAATGGATGCCGAAAATGAAATTTTGAAACAAAAAAATATCATTCAGAAATTGGAGTTACACAAACAGAAAAGCCAAAATATCTTTTTAGTTTGTATAGGTTTGCTTATTATAAGCCTGCTTATTTATCTGATTTATATTACCAGAGTAAGGGCAAAACTTTATAAAATTCTCAGTAAGAAAAATGCTATTATATCTGAGAATAATAATAGTCTTACAAAACTAATTGCCACAAAAGATAAGTTTTTATCAATTATTGCACACGATTTAAAAAACCCATTTAATACTGTTCTTGGCTTTACCGATTTGATCATTTATCGGTTTGATGAATTGGACGATGAAAAAAGGCTTGAATATATTAAAATTGTGAACAAGTCTGCTTTGCAAGGTTCTTTATTGCTTAATAATTTGCTTACATGGTCGAGATCACAAATGGGTGTTCTTAAATACAATCCTCAGTATTTCGCTATTAGCGAGATTGTTCAGGAAGAATTGGAAGGGCTCGAAGGAAAGGCTTTAACTAAAGGAATTACTTTGCACTTAGAGATAATAGATAATTTGATGGTTAGTGCTGATCCGAATATGATTCGAACAGTACTAAGAAATTTGGGGAATAATGCCATCAAATTTACAAAAGAAAAAGGAAGGGTTGTTTTTTCAATTCGAGCTCGGAATGGTAAGGCAATAATCTCGGTTAAAGATAATGGTATTGGCTTGAATATTAATGAACAATCAAAATTATTTCACCTCGATTCTAATCACTCTAGACCCGGAACAATGGGGGAGAGAGGAACTGGTTTAGGTTTGATATTGTGTAAGGATTTTGTGGAGAAAAATGGAGGCCAAATCGGACTTACAAGTCAGGAAGATATTGGAAGTGAATTTTGGTTTTCACTTTCTTTAAGTAAAGAGCAAAAAAAATCCTCTATCCCATTAAGGATAGAGGAGGCGATGCAAGTGTGATTTTTTATCGCATATCGTTTACTTCTACTTCTGGATTTGATTTGGTGTCAAAAACAAAATAGTTATCGGCAAAAGTAAGATTAGGAGTGAAGCTTTTTAAAATAATACTTACATTATTTCCATCTTTACCAATTGATTGTAGCGATTCAATTTGATTTTTAGCTCGGTTTATTTTCAGGCGGATTGATGTAAATCCTTTTTCGGTATTATTTGGGAATAAATCGATCAAATCGTAGTCGGTATTATTAGCTTTTTCTTCTTTTACGTACTTAAAAGTATATCCTTTTTCATAAATCGAAAAAATAGTTGCAGGGTTCAATCCTTCTTCATCACCATCTTCTGGTTCACTAATGTTTACCTCATTTACATCAACCAGATGTGAGTAAATTGTACTTCCATCAAAGTAAGTGTCTACTCCCATTAATTTAAGACGATATTTATCTTCTAGTAAAACAATAATTCCTTCGGATTTTTCATGAATATCTTCTTCATCATTATCCATTGAAAAAGTAAATTCGGCTTTTATACTTTTATATTCTTTATTTTTTGCTGAAACTTTATCCAAAATTGATTTGGCTTTGGTATCCTGCGCCGATAGGTTAAAACATACAATTCCAAGAAGAAGAAGGAGAAAGACTTTTTTCATTTTATCTGATTTTATTTAATATTCAATAACTCTATAATCAATAATTATGCCAGGTTTTTATTGGAGCACATCGCTTAACAGTTTTTCCAATGAGTACTCATCCGAAATAAGAACTTGTCTTGCTTTACTTCCTTCAAATGGACCTACAATTCCTGCAGCTTCTAATTGGTCGATAATTCTTCCCGCTCTATTGTAACCAATCGAAAATCGTCTCTGTATTCCAGAGGTAGAGCCTTGTTGCGATGAGACAACTAATTTAGCGGCTTCCTCGAAGAGAGCATCTCTTTTTTGCAAATCGATATCTGTTGAGGTGTTTTCCGATGACTCTCCTGTGTATTCAGGTAAAAATAGGGCTGAAGGATAGGATTGCTGTTTTTGAATGAATTCGGTAACAGCTTCAACTTCGGGCGTGTCTACGAATGCACATTGCACCCTTACTAGTTCGCTGGTTAGGGATATAAGCATGTCTCCACGACCAATTAACTGGTTTGCACCCGGACTATCCAAAATAGTTCTGGAGTCAATCATTGAGGCCACCTTAAAAGCGATTCTAGCTGGGAAATTGGCCTTAATTACGCCCGTAATAATATTGGTTGACGGACGCTGTGTGGCAATAATCATATGAATTCCAATGGCACGAGCTAATTGAGCAATACGCGCAATTGGCGTTTCTACCTCTTTGCCGGCAGTCATAATTAAATCAGCAAATTCATCAATAATCACAACAATATAAGGAAGGTAACGATGGCCGTTTTCGGGATTTAAATTTCGTTTTACAAACTTGGTATTGTATTCTTTTATATTTCGTGCATGTGCTTTTTTTAGTAAATCATATCTGGAATCCATTTCAATACACAAAGAATTTAAGGTGGCAATTACCTTGTGGATATCCGTAATGATTGGTTCTTCTTCATCGGGTAGTTTGGCTAAGAAATGTTTTTCGATGGTAGAGTAGATGCTTAATTCTACCTTTTTAGGATCAATAAGAACAAATTTTAGCTGCGATGGATGTTTTTTGTATAGTAAGGATGTGATTATTGCATTCAACCCAACCGATTTACCTTGTCCGGTTGCCCCAGCCACCAAAAGGTGTGGCATTTTGGTCAAGTCGAGAGTATAAGTTTCGTTCGAGATTGTTTTGCCAAGAGCAACGGGAAGTGCATGTTTCGATTCCTGGAATTTTTTGGATGAAATAATGTTTTTCATCGATACAATTTCTGGGGCCCGATTAGGAACTTCGATACCTATGGTGCCTTTTCCTGGAATTGGAGCGATAATTCGGATTCCCAAAGCTGATAAGCTTAGGGCAATATCATCTTCCAAATTTTTAATTTTTGAAATACGTACGCCTGGAGCTGGTACAATTTCATACAAAGTAATTGTAGGGCCAATTGTTGCTTTTATTTGAGTGATCTCTATCTTATAATGGCGAAGGGTTTCTACAATTTTATTTTTATTTGACTCTAGTTCATCTTTGCTCACACTTGAATTGCTGGACTGATGAGCTTCTAATAAATTAATAGGAGGATATTTGTAATTGGAAAGATCGAGAGTAGGGTCAAAATCTTCCATGGGTGTATGCTTGATGTTTACAATTTCTTCTTGCTTACTTGCATTTTCAATTTTTAGTTCTAAGTCTTCTTTGGGTTTGTCGGCTTTTTTACTTTTTGTTTCAAGAATAATTTCTTCTTGAGGAGCAAATTCTGCCTCTATAGGTAATTCTGTTTTGTCAATTTCAAGTTCCTTTTCGAGAGATGGAGTATTTAGACTATCGTCCTTTTCAAATTCTTCTTCTTCTTTTGTGTTGCATTCATTCACAGTATCAGAACTGTTTCCCTTATTGGAACTGACTTTTTCTTTTGACGCAAACATTCTCTTGAAAAAAGGAAGGAAGTTTTGAAAACCTATGGTAATTAAACTTAAAAAACTTAAGATAACGAGGAATAAAGTTCCGACATTTCCAATTAGTGATACCAACCATTCACTAATAAAATAGCCATGTATTCCACCTAAAAATAAAAAGGAGTGTGAGGTTGACTTTACAAATAAAAAGGACATTAATACAGAAAACCAAATGCAAAAAAACAAGGTGTAAATAATGGTTTTGCGGAGCGATTGTATTTTAACTCCCCATAATCGTAAAGATAAAACAACCATTAGGTAAAGAAAGGACAGGGAGGCAATTCCAAAGCCTTTGTTAATTACCAAATTGGAAATATAGGCTCCAGTTTTTCCCGTCCAGTTTTCAACTCTAATTTTTGAGTCGGTGATTAATTCGAGCCATTTTAGATCTAATTTGCTTTGATCTGCTCCGCCGGTAAAAAAGAAGGATGCAAATGCTAAGCCGATGTAGATCGTAAACAGTGAAAGAGCAATTCCTAATAGAAACTTAGTTCTGTCATCAGTAAAAAATTTGGGAGCCGAAAAGCGCGACTTAGCCTTGGAATTATTTGTTTTTTTTGTTTTAGCCATTGAATATTTTTTCAATTTTCACAAAATTCTATTGCTTTAGAATTTATGTAAAAGTAATAAAAATGGCATTTAAAAACCACAGGATTATGGCTCAGTAAAAAGATAAGTTTGAAAAGGCTTGATACTTAATTAAAATCGACGATGTATTTTTTTAATGTTTTTAAATCCGAAAACTTATATTCCTCTGGAATATCGAATTCCTCTTCCTTAACGGCATTTAGATTTACCGATTGTGCCGTGAATTTGGTTCTAACCTTATTCATGCTTGTTTCAAATTCCATAAGAACACCCGGAATTTGATACAAAGGAGTATTTCGATTGGGTGATTTTAGTCCAATTTCTAAAGTATAAAACACATTTATTTGTGTCTTATTTGCATCATTAAAATAGACCTTTGCCTGCTTGCATTTGTAGCCAGCTATTTGCTTTGTCGAATCAATGTATTCTATCTTATGAGGCGTTTTTTGATTGTAAACAAAAGCAATTTCATCTTTTGGGAATTCGTAACTTAGTTTGTTACTCAGGACTTTAAGTAAAATGTTGCTTTTTTCGTTTTCGTATTTTGAAATGAATTTGGTACTAAAAAAACCCAAATAGCCTTCCGAGATTAAACAGATGTTATCATCTTTAAAAAGTAATTCTACTTTATTTGGAAGAAGGGCAATGATTGGGTTCTCCTTTTCAGTTGAAAAATAACTAACAGAATAGGTAATTATCCCTTCATTAATTTTATTGTTGGGGTCTGATTTTGAATTGCAAGCCCAGAATGCAAATAAAATTAAAATTATAGATAAACCTTTCTTCATAAACGATGGATTTTGTTTGTGAGTTGATAACTGAAACTAATAGCGGCTTTATAAATGGCAAATTGAACTGGTTAAATGTAGGAAAACATTGGGAAATTTAAATACTAAATTCATACATCTTACATGAAGCTTATGCATCTTTTTATGAATGCCGCCTATTTGCCCTGTTATATTCCATTGCTCATGATACGAAGAATTAGTGTTCAGGTTCCGTAAATGATAAAAACTAAATGAAATAGTTGAATTTTTTTGTTGAAGATTGTTTTTGTACTACTTGATCATATCGCCTTTTTGAACTAAAAAGTAAACATAACTACAAATATTGATGTGTCAAGATGAGTGGATATTGTTTCAGTATTGATTGCTTTGAATTTCATGTATTTAGAGACTAGATTAGTGAACAGTAAAAATAGATAGTCTGTAAGTGGTTGAATAACAGATGATGGTTGAGTTTTAAAAAAAATGTTTTTTTGTTGTTTTGTGATTATTTTTTCTAGATTTGCAATGAGTGAAGAAAAACATAAATGCCAAAGTAATGGAGAATAAATTAGCAGTTGTCGCTTTAGGTGGAAATGCCTTGTTAAGAGGTTGTCAGAAAGGTACAGTAGCAGAACAGAATAAAAATACGATTGATACCCTAGAGAACCTCATCTTTCTGATACAAGAAGGATACGATATTATTATTGCTCATGGCAATGGTCCTCAGGTAGGTAACATCTTAATGAGGAATGATGCAGGTGAACAACTTTATAATATTCCACAAATGCCTTTGGATATTGATGTTGCTGATTCGCAAGGCGGAATTGGCTATATGATTGAACGCAATTTGCGCAATGTTTTAAAAAAGCACGGCATAGAAAAAGACGTTGTCACTCTGGTAAGTCAAGTTGTTGTTGATCGAAATGATGTCGCCTTTTTAAATCCGCTAAAGCGTGTAGGTAAAATTTACACCAAAGAAGAGGCTGATAAATTAAACATAGACAAAGGTTGGATTTTTAAAGAGGAAGTGAAAACAGAAGGTGGTTGGAGACGTGTTGTGCCCTCACCAAAACCAATTAGAGTTTTGAATGAAAAGGTAATTAATACATTGGCTCGTCAGGGAAATATTGTGATTACGGTTGGTGGTGGTGGAATCCCCGTTTCGGAAGATGAGAGTGGAAATCTTTGTCCGGTAGAAGCGGTGATCGATAAAGATCTTGCTTCGGCATTGATTGGTGCTCGTATTAAAGCAGATGAATTCTATATTCTTACGGATGTTCCTTTTGTTTATCGCGATTTTAAGGGGCCTAATGAGAAAAAACTTGAATTTTTAAATCACAAGGATACCATGAAATATTTGGAAGATGGTACCTTTGCCGAGGGATCGATGGCTCCAAAAATTCGTGCTTGTTTGAGTTTTATAGAAAATGGTGGAGGTAAATCTGTTATTACTGAAGCTACGAAACTAGTTGATAAATCTTATGGTACCAAGATTACAATGGAGTACGATGGGAATGATGTTGAGCATATTGGTTAAATAAAGATTATTACTATCAGATTATAATTACTTTTGTGATTGAAATTTTTAAAAATACATACCATGTCTTTTAATTTAAGAAACAGAAACTTTTTAAAGTTGTTGGATTTTACTCCAAAGGAAATACAATATTTGTTGGATCTTGCCAGAGATCTTAAAAGAGCGAAATATGCGGGGACTGAAGTGCAAACTATGAAAGGAAAGAATATTGCTTTAATATTCGAAAAATCGTCCACTCGTACTCGATGTTCATTTGAAACAGCCGCCTACGATCAAGGTGCACATGTTACCTATTTAGGTCCCTCCGGTTCCCAAATTGGTGTAAAAGAATCCATGGCCGATACAGCTCGTGTTTTAGGACGTATGTATGATGGAATTGAGTACCGTGGTTTTGGGCAAGCAATTGTTGAAGAGTTGGGAAAATTTGCAGGTGTTCCTGTTTGGAATGGGTTGACTGATGAATTTCATCCAACGCAAATCTTAGCTGACTTCTTAACCATGATGGAGCATTCAGATAAGCCTCTTAATCAGGTTGCCTTTGCTTATTTGGGCGATGCTCGCAATAATATGGCTAATTCCTTAATGGTTGGAGCCGCTAAGATGGGTATGGATGTAAGAATTGTAGGACCAAAAAACCTTCAGCCAGAAGAAGCTTTGGTTGCTGATTGCATGGAAATAGCAAAAGAAACAGGTGCTAAAATTACCATTACTGATGATGCTCAGGCTGGAGTTAAAGGTTGTGATTTCCTTTATACTGATGTATGGGTGTCGATGGGAGAACCTGATAAAGTATGGGAAGAAAGAATAGGAATTTTGAAGCCATATCAGGTAAATGCCGATTTAATGGCTGCTTCTGAAAACGATAATTGTAAATTTATGCATTGTTTGCCTGCCTATCACAACCGTGAGACTAAGGTTGGGGAAGATGTTTTTCAGAAATTTGGTATGGACGGTGTCGAAGTAACTGAAGAAGTTTTTGAGTCGTCTGCATCTATTGTATTCGATGAAGCTGAAAATAGATTGCATACAATTAAAGCGATAATGGTTGCCACTTTAGGAGCATAAGCCGATAATACTTATTAAAAAGGACGACTGATCAGTCGTCCTTTTTTTTTGTGCTTATGTTTTTAATAATTCAATTTTATACCATAAAAACAGGTTTTTTTAAATACTGCTAATTTTTAACATATGTTAAATTTTTGAGCTTGGGTAGTTGTTTTGTCGAGATTTTTCTTTTATTCAGTTCTCTTTTGAAATCGCAGCCACTGCAACCTCCGCCACAGCTCGATTTTTGTTTTGTAAATAGATTTATGAAATGATACATCGTATATCCAAAAGCGAAAAGAACAATTAAATAGGTTATAAGTAATTGAAAGCTCATAATTTTAAAGAATTAAATTTCCAGTTTGATAAACGACAAAGGATACTAACCAGGCCAGCCCTGTGGTATAACATACAACAAAAGTTGCCCATTTCCAATTTGCCTCTTTAATAATGGTTGCAATAACCGCTACACAGGGAAAGTAAATTAGTATGAAGATCAGAAAGGAAAGAGCCGATAAGCTGGAAAATACATTTTCTCCCGTTCGGTACGAGCCAGTAAATTTCTGATTTTTTAATTTTTCTCTTAGTCCTTCACTGTTTTCACTTGCACCTTCTCCCTCTTGATACAGAACACCCATAGTGCTTACAACAACTTCTTTGGCAGCAATACCTGTTAGTATACTCACAGTCATTTTCCAATCGAAACCCAGAGGATGCATTACTGGTGCAACAAATTGACCAATTTGCCCAATATATGATTTCTCCTGTTTTTCTTCAAGTTTTGAATTTTGGAGTTTTTGAAGCTCCATTTCCTTTTCGAGCAAAAGTTGTTTTGTTTTGCTGTTCTGAGCTAACGACTCGATTTGTCTGTCGTATTTTTGGGATGTCTGACTAATCATTTGATCGTAATCTTGAGAGAAATCAACTTCTCTTGGAAAATATCCCAGAGCCCAAATAAGAATGGAAGCCATAAGGATTACACCTCCCATTTTTTTAAGGTATTGAAAGCCTTTGTTCCACATGTGAATTAAAGTGGATTTAAGTGTTGGTAGGCGATAGGGAGGTAGTTCCATAACAAATGGAGCCTCTTTTGATTTAAAAAAGCTCGATTTGAATATCTTAGCAAATACAATGGCTAGAAAAATGCCTAAAGTGTAAATCCCAAATAGGACAAAACTGGCATGTTCAGGGAAAAATGTGCCAATAATTAAAATGTAAATAGGAAGTCTGGCACTGCACGACATGAAGGGAGTGATCAGCATGGTGAGTATTCTGTCGTTTTTGTTTTCAAGTGTACGAGTAGCCATTAAAGCTGGTACGTTACAGCCAAATCCCATTATTAATGGAATAAATGATTTTCCATGTAAACCAATTTTATGCATTAACTTATCCATAATAAAGGCGGCTCGAGCCATATATCCGGTATCTTCCATAAACGAAATAAAGAAGAACAGAATTAGAATATTAGGTAGAAAAACAATAACTCCTCCAACACCACCAATAATTCCATCTACAAGTAAATCTTTTAGAGGCCCTTCAGACATAAACTGTTCAATAAAGCCTGCAATAGCATTAACGCCCATGTCTATCCACTGCATAGGGTATTCACCTAAATTAAAAGTGGCGTAGAACGTTAAGAACATGAACACGAAAAAAATTGGAAAACTGAATAGTTTGTGTGTGATAAATGTGTCGATTATCGTTGTTTTTCGTCTTCTTTTAATAGGGCTTTCCCTGTAAGTTTCTTTTAGTGCGCCATCAATAAATCCATATTTTGAATCGGTAATTACAGTTTCGCAAACTTCACCAAATTCATTTTCTATTTTTTGAATTTCTTCTTTAACCTGATTTTTTATGCTGATGTGTTGTTCGCTTTCCTGAATTGAATAGCGAGCACTTTTGTCCCCTTCTAATAGCTTAATGGCAAGAAACCTAGGTGATGCATTTGTGCAAATCTTAGGGTCCTTCTTTATTTTTTCCTGTATTTTATAAATCGATTTTTCAACTGATTTGCCGTAGTTCACATGTATGTGACGAACGATAGGATCTTTGTCTTCGTAAACATCGATTACTTTATTGAATAATTTTTTGATGCCAAATCCCTTCGGACTTATGGTAGGAATAATTGGAATGCCAAGCATTTTAGCCAATGCTTTAAATTTTAGAACGGCACCTTTTTGTTCCAACTCATCGTACATGTTAAGGGCAATAATAACCTTAATATCCATGTCGATTAATTGGGTTGTGAGGTAAAGGTTTCTTTCTAAGTTAGAGGCATCTACAACATTAATTACCACATCTGGTTTTTCATTAATGATGTATTTGCGAACAAATAATTCTTCGGGTGAATAAGCAGTTAGCGAGTAGGTTCCTGGAAGATCGGTGATGTTAAACTGATAACCATTTTGTTTTACTTTTGCTTGTTTTGCATCTACAGTTACCCCGCTGTAATTACCAACATGTTCTTTCGATCCAGAGGCATAATTAAACAGGGTTGTTTTTCCGGCATTGGGATTTCCAACCAAGGCTACTTGTATGTTTTTTCCTTTTGTTTTGGCTGATGTTTTAAGAATATCATCGTTTATGGTGCCTTCAAAATCAGTTATTTTAAGATTTTTTGCCTCTTCTTTGGTGATGATTTCTATTAGGCTAGCCTCACTTCTTCGCAAAGAAACTTCGTAGCCCATTATTTGATATTCAACAGGATCTTTTAGTGGTGCATTTTTAATTACAGTAACCTTTTTTCCCTTCACAAAGCCCATTTCGGTAATTCTTTTCCGGAATGCACCATGTCCCTGAACTTTTGTTATAATTCCTTCTTGACTATCACTTAACTCGGAAAGCTTCATTCGTATCTATTAATAATGACGCACTTTGCGTTTGCTTATTGTAACTTAGCAATGATCTAATTTTACCTTTCTATTATAAGTGCCAAACCTATAGTAAAAATAGGTGATTCACAATCCCTATAAGTAGGTATTTTTTTTGTTCTATATGTTTTTAGGTTCACTATAGAATATACGCAAAAGTAAGTGTTTTGGGGGAAAGTGAGTGTTTGCATTCCTCTTTTTTACTGATATTATTCGAAATGGAGTAAAAAAAAAGCTGTTCATTTGAACAGCTTTATGATTTTGTAGATGGTTTTATTCGGTTAGATCTTCGAACTCAATGCTTGTATAAGGTTTTGAATCAACTCCTTCTAGTGTATTTTCTTGTTCGTGAAACTCTGAATTTTCAAATTCATTTTCATTCATTCCCTTTTCTAAATTAGTTGATTTTATAAAATCAATCGCCTCTAAAAGTCCATCTGAAAATTTTTCAAAATCTTCCTTGTACAGAAATACTTTATGTTTTTCGAAAGAAAAATTTCCTTCTTTGTCGTAACGTTTTTTACTTTCGGTAATCGTTAGATAATAGTCGTTTTTCTTTGTTGCTTTAACATCAAAAAAATAAGTCCGTTTCCCTGCTCTAACCGCGTTTGAAAAAATTTCATCGTGATTATGTTTTTCAAATCCTTCTTTTTTTTCGTAGCCTTCCATTTGAAATAATTTATTATTATTTTGATTTTGTATTTTCAAAAATAAAAAAATATACCTATTCTTTTGTATAAATAAGTATTTTATTGAGAAATATAGGGTTATTTAAAATGAGTATGCAAACCTTTCCAATAAATTAAGGATTGGGGAAAGCTTTTGTTTTATATGTAAAGTCGTTTGTGTTGGTTGTTTAAATATTTTGTTTTAATTAAGTATTTTCCTTGTTGGCAAGCAAAAAAAGCCTATTTTTGCAGCCGAATTAATATAATTTACAAGTTCTTTAAACGTATGATTAGTAGAAGATTGCTTCGTGTTAAGGTGTTACAGGTATTGTATGCCTATTATAAAAATCAAGATCGCACAATAGCCAATGCTGAGAAAGAATTATTCTTTAGTGTTGGGAAAGCTTACGATTTGTACCATTACTTACTTCTACTTATTGTGGATGTTGCTCTTGTTTCAGAACGAAAAATAGAGAAGTCAAGAGAAAAAATTATTCCATCACATCAGGATTTAAACCCCAATACTCGATTTATCGATAATGCTGTAATCAAGCAGCTTGAAGAAAATATTCAGCTAAAAGCGTATGCCAGTTCAAATACGATTAATTGGACTGATCAGGAAGATTACGTGCGTATTCTACATGATAAATTGATGAATTCTGATCTTTATCGTGAATATATGAATGCTGAAACCTGCACCTATTCTGACGATAAGAAATTTGTTGAAAAGTTCTATACTCACATTATTGCTGCCGATGAAGATTTTTATGGCGTGATGGAAGAGAAAAGTATCTATTGGAATGACGAGGTTGAATTCATTATTAGTATGGTAGTGAAAACAATAAAAGGTTTTTCTAAAGATGATGATGTTTACGCTTCATTATTGTCGCTTTACAAGGATAAAGATGATGAGCTTTATGTGAAAACGCTATTCCGCAAAGCCATTATAAATCACCCTGAACATCTTGAGCTGATTAAGAAGAATACAAAAAATTGGGATTTGGAGCGAATTGCTTACATGGATATTCTGATTATGGAATTGGCTCTTACCGAGATTAAGGAGTTTGAGAGTGTTCCTGTAAAAGTAAGTTTTAATGAATATCTCGAAATTGCAAAATTCTATAGTACTGGAAATAGTAGCAATTTTATCAACGGAATTCTAGATAAAATGGTTCAAGAATTAAAAGAAAAGGGCGGCATTAAAAAAGTAGGTCGAGGCCTTATTGATGGAAAATAGGATATTTAGATATTTATATAAAATGCGCTTATCCTTGGGTAATGCGCATTTTTTATTTTCTTGAAGAAGCCCAATATACTTACGTTAAAATTGATTACTTTCGACAACCAAATAGAATAGAGAATGAAGAATAGAATCGTTCATGTTAAAATCATTTGGAATATTTATAAGTTTGTGTTTTTTACTATTTTGTTGGGTTTAATTGTGCAATGCACCTCAAATAAAAGTACGAAACAAAATCAGCAAGCAACTCGGGAAAAAGTTGCAAAGGAAATTATTCCAACGAAAGGTTTTCCTAAGTTTGAGTTTAGTGAAGAAATACATAAATTTGGGGAAATTACCGAAGGTGAAATTGTTGTTTGTGATTTCTTTTTTAAGAATGTAGGATCGAAGGATCTTGTGATTAATAATATTGAAACCAGTTGTGGTTGTACGGCTGTACAATGGGAGAAAAAACCTATTAGAGTGGGAGAGGAATCGCATTTAACTGTCGAGTTTAATTCAAAAGGAAGATATGGAATTCAATACAAAGTAATTACCATATTCAGCAACACTTTAACGGGAAGCAAAGAGTTGGTAATTACCGCTCAGGTTAATTAGAATAATTAGTATTTATATAATAATTTGGCCGTAGGCCTTAAAACTAAGGATTGAAATGGATAATTTATTGAACATCTTATTGATGACGCAACCTCAAGAGGGGCAAAACCCTATTATGCAATTTGTGCCGCTAATTCTTATCGTAGTGGTATTTTACTTTTTCATGATTCGCCCGCAAATGAAAAAACAAAAGGAATTGAAAAAGTTTCGTGATGAATTGAAAAAAGGTGATAAAGTTGTTACCACAGGTGGTATTTATGGAAAAGTTCTTGACATCCAGGAAACTGTAATTATCATGGAAGTGGAAGGACAAAATAGATTGAAAATTGATAAAGCAGCAGTTGTTAAAGATATGAGCGATGTTGCTCAAAAATAATAATTTCGACTGTGCTCTTCTGGGCACAGTCTTCTTTTAAACATTCCTGACATTGGATAGGATAGATCTTAAAAAGGTAAAAGAGGTATTTAGTACCGAAAAAATTGCTTCGAATAAAAAACTGCTTGTATATGTTTTTTTTGTTGGAATTGCTACAGTGTTTTGGTTCTTGAATGCTTTAGGAAAGGAGTATACAACTACGGTAAACTATCCGGTGAGTTATATTAATTTGCCCGAAAATAAAGTTCTTACCAACGAGTTGCCCGAACAATTGTCCTTAAAAGTAAATGCCTTTGGTTTTGATTTAATTCGTTACAAGCTTAGCACTGCTTTTCTTTCCAATCCATTCGATGTGCGATTTTATACGGGTAACCGAATGGAAAATAGCAATGTCCGTTTCTATTCTCTCGCTACTTCGCAGATTTTAGGTCGATTTGAGAATGATTTGTCTTCCAGTATTCAATTATTGGCTATTTCTCCGGATACTATCTTATTTGAGTTTTCCCCTATAATTGAGAAAAAAGTGCCAGTTCACTCTCATGTTACAACTACTTTTGAACAGCAATACATGCTGGATGGTAACATTCACATGAACATTGATAGTATTATAGTGAAAGGACCAAGCTCAAAACTCGATAGTGTTACCTCAGTAGAGACTGATGAACTTGTTTTAACAGAGCTAAAGAAAACGACCCACAAGAATGTAGCAATCAAAAAAATAGATGGCATTGAATTTTCGCAACCCAAAGTTGAAATTATTGTGCCTGTGGAACAGTTTACAGAAGAGAAAATGACTGTTCCTATCCAGGTTAGTCATCTTCCAGATTCGCTTTTGCTACGCCTTTTTCCAGGCAATGTAAACCTTCTTTACTTTGTTGGTTTTAAAAAGCACGATCAGGTTTCTGCCGATTTGTTTGATATAGAGGTCGATTACAATGATATTTCAGACGGAGGTAGTAATAAATTAGCTCTGAAATTAATTCGCCAGCCAGGGTTTGTATCAAATGTTCGTTTTCATCCACAGGAAGTGACCTACTTGATCGAAAAAAAGAAATCATTTAAATAAACGACTTCCTTTGATACCGAGGAAGATAAATTAAGGTCGAAAATGTTGAAAATTGGCTTGACAGGTGGAATTGGTTCTGGTAAATCGATTGTTGCAAAGGCTTTTGGAATAATAGGAGTTCCTGTTTATGTGTCCGATGTTGAGGCCAAACGACTGATGAATTCCGATCCAGAAGTTCGTAGATTGCTTATTTCTCGATTTGGGAGTGAAATTTATGATGCTCATTCGAATTTGAAACGAAAATTACTTGCTGAGATTGTATTCAACGATCGCAACTCGTTACTCGATATTAATGCCATTGTTCATCCTGCTGTACGTTCCGATTTTAATAAATGGTGCGAGCAATTTGCTCATCTTCCTTATGTAATTCAAGAATCTGCTATTCTTTTCGATTCTGATCTTTATAGATCATTTGATCAGGTAATTACGGTATCGGCCGACCAGGAGCTAAGAATACAGCGCGTGCTTGCTCGAGATGCCAGCACGCGAGAGCAGATAATCGGTAGAATGCGAAACCAACTTCCAGAATCGGTAAGAATCGAAAAGGCAAATTTTGTGATCTACAATAATACAGATCTGCTCTTTCCCCAAATTAATCTGATCGATAAGAAGATCAAAGCTCTAGCCAAAAGATAGATCCTAATCATGTTAAACTTTGTTAATAGAGTCGCTTTTTTAGATGAGTGATTTCTAAATCGATGATCTTTTATTTTCTTTGTTCTCGAATAAAAGGATTGTAATATAATTTATACCATAGAATGGGAAAATACGGAAGATGGATTGCGGGAGGATTAGGTTGGGCTTTTTTAGGGCCAATTGGTGGTGTATTAGGATTTATGCTGGGTTCTGCAATTGATACAGTTGAAATTGACAAAAGAGGTAGAGGAGGATCGACCAGACAAGGTGATTTTTTGGTGAGTTTGCTGATTTTGGTTGCTGCTGTTATGAAAGCAGATGGCAAGGTGTTGAAGGTTGAACTTGATTATGTCAAAGGATATTTAGTGAAGAGTTTTGGGGTGGGAAGAGCCAGTGAGGCTATTACCATTCTTCGCGATATTTTAAAGCAAACTATTTCTGTTGAGGACGTGTGTGTGCAAATTCAACACAACCTCGATTATTCGTCTCGTTTGCAATTAATGCATTTCCTTTTTGGTATAGCTCAAGCCGATGGTAGTGTTTCTAGTCTGGAATTAAGCATTATCGATAAAATATCATACTATTTGGAAATTCAGTCGGCCGATTACAATTCCATTAAATCAATGTTTGTTCAGTCAACCGAATCAAGTTATAAAATTCTTGGCCTAACTAAAGATGCTTCGGATGATGAAGTGAAAAAAGCTTATCGAAAAATGGCGGTTAAATATCATCCTGATAAAGTGAGTTATCTGGGAGAAGATGTTCAGGAGGCTGCAAAGGAGAAGTTTCAAAAATTAAGCGAAGCTTTTGAAAAAATAAAAAAGGAAAGAAGTCTGGTCTAATCTGGATTAATTCTACGATAAATTGTTGCAAATTTGTTTTTTTAACTACAATTGAATTATAAATTTGTGCTTCCAAATATAAAATTGAAAATATGTTGAAAGGAATATTAGCCATATCAGGACATGCGGGCCTTTTTAAAATGGTTTCTAATGCAAAGAATGCCTTAATTGTGGAATCTTTGATCGATAAAAAGCGCATGGCGGCATATGCTTCATCGAAAATTAGTTCTTTAGAGGATATCGCCATCTTTACAGAAGAGGGAGATGTGCAATTGGCAGAGGTTTTTAAAAATATTAAGGAAAAAGAAAAAGGAGAAAAAGCGATTAGTCACAAAGCTTCTGGGAATGAGTTGAAAGCTTATATGTCGGAGGTATTACCTAATTATGACGAGGATCGTGTTTATGTTTCCGATATGAAAAAAGTTTTTCAGTGGTATAATATTCTACAGGAGAATAATCTTTTAGATCTAGAGGAAAGTAAAGAAGAAAAGAAAGAGGAAGAATAAGCCTCAAAATAAGTAAGGAAAGCCGTCTGTTAAGATGGCTTTTTTTTTGTGTTAAACGAAAATAATGGTGTTATAGGTAGTCGTTCGATAGGGTGTTATGAGCTGTTTGATTTACTAATGATCAATGTAAGACATAGAAAAAGAGGCCGAAGCCTCTTTTTATTCTCCATCGAAAATGATATTGTAGCTTTCCCAGAATTTTTTATCATATGGTATGTTTTCATAGTAAGCTCTTTTAGCTATAACTTCCGGATTTGTTGTGTTTATTTTAGTGATTAGCATTTCGGTATTAATATCCACATTTGTAATTTCTTGAGTCTTTTTATCTTCTATTTCATGATGTCGTTTATAGCTTACATAGCTCAAATAATACCTTCCTGAATGTTCCTTATAGGTAACACTAAAATCGTACTCAATTCGAATAGGTTTCCATTTTTGTCGTTCCTCGTTCACGTAAAAACTTCTTCCTTGCGATGAATAATTGCTTGCTACCACGTGTGTTTCGTTTTTAATTACGGCAAAATCTTTAATTTTAATGTAAATTTTTCCCGAATATTCTTTGGCGTAGTAATCACCTGTATTGCTTAGTATAGGTCGTTTGCTTTTATAGCTAATTACCCAAATTGAATCATTTTCATATTCACTAATCTGTTCCAATTTCAGATCGTAAAAGTCTAGATGATTTTTGTTGAGAATATTGCCTCGTCCCCGCACAATGTCCATTTCTAATAATTCATCCAAATAGGTAGAGCCATCGGCAAGAGAGCTAGTTTCAAAGTTTTTTCGGACTTGTAAAAATTTATAGCCACGTTCTTTAAAAACGTCGTAAGCATCGGCTCGCTGATAGCCTTTTTCGTCGTAGATGCGAATAGCAGCTTCACGCAAGCGATTTAGTTCGCTGTTCTCGAATTTTTCAGATCGATAGTACACATCGTAATTAAAAGGCGTTTGCAGGTAATTATGGGGAATTCGTTCAATTGCAGTTCTGATTCTCTTTTTTAAAACCAATGATTCTGCCGTGACTTCCACTTCTGCAATGCTGTAGTTTTTAGCCGTAAGTGTAATTCGTAAGGTATCTTCCTGTATGCAATCTCTTATCTTATTTGTGAAGCTAGAAAATCCTACGGCGGAAACTTGTATTGTTTTATCAATTAAATTGCCAGGAATTTTCAATTCAAAAACGCCATCTATATTTGATGCTGCGCCAATAAAAGAACCCACTACTCCAATGTTGGCAAATGGAATGGCTTCCTTATTGTGATCGCTTGTTAGTTTTCCTACAATCCGAATTAATTTTATGTTTTCATTGGAAGGCTTGTTTTCCTGTGCTTTAATCGAAAAACTTATCGCAATAGATGCGAGTAATAGAATAATATATTTTTGCATAATTTGGTGCATTTTTAGAATGATTAAAAGTAAAAACTGCTGCAATCAATCAATTTCCTTGCCATAAAAATAGAATTTCTTCTTCCATTCTATATCAATGTAAATTAATTGCACACTACAAAGATATGTTTATGATAGGCATAGGAAAGAAAATGAAAGGCTTTTCATGATAAAAAATGTTAATTTTTAATTGTTGGGTTTATTTTTTGTTGAATTAAAAATATCTTCGTTTACTTTATATGCTTAAATATAATCATACCTAACTGGTATCGTAAATTCTTTAAAAATAGTGATCCTATGAAAAAACAAATTATTATACTGTCAATGCTTCCTTTTTTTCTGATATCCTGTGTCGTTTCTAAGAAAAAATATGAAGAATTGGAATATGCAAAACGCAGAAGTGATGCTAAAGTTATTGCCCTTGATAAAGAGAATTTAAAGAAAGGGAAGGACATTGCCGAATTGAACTCGCAATTGGATCTAACACTAGCTGAATACAACGAAATGAAAAATAGCATGTCGGAAAGCAATGCCAAAAAAAATACTGAAATAGATGATTTGAGTACTGAATTGATGGGACTTGCCTCGGATACAACAGAGCTTAAAGTTCGCTTGATGGAAACCTTAGATAAGTACAATTCGGCTTTAAATGTGAATGATGAAAATAATGCTAAAATCTCTGCTTTGTTAAACCAGATTGAAGATTTAAGAACAGAATCAGGCAATTTGAGTCGGGAACTGAACACAGCGAATACAGAAGTTGAATGGCAGAAAAAGAAGATCACTACCGAACTTCAAAAAAATCAGGATGTAATTTCTGTGAAGGATAAGCAGATTGAAAACTTAAAAGCTGAGATCGCCGAAAAAGATGGTAAGTTGGGCTGGTTAAGAAAGATAAAAGACGAGAATGAGGCTGAAATTGAAAAGTTAACGAACCAGGTGAAATTATATAAGAAAGAGTACGAAAAAGCAATTTCGAAATAAAGCTAAGAAAGAGAATAGGTTATGAGTGAGATGTGGAACAAGCGCTACGCCGAAACAAAATACATTTATGGCGAGAATGTAAATGTTTTTTTTAAACAGCAATTAGATCAACTTACACCAGGATATTTGCTATTGCCAGGTGAAGGAGAAGGGCGTAATGCCACTTATGCCGCGAAAAGTTGGAAGGTTGATGCATTTGATTACAGCAAACAAGCGGTAGAAAATTCAAAGGCCTTTTTTTCTGCACGCGGAGTGGAGGTAAATATGTATGAGGCCAGTATTCTCGATCATCCTTTGCAAACTGCTAAATATGACGCCATTGGTCTTTTGTTTCTGCACCTTAATCAAGAACAACGAGCGGTGGCACATTCTTTTATGATTGATGCATTAAAACCAGGTGGTATTATTTTAATGGAGGTGTTTTCGAAAAAGCAAATTACGCGAACTACTGGAGGTCCAAAAAATGCCGATTGGCTTTATGATGTGAATGATATTCGTAGGGATTTTTCGGAATTGGATTTTTTACATTTAGAAGAGGTGGAGACGAATCTTTCGGAAGGACCTTTGCACAACGGTAAAGCTATGGTTATTCGTTTCGTTGGAAGAAAAAGAATACCCAAATGTTTTGATTAAGTAATTGTGAATATTTAGCTTTGCACACATGTATGTTCTATTAATTTTACTTGTAGTTTTTGCTGTAATAGCAATGCTAAGCACTTATTTCGGGCAGCGTTTGAAATCCAAAGGCACTGATGAATTGACTAGCAAGAGTGCACCTGAGCCAGTAGAAGAGTGTTGCGGTGCTCATGAGGTCTGTGAAACAGATTTGCTGCTTAAAATGTCCGAGGAAATCATTTACTACGAAGATGAAGAACTTGATGTTTATAAGAATTTTGAGGAAAACGATTTTAACGACGATCAGATTGATGAGTTTAGAGAAGTTCTTTATAGTTTGAAAGAAAATGAAATAGAAGCTTGGCTTCATAGTTTAGAATTACGACACATTAAACTTCCTTCAATTATTAAATCGGAACTGGTCTTTATGTTGGTAAAGAATTAGTTAAAAAGATCTTAGGTATTCATGCATCTAGCTTTGAAAGTGTGTGAAAAATTTCTGTTCGTACTTTCATAATTTAGACAATCTCCAATTTATAAAGTTCCCATAAAAGTATAAAGCTTTAAAAAATAGCTAAGTTCGTTTTAAAATTTGTACCTTTGCGGCTCATAAATTTTATAGAATGAATTCATTTGAAAATCTTGGCCTTTCTGAGGCTATCCTAGGAGCAATCAAAGAGTTAGGCTTCGAAAATCCAACACCTATCCAAGAAAAAGCAATTCCTGTTTTACTGGAAGGAAGATCTGATTTTGTTGGTTTGGCTCAAACTGGAACTGGGAAAACGGCGGCTTATGGTTTACCTTTGCTCGAATTAATCGAACAAGACGAAAAATTACCACAAGCTTTGATTCTATCCCCTACAAGGGAATTGGGAATCCAAATTGCAGACGACTTAAGACTATTTTCTAAAAATATTTTGAATCTTAATGTTGTGAACGTTTATGGCGGCGCTAGCATTGACGATCAAATCCGAAAATTAAGGAGAGGAGCACATGTTATTGTTGCTACCCCTGGCCGTCTACTTGATATGATTAGACGTAAAGCAGTAAATCTATCTAAAATTGAATATCTAATTCTTGATGAAGCAGATGAAATGCTTAACATGGGATTTAAAGAAGATATTGATTCGATTCTTTCTGCTACTTCTGAGGATAAAATAACATGGTTGTTTTCTGCTACTATGCCTAATGAGGTTCGTAGAATTTCGAAAAACTACATGACCGATCCGGTTGAAGTTACTGTTGGAAAAGCAAATACTTCGAATGTGAATATTTCTCATCAATACTACTTGCTGAACAATCGTGATCGTTACAATGTTCTAAAAAGGGTGGTTGATTATTACCCAAATATATTCGGAATTGTTTTCTGTCGTACTCGAAAAGAAACACAGGAAGTGGCTGAGTTATTAATGAAAGACGGATATTCCGCTGACTCTTTACATGGTGACCTTTCTCAGGTTCAGCGTGATAAGGTGATGAGAAGTTTTAAGAATAGAACGCTTCAGATCCTAGTTGCAACTGATGTTGCTGCGCGTGGAATTGATGTTGATGATCTTACTCACGTAATTCATTACAATTTGCCTGATGAGTTAGAGTTTTATACTCACCGAAGTGGACGTACTGCAAGAGCTGGTCGCTCTGGAATTTCCATAGCCTTAATTACTCCTCGCGACGAAAGAAAAGTGAGAGATCTTTCTCGTAAATTAAAAGTAGAATTTACTCAGGTAAAAGTTCCTGTTGGCGAAGAGGTGTGTGAAAGACAATTGCTTCACTATATGAACCGTGTTAAGGAGGTAAATATTGAAGAGAATAATATCGAAACCTACTTTGAGTCGATTAATAATGAATTAAGCGAATTAAGCCGAGAAGAAATCATCAAAAAATTTGTATCTCTTGAGTTTAATCGTTTCATGGATTATTATAAAAATACTCCTGATTTGAATATGAAATCATCTACTCAAAAAAGGGCTCAGAAAGGAGGCGATAGCAACGAAGATAGAATGTTTATAAATGTTGGTATTAAAGATGGTATCGATGTTCCTCGTTTGTTAACTCTAATACATAAACAATGTGGAGTACGAGGTAAAAACATTGGTCGTGTTGATTTAAAAGGGGTATTTTCGTTCTTCGATGTAGAAAAAGAGTTTACCAATGATATTATAAAAGGTTTTGCAGGAGCCGTTGTAGGTGGCAGAAATATACGTATTGAAGTTTCTGGGGATCGACCAGTAGGCAGAGATCACCGAAAAGGAAGATCACGAAATAGTGATCGTGGTGGTTCTGATCGAAGTAGTCGAGGAGGATCTGATCGCGGAGGCAGTAAGAGAGAATCTTTTAAAGATCGTCGCAGAAAATCAAGTGATAGTCCAAGGTATTCCGAAAGAAAAAAGAGGGAAGCCTAAGCCCGGCCACAGAAAAACTACTATAAATAAGAAAAGCAGTAAGAAGTTGATTCATTCATCTTTTTACTGCTTTTTTAATGGAGATTTCTCAACCTGAATTAAACGAAAATGTAAGGGTGCTTGCTTTTGTACTAAAACTAATTTTTCAATCCTATATTTTGGTTTATCCTCATAAGCAGGTACTTTTTTAAAGCTCTTGGGTCAGCTTTTTTTTTACGAAAATTTTCATCTTAATTGACTATGTTATTTTGTAGTAAACAAGAATGCTAGGTTTATAAGATTGATAATCAGTTCTATCTATTCTTATTTTTTTTTATGCTAATTTTTAATTAATTTAAGTCTGAAAAACAAAATACTTGTTTTTTAGATAAATTTTCTAACCTAAAAATTATGCTATGCAAGGGAAATTCGCAAAAATTTGCTTTATCCTATTGGCAGTAATTCTGCTTTCGCCAATAGTAAATGCCCAAAATGCAGATAAAAAATGGGGTGTTGGAGTTTACTTTAATTTTAATGACTACAAAGGTGATATTGCTGATGACTTCTGGGATTTTGGGAATACTGAGCCCTATATTGGTTCCGTAACATTAGGACGTTACCTTAATTCTTCTTTCGATGCAGTTGTCCGCTTGAGTTATTTCAACATTGAGTCGGATGGAGCTATAGGAAACTTTGATGATTGGATGTTTAATTCCAATTTGAATTTTAAGTACAAGCTTAATAATGGTTATATTTTTAACGAAGATGCCATAATTTCACCCTTTTTAGTAGGTGGAGTAGGATATACTCACATGAAGGCTGAAGGAATGTCTTTTGAGCATTCTTTTGATAAAAAATACGATGATGTTAACTTATATTATGCTGCTGGTTTAAATATTCGAATTAGCAGTAGTCTGAGTTTGGCTCTTGAAACCGGAATTTATTATCCTCTGAATGATAATTACGATGGCTATAAAAACAAGACTACAGGATCAGAACTATATCATGATAAATTCATGCACAATACCATAGGTGTGGTTTATAGTTTTGGAAAATCCGATGATTCAGACGGCGATGGTGTCGGGGATAGAAAAGACGAATGTCCGAATACACCTTCTGGAGTAGCGGTTGATAAAAATGGTTGTCCTTTAGATTCAGATGGCGATGGTGTTGCTGATTATCTAGATGAATGCCCTATGCTTGCTGGAGATTCCATGTTGAATGGTTGTCCCGATACTGATGGTGACGGAGTTGCCGATAAAGATGACAAGTGTCCAGATGTGAAAGGTCTAGTTCGTTTTGCAGGTTGTCCCGATACTGATGGTGATGGTGTGCAGGATTCAGAAGATAAGTGTCCTAAGATAAAAGGTTTAGCCGAATTGAATGGTTGTCCTGATTCTGATGGTGATGGCGTTACAGATTTAGCTGATAAATGTCCTAATACAAAACCTGGTTACAAGGTTGACGCTATGGGATGTGCTTTTGATAATGATAAGGATGGAGTTGTAAACGAGGAAGATAAATGTCCGGATGTTGCAGGTCCAGCTAGTAATTACGGTTGTCCCGAAGTAAAAGCAGAAGTTAAAAAGGAACTTGAATTTGCTGCTAAAAATGTTCAGTTTGCGTCTGGAAAAGATGTGTTAACACCAAAATCCCGACAAATTTTAGATGAAGTAGTACAGATTTTAAATGATTATCCAGCTTACTCTTTAACTATTTCAGGTTATACTGATAGTCAAGGGAATGATGATATGAATCTTGCTTTATCAGAACAGAGAGCAAATGCAACTAAAAAGTTTTTAACAGATAAAGGAATTGCAGCCAAACGAATCTTAGCCAAAGGTTTTGGGGAAGCAAATCCAGTTGCAACAAATGCTACTGCTGCAGGAAGAGCATTAAATAGAAGAGTACAATTTGAATTAGTAATAAAATAGAATAGTTAAGTATGGATATGGATGTTATGTTAGGCAAATCTGACCAGGTATGGACAATGGCTATGTCTTATGCGCCTAAATTATTGTTAGCACTGCTTACTTTATTGATTGGTTTATGGATTATTAAAGTAGTTGTTAATGGTGCAGGAAAAGTTATGGATAAAAGGAATATGGATCCAACCTTAAAGCCTTTTGTTATAAATCTTTTCGGAATTTTATTGAAAGTAATGCTGGTTATTTCTGTTGTTGGAATGGTTGGCGTTGAAATGACTTCCTTTATTGCCATTTTAGGAGCCGCTGGTTTAGCTGTTGGTATGGCTTTATCGGGAACCTTACAGAATTTTGCTGGGGGAATAATGATTTTAATTTTTAAGCCATTTAAAGTAGGTGATGTATTAGAAGCACAGGGATACCTTGGAGTTGTTCAGGAAATACAGCTGTTTAATACAATTTTACTTTCTTTAGATAATAAAACCATCATTATTCCTAATGGTGGATTATCAACGGGTTCTATGGTGAATTACTCTACCCAACCAACGCGTAGAGTTGATATGACTTTTGGAATTGGCTATTCCGATGATATCGATAAAGCCAAAAAAATTCTTGATGATTTATTGTCTAAACATGAGTGTGTACTTAAAGATCCTGTTCATTTTATTGCTGTATCCGCATTAGCTGATAGTTCAGTTAATTTTACGGTAAGAGCATGGGTAAATGCTGCCGATTATTGGACTGTTTTCTTCTATATGCAGGAGACTGTGAAAAAAGAATTCGATAAAAATAACATCGGAATTCCTTTTCCACAACAAGATGTACATTTGTACAAGCATTAGGAAATTAACTGAATATTTTAAGGGAGGCTTAGCCTCCCTTTTTTTTGTGCGTAATTTTTTACTGATAAGTGTAAATAAATGCAAAATCAACTCGGAGATTTCTTATTTTTACTGGCTAAAATTAAAAAGAAATGATCCAGATGAAACTATCAAAAAAGAAAATAGGCATTGCTTTACTATTTATAGTGCTGTTTTTTTTCTTTCTTATGCTATCGTCAATAGTAAAATATTGGGTGAACAAGAATTCAGAAGAACTTATTGGTCGAAAAGTTGAAATTTCTGATCTACATTTTAATTATGCCAAATTCTCGGTAAAACTTGATGGGTTTAGGTTGTATGAATTGGATAAAAAAAATGATTTTATTTCTTGCAAAGAATTTTATATCAACCTAAATCCATGGAAACTATTTACAAGGGAGTATTCGGTAAGCGAAATTTACTTGAATGAATTGAATGTATCTCTTCATAAAACTGCAGAGGGGTATAATTTTAGCGATTTGATGGTAGAGGAAAATTCGCAAGCAGTTGATAGCACAAGTATAGAGGGAGAAAAGAAACTGCTTAAGTTTGCTTTTCAGAATATTCAATTGAAGAATGGAAACATCAGCTACTACGACGATGAGAATGAAAATGTAATTGATCTTAAAGATGTAAATGTTCATTTGCCTTTGATTGCCTGGAATAATGAGAGATCTGAAATGGGACTTAAATTTGCAATGGGCAAATCAGGAGAGGTATCCATAGATGCAGATATTGATCATTCTGTTGATCGTTATGCCGTTAATTTAGATGTGTCATCTATGGATGTTAGCCCTTTTGTTGTTTATTTGAAAGATTATATGACGATTTCGAAAATGAATGGTTTACTCAGTACAAAGCTGCATGTGAATGGGAGTTTAACTGATTTTATGGATGTGTTTGTAAAAGGAGATGCATCAGTAAAGCAATTTTCTATTTATGATTCTCAGGAAAATCTGTTTCTTGCAACAAAATCAGCTGATGTTGTTTTGGATTCTATAGATTTGGGTACTTCTCATTATCAAATTGGTCGAATAAATTTGGATTCAACATTTTTATATGCTGATTTATATGCTGAATCAAGTAATGTGGAGCAGATATTTCAACCATACCTAGATTCAGATACAATTGAAGATTCGACGGATACATTATTTTACAGCATTGATACAATTGTGTTCCAAAAAGGAGGTCTACGATTTACCGACCATACCTTAAATCGTAAATTTGTGTATGATTTAAGTCACATCAATGTCAATATTGGAACTATATATGCAGATGCACCTGCAATTCCCATAAATTATGAAATGATTTTAAATGGTGCAGGTCGATCTTCTGGTGAGCTTACATTTAGTCTTAAAGATTTGTATCAATTTAATATGAAGGGTAAGGTGGAAAAACTCGATTTAATGAGTTTTTCTCCTTACACAGAATTTTACATCGCCCGGCCTATTACGCAAGGTGATTTCGACTATACTGGAAGTATCAGCATGACTTCTAAATCTTTGACTAATCAAAATGATCTAAAAATATCTGAACTGGACTTTGGCGCGAAAACAAAAGATCCCAATACCATAAAGGCTCCTGTTCGTCTTGCATTATATTTACTAAAAGATCAAAACGATTTGATTCAATTTGAGCTGCCTGTTTCAGGTAACCCAAACGATCCGGAATTTAGGTTTGGTAAAATTGTTTGGAAAACCTTGCTGAATTTTTTAGTGAAAACTGCCAGTAAACCATTTGGTTTATTGGGGAATTTAGCTGGAACGAATCCGGAAAGTATTGAAAAAATACCATTTGATTTATTACAGGATAGTTTGGATGCAAACCAGATGGTAACTTTAGAAAAGATCGCTTCTATTTTAAAGAAGAAATCTGAACTTAAATTCTTATTCTCACAGGAGACTGACTTTTCAGAAGAGAAAGATTTACTTGCAGTTCAGGAATGTGCGCATCGTTTCGTTCTCTCTTCAGATAGTTTAGTGCCTAGTATTAAAAATGATCAACTGCTAAAATGGGCAAATGAGGATCTTGCTTTTAAAAATTATATTTTAAGTTTTGATCAATCAAGTGTTGATGAATCAATACAGGATAATTGTAAAGTAATAATTGGGGATCAAAATTTAACTAGTATGTTCGATATTTTGATTACTAAACGAAATAGCTCACTCGAAAATTATCTTTCCGATAGTCTTTTAATCGATAAAAAGGCATTTGAGGTGAAAACGGCTGACCTTCGAAACTTATCAATAGAACAACGTGCTCCAAAGTTCCGTGTAGAGGTATCATTGCAGTGATTGGTTAAAAACAATATTATACAGCCAAGTAGGTTGTAATCCTAGGTGTTTTTTTATATGTTTGTTAAATCATGAACGAAGAAATTAATTTATATTTTATAGCAAAGTGGAAGTCTCAATTTAAAAAGGGACTTCTCGAATATATTATTCTGTTATTATTGAGATCAAGGTCTTATTATGGGTACGAGCTGATAAGTGAAATGAATCAATTTACCTCGCTAGAAATTGCCGAAGGAACCATTTATCCTTTATTGAATCGATTAAAAAAGGAAAAATTGGTTACCTCGGAATGGGCTGAAATGGATACAGGTATCCCTCGAAAATATTACAAACTAACAGAAGAGGGAAAAGTCCATCTAATGGTGATGAGTGAATATGTTGATTCATTAAATCTTTCGATAGAAAGAATTAAGAAAAGTGTGTAACAAAGCTTGCAAATAATAAAGAGTAGGATGATGAAAAACTATATTTTATCCTTGGATCAAGGAACATCGGTATCAAAGGCGATAATAGTTAACAAGAGTGGTCAAATTGTTACTCAGGTTCAGAAAGAATATGAGCAATACTATCCCAAACCAGGTTGGATTGAGCAAGATGCAAAAGAAATTTGGTATTCTCAGGCTTC
>NZ_JBFHJW010000017.1:0-68678 GCF_041595635.1 Labilibaculum sp.
TAGCAACGGGGTTCCACCTCTTCCCATTCCGAACAGAGAAGTTAAGCCCGTTAGCGCCGATGGTACTGCAGAGATGTGGGAGAGTAGGTCGATGCCAACCTTTAAAAGAGTCTTATTCCTTGTGGAGTGAGACTCTTTTTTGTAAGATTGATTTGTAAGGAGTAATCCTGATCATTAAATATTAAATTCTTAATTAAACGAAAAAGTTAATTAGAATTTACCTTTTTTAGGTGTTTATTGCAATAAGGTTCCACCTCTTCCCATTCCGAACAGAGAAGTTAAGCTTATTAGCGCCGATGGTACTGCAGAGATGTGGGAGAGTAGGTCGACGCCAACTTTCAAAAGAGTTTTATTCCTTATGGAGTAAAACTCTTTTTTTTTTGGAAAAAATTTTAGAGAGTTGATTCATGGAAAATTTTTAACACGTTTACAGATGTTTCATTCTTCTAGAAATCACCTTTAGATACAAGTTTTACTTCCTAATTGATTCGATGTTTATCAGGATAGGAGTTGTGTATGTTTGTAAAAACTTATTTCCTCTATTTTTAAATCTAAAGATTCTAAGCAGATCGTTTTTATTACACAGAAAGTTATTTTGATGCAGTTTTAGGTTCCAAAACAGTAAATAGGTAACTTATTATTTATTGCACTAATAAAGTCTTTAAATCAGCTTATTTGCTAATTTTTTAATTACTGGTATGATCTACAATTTGATCATCCACTTATTTGAAATTACAATTTCGTAATTTTTGTCTTTTAGACCTTAAAAATATAAGTGATATAAAGTTTTACTCCAGCAGATTTACATTATCTGCAATTTGAATTGATCCAATATTTGTATGTATCAGAAAAAACAAAGCAGCTACGAAATAATCGTAACTGCTTGATATTGGGGGTGGGCCCACATGGGCTTGAACCATGGACCCCCTGATTATGAGTCAGGTGCTCTAACCAGCTGAGCTATAGGCCCTCGAAAAACAAATATAATAAAAGCAAGCTTTTACCTTTGTTTTCGGTGTGCAATATTACATATTTGTATTGAATTATTCAACACTTGAAACAGATTTTTTATGCAAAAATACAATTCAATCCCAAATATAATTTTTGATTTTGGCGGAGTTATCCTCAATATCAATACGGATCAGGCAGTTAAGAGTTTTAAAGAAATTGGCTTATCAGATACCTCTCTTGTGAAAAAAGAATATCAAACAAATGGCTTGTTCGACCGCTTGGAGAAAGGAATGATAAGTGCCGATGAATTCCGTACTGAAATAAGAACGCATATCAATGCTACGGTAAGTGATGAACAAATTGATTCTGCATGGAATTCCATGCTTTTAGATCTTCCCTATGAGCGTTTAGAATTGTTAGGAAAATTAAAAGAGAATCACCGCTTGTTTCTTTTGAGCAACACAAATATTATACATTGGGAAGCCTATATGGGAATGATTCAAAAAGTACATGGAACCTGTCTTTCTGATTTTTTCGAAAAAGATTACTATTCCCATAATATGGGTTTAAGAAAGCCAGATCCAAAAATCTATACTTCTCTGCTTGAAAAGGAGGGACTAAAAGCTTCAGAGACGCTCTTTGTAGATGATATGCGAGCAAATATAGATGCAGCTCGATTACTGGGCTTGCAAACACATTATTTGGATTTAGAGAAGGGAGAATCTATTTTGGATTTATTTTGAATGAGTGGTAACTATTTTTTACGGAAACTGCCCATGTTATTGTCGTAATTGATATAATACAAACCATTTTGTAATTCGTCTAATTTTATTTTCTGCCCAAAACCTTTAAAAACAATATTTCCGTAGTTATCGTAAATTTCATACAAAGTTTCATGTGAGAATAGCAGTTCGTTTTTTATTTTTTCGGGTCCAAATTTAATTGCTGCCCTATTCGATTGGTATTCAAATTCTTTAGTATAGTGAGCTTCCCCAGTGTAATCGACTTGGTAAATTCGAAACCTATTTTTTCCCGAGTGTGGACGAACATCAAGTTCATAGTTATGAATTCCCGGACACCCAATTCCTTCTACTTGTCCAATGGTAATCCATTTGTTCCAGCGATATTGTTGGACGATAAATGGTAAGGAACCTAATTCACCTTTCGTTGTCCATTTCAGCAATCCACTTTCATTAACATGAGACTCTTGTAAGCTAAAAGAACTTTTGGGTTTAATGGCTTCAGGATTAATTATTTTAGGAATGCAGCCATTTTTATAGCTTAAGCTTATGATTATTTTTGTTCCAATCGGAAAATTAAATTTCGATAAATCTATTTCGAAAGCGCTGCTATTAATTTGATCAGAAGTGGTCTGACCATTTACACTGACCTCAAAGACACAAAAGCCAACTCCAGAATCGGAAAAAGGATTCATTACGTAAACATTCTTACCTAGAAAAATTCCGCTTAATTCGAGTTTGTCAGCATATGCAAAATTAAAAAGGAAAAGAAATATAAGTAATGTAATTTTGTGCTTCATTTTGCCTTAAAAATTGATCTATATGCAAGGTATAAAATATATATTGATAAGATAAATTTGCAATTACTTATTTATCAATCCAATCTCCATTTCCCTTAATTATCTCTGTAAGTTCATGAATGGCATTTTCGCTAGGAATATTTTTCTTAATTACTTCACGATTTTTGTATAAAGATACTTTTCCAGGACCAGCACCTACATATCCATAATCTACGTCTCCCATTTCGCCTGGACCATTTACGATGCAACCCATAACACCAATTTTTAGATGAGTTAAGTGAGAAAATTGCTTTTTCACTTCGGCAACAACATCTTGTAATTGAAAAAGAGTTCTTCCGCAACCGGGACAAGATACAAATTCTGTTTTTGTGGTTCGCACACGTGCAGCCTGAAGAATACCAAAGGATGTTGAATTGATCTCTTCATGTGTAAGTTCGCCATCATTATCGAGCCAAATTCCATTGCCTAGTCCATCAAAAAAGTGACTTCCCAAATCAGCGGAAGCTTTAATGTGAATGTTTTCAAGATTCGATTCTGTAAAGTTGCGTTTGAAAATAACGGGAGCTTTGCAATTGGCTTGAATTAGCCGAAAGGCAAAAGCTCGTTGTTCGGCGAAAGCATTTTGATGATTCGATGAACTGACCAATATTACTTTTTTATTCTTTGCTATTTGTTGAAGAAAATCATCTGTAAGATCGGAATAAGAGCATTCAATAAAGAAAATATCGCTTTGAAAAGCATATAGATTGATTGCTATAAATTTTTTTGCCTGAAAAAGGGGGTAGGTATTTTCGGCAAAATTATTGGCCATTTCCCAATATTCATGATCTACAATAATTCCCAATTCTCTTGGATAATCGGCAAAAACAGGATCAAATCCGTTCACAAAAAGATAATCACTAGCTAGTTTGCCTTTTTTCCATTCTAAAGTTTCAGGATTTAATTGAAAACCTGCAGCCTCTGGTAGATCGGTAGTAATGTATTTTTCGTGACTGGCATCGGTTACAACAACCGGAACTTTCGTGCTTCCTATATTGCCAACCAAATGGGTTGATCGTTTGTAAAAATCGAAAAGATCAACATCTGCATCTACTGGTTTTATAATGTTATGTCCAGTTTTTTGTGCGATGTAATCGACTAATTTTTTTCCCACTGGCGATTCAACTTCAGGATCTTCAGTGAGCGATATTCTAACGGTATCTCCAATTCCATCATTCAACAAAGCACCAGTTCCTACGGCCGATTTTATTCTACCATCTTCTCCTTCTCCAGCTTCTGTTACTCCTAAATGTAAAGGATAGTGCATGCTTTCTTTTTCCATTTCGCGAACGAGTAAACGTACGGTTTTCACCATCATTACGGTATTGCTCGATTTAATGGAAATGGCAACGTTGGGGAAGTTTTCCTCTTGGCAAATGCGCAGAAATTCTAGAGTAGCTTCTACCATTCCCCGGGGCGTATCGCCATATCGGCTCATAATTCGATCGGAAAGAGAGCCATGGTTAGTTCCAATTCTAATTGCTGTATTGTGTTCCTTGCAAATACGAAGCAAAGGGATGAATTTGCTTTTAATTTTTTCAAGGTCTTCCTGATATTTTGTTTCGCTATAGTTTGTATTGGTAAAATCAGCTCTTTTGTCGGCATAGTTTCCCGGATTGATCCGAACTTTATCGGCATATTTAGCAGCAATTAAAGCTGCCGCGGGATTAAAATGAATATCAGCAACCAAAGGAGTATGGTAGCCTCTTTTTACAAGCTCTTCTTTAATAAACTTAAGGTTTTCTGCTTCTTTGGTACCTTGAGTGGTTAATCGAACATATTCTGCTCCCGATTCAATCATTCGGATGGATTGTTCTACACTGGCTTCAATATTATTGGTATCTGTATTGGTCATCGATTGAATGCGGATGGGATTGCTTCCTCCGAGAGGAGTGGTGCCTATTTTCGATTCTGATGAGTGGCGGCGAGAGTAGTTAAACAGATCGTTGCAAAAATGTTTGTGATTCGAGAAACTCATTTCTTAGGTTTTAATTTTGAATGACAAAGGTAAGGGATAAATTTTATAAATTTGATGATCCTTACAAAGGTTGCAGAAAGAGTGCAGAGAGAATGTGTTTTTTGAGCAACTTGAAATGCCTTTGGGTAAAATCATGAATTTAACGATATGTCGATAAACGTTCAGGAAGTAAGCAAGTTGTATGGCAAGCAAAAAGCTTTGGATCATTTGAGTTTTGAAATTAAGCAAGGTGAAATAGTTGGTTTTTTGGGTCCCAATGGAGCTGGGAAGTCAACCATGATGAAAATTATTGCGGGTTCCATTCCGCAAACTTCAGGTTTGGTAGAGGTAAATGGTTTAGATGTTAGCAGTAATTCACTGGAAATTCGCAGGCAAATAGGATATCTGCCTGAGCATAATCCTTTGTATTTGGAGATGTATGTGAAGGAATATCTCGATTATGTTGCATCGATTTATAAGTTGGGAAAGAACAAGGTCAAACGGATTGCTGAAATGATTGAGCAAACAGGATTAGGTCCTGAGCAGAATAAAAAAATTGCCTCTCTTTCAAAAGGGTATCGCCAGCGAGTTGGAATTGCTCAGGCTTTAATTCATGATCCGAAAGTTCTGATTCTAGATGAACCAACTACTGGTTTGGATCCAAATCAACTGTTGGAAATTCGTAAGCTCATTCAAGAAATTGGTAAAGAAAAAACAGTGATGCTTTCTACCCATATTATGCAGGAAGTAGAAGCCTGCTGCCAGCGGGTTTTGATTGTAAACAAGGGAAATTTGGTTGCCGATAGGAACATTGATTTTCTTTCAAATTTAAAAGATTCTAAAATTGTTGAAGTGGAGTTTGAATCTAATTTTCCGACTGATTTATTAAAGAAAATTGTTGGTGTTGATTCGTATAAGTTGGTTGGTGAGAATCGTTTTTCCATTGTTTCGGCAAAAGACATCCGAAAAGATATTTTTGAATTTGCTGTTTCTAATCAGTTGGTGATTTTGGAAATGAAAACCCAATCGAAAAACTTAGAAGATATTTTCCATGAGTTAACCCTATAATTAAGACTTGCAGCTCTTTATTGGGTTGGAAGTCCCTGTTTCTCAGCTGTACTTTTTGTTAAAATGTTGTAAAAGCGAGAGCTTAGTTTTGTTTCTTTCCAAAAAAATACTTTCCTTTGCACCGAATTAAGTGGAAAGATTTGGCTGCTTGCAACCACGGAAAAAAATGCTAAATGGTGAACTATTGTGCTTTTCTGCATGTAGACAACCAACCATTGCTTTCCCGTATCGTCTACTCCGTTATTTAGTTATCGGATTTAAACAACAATGCTTGTCGATTTTATGAATTCAATTCATTCCATTGGCATTACAACTAATTATTATTTAAACATTATGGGATATTTATTCACATCAGAATCAGTTTCTGAAGGACATCCAGATAAAGTTGCTGATCAAATTTCTGATGCTTTATTGGATAAGTTTTTAGCTTTCGACCCAAATTCGAAAGTTGCTTGTGAAACAATGGTTACTACCGGACAGGTACTTCTTGCTGGCGAAGTAAAAACAAATTGTTATATCGATGCTCAGGAAGTTGCTCGCGAAGTAATCAATCGTATTGGTTACACCAAAAGCGAATACCAGTTCGATGGTACTTCTTGTGGCGTTTTGTCTGCTATTCATGAGCAGTCTCCTGATATTAACCGAGGTGTTGTTCGCGAAGATCCAATGTCGCAGGGAGCAGGCGATCAGGGAATGATGTTCGGCTATGCTTGTAAAGAAACCGATGATTATATGCCTTTATCGCTTGAGTTATCGCACCGTTTACTTATCGAGTTAGCTGCCATTCGTCGCGAAGGCAGAGAAATGACTTATCTTCGTCCTGATTCAAAATCGCAGGTTACAATTCAATATGCCGATGACAATACCATCGAAAGAGTACATACCATTGTTGTGTCAACTCAGCACGATGATTTTGGTCCGAATGACGATTTGATGTTGGCAAAAATCAAGAAAGATGTTCGAAATATTCTAATTCCACGTGTTATCAAGCAATTGCCAGAGCGCGTGCAAGCCATGTTCGATGATAATTTTATTTTGCACGTAAATCCAACAGGAAAATTCGTAATTGGTGGACCTCACGGCGATACAGGATTAACTGGTCGTAAAATTATTGTGGATACTTACGGTGGAAAAGGTGCTCACGGAGGAGGTGCATTTTCAGGAAAAGATCCTTCGAAAGTAGACCGTTCTGCAGCTTATGCAGCTCGCCATATTGCCAAAAATTTGGTAGCCGCAGGAGTAGCCGAAGAGATTTTGGTTCAACTTTCCTACGCAATTGGAGTTGCCGAGCCTGTGGGGATTTTTGTAGATACCTATGGAACTTCTAATTTATCGATAAGCAATGGTGAAATTGCCGAGAAAGTGAAAGAATTATTCGATCTTCGTCCAGCAGCTATCGAGCAGCGCTTAAAATTACGGAATCCTATTTATGAAGAATCAGCGGCTTATGGTCACATGGGACGAACACCTCGTACTGTTCTTAAAAAATTCGACTCTCCTTATTTCGATAGTGTTGAATTGGAAGTTGAACTGTTTACCTGGGAAAAGTTAGATTATCAGGAACAAGTGAAGAAAGCCTTCAATTTGTAACAAAAACAAATACAATATATTCAAAGCCATTCCAATTCTGTTGGAGTGGCTTTTTTATGCCAATTCTCGTAGTATTATTTATTTTGGGCTTTCCTTTCAGATCGGGTTTTTTGTTCCAACTCCTTCTCAATTTCTAAGCCTCATTTTTCAAATGAAAAGTTCATTAATTAATGATGGTTTTTTATTGTGGATAATGTTTTAAAGTATCTTCAATACTCTTTTTAATGGAAATAAATTCAAAACCCAAAGCTTCGGTTATTTTCCGATTGTAGTAGTGTTTTACATTGTGCGACGCGCGTGCTGTTTCTTTGGTAAAACTGTCCTGCTGAAATAGGAAGATCTTTTTCAGGTAAGCCAGTCGCCAGGCAATTTCGGTCATTTTTTTACTAGCATACTTTTTAGGACCAGGAATGTTTAATGCTTTGGCAATGCTTTTTAAAATGAATTCGAAACTGCAGTCTTCGCTGTTCAGAATAAAACGTTCATTTTTAATTTCACTATCCATTAATTCAATCATGGCTCTGCTCACATCACGAACATCAACATAGCCAGTAACACCTTTGGTGTAGTAGTTTAAACCTTTGGCAACCGAACTAAAAAGCTGAGAACTTCCTTTTTCCCATTGTCCGGGACCCAAAATAATCGATGGATTTACAATTACAGCATTCAAGCCTTCCTCAATACCTCTCCAAACTTCTAATTCAGAATTGAACTTACTGCTTGAATAGCTCGAGCGCTTTTCTTCCGGAGTCCAGGGTGTTTGCTCGTTAACTGTATTTTCACCTTCTTCGGGCGAGCCCAAAGAAGCAATGGAACTCACCATGCAAAATTTTCTGATTTTTGCTTCCAAACATTCATTTACAATATTTCGGGTACCCAACACATTAATATCCTGAAGTTTTTTAAAATCATTTTTTTTAAAGGAAACCAGGGCAGCGCAATGGTAAACTTCCTTAATATCTTTAAGTGCATCTTCCAGCGAAAGTGGATCCAATACATCGCCATCGAACCATTCAATGCGTTCGAAAAGTTCGTTTGCATTTTTGGTGTAGTATGCAAAAGTATTGCGCACCAATTCAGTATTACTGCTTTGTCTTTTTAAAGCGCGAACTTTTTTCCCTTTCGAAAGCAAATCAAATATAAGATGCGAGCCTACAAGACCCGTTCCTCCAGTAACTAAAATCATTATAATGAATGAGGTTTATTGTGAAAGTGGCAAAAAATAATGATACATTTATTTTCTTCTGATAAGAATTATTTTGGCCAATTTAATTTGATGCTTTGCGTCATTTGCGAATGAACACTTAAGGGCACAGGACTGGTTCCTGCTACACTTTCAATAATCTTTTTTTCTTCGGCGGTGTATTTTTTGTCTGGAAAGTTGAACTCTACAATTACCTCCGATACTCTTCTCGGATCGCTGGCCATGATCTTTGTAATGTCTATTTCGGTGCCAACAATATCTATGTTGTTATCGCGAGCCACAATTCCCATAATGGTCATGATACAGGATCCCAACGAGGTAGCCAATAAATCAGTAGGCGAAAATGCTTCTCCTTTGCCTTGATTATCAGTAGGTGCGTCGGTGAAAATTTTGTTGCCCGATTGCAAATGAATACACTCAGTTCGTAAATTGCCCAGGTATTTTGATTTTATAGTTGGCATCTTGATTTTTATTTAGAATTTAAAGCTAAATATATTTAATAATTTCGGATTATGGGCAATTGGTTGGTTGCTTAACGAACTTCCTTTTTGTGAATTGATTATTTTACTCCTACTCCCTTGATTCTGCAATCACTATGCCCGTCAATTCTTGTATTTTTTCTATATTTGTAAACTTTTTAAATAAAACACGATAATTTAAATCGGAATAGTAACGATAATCATTTGTTAGTCAGTACCTGTTTAGTATCCAGAAAAGCGTTAACAATTGAGAATCGATATTAGCGAATTCAAGATAAATATTACAAGTAAATGAGCACGAAATTCCCAGAGTACAAGAATCTTGATCTTTCACAGATCAACAAGAATATTCTAAAAGATTGGAAGGAAAAAAACACATTTGAGAAGAGTTTGGAAACTCGTGAAGGGAATCCTACTTTTGTTTTTTACGAAGGACCCCCTTCTGCGAATGGTATGCCTGGTATTCACCATGTTATGGCACGTGCTCTTAAAGATATTGTTTGTAGATACAAAACTCTTAAAGGATTTCAGGTAAACCGTAAAGCGGGTTGGGATACTCATGGTTTACCTGTAGAACTAGGAGTTGAAAAAGAATTGGGTATTACAAAAGAAGACATTGGAAAGAAAATTTCTGTTGATGATTACAACAATGCTTGTCGTACCAATGTGATGAAATACACCCGTGAGTGGGAAGAGTTGACTTCAAAAATGGGTTATTGGGTAAATATGGAAGAGCCATATATTACTTACGATAATCGTTACATTGAAACACTTTGGTGGTTGTTAAAGCAAATGTTCGAAAAAGATTTGCTTTACAAAGGATATACCATCCAACCCTTTTCGCCTGCTGCAGGTACTGGTTTATCAACCCACGAGTTAAATCAGCCAGGTTGTTATAAGGATGTGAAAGATACTACCGCGGTTGGTATGTTTAAAATAGCTCGCGATGCAAAGAGTGAGTTCCTTTATGAAGGTTTAGATTGCGATGCTTACTTTATTGCATGGACAACTACTCCATGGACACTTCCATCGAATACAGCTTTGGCCGTTGGTCCTAAAGTAGATTATCTTCGTGTACGCACTTTTAATCCATACACTGGAAAACCTTGTGCTGTACTTATTGCCAAAGATTTATTCCACAATTTCTTCGATAAAAAATATGAAGGTCTTGAGTTGGGAGAGTACAAAGCGGGCGATAAGCGATTGACTTATAAAACCCTTTCGGAGCACAAAGGAACCGACTTAGAAGGAATCAAATACGAACCAATTATGCCTTTGGTGAAACCAGAGGGTGGTGACGCTTTTCGTGTAATTTTAGGTGATTTTGTAACTACTGAAGATGGTACGGGTATTGTTCACATTGCGCCAACTTTTGGTGCCGATGATGATAGAGTTGCCAAAGCTGCTGGTATTTCTCCACTTATCCTTCGCGATAAAGATGGAAAAATGCAACCAATGGTTGATCGTACGGGTAAATTCTTCAATATCGAAGATCTTGATGAGGAATTCGTGAAGAATTTTGTAGATGTAGAAGCTTATGGTGAGTATGCTGGTCGTTTTGTGAAGAATGCTTACGATCCAAACTTAACCGATAAGGATGCTACTTTGGATATTGATATTGCTGTAGCCTTGAAAAAAGAGAGCTTGGCTTTCAAAGTAGAGAAACACGTCCACAACTATCCTCATTGTTGGAGAACCGATAAACCAATTCTGTACTATCCATTGGATTCTTGGTTTATTCAAACAACAAAAGTTCGCGATCGCATGATCGAACTCAATAAAACCATTAACTGGAAACCTAAATCAACTGGTGAGGGGCGTTTTGGAAAATGGTTAGAGAACCTACAAGATTGGAACCTTTCTCGTTCTCGTTACTGGGGAACTCCGTTACCAATTTGGGTGAGCGAAGATCGTACTGAAATTAAATGCATTGGTTCGGTTGCTGAACTAAAAGCGGAAATCGAGAAATCGATAGCTGCAGGTTTCATGACCGAAAATATTTTAGCTGATTACGTAGAGGGTGATAACAGCAAAGAGAACTACGAAAAATTCGATTTGCACCGTCCTTATGTTGATGGTTTGTTCCTGGTAAGTGAAACAGGACAAAAATTGGTTCGTGAACTCGATTTAATTGATGTTTGGTTCGATTCAGGAGCTATGCCTTATGCACAGCAACATTACCCATTTGAAAATAAAGAGAATTTCGACAAGTTGTTCCCAGCTCAGTTTATTGCTGAAGGTGTCGATCAAACTCGTGGATGGTTCTTTACCTTGCACGCAATTGCAACCATGTGTTTCGATGGTGTTGCTTTCGAAAACATCATTTCTAACGGATTGGTATTGGATGCAAAAGGAAACAAAATGTCGAAGCGTCATGGAAATGCAGTCGATCCTTTTACAACCATTGAAAAATATGGATCAGACCCATTGCGTTGGTATATGATTACCAATGCTCAACCATGGGATAACTTGAAATTTGATTTAGGTGGTGTTGAAGAAGTTCGTCGTAAATTCTTTGGTACTCTATACAATACTTATAGTTTCTTTCAATTATATGCTAACATCGATGGATTTACTTATTCCGAAGCTGATGTTCCAATGGAAGAACGTCCTGAGATTGATCGTTGGGTTCTTTCTCTATTGAATTCATTGATTAAGGAAGTGGAGGAGTGTTACGAAGCTTATGAGCCAACTCGTGCAGGTAGATTAATTCAGGATTTTGTGAATGAAAACCTATCGAATTGGTACGTTCGTTTGTGTCGTAAGAGATATTGGGGAGGAGAATATTCTACCGATAAAATTTCTGCTTATCAGACTCTTTACCGTTGCTTAGAAACCATCTCTGTTTTGGCTTCACCAATTGCTCCTTTCTACATGGATCAGTTGTTTCAAGATTTGAATGCTGCTACAGGTCGTTATACCGAGGAATCTGTTCATTTGGTAGATTTTCCTAAGTACGATGCCGAAGTTATCGATAAAGCTCTAGAAGAGCGCATGGATATGGCTCAGAAGATTTCTTCTATGTCTTTAGGCTTGCGTCGTAAAGTGAAGATTCGTGTTCGTCAGCCATTGCAGAAAATCATCATTCCTATTTTGGATGAAACAATGGTTCCTCAATTGGAAGCCATTAAACATATCGTTCTGTCCGAAATTAATGTGAAAGAAATGGAGTTCATTACTGATACTTCAGGTGTTTTGGTGAAAAAAATCAAGCCTAATTTTAAGACTTTAGGTCCTAAACATGGTAAGATTATGAAACAAATTGCAGCTGCTATCAGTAAAATGACTCAGGAAGATATTGTTGCTTTCGAAAAAGCAGAAAGTTTTGACATCACTGTAAATGACGAGAACATTAGCTTAACACTCGAAGATGTTGAAATTATTTCAGAGGATATTCCAGGCTGGTTAGTGGCTAATGAAGGCAAATTGACCGTTGCAATGGATGTAAATATTACTGATGAATTACATAAAGAAGGTATTGCTCGTGAGTTTATCAATCGAATTCAAAATCTAAGAAAAGACAGTGATTTTGATGTAACTGATAAAATAAAACTTGAAATTATGAAGCATGAATCGATTAATGAAGCGGTTCTAACTCACAAGGAATATATTGGAAGCCAGACTCTTGCGATTAGTGTGGAATTGATAGAAAAGTTATCGGAAAATGAAGCTAAAGCAGTAGAGATTGAGCCAGGTGTAGAGAGCTTTATTAAGATTGAAAAAGTTAGCGAATAATCGATTTTTTGTTATCTTTAAAAAAAATTGAAACAATGGCAGAAAAGAAGCGATATACAGATGAGGAATTGCAGGAATTCAAAGAATTGATCAATGTAAAACTTGCAAAAGCGAAAAAAGATTACGTGACATTAAAAGCCGTAATCTCGAATAGTTCAGGAAACGATACTGAAGATACTTCACCAACCTTTAAAGTGTTAGAGGAAGGAGCATCAACAATGTCGAAGGAAGAAGCTGGACGTTTGGCCGAGCGCCAAGCTAAGTTTATATCTCATCTGGAATTAGCTTTATTGCGTATTCAAAATAAAACCTATGGCATTTGCCGCGAAACAGGTAATTTAATCGCTAAAGAAAGACTACGTGCTGTTCCTCATGCTACATTAAGTATTGAGGCTAAAAACAAGCAGTAAGATATAGCATAGAATATAATTAATGATTGGAAGAATATTCTTCCAATCATTTTTATTTAATGCACTCAGATTTTATTTGATTCTGAAAAATAGATTTGCAGTAAACGTTTAAATATTCAACATGTCTTTATTTAAGAAATCGGTAGCACTTATTGTGGTACTTCTGGTTTTGGATCAGGTAGTAAAAATTTGGATCAAAACACATATGATGCTCGGCGAAGAGTTTTCGGTGTTTGGAGATTGGTTCCTTGTTCATTTTATTGAAAATAATGGAATGGCATTTGGAATGGAATTGGAAGGCGAATGGGGCAAAATACTTTTGAGTTTGTTTCGGATTTTTGCCGTTTGTGGTATTGGTTGGTATCTCTACGATATTTGTAGCAAGAAAGCTCCTTTAGGACTCATTGTTTCAATTACCTTGATTTTTTCAGGAGCCATGGGAAATATTATCGATAGCGCATTTTATGGATTAATTTTTAATGATAGCTACTATCAGGTTGCAACCTTTCTGCCTGAAGCAGGTGGTTATTCATCCTTTTTGCATGGTAAGGTAGTTGATATGCTTTATTTTCCTTTGTTGGAAGGAAGATTTCCTGATTGGCTACCTTTGTGGGGGGGTGAACATTATATTTTCTTTCGCCCGGTATTTAACATTGCAGATTCTTACATTACCATAGGAGTTAGTTTTATTCTCCTGTTTCAACGAAAATATTTCATTAAAGAACACAAATAAAAAAAGCCCGTTAGGGCTTTTTTAGGATTTAGCCTTAGCGGCTTTTCTTTTTCGTTGTGCTTTAAAATACAGTATTTGGCTGCGTAAACTCCAAATTCCACCCAGAATAATTAATAGAAAAATCCATTGTTTGCGTCCCCATCCGGCATCTCCTAAAACGCCCTTTAGCAACATCACAACCGACATGATAATTAGTAAACTTGTAACTAAAGCTGCCACATGTCCAATAGCTGCATTCTCCTTTTGAATTCCTGCAGTGCAAAAAAAGAGTATCAGTCCAAAAAAGGTAGGAATTAAGGCTGTAAATTGCCAATCTCCAACTTCCAGATATCTTGCAGTGAATCCGAGTAATCCTACTATTAAAAGGATTATTGAATAAATCTTATTGATTTGGTAAGTTTCTTTCATGAGTCTTATTTTTATTTAAATTAAATATAAATACTAAATTACAAAAACTCATTAACATTCAAAAGAGCTTTAGAGGCTATCATTTTTAGAAATGATAAAGCATAAGAAAGGCTGCCACTCCTGACAGCCTTTCTTGGACAACCTTAAAACTCAACCATGTATTGATTATCTGACCGCTACAACCAAATATTTTGAAGATTTCCAGAATTCTACTGGATCAAGAATCGTAATTCCTTCAACTGTTTCAGCTCCCTCAACCTTATAAGAGCTACTTGGATGATTGGTTACAAAACTAATCTTCTTCCCGATTACAGGAATTGTGTTTGTTTGGGTGATATCAATTTTTTCAAATTCACTTGTATCAAAATCTTTATTAAGAATAGCAGTTTTTCCAATTCCAATAAAGCCACCGTCTTTCGAAATGATGTTTTTATCTTGTAATTCCTTGCTGGTTCCAAATACATAGTATGCAGTATTTAGTTCATTTGTTGCATTCTCAATTACTTTCGTTTTATTCTCATTTTCTGTATTTAAAGCTAATACAGTTCCACTTAACTCAGTAACTTGTCCGCTTAAATTGTCAATTTCTATGTTTAGTTTCGCAACTTTCTCATTCAATTGTACAATTTCACCTTCTTTAGTCTGTAATTCTGTTTTCAGACGATCGGTTAATTTGCGTAGCTTCGAATTTTGATACCAGCTATTATTTAATTTTTTATCTAGTTCTTCAATTTTTAATTTATTCTGCTCTATTAAATTATTAATCGAAGTTAAATCACTTGCAATTCTTTGCTTTTGCGATTGATTTGGATTCTCCGAGTTAACTGCAATAATATTTTCTTTTTGCTTAATAATTTCAAGATTTTCTTCAATCGTATTTAATGATCCAATGAATTCATTAATAGAAGAGTCTTTTTCCTGAGCCATAACAGTTAGTTGTTGATTTTGCTCTCGAAGTTGTTTCAACTCTTTTTGGTTACATGAGATGAAAAATGGAACAATCAACAGTGCTATAAAAATACGTTTCATAAGTTATTTTTTAGAGATTTTGTTTCGTGTCTTTTTCTTTACATATGTGAATATCATGCCAAGAACTTTTTTTCATTCATTTTTTTCTTAGAAATAGGTTTAAGTGTCAGATTTATAGTGTTTAAATTGCTTTAATGATTCTACGTATCGCACAAATTGTTTTAATTAGTAAAAGGGCTATGGGGAATACATCCCCATTTTCGGGGATAAAATACACAGTTTACAATAAGTATTTAGAAGTTTTGAATTCAAATCATCTGAAATTGACTTAAAAATTCTTACTAACTTTAGCCTACTGAAAGTAAGTAGAATAGCACTAAAATTAGTCCATACATATTAAGATGGTAACAGAGGGTAAAAGTAATGTTAAAGTAAAGGTTGTCTTAGGGTATATATTTGTATTCTTGGCAATTATAGCATCTGTGTTTATTGCTTACCAGTCTTATAATAGACTTCTCGATTCGGTAGTGTTTTTATCGAAACCAGATGCGGAAATCGCTAGAATGAATCGAATTCTTACCAATTTATCAGAGGCCGAAAATAAGATTAGAATTTATTCATTAACTAAAAAGGAACGCTACTTGGCTGATTACGCCGAAAATATTATTGACATTCAGAATGATTTGGATTCGTTACGGAATTTTAGCGTCGATAGTAAGTCTTTTTTATTAATTGATTCCATGAATTTTTTATTGGAGGAGCGAGCTGATAAATTGGAAAAGTTTGTTGAACTTAAGCGATCCAAAGAGAAGGAGAATTTATCACAAAAAGCCATCGATCAGCTTAGTGAAGTTTCTGATGCGGCAAAAACAAAAATTAAAACCACAACTACCACTACTACCTTTCTAGATACGGTGCTTAGTCCGTCTGAGGTGAAAAATGAAAAAAGAAAGGGCTTTGTAGCTCGTCTTTTTAGTGGAAAGAAAGTAGAAACAAAAATTGATTCCATAGAGACTGTTATTAAGCGCACGCAAGTAAAAATAGATACCAGTTATTTGCCACAGTCTGATAGTTTGCTGAGAAGTTTGGAGAATATGTTACTCGTTGCTCAGGCTAAGGAGAGATTAAATAGAGAGATTGTTTCGAATGAAGAATTGCGCCTTGTAGAGGAAAATTCTTTGATGTGGGATCAAATTAAAGTTTTACTTCATCAGTTAGAGGAAGAACGACTTCAGCAATTAACTCATGAATCGGAAAGTGCAAAGGAGATTGCAAATCGTTCTATTTTTTTGATTTCAATCATTATTATTGTAGGATTTGTACTGGGAATCTTATTCATTATTTTTATTCTTACCGATATCACGAAAAGTAATTTTTATCGAAAAGAACTTTTTGTAGCGAAGGGAAAAGCCGAAAAATTGGCCAAAGTGAAGGAGGACTTTTTAGCAACAATGAGTCATGAAATTAGAACTCCTCTAAATGCTATCATTGGTTTTACCAATCAGCTTACGAAAACAAAATTGGAAGACCAGCAGCAAAGCTTTGTTCGTGTTTTGAAAAATTCATCGACTCATTTGTTGGGTATAGTGAACGAAATTCTCGATTTATCGAAAATTGAAGCTGGAAAGCTACACATCGAAAAAATCCCATTTCATCCTTATTCACTGGTTTTTGATGCTTACGACATTTTAAAAATAAATGCTGATAATAAGAAGGTTGACTTTAGCTTGGACTATGAAGGAAACGATAAAATAAATTTGGAGAGTGATCCGTTTCGAATCAAACAGATTATACTAAATTTAGGAAGTAATGCCATTAAATTTACCAATAAGGGTTCTGTTAGCATTAAAGTATCGGTGACTCCCAAAGGAAAGCTCTTTTCATTTGAAGTAGATGTTGTGGATACGGGAATTGGAATTGAGGAGAGTAAATTGGAAACTATTTTTGAGGATTTTAGTCAGGCTGATTCTTTTTCGGCTAGAAAATATGGCGGTACAGGATTGGGACTTGCCATAAGCAGAAGATTAGCACGATTATTAGGTGGCGATTTGAATGTGGAAAGTAAGTTGGGCGAAGGATCTTGTTTCAGCTTAAAAATTCCATTGATGGAATCGAAAAAAAAGGTCGTCGATCGTAAAGAAATAAAGAAAAAAGAAATGCCAGATTTTTTGAAAAACAAATCATTTCTGGTAGCTGATGACGATCCGTATAGTTTGCTCTTGTTAAAAAGTATTTTCTCAGATTGGGGATTGAAAGCCGATTTTGTGGAGAATGGAGTGAAGGCTTTCCAATTGGTAAATCAGCAGGTTTATGATTTGATTCTTACCGATATTCATATGCCTGAAATGGGCGGCATTGAACTTTGTAGAAGGATCCGAAAATTAGATCAAAACAATAAATCGGAAGTCCCAATTATTGCCTTAACTGCTAATGTAAGAGAATCGGATTTACAGGAATACATTGCTTCGGGAATGACCGAATGTCTGGTAAAACCATTTGACGAGCTATTACTTATTAAAATGCTTCACGATTTGTTTGGCTCCGATGATGGGGAAAATATTGAGGTGCAAAATACTTCTTCTGCTGTAAAATCTAATCAACTGTTTGATTTAAGTCAGATTCAGCAATTTACTGCTGAGGATGAGGAATTATTGAATCAGGTTTTGGCACAGTTTATTGAATCGGCTCATGAAAATATTGAATTAATGAGCAAAGCCTTGCGGGAAGAAAACTATTTAATGATAGGGGAAATTGCTCATAAAATGTTGTCGTCTTTCAATCAGCTTAAAGTAATAAAAGTGGTTCCTATTCTATTGCAATTAGAAGCTTTTCTTCATAAAAAAGAAGAGGCTAAGATTTCACACGAACAGGTAAAGAAATGGATTGATGAGCTTATTGTCAACACGAAAAAGGTAACATCCTCCATTCAGGAGGAGATGTCAGCCTAATGATTTACATATCAATTTTGTATTGCTTTATTTTATTGTATAAGGTTTTGCGGTCGATATTCAGCATTCGTGCAGCTTTTGATTTGTTGTAGTTCACTTTTTGAAGGGTGGAAATGATTAGTTCTTTCTCATTGATGGCTTGAATTAATTTCAAATCGGAACCTTCTAAAATTGCCGTATTGCTATTGTTTTCATTTAAAATTTCGTTAGGCAAACTAATTATTTCTACCTTTCTTTCCGGGCTCAGTAAAACAGATCTTCTCACCACATTTCGGAGTTCTCGAAGGTTTCCTGGCCAGGAGTAAGATTTGAATTTTTCAATTACTTCAGGGCTAAATTCAGCAACAGTTTTGTTGAGTTCCTCATTTGATAATTCGAGAAAATAATTGGCAAACAATTCTATGTCTTCAATTCTGTTTCGCAGCGCAGGAACCGTAATTTTAAATTCGTTTAAGCGATGATATAAATCCTCCCTAAAATTGCCTTTGTTTACCGATACAGAAAGATCTTCGTTAGTTGCTACTACAATGCGAACATCAACGTCTATATCTTTATTGCTTCCTATTCGGCGAACTTTTCGTTCCTGCAATGCTCGTAAAAGTTTCACCTGAATTTCGTACGATAAATTCCCGATTTCATCTAAAAACAAAGTGCCGCCCTCAGCTGCTTCAAATTGACCCTCTTTGTCGTTTATTGCTCCCGTAAATGAGCCTTTTATGTGACCAAATAATTCGCTTCCAGCCAAGTCGGTCGATAAAGCACCACAATCGACAGCAACAAATGCTTTCTTTTTGCGCTTACTATCGTAGTGAATTCGTTGTGCAGCAATTTCTTTTCCTGTACCACTTTCTCCTTCTATAATTACCGACATATCAGTAGGAGCCACTAATTTAATGTATTGATCGATTTGCTGGGAATTAGAACTTTTCCCACGAACAAAATTTACTTCTTCGTTCTTCTTTTTTTCTTTTGATTTTTGAGCGCTTTTTTGCTCTGATGATTTTTCTAGAGCTGAATTAATTAGCAATAAAATTTCATCAGGATTAAGCGGCTTGGTCACATATTCGTAGGCACCCATTTTAATAGCATTAACAGCTGTTCTAATATCAGCATAGGATGTCATGATAATAACAGGCATCTGAGGATGCATGGATTTAATTTTTTGCAGAAGTTCTAATCCATCAAAATCGGGTAAACGAAAATCACTTAAAACAAGATTAAATTGATTGTTTTCTAACTTTTTTAACGCTTCGCCAGCCGAGAATACTGCATCAGCATCAAAGCTTTTCCTTTTAAGTAAAGCTTGAAGCATCATGCATATCGTTGGATCATCATCAATTACTAAAATCTTCTTCATGCTAGTGGTAAGCTGGTTAATGTATCTTTTAATCAAAATTACATAAAAAGAGTGGATGAATGAAATGCTCCTCTTTAATTCAATAATAGTAAACTCTATTCGTTTGCCAGATTTACAATGCAATAAAGGTCGGTAATCATTGCTGAATCCGACCTTCTCTTTTTTTACAGAAAAGAATTATATTTTTTTTCAGAATCAGCGAGTACAAAATCCAGTTGTTTAGCTATTAAATTGGCTTTGGCAACTAAAATATTTACTTTATCGCCCAATTGATATATTTTCCGGTGATTGCGTCCAACAATGCAATAGTTGTCCTCATCAAATTCGTAGAAATCATCTTCCAATTCGCGAATGGATACCATTCCTTCGCATTTATTTTCATCTAATTCTACGTAAAATCCCCATTCGGTTACTCCTGATATGGTTCCAATAAATTCTTGTCCCAGATGTTCCTGCATGAATTCTACTTGCTTGTATTTGATAGAAGCTCGTTCGGCTTGAGCAGCTCTTTGCTCCATCTCACTACAATGCTGGCAATATTCTTCGTATTTATCTTTGTTTACCGATTTTGCTCCCGAGAAGTATTTTTCCAACAATCGGTGAACCATCATGTCGGGATATCTTCTAATTGGTGAGGTAAAATGCGAATAGTAGTCGAAATGCAATCCGTAGTGGCCAATGTTTACAGTTGAATATTCGGCCTTAGCCATGGAACGTATGGCTAGAGTTTCTACTAAATTTTGAATGCTTTCTCCTTTAACGTCATGCAGTAAAGTATTTAATGATGTCGATATTGCACTGGCGCTGCTGGTTTTAAGTCCGTAACCAAATTTTTGTATGAACTGATTGAAAGAGTTTAGTTTTTCAGGGTTTGGTTGGTCGTGAGTTCTGTAAACAAAGGTTTTGGCTGTTTTTCCTTTTGCAACGCGGCCTATTGTTTCGGCTACACGACGGTTTGCCAAAAGCATGAATTCTTCAATTAACTTATTCGAGTCTTTCGATTCTTTAAAGTAAACGCGGGTTGGTTTTCCATCTTCGTCAATTTCAAATTTTACTTCGAAACGTTCAAAATCGATGGCTCCTTTTTTGAATCTTTTTTTGCGAAGAATCTTAGCCAATTTATCTAGCTCTAGAACTTCTTCCTGAAAATCTCCCTGACCTGTTTCTATAATTTCCTGAGCTTCTTCATAAGTAAATCTGCGGTTCGAGTTGATAATTGTTTTACCAATCCAGGTTGAAATAACTTCAGCTTTGTCATTCATCTCGAAAACAGCAGAAAAGGTTAACTTTTCTTCATTAGGACGCAAAGAACAAACTCCGTTGGATAAACGTTCAGGCAACATAGGAACGACTCTGTCAACCAGATAAACAGAAGTTGCTCTATCGAATGCTTCCTGTTCAATAATGCTTCCTTTTCGCACGTAATGCGTTACATCAGCAATGTGAACACCAATTTCCCAATTCCCATTTTCAAGTGTTCTGATAGACAGAGCATCATCGAAATCTTTTGCGTCATGTGGATCGATAGTAAAAGTGGTTACATTTCTAAAATCCTGACGGCGACCAATTTCTTCTGCACTAATTTCATCAGAAATATGCTCGGCGGCTTCGTTTACATTTTCGGGGAAAATATGAGGCAGATCAAATTCGGCTAAGATGGCATGCATCTCGGTATTGTTATCGCCTGGTTTTCCTAGAACTGTAGTAACTTGACCAACCGGATTTTTCGATTTTTTAGGCCATTCAATGATTTGCACAATTGCTTTATCGCCATTTTGAGCGCCATTTAACTTGGCCAAGGGAATAAAGATATCGTATGGCATTTGTTTTCCAGATGAAACTAGGAATGCGTAGTTTTTAGAAAGGTCGATAATACCAACAAATGAGGTCTTTTTCCTTTTAACAATTTCAATAACCTCTCCTTCTGGCTGCTTGCTCTTTTTACGAGCATAAAGAGAAACTTTAACAATATCGCCATGCAAAGCTCTGTTTAAATTAGCTTGCGATACAAAAACATCTTCTTCAATTTCTTCGGATACGATAAATGCAGCTCCGCGAGCAGTCATGTCTACTTTACCTGTTATATGGCCAGTTTTCGATTTGGATTTATATTTTCCTGTTGAGACTTCACTTAAAAGGTCTAAATCAACCAAATCGCTAAGAACTCCAACTACGAGCTGTTTTGTGCCCATGTCTTTAATTCCTAATTCGCTTGAAATTTGTTTGTAGTTGAATGTTTTTGTAGGATTTTGAGCGAATATTCCATCAATCAGTTTTGCTAGATTTTGGCGGTTATATTTTGGACTTCCTTTTCTATGTTCTTTTTTATTTTTTTTTGACATTTCTTTAATTTTGTAATTCCACTATTCAATTGATCTAGTATAAGTTCATAGCTTTAAAGTAAGAATAAAAAATGTATTTTGATTGTCTATAACAATAATACATGATTAAGATTTTCTTATGAGCATAAGATCGGCATTTATTCTATTTAAATTAGATCAATTTCTATATAAAATTTCGTTGTTATTTTCTTTGTTGATTTTCCTTTACATTCAATGAGGAAGATGAATGTATTCTAATAATATTGCTGATGATGCTAAGTGCAAATAAGGATATTGGATAGAATAATTTACTGCACAAAGATAGTGAAGGAATCTATATAGACAATAAAAAAAAACGCTTATGAAAAAGATACGTCACTAATCTTGCTATTTTTCTGTAACTATTGAATGAAATGTGACTTGTTTGGGCTTTGTTGATAGGCTGAAAAGATTAGGAATAAGATTAAATGGAGGCTATCTATCAGAATTATATAGTTATTCGCAATATATTTTATGGAGAGCAATTATTTTTTATAATTTTACACTCCCAGTAGAATTTGGAATTATATTACAGTTATGGAAAATAAGTTGTTCATTTATAATACACTAAGTCGGAAGAAAGAATTGTTTGAACCCATCAGTGCGCCTCATGTTGGGCTTTATGTATGTGGTCCTACGGTTTATGGTGATGCGCACCTAGGTCACGCACGCCCCGCAATTACTTTCGATTTGGTTTTTCGTTACCTATCACACATCGGTTTTAAAGTTCGCTACGTGAGAAATATCACTGATGTAGGACATTTGGTGAATGATGCCGACGAAGGAGAAGATAAAATTGCAAAAAAGGCTCGTTTGGAACAACTTGAGCCAATGGAAATTGTTCAATATTTTACCGATCGATATCATAAGGATATGGATGATTTGAATGTATTGAGGCCAAGTATTGAACCTCGTGCATCGGGACACATTATTGAGCAAATGGAGGTGATCGATAAATTACTTGCCAATGGATTTGCCTATGAAAGCAATGGTTCGGTATATTTTGATGTTAAAGCATACAGTAAAAAATACGACTATGGAAAATTGTCTGGACGAAAAATTGAAGAGTTAATTTCGAATACTCGCGATTTGGAAGGACAAAGTGAAAAGAAAAATAGTTTCGATTTCGCCTTATGGAAAAAAGCGAGTCCGGAACACATTATGCGTTGGCCTTCGAAATGGAGCGATGGATTTCCAGGATGGCATCTAGAATGTTCGGCTATGAGTCAGAAATATTTGGGCGCCAAATTTGATATTCATGGTGGAGGATTGGATTTGCAATTTCCACATCACGAATGTGAGATTGCTCAATCAACTGGTTCTAATGGACATGAAGCTGTAAAATATTGGATGCACAATAACATGATTACCATCAATGGACAGAAAATGGGGAAATCATTGGGAAATTTTGTGAATTTAGGAGCAATGTTTTCAGGCGAAAATGATGTGTTGGAGCAAGCATACAGTCCTATGACAGTACGTTTTTTCATGCTTCAGGCTCACTATCGTAGTCCACTCGATTTTTCAAATGATGCGCTTCAGGCAGCCGAAAAGGGTTTTAAAAGACTGATGACAGCCATTGAAACCTTGGATAAAATTAAGGTTTCGGATTCTTCTTCCAATTCAATTGAAGAATTGAAAACGAAATGTTACGAAGCTTTAAGTGATGATTTTAACACGCCAATTTTGATTGCTCATCTTTTTGATGGTGTGAAGATGATTAATTCATTAGCAAGCGGAAAAGAAAAGATAAGCGCTAGCGATCTGGGAAGTCTGAAAAAATTGTATAACGAATTGGTTTTTGATGTGTTAGGCTTGAAAAAAGAAGGCGAAGAAGGTGGAAACAATGAAATACTCGATCAGGTAATTCGTTTGCTTCTTTCGACTCGAGACGAAGCTAAAAAAAATAAGGATTGGGCAACTGCCGATAAAATTAGAGATGAACTAACCCATTTGGGAATTGTTGTAAAAGACACCAAGGATGGTCATGAATGGGAAATTGTAAAATAAATTGGAACTGTCCTGATTGATCAGGACAGTTTTTTTTTACCTAATTTTAATCTTATTTTCTGATCTATTATCAAATCGGTTTTTACAATCGGTTCGAGATTAAAAAAGACTGACTATGAATTTTTATTCTTTTGTACCCTTACTGTATATTTTCCTTTTGTTATCGTGCAATAATAATGCGGCGAATAAAAATAAAACAAGTTCGCAAAAAGAGGTAGAGCCGACACAGGAAGCAAATCAGATTGTGAATAGTTTGCGTTTAAAACAGCCACATCGCAATGATTTATTCACCATGGGTGAAAAGTTCGACATTATTATGACGCCCAGAAAAAAAGCTGCTGATATCGATTCGGTACAATTTTGGGCTGATGATTCTTTAATTGGAAGTCTTACTGATGAGCCCTGGAAAATGAGCTGCGTTTTCAGAAATGAGAAAATGGGTAAACATACTCTAAAGGTAATGGCCTACCATGTAGATGGAACCATTGGTATTGTTTCGACCCATATAAATGTAAAAACCGAATTGCTTCCCGATGAGTATTCGTACAAAATCATAAATGAATATTCTCACGATAGAGGAGCCTACACGCAGGGTTTATTTTATCATGATGGATTTTTATATGAGGGAACCGGACAAAAAGGAGAATCGAGTTTGCGTAAGGTGAAAATTGAGAATGGTGAAGCTCTTTCCATTAAAAATTTGGAACAGGAATATTTTGGTGAGGGAATTACTTTGTACAACAATAAAATTATTCAACTAACATGGACTTCGGGAAAAGCTTTTGTGATTAACCCAGAAACCTTTGAGCAAGAAGATGTTTTTACCCCATTAACTAGTAATGGCCAGGCTTGGGGAATTACGAGTGTCAACAATGAGTTGGTTGTTTCGGACGGTACCAATGTTCTTTCATTTATCGATCCAAACAATTATTCTACTACAAGAATCGTGGAGGTTTACGACAACAAAGGAAAAGTGACCAACCTGAATGAATTGGAATATATCAATGGAAAAATATTTGCAAATGTTTGGTTGACCGATCGTATTGTGATTATTAATCCTGAGACTGGTCGTGTGGAAGGAAATTTGAACTTGGGATCTATCTTAAATACATCTGAAAAGAACCAATTGATAAAAGGTGATGAGGTTTTGAACGGGATTGCCTGGGATTCCACTAACGGACGTTTATTTGTTACAGGAAAAAGATGGCCTAAGCTTTTCGAAATAAAGATTGATAAGAAGTAGAAAAAACAATTCGAGCCGATGGAAGCGTAAGAAATCTTATTCTGCGATATCAAGTTTACCGTTTCCCTGTTTAAAAAGGGAGTTTTGGGTATTTCGTAGACCTTCGTAAGAATCTAAAACACCTTTTACGCTTCCTACTAAAATTTTAGCTTCTACCATAATAGGAATTCGATTGTTATCGTTACTTAACCAAACAGTCATGTCTTCGCCGCCCTTAAACATGGTTCCTTCTACTAAAAGAGGGGAGAATTTTAGGCATTCAAAGTTTTCTCCCGATTTCGTTTTGATAGTTTCTAAGCCCTGATACCGAATGTATAAGGAATGAATTTCATTATCAATTAGTATCGATATTGGAATCTTATCGCCTTTTTTATACTTCGAAAAATTTAAATTGCGGACATAGTAAGCAATCGATAAAATATCGAAAGTGCAGGGTTTATTGGTTAGTGTATCCAGCTTGACTGGCTTTTCACGCTTCTGAATTTTCGAAAAAATTTGCTTATTGGACTCATCGAACCAATATTCGTGATGAGCATTGTAGTTGGCTTCGTGAGTTCTTCGATCGAAATAAAGCGGAGAAAGTGTTTGTCGGTCAGCATAGCAGGTAAGTGTATCTCTTAGTTTAAAAACCCAATCGAAAGCTTTGGTATTTTTGCCTTCTCCTTTTATTTTAAAAACATCCCGATTTTGGAACTGTTCAGCTTCCACCGATAATTCAACTTCTCCGGCAGCTACCCAAATAAAACCCCAATTGTAGTAGCCTCTGAAAACCAATTTTTCACCTGCTTGAAAAGCAAAATTTTCAGGGATACATTGCGCTGTTGTGTTTTTTGAAGAGCAAATCAACAACATAAGCAATAGAATATGGAGTTTTTGAATCACATTAAGGAATTGAAATTTATTTGTTAACCTGGCCAATTTTGTTTTCGATAGATTCTACTTTTCTCGTCAAGCGGTTGTTCTTGTTTTTTTGAATATCCATTGTCATTGTGCAATAAACACGATCCGAATCCACCTCTAAAACTTCGTAGCAGCGATTTATCAGAGCCAAAGCTTCGGGTAATGCATTTGTTTCAATAAGTGTTCCCATTGCCGTTAACTGGTAGGAAATCCCGCTTTCACGGATCAATTCAACAACCTTGCTAACTTGTTTGCTTACACTATCTCCTTTATCGGTAGGGAAAATAGCAAATTCCATGAGTACTGACATATTTTTATGTTTTTATTTATCGTCTGATCTTTTTGTTCTTTTATTACCCTCTGCTTCTTTTTGTAAAGCTTTTTCGAGTAGTTCTTTTTTCTTAAGCTCAAGTTCAATTTGATATTTATTGAAATTGATTTCTTTTCCTTCTTCAGAAATGGAAACCTGGCTTTCAACATCCCAATTGGAACGAACTTTTAATTCTTTTTTGTAATAAATAACCAGTTCGGGTTGAATTCCTTCGAGATAGTTTCCTGTATCCCACTTACCATTGCGGTTTTCATCAATAATAATTTTAAAAAAATAGCTGTCGGGAGCCAAGTAGTCGAACACAACAACTTGGTCGGAATCAACTTTTTTTGTTTGAAGAAGAGTTTCACTTTTACTGTTTTTCAGTAATTGAACCAACAAAGGAGTTTTTACATTGCCCACACTTAGCAAAATTCGTCCGTAATAGTCTTCTTCTTGGGTTGTAATTTTTCCTTTGTATTTATCGCTGTAAATACCATAAATATTACGAAATGCTGTGGAATCAAATTCTACTTTATATTGGGTTTCAGGTTTCCAATCTATTTTCAGATTGTAAGTAAGAATATTGGTAGGGTCCTGTTCTATTTTATAATCAATAGGAATTTCTAAGGTATCCTGAAGTCGATAAATTTGGATGCTGTCCTTGTTTATTTCAGCCAAAGGTTCATTAAAAACTATTTTAGCATATCTGTTTAAATCCTGGGCTCCACTAGCATTTAGCTTGAAATTATAGGTTGGGGCTTTAATCGTAATTTGCTTCTTTTTTTTCTTCGACTCCTTCGCTTTTGTAGGATCTGAATAACGTAATTTGACAGTATCAATGAAACCAACAAGCTGACCCAATGAATCGCTTTTTAGGTACTGTAATTTGGCCAAAAGAGTATCCTTTTTGTAGATAAGAGAATCAGTAATCCAGTAGGATAGAGTGTCGTTGGTTCTGTTTTTTTCTAGCAGATACCAATTTGGATTTTCATCCATACCTAAGAAGTCAATTTTTAAACTATCTTTTCTGCTGGTATTAAATTCAAAATAAATCATTTCTCTTCTGTCACGTTTGTAGGTGGTTAAATATTGAAGAGGGTTGATCTCATCAAACATTCTTATATGAACATTTGTTGGTTCTGGTGAGTGTATTTTTCGGATCACAATAGAATCCTTACTGATGCTGTCTATTTGCTCGTAAGTATGTATGCTTGGTGTGACTAAATCTTTCTTAAAGCCTATCATTTCTCCTGGACCATTGTAAAGGTAGTTTTGATTTCCATCAACCAATGCGAATATTTTGTAGTCTCCTTTGCTTAGGTTATTCAGTTGAAAATAACCAGACGAATCGGGTTTGGCTATGTAGCTTGCTATTTCTTGGTAAGGAATAGAGTCTTTGGTGTTTAAGTAGGCCATAATCATGACATCTTCAACGGGCTTTTCGGTAAAGGCATTGTCTATTTTTCCTTTAATACTCAGGGAGTCTAGCTGATCTCCAGTTGAGAATACAAACTGAAAACCTTCAAGTACATTTCCTTCATTATTATCGCTTAATCCGTCTCCAAAATCGAGTGTGTAAGTAGTGTTTTCACGAAGCTGTTCTTCTAATTTGATATAAATAGAACGACCTTTTAACTTTACACTGGGTTTCTTTTTTAAGGGTGGTGATATAATGAAATTGTTACTTATGTCGTTAAGTTTCACAAATTCATTGAAGAATACCTCTATTTTTCCACCTTTGTAGTTGGTGGAATAATTTTTAGGCAGAGTATTTATAACTTTGGGTGCTACACGATCAATCGGACCGCCGTTAGGCGTACCTTGTCTTGCACAGGAATATATAAAAGTTAAAGTTGCAATTCCTAAAAGGATATTTAAAGCTAATTTTTTCAAGTTAATTGGTTTTGATAATTGATATTTGCGCACAAAATTACAAAGATTCAAAACAAAAATAAGTTAATAAAAGTAAAATGGATGATTCCTTGCAATATTCCTTGTTAAAAAGAAATGAGTTTTATGAAATAGCAGCTCAAACAAAATTTGATTTTGTGATGTTAGATGCTGGAATAAAGGAGATTATGTTTTCGATATTGGCAGCAAATCAAGCTTGCAAATGTGCAATTTTCATTCCTAATGATTTTCAAGAATCTTTACATCAAATTGTTGATTCTTTGGATCGAAATCACTCTTTGCTTCTTGCTTTTCGAAAGCAGTTTCCTCATCTAGTATTGCCAGATGAATATTTACACCTAAAGCGGAATACTACGAAATGGAAGCATCTTTTTTCGGGCCAAGTTCGAAGTAAGGACATTTCAAAATATGAATCAGCCCTGAATGTAGAGGCAGGAGATGCTGTTTTTATCGAAAAAGAATTTAAAATATCGACTCATCGTTTGCTTCTTTCTCTTCTAAAATATGCGGTTGAAAAAGGGGTAGTGGTTCTAAACCATACGCATTTCGAAAAAGGGGGATGTCAGGAAGCTGTTCTTCACGATCGTGCAATAAAAGGAGATAAATCCGTTCCCATTTCATTCAATTCCTTACTTTCCTTTTCAGAGATAAAAGAAAGTGAGTGCAGGTACGAATTTCATATCTACTTGCAAAAGAAAACTTTGTTTTTAAAGCGGAGTTTGAAGTTTTCTGTTCGAGGTATTTTGGTAAGAATGGTAAGATACCAAGATTACTACCTACTAATTTGTGATTTACAAAACGATAAGGAAAGCTTTCTATCTGAAATTTTACAGGAAGTAAATCGATTGGTAAACTGGGAAGGAAAATTTTGTTCAGATGATATCATAAGCTACGATATTGTGGAAACAAGAGCAGATCATTCACTAAAAAATCACTTGGATGAATTGGCCAAAATGGCTCAAAAGAAACTGGGTATTTCTTCCTCTCAATTGCTGAAATGGATTTCTACTTTTTCTGCTAAGGATGCCAATTTTGAGGGAAAAACAGAAATTCAGCAGTTGATTGAGTTTGGAGATTATCGTTTCGATGAGGCCAAACAGACAGGAATTCATCCCCTTCCTTTTAAAAATATGTTTTATCGCTTTGGTTCCGAAATTGAGGTTTTAACCGAAAAAGCTTACGAACTGAGACCTAAATTCGGACCTGGACATGATTTGTGGGTTTACGTTCAGTTTTGGTATCTGTACGAAAATGAGATGATTTGTTCTCCTCAGGATTATTTGAATAGAATTCAGGGAGGACGACCTGCTCTTGATTCTGATTTGATTGCTTCGGAGGATCTTTTGGTAGATTTTTTCGAAATGATAAAGAAGCCTAGTATTTAGGTTGGTTTTTCTTAAATACCAACATATAGGTATTGGTTGATGCTGGAGTAGATCCTATTTTTGTGTCGTAATTTTAGTCCTAGTTAAAGGTTGAATGAAAGCGTTTCGAAAATTTAAAATAGCATTTGTTAGTATTCTGCTTCCAGCAATGATTATGTTGGCGGCCAATGCTGTTTATAATTGGCACGTTCATAAGCAGGCTGACGGAACCGTACTTGTGCATGCACATCCCTACCATAAATCCGGAAGTGCCGAAGGAACAAGACATCATCATCATTCTGGTCAGGAGTATTTTTCATTACAACAAATTACGGCTTTCTTTTTTTCTTTGGTTGCTGGTTTTTATTTAGCCGCGATTTTTAGTAAAGCATTCATCATCGATAATGTGTACCGTTTATTGGTGAAGAGTAGTATTCTCGAATTTCTTTTGCCTAATCGGGCTCCTCCCATCTATTCTTAATATTTAATGCCTAATACTGCTCATTAGTAAGCAGATGCTTTTGCTTCTTCAAATTTGTAGAGGTAGGTGCTAGTATGCCTAAAATTTAATCAAATATCTTAATCTAAAACACTTATAATGAAACTACTAATGCATTTAGTTGCGGGCATTGTTATGCTCCTAAGTTTAACTTTTTCTACTTTTGCCGAAAATACAACAACAAGCATAAAAGGTACAGTTACCGATAGAAATAGTAATGAACCAATCCCTTACGCCAGTGTGGCAGTTGAAGGTTCTAGTCTGGGAGCCGTAACCAATTTCGAGGGAGAATTTGTTATCGATCAGGTTCCTGTCGGACATCATCACCTAATAGCTTCTTGTGTTGGATATAAGTTAGATAAGAAAGAATTAAATATTGAAGTCGGAAGTAATAATGACATTGAATTCAAAATTGTAGAAGATTTTATCGGCCTCGATCAGGTCGTGGTCACTGCCGATAGAAATACGATTCAGCGTAAAGATGCTCCTGTAGTTGTGAATTCGATCTCAACGAAACTATTAAAACAGACTTCTGCCGCTACTTTAGCCGATGGTTTGGCTTTCTCTCCAGGCTTGCGAGTAGAAAATGATTGTGGAAATTGTGGATTCTCACAAGTAAGAATGAATGGTCTTGAGGGGGGGTATACTCAGATTTTAATTAACAGCAGAGCAATTTTTAGTGGTTTAGCAGGTGTTTACGGTTTGGAACACATCCCTGCAAATATGATTGAACGAATTGAAGTGGTTCGTGGTGGTGGTTCCGCTCTTTTTGGTGGGAATGCAATTGCGGGAACGATTAATGTTATTACTAAAGATCCCATTAGCAATTCTTTTAAGGCAGGTGTAAAATACGGAGCTCTCGGTCTTGGTGTGGACGGAAGCGGAAGTTTCGCGAACGATATTTCAGCCGATTTTAATGCTTCTGTTGTTTCGGATGATTTTAAAAGTGGTATTTTTATTTTTGGAATGAATCACGAGCGCGATGCTTGGGATGCGAATGATGATGGTTTTTCTGATATCGTTAAATTGGAAAATCTTAGTGCCGGTTTGCGTGCCTATCATAGAATAAATGATCTTGGAAAAATAACGCTAGAATACCATGTGATTGATGAGTACCGAAGAGGTGGTGATCAGTTGGATTTGCCAGCACATGAAGCAATCATTGCCGAAGAAGTTTCTCATCGAATTAACTCAGGAGGAGTTTCGTGGGATCAATATTTTAACGAGGATAGGATAAGCAAACTAGCTGTTTATGCATCGGCACAAACTGTTGATAGGGAGAGTTACTACGGTGCTGCTACTGTCGAAGATGAGGATGGAAATGAATTGGAAACAGCAATTCCTGATTATAGTGCTTACGGACAAACCGATGATTTTTCTCTTTCCACTGGAGCACAGTTTTTCACAAAAATGAATAATCTCTTGTTTTCTCCTGCTGATATCACTTTGGGCGCAGAGAATTCTTATAATAGCATAAAAGACGATAAGTTGGGTTATTACGATTATGAGAATAATGAATATGTAGAGACTACGACAATTGCTGATCAAAGCTCTAATACAGTGGGAATTTTTGCCCAAAGTAAATGGGATTTAAATACAGTGAAATTTTTACTAGGGGTTCGAATGGATTCTTACAAAATTAAAAATACTGCTGATGATTATGAATTTTCTAATACTGTTTTTAGTCCTCGTGCAAATGTTTTATTAAATATTTCGAAGGCATCTCAAATGCGTTTGAGTTATGCTAGAGGTTTTAGAGCCCCACAACTTTTCGATGAAGATTTACATATCGAAGCATCAACAGCGCGAAGAGTTGTTCATGTGTTGGCCGATGATTTAACTGAAGAAAAATCAAACAGTTATACTCTATCCTGGGATTATTCTAAATCTGTTGGAAATATACAGACTTATTTTTTAGCCGAAGGGTTTTACACTGATCTAATCGATCCATTTTTAAGTGAGTACAGCGACATTGATGATGATGGAAACCTAGTAAGTGTTAAATCGAATGCCAATGGTGCACTGGTAAAAGGAATGAATTTTGAGTTTAAATTGGCTCCTAGCTACAAGCTCGATTTTCAAATGGGATTAACGCTTCAATCGAGTAAATATGACGATGTTGTTGACCAGGGTGAAGATGATGATACTGAAAATTCAAGTACCGACGAGATTCTAAGAACGCCTGAAACCTATGGCTATTTTGCTCTTAATTGGAAACCCTTGCATGAGTTTACTGCTACCCTTTCGGGAAGCTACACTGGTTCCATGAACTTAATTCACTTAGGTGGAGGGGATGATGAATTCGGAAATGAAATTCAAGAAAGCCTGGTAAAAACGGATGATTTTATGGATGTGTCCGTTAATTTATCCTATCATTTTGATTTGGGAAAAGATGTGAAGTTGCAATTCGACCTTGGTGTGAAGAATATGTTTAATTCTTTCCAGGACGATTTTGATTACGGATCTGGACGAGATGCAGGTTATGTTTATGGTCCAATGCAGCCAAGAACTCTTCATTTTGGTGTGAAGTTAGGGAACGTATTGTAGAAAAAATCTACTAATTAGAAAGTTAGATACAGATTGTATTAAGTAGCGGAGCAATTTCTTTAACAGGATATTAGCTCCGTTTTCTTTTATTGTTTAGCTTAGATTCTAAGCTTGGTTTACTTATTGCTGTGCTTGTTCTAGGTGTTTGAATCTAACCAGGATTTATAAAGCACGTAGGAAAAGCTGAAAAGAGGCTTAAACAAAAATAAATCAGACAATACGATTTAAAAAAAAGATAAGTAAATTTGTGCGAATTAATTAAGTAGATTTTTTTTATGGCAGAAACTAGAGGTAACAACGGTAAAAAAGACAACATTTATATCGGAGTCTTGGCTTCATTAGGAGTAATTCTTGTAATTGTAGCGGTAATGTATTTTATGGAACACCGCGATAACAAACGTTATATATCTGAAATTACAATTGAGAAAATAAATCTTGAGAATGAATTAAAATCACTTTCTCAGGATTATGATTCTTTACAAACCAATAACGATACCTTAAATGTTCAGCTAAAAATGGAACAGGAAAAGATTAGCGAATTATTGGAGCGTATGAAGGTTTTCAGAAACAATTCATATTTCGAAATTAACAAATACAAAAGAGAGCTGGGAACTTTAAAGGGCGTTCTAAGAGATTATATTGTTCAGATAGATTCTCTAAACACAAGAAATCAGTTGCTTACTGCCGAAAATGCTCGAGTAAAAAAACAAATTAATTGGGTAAAAGATCGGAATATTAAGTTGGAAGAATCTACCGAATCGATGAAGGAAGTGATTAGTAAAGCTGCAACTTTGTCGCTTACAGATCTTTATTGTACACCCATTAACAGAAAAGGGAAAGAGGTGAAAAAGATTTCTAAAACTGAGAAATTGGTGACCAATTTTACTCTTCAAAAGAATGTGACTGCTTCTACAGGTGTAAAAGAAATTTTTGTTCGAATTAGTCGTCCCGACGAAGTTGTTTTAGGTAACCCTGAAAATCTTTTGTTTGATTTTGAGAATACAAAATTGAGCTATTCGGCTAAACGTGAAATTGAGTACGAAGGCCAACAACTTGATGTTGCTATTTTTTGGGACAACGATGGAAGCTTGGTTGAAGGAGAATATAAAATTGACGTATTTGCCGAAGGAAATCATATTGGTTCTTCTAAATTTATATTGAAATAACTCTTCAAGATCCGACTCATCGTAAAACAAAAAAAACCATCCTTTCTGGATGGTTTTTTTGTATTTCTTAGTAGTGTATTATTTAAAAATTGTTCTCGATCCGAATGCTCTAAATCCTACTAAAATGGAAACGCATCCACTTTCAATTTTTTCTTTGCTTTCATCTTTCGAAACCAAAATACGCAATATAAAGTCATCGGTGCTTTCTACCATAAAATCCCATATATTGGTATAATCTTCATCCGAATTATCGTACAGTATGTTGTAATCTGTATCAAAAAGTTGAAATTGTATGTTACCCAGATTATTTTCACCTTCCACCAAAATACGATATTCCTGATCCTTGTAAAAGGTAAGTTGCAACTCAGCGGTTTCGCCTTCCGATAAAACGGCGTTGTTTAACTGTCCGTTAAATGTGTATGGAGTAAGCGCAGGAATACATTCTTTCTTGGTATATTCATTGCACTGCGCAAGCAATAAGTTTGGCAATGCGAGTAGGTAAAAAATAAGTAAAGTGGCTGTTATAATTTTTTTCATTCTATTCGTTTTAGTGCTCGCAATATCCTATAATTCAGTAATTGTCTCTCTAATGGTATCGTTTATTTCCTTTATTTCTCTAATGGTTTGGTTCGAGGCTGTTAGAGTTACTTTATTTCTTATGATCGTTTTACCATCTTTATTTTTAATACTCGATGCTGTTGATTTGCTTTGTGATATTTCTTGAAATTTTGCATCCAATTTCTTCAATTCTGGAAGAATCTGATTGATTTTAGAATTGTTTCGATATTGATTGAGTAAGCCAATTAAATTTTTGACAGAATGTTTTTGTTGAGAAATTAAATCGACCATTTCTTTTTGTGGATTGTTTAAGTCAACAATGTTGGTTGCTAAATATAAAGTCTCAACCCAACCTCCGAAAACAATAAGAGCAGCAACTCCACCTCTTTGGTTTTCTTTTAAATAACTATCCGACTTGGTGAAGGTTTCAGTAATAATACTTAGCAAAGAATCTTGGTTTTCAATATTTTTCTCCATTCTTTGGGCGGTAATTTTTTCCTGTTCTTCAGGAATTCCCAATTCGCGTGTGAATTTTTTGATAACGGCTAAATATCTGGCTGCATCCTGAAACTGTTCGTAAATTCGGATGTAACTTAGGTCTGCCCCATAAATACCAATGTTAATGGCAATATCCGCCTGCGATAAATAGTTGTCCGAATTGCTAACCGAATTCATCAAATCAGGTTGGTAGGGAAGATCCATTGTTTTTATGATTTCACTTACCTCTATTGGACTGGGAACATTGTAAAATAATGTTTTAACTGATTTAAAATTTTGTTGCTGTGGAGCTTCTATCTCAGCTTGTTTTTCTACCGATGTTTTCTTATTCTGACAACCCAAGCATAAAACCGAAGTTGTTATAAAAAGAAGTAAACAGCTTATTTTCATAGTTGTTGTATACATAGATTTATTATTTTCTCGTGGGTGTTAAGTTGTAATATTCTTAAAGTTATACTTTTAGGTAGTAAATCCAAACTAAATATAAAGATATAGCTGGATTAAAAAAAAACACATTATTAGTAGAAACAAAACATTTTTATTGACGTAAAAATTCGGCTGAATGCCAACCAAAAATTAGAAGAATATTTTTTAGCAAGCTAACTTCAGAGGGAAAAGTTTTGCTAAAAATAGGCTAAGCACTAATCTGAGTAGTAAAACCTGCGGCTTCCACTTTTTTAGCTATTTTTTCCAACTCTTTTTTCGATATTTTCTCCAGTTGATCACTGGGTGTATCTCTCGAAATCGTATAAATCATTACCTCTTTAGGTTGAATTTTTTGCAAGTGACCAATCCATGCAGAAATCTCTTTTTCGCTGGTGTTGTCAATAATTTTTCCCTCGTACTCTCCTCTGATAAAAAGAGTTTGAATAATTAAATTACCATTAAATTTCGATAAGAGATCAACTAGTTTTTCTAGGTTAAATTTGCCTACTGGCTGATCTAAATTAAGTATGGTTTCTTCTGTTCCTCCATCAAGTTTTAAGATGTTATCATCGACCTTATTCAATGCATCGAACACTGACTTTTTGTGTATCATTGACGAATTGGAGAGAACTGCTATTCGTGCTTGTGGAAAAACCTGATTTCTTACCTCGATTGTATAATCAATTATTTCGCTAAATTCCGGATGAAGTGTGGGTTCTCCATTTCCAGCAAATGTAATTACATCCAAATCTTCGTTGTTGGCTTTCATGGAGCTTAGTTTCTCGAATAAACTTTGCTTTACTTGATCTTTAGGATGAAAGTTGATCTTTTGCTCCTTTTTATCCGGATTCCATCCGCATTCGCAGTAAATACAATTAAAACTGCATAGTTTACAATCATTAGGTAATAAGTTGATGCCTAAGGATACGCCGAGTCTTCTGCTTTTTACAGGGCCAAATATTATTTTGTCGAAGAGAAAAGTTGCCATTAATTTCTTAATTTTTGAAAAGCAAATTTAGGAAATCCTATTTGGAATGTGCAGTAATGAGGGTTTTTAATTCAGAAAGTAGAGAACTATGTCTATGCTAGGACTATTAATTCACTAGTTGCTTTAAATTTTTCATTTGTGTAGTCCAAATGAGAAAGTAAATTTATACCTGGTTTTTTGCCGATTTCAAGACTTCCAAATTCATGTTCTATGCCTAGGTGTTTGGCTCCATTATAACTTGCCCATTTCAATAAATCTCCAAAAGAAAGTTCAGGCAAAAGAACCTGAAGCGATTTTAATTCTTCAAAGACAGATAACTTTTGTGTCATTCCTAAGGATCCTGTTCCAATGCAATATTGGTTTTGTTCATTTATTGAAATGCATGAAGTTGCTTGGTTTTCAAGTAGAATTCGGTTTACTAAAATGGATTCCAGGCTATTTCGTTTTTCTTTAATGGTTGGGGCAGTAAATGTAGGATTTGAATGAAGTAAATTCACATTCTGAAAGTGAAGTTTTGATTTTTGTTTTTGTACGGCAAAATTACTTTCTAAATGATAATCAGCAGCTACTTTAGTTCCGTAGGCTTCCAGTTGGTTAATACCTTTTTGAACCAAAGCAAAAGTTTCTTTTTTTTGTAGAAGTTTTTCTTTTAAAGCAGATTCAAAATTAACAGCCGCACAAGCTAGAAAATCATTTTTTGTAAAGCCCGGAAAACCTAAAAGAGTAAACACATCTACAAAACCCGGAACAATTACTCCACTATAAAATTCCAAATTTTCAATTTCCTTTATCTTTCCATTGGTGTTTATAAGGTCTACAATGTAATTGTTCTCATCCAGAATCAGAATTCCGTTTTTTAAAGGAGATGAGCTAATGGGGTAAATATAATTTGCAGATAGCTTTCTCATTTACGCCGTTGGTGTTTTAAATCTAATTCTTTATTTAATTCCTTCATTACTTCTACTGAATCTGGTCTAATTTGCGGATTGAAAATTAGAATGTCTTTAATTTCAAAATGTTCAGTGTATTCTTCGAGATCATTATCCCCAGCAAATAAGTTACCTCGTAGTTCGGTGTAACTCGAATCAGGATATTCCATCTGAATTTCATAGGTGTTGAACCGATTACTTTTCTCGATTTCTTGAGGTTCGAAAAATATTTTTTTGTCTTTCCCTAAGCTATCTTTTTTCCAAAAATATGCTTCTATTCTTGGATTATCAGTTTGGTCATCAGGGAAAATTCTAATGTCTGCTTTTATGGTGTAAATTCCTGTTTGTGAGGTAGGAATTGCAAAGGTTAAATTGTTTTTATCACGGGAAGGAATTCTCCAATGCTTTTTTTTCGACCAAAGGTCCACTGTATCTTGTTCTATTTTTTGGTCCTTAAGTTCAATACGATATTTAGTCTCGAGTCGGTTTAACGAATCGATAATTACATCATACATTTTGGTGAATTTTTTAGTATCACTAGAGTAATAGGATAAACAGGAATCGAATTGCTCCCGGGTGATATCATATCGTTCGAATATTGAATTGTAGTAATAGCTGGGACGAAAATTATTTCCTGAGCGAAAAATATTTTTTGTACTCAGTGATCCATCTGTAATGTGAATATCAATCAGCATTTTAGTGAACTGATCTTTATTTAGTGCAGGTTCTGGTTTTGTGTTCTTTTTACAGGAAAGTAGAAAGGTGATTCCACAGCAAAGGGTGAAAAATAATATCTTATTCATGAATAATTTTCTTGTTGATCTTGATGCAAAGATAGTAAATCGTGTAGAATGTGAAGCCAGGAATTTTATTAGCTTATTTTTTTAATCTTTTTGAATAATTCCGAGGCAAAAACAAAATCATTTACTGCTTTATTACCGGTATCAAATATTTCTTCATGACTTCCTTCCCAGGCTTTTTGACCTTTATTTATAAAAACGATCTTTTCCCCAATTTCCATTACCGAATTCATATCATGAGTGTTTATAATGGTTGTTATGTTGTACTCTTTTGTAATCTCCTGAATCAGGTTGTCAATGAGTATTGCCGTTACAGGATCTAAGCCTGAGTTGGGCTCATCGCAAAATAAATATTTCGGATTAAGGGCAATAGCTCGGGCTATGGCAACACGTTTTTGCATTCCTCCACTAATTTCCGATGGAAATAACTGATTAAAATCTTTAATGTTGACACGCTCTAAGCAGAAGTTAGCACGATTTAATTTTTCTTTTTCATTTAAATTAGAAAACATATTTAAAGGGAAAAGTACATTTTGTTCTACTGTCATTGAATCAAATAAAGCTCCTCCCTGAAATACCATACCTATTTCTTTGCGAACTTCTTTTTTTTGTTTCATGGTCATTGCGGTAAAATTTCTATCATTATAGAGAATAGTACCAGAATCAACACCATGCAGTCCTACAATCGATTTTAGTAAAACCGTTTTCCCTGATCCACTTTGTCCTATAATTAAATTGGTTTTGCCCGATTCAAAAGTAAGCGAAATGTCATGCAATACCTTTTGTTCAGCAAATGACTTATTTATATTTTCGAGTCTGATCATTTTAACAGAATTTGAGTGAGTATTACATTAGTGAGTAGAATTAAAATACTACTATTTACAACAGCTCTCGTACTGGCTCTACCCACTTCCAAAGCTCCACCTTTAACGTAATAGCCATAAAAAGAAGGTATTGCAGTAATAATAAACGCAAATACTGCTGTTTTTATTAAGGAATAGGTAATGTAGTAGGGAATAAATGCGTATTGAACACCATCAATAAAATCGCTAAAATTTACCGTTCCAGTAAGATATCCTGCAAGTAAGCCACCACTGATTCCTACAAATACACTTAACACGTATAAAAAAGGATTAATAAATATAGCAGCTATAATTTTTGGCAAAACCAAATGATTTGCCGAGTTGATGCCCATAATTTCTAATGCATCTATTTGCTCGGTTATGCGCATGGTACCAATTTCTGAGGCAATATTTGACCCGACTTTACCAGCTAAAATTAAGCCTACTATGGTGGATGAAAATTCTAGAATCATCGATTCGCGTGTGGTGTAGCCAACCAAATAATCGGGAAGCAAAGGGTTTGACATGTTATAAGCTGTTTGAAGTGTAATTACTGCACCCATAAACAAAGATATAATCACTACAATACCTATGGAATTGATTCCAAGTTTATCGATCTCACGTATAATTTGTGAAAATAATGTTTTCCCCTTTTCAGGTTTTGAAAATACCAACACTAAAAATCTGGAGAATTTTCCTACGTTTTCGAACAGATTCATATCTAATTTTAGTTTACGATAAAATTACTAATTATTTTTTTATCATCTTCTAGGAGAAATGGATCTATTGTATTTTCCATTCTCTTTTGATTTCAGAAGGCTTTTGAGTATTTTAGGATATAATTTTATGACTCTTGAATTTATGCTCTTAGCAGAAATTCTGACAACTATTTTTCAATGGATATAAATAATTATTGTGTGATAATGGCTGGAGGCGTAGGTTCTCGATTTTGGCCTTTGAGTAAAGATAAACAACCTAAACAATTTCTTGATATTCTAGGTACCGGAAAAACAATGATTCAATTGACTTTTGAACGTTTTGTTTCCATATGTCCTGTCGAGAATTTTTTGGTGGTGACTAATGAGAAGTACAAAGATCTAGTTCTTCAACAACTCCCTGAAATTAAAGAAAATCAAGTTCTTTTGGAACCAATTCGACGTAATACAGCTCCTTGTATTGCTTATGCTAATTATAAAATACAAAAGAAAAATCCGGATGCTACGATAATTGTAACACCTGCTGATCATTTAATTTTAAATGAAAAGAAATTTTTAAGGGTATTATCAGGAGGGATTGAATTTGTGCAAGGAGGTAAGGAGTTACTTACGCTTGGAATTCATCCGTCTCGCCCCGAAACAGGTTATGGCTACATACAAGTTTCTAATAAGGCAGTAGATAAGTATACAAACGTGTATCCAGTAAAAACTTTTACGGAAAAACCTCAGCTCGAATTGGCAAAAATATTTCAGGAATCGGGTGAGTTTTTCTGGAATTCAGGAATATTTGTATGGAAATTGTCTGCTATTCAGGAAGCTTTCACCAATTTTTTACCAGACATAAGTTCTCTATTTGAATCTTGCTTAGATAAGCTAGATACGGGCGAGGAACAAGATTGTATTAATCAGATTTATCCTCAATGTGAGAACATTTCTATTGATTATGGGATTCTTGAAAAATCGGATGAAGTGTACGTTTACTGTTCGGAATTTGGTTGGTCTGATTTAGGGTCTTGGGGGGCACTTTATGAGCACTCTGCTAAAGATAGTAATCAGAATGTGATTCATGGAGAAGATATTTTGCTTTATGAATCTAAAAATTGTGTAGTTAGTGTTCCTAAGGATAAATTAGTAGTCTTACAGGGCTTAAAAGATTATATCGTAGTAGATACTAAAGACTCTCTATTAATTTGTCGGAAAGGGGATGAACAGGAAATACGAAGAATAGTGAATGATGTAAAAATCACTACAGGCGAAAAGTTTATTTAAAAAAAAAAGACCTTCATCGAAGGTCTTTTTTTTATATCTATAGTGATCCTTAGAACTCCCAAAGATCATGCTCGTAGGTAAATATTTCGTTCTGAATTCGTTGAGCTTCTAACATCGAATTTAAACCAACTGTATATTCGTTAATTTGACGATTGTTATGCACATTGGAAACTTGAGAAATAAAACTTGAAAAATGTCTTTTTAAGAATAGATCATCAAAGGAATAGCGTGCTGCATCGTTATTTGGATTAAATACTTCATGTGAAGCAAGTAATGGTCTTACTTCAGGAAAATAAATCCAGAATAATTTTTTCATTTGAACTCCATCTAATTCAGAATCCCCATCTTTAAAGTACTCACGAATAGGGCAAATTCCAATTATTCGAACTTGTAAAGTAGATGTTTGTTTATCGAAGAACCACTGTTCTTTAACGATATACCTTTTTACTTCATCAGTATGCATTTCACCAATTAGCACTTGGGGCTCAAGTTCACCAGTTAAACGGTTTCTTACATTTCTGGTCTCATCTTGTGCATCAAATTTAGTTCGGATTTGATCCATAGTCATAGGAACCTTGAACTCATCGTCATTGGTATCGTAGGCTGTTAAGCCTTCGTTTTCGATGCCATACAGTAATAAATCGATTAAACTATAACGATCATCTGCTGGAGTCGAAGGATAATACATCGGAAGGTTCATCTTTTCCCGCAAGTCAATAAATCGCCACACCAATTTCGACCACATCACATCCGATTCGCGAATGTTGGAATAGGGAATAGGCTTTCTATTTTGTATATGCTCTTTCTTATAAACGCTAGTTGCATTTGTTTGTGCATTCGAATATGCAGAGCATATAAGAATAACGCCAATGATTAGTAATAAGCTTTTTTTCATCATCTCTAAATTTTATTACTCAATTCTAAACGAAATTGTAGGCAAGTCTCTGGTCTCTCCATCTGGTCCCACTGCCTTAATGTCTTCAATATATACTTTTTGAGCTCTTCGTAAATTTTTGAACATCGAAATTTGTTGCTGGGAAAACATATCCGAACCCGAAGATTGATCAACAGTAAAGCCTTTTACAATTGTAGAAACCGTAAAACTTGTAATTTTAAATTTCAAGTCAAAATCAAAATTTTCCATTACTGCATCTACTCCGGTTTGTACTAAAAGTAGATTTTTCTTTATTTTTCCACCGCTTAAACCACCAACCTTGGCTACTGGGTCAGGAATAGGTTTTACTCTAAAATCAACAGTGCGTAAAGGTCTCCATCCATCTTCAAATTGCGCTTCAACTGCTACTCTAGAATTCTTAAATGCAGCTTTAGGTTTGGCAATATAACTATTACCTTGTTTAACTAAGTTTCCATTAGTCATAGTCGCACGAATTCTGTCCGAGGAAAAACCTGGTGCCGATATGCTAACTGGATTGTCTACACCTAAATAAAATACATTCATTTTAGTAGCTGATACAACCACGTTAGGTTCTGCTACAATATAACTAGATTCAAATTCATATGGTTTTTCGATACCTGATGGGCTAGTATAGGTAATTACGCCCCCCCATTTAACTTCTCCAACCTTATCTGTTTTTGCAGTATAAATACCTCGGCCATCTTTGAATGTTTTTATAGGCCCTGTTCTATCTACAACGATCTTCGGGTTTTGTGTTGTATCAATAGCAGCAAGAAAAACCTGAGCCTCATATGTGTCTCCTTTTAAAATATAATTCGATTTTGAAAACACTTCAGCTCTTAATTTATTGAATTTAAATGATTCAGCTTCAATTTGATTGAATAAATAACTTACGATATCTGATTCTGTATTTCGAATGTCAGTCTGAATCTTAGAGAGTAAAGTAATGGCTCCAATTAAAGGTGTGTGTGAAAACTGTTGAGATTCCCATGTGTAATTTGGATCTCCTTTTTTTTCTTTTGGAGGTTTACTGGTATTTAAAGTTTCCAAAACTGCATTGCGCAGGGTTGAGTCTTTTTCTTCAATATGACTAATTATTAATTCACGATAGGCTGTTATCGCCTCTTTTAGAACTTTACCTTGTCCGCCAACAATCATAACTTCTGGTGGAACATCAAGGTTATCTTTGCTAATGATATTATTGATATCATATTCTTCACCATCCGCTCTCCTTACCATTCGGTCCTTAAGTTCGATGATTAAAGCCGATAATTTATCCGATTCAATACGAATTTTATCTGCTTTATCCCATGCACCCTGCACTTTAGTTTCGTTTGCTTCCAGAGCAATTTGGAAATCCGAGTATTTGATTTTATTTTTTTCTTCGAATGTTTGAATGGTTTTTGATAAACCATTGTCAATAATCGAGAACGCATCAAGTACCTCGTTTGATACATTTATCGCTAACATTGCTGTTAGGAATAAATACATCATTCCAATCATTTTTTGCCGTGGTGTTTCTTTACAATTTGTTGCTCCCATTTCAGCTCAGCTTGACAGTTAAATTATTTTTTTTTTCTTACATCCATAGCGCTTAACATATTGCCATAAATGGTATTAAGTGCTGCAAGGTTTTGGTTTAACTGTTCGGTTTCTTTTTTATAAGCTTGTGCATTTTGTAGAGTTGTTGTTAATGTTTCAAGAACTTTATCCAAATCCTGATGAACAGATTTCGAATTAGTTATTTGCTCATTACTCTGTTTTAATTGCAACTCATAAATTGCATTTAGTGAAGATAGATTACTATTCAATGTTGACATTGAACCATTAAATGCATTACTGTTTTCAGATATTTTATCAAATCCAGTTTGTAAAGATTTATCAATATCCTGATAGGATTCTAATAACTTATTTCCAGACTCGTTGACATTTTTGGCAAAACTTTCTCCCGAAGTAGAAATTGTATTAGCAGTTTCCTGATAAGAATTACTTAGTTTCTGTGCTGAATTCGATAATTCCTCTGTGGATTCAGCATATTTATTAGAGAATTCGCCAACAGAATTCGATGCCTTTTGCAAACTTTCAACATAACCATCTGTTGCAACAGCAGCTTCCGACAAATTAGAAAGGTTATCTGCAGCATTGGTTAATTTTGCAAGTCCTTGACTTAAATTTGATATTTTATCTGGTTGAACGCTTATCTTTTCTAATAGAGATTGTAATTGATCCAATCCTTCAACTTGTACACCACCACCAGTACCAGTACCTTCTCTTGGTTCTAGACCAATTAATTCTGGAAACACTAGACTCCAGTCGGGTTGCTCATGTGGCGGTTCAAAAGCAGAGAAGAAAAAGATGATTGCCTCTACAGACATTCCAATTGTAAGTAGTTCTCCTGCATATGGATAGTGTTGAATTTTGAATAGGGCACCAATCAAAACTACGGAAGCTCCCCAGCCATATACATAGCCCATAAATTTCTTCCATTTGGGAGATTGAACAAGTTCGGTAATATTCATGATTAGTAAAGTTTGAAAAGGTCTAAAATGTTATAATTTGCAAGTAATTATTATCTTCCTAAATGAGTTCTAACGCATCGAAAGCCAATATAAGATTTTGCAGTGTCCTGATACTCATAGGTTCTAGTTCCACATTGCAGGTAGTATCCAATATCTTTCCAAGATCCTCCTCGAATTACTTTTCTTTTTAATGCTGGTGGATCACTAGGTAAGGCATTGTATTCATAATTTGGGTTCATATCATGAGTAAAGGAGTAGGCAGACTCATCATAAGCTCCAGAAGTCCATTCTGCAACATTACCAGCCATATCATATAAACCAAACTCATTTGGTTCGTAGCTTCCAACAGGTAAGGTAACTAATCCTCCATCATCTACATAGTTTCCTCTAAGAGGTTTAAAATTTGCTAAGAAACAGCCTTGGTCATTTCTTGTATAAGGACCTCCCCAAGGATACATATTTAATGCGATTCCTCCCCTTGCACTATATTCCCACTCTGATTCGGTTGGCAAACGATAATCTTGAACAGGATAGTCTCCCTCTGATTTTAATGCTGAATTATGAAAGCGAGTTCTCCAAATAGAAAATGCGGTTGCTTGTTTCCAGGAAACACCAACTACAGGGTAGTCATCATAGCCAGGATGCCAGAAATATTGTTTTGTCCATGGTTCGTTGTATGAGTAGGTAAAATCTTGAATCCAGCACAAAGTATCAGGATAAATATTAAGGGCTTCTTTCATGATAAAGGAAGAACGGTCTTCAATTTGCTTGCGACCTCCTTTGTAATCATCAACCATACCTTCGTATTCTCCAGTTTCGTAGTTGTAACGATTTGATTTTTTTGCTGCTTGTTGAAGGTCAACCCATTCGTATTGATATTTTAATTTACGTGAATCGATTTCTTTATTTCTGAAAAATCGTTCGTTAACGGGTAAATACATATCTTCCAGAATTTCTGTGTATTCTTCGTTGTCCCATTCTAGATTCTCGTCCCAATTAAGAAATGGAGGATCTATAGGGTTGCCGTTTTGATCTTCGGCAATTAAAAACTCTTCGAATTGTTGTCCCAATAATTCACGAGCAATAGAATCTCGAACCCAATTTACAAACTGACGGTATTCATTGTTTGTAATTTCGGTTTCATCCATCCAAAAGGATTCAACAGATACGGTTTTAGCTGTAGCATTAAGTGCCCATGCAACATCCTGATCGTTTGGTCCTACTGTAAAACTTCCACGAGGGATTAATACCATTCCATAAGGTTTTGGTTCAAACCAATTTCCTCTCTGCCCCGCACCTATAAGTTCTCCGTTTCCAGTGCGTTTGCCGCAGCTAGACAAGAACAATAAAACAATTACACAAAGTGTAGTAAGTAGTTTATTCATAGTGGTTTTATAGATTATACTAACTAATTGTATAGTTTTTTCATTTATACTTTATAAAAATCGAACACTTTTATATTTTTGATTTTGTATTTCTAATTTTGCATTAAATCGATAAGCTAATAAAAACTCATGCGATCCACTTGAAATATTGGAAGTTGGTACGTCGTAAGAATAACCAACTTGAATGCCGTTATTAAATAAAACTCCTACTATTCCAACAATGGCATCATCAACCCTATATGAAACGCCTCCCCAAATCTTTTTATTGTATCTGATGTTCGTATTTACGTCAATTTGAGATACCGTAGCGTCTGTTTTGTAAAAAACGGATGGCAGAATTTCCCATGATTCATTTAAATCATATCGATATCCAGCCATGGCATAATAATGACGAGCCAAGTATGTTTCTATTTCGTCGTTATAGCCAATATTAGGTTTGTTCAAATGGCTTACGGAAGTTCCTACATAAAAGTTGTTTGTTTTGTAATAAATTCCAAGTCCTAAATCAAAAACCAATTTGCTGTCGTCTACACTTGCAGAGCCCAAATCGCTTTCTGCACTTGTATAATCATCGCCATCGGGAATGTACCAATCTCCTTGTAAGGAGTTGTTTTGAAAGCCGATACTGAAACCAAAATTTAAAGAACCTTTTTGTATTTTTTTGCGATATGCGTAATTAAAACGCATGGCTGTATTTTCTTCTAAACCTAATTTGTCACTCAAAATGGTTAAGCCGATACCATGATCGGAACCCATAAATTTAATGGGAGTGCTTAAATTAAATACTGTTGTAACGGGTGCATTTTCAATACCTACCCATTGTTGGCGATTGATTGCAGATGCCTGTATGTCTTTATCTGTACCCGCAAATGCTGGGTTTACAAATAGAATGTTAAACATGTTTTGACTGAACTGTGGGTCTTGCTGGGCCCTTGTTATTAAGGAAAAGCAAACTAATATTACGAAGAAAATAAATTTTTTCATGTAAAACATTATGGTTCAGATTCGGTCAAAAGCTGTTAGGAGTAAAGTAAATAAAAATAAATGTTCCTTACAAGTTTTATCAGTGGTTCGAGTGCATTAATCAAATTATTTTATGTTTTCATTTAAAATGTAAATTTTGCTTTTTTAATATTAAATTAAATAACAAAAAAGCATGTCCTCTATGTAAAACAGACGATTTATAGTGTAACAGTAAGCTCTATCTACGAAGGTTTTATTGTTTTGTTAATAATTTTTAAAAAAAATTTAGATAAATGAACAATAAATTGGGATTATGAAGTGTTTGAAATTTTTCATAAGGGCATAAAAAAGGGCTGTCTGTATAATCAGACAACCCTTTTAAATTTTTTTTTATTTTTTTTATTTTTTTATTTTTTTAGAGGTAGAAGCCTTCTTTTTTGCTGGAACTTTCTTTTTAGCCGTTGCTTTTTTTGTTGCTGGAGCTTTTTTTGTAGTTTTTTTCTTTGGAGCAGACTTTATTATTTGTAAGCAGTCTTCATAAGAAAGTATTTTTGGGTCTTCGATCTCTTTGCTTAGTCGGTAATTTTCCTTTTGGTAAGAGATATAGGGGCCCCATCGTCCGTTAAGGATCTGAAGTTCTGCATCTTCTTCAAATGATTTGATGTGTTTTAGTCGGTCTTTTTCTTTTTTTTCTTCGATTAGGACTATTGCACGTTCTAAATCAATCTCCATAGGATCATCTATGTCTTTTTTTAAGGATGCAAATTTTCCATCGTGACGAACGTAAGGTCCAAACCGACCGATGGCTACAACTACCTTTTTGTCTTCATACAAACCAAGATCGCGTGGAAGTTTAAATAAGTCGATAGCCTCTTCAAGTGTGATCGTTTCTAAATGTTGTCCAGTACGCAAGCTTGCAAATTTCGGTTTTTCTGCTTCCTTGTCGTCAGAACTTTCTCCTAATTGAGCCATTGGGCCATATCTACCAATGCGCACCAAAATTACTTTTCCACTTACCGGATCGTTTCCAAGAACTCGTTCTCCTGATTCTCTTTCTGATTCCTCCAACGTTTTTTCAACATTAGCATGGAATGGATTGTAAAATTTGCCAATCATCTCATGCCAAATTAAATTTCCCATGGCTATATCATCGAATTCTTTTTCAACTTCAGCAGTGAAATTGTAATTCATGATTCTTGAAAAGTGCTTGCTTAAGAAATCGGTAACAACCATTCCTATGTCTTCTGGAAAAAGTTTTTTGTTCTCGGCTCCTGTTATTTGAGTTTTTATTTCTTCAGTAATGTCGTTTTTTTCAAGAACAAGCACTTCGTATTTTCGCTCAACTCCATCTCGTGATTCTTTGGTAACATAGCCACGATTTTGGACGGTAGTAATGGTTGGAGCATAAGTAGATGGTCGTCCAATTCCTAATTCTTCTAATTTTTTCACCAAACTAGCCTCGGTATATCTTGCAGGACGATAGGTAAAGTTTTGGGTGGCTTGCACTAGTTCCTCGGTAAGAGAATCTCCAACTTTAACATTGGGCAGTAATGTTTCTTCCTCTTTTTGATTTTCATCATCAGAAGATTCCATGTATACTTTAAAGAAACCATCAAATTTGATCATTTCTCCTGATGCTACCAATTCTCTACTATTGGTTGAGATGCCAATTTTAATATTGGTTTTCTCTAATTTCGCATCAGCCATTTGCGAGGCTATGGTTCGTTTCCAGATTAAATTGTACAAACGAATTTCATTGGATTCTCCAGAAATTTCATCTTTATTTAAATAGGTAGGGCGAATGGCCTCGTGAGCTTCTTGTGCTCCTTTATTTTTGGTTTTGTACTTTCTGATTTTTACATATTTGGAACCATGACGACGGGTGATCTCTTCTTTGGCTGCAGCAAGTGCGGTTTCTGATAAGTTTACCGAGTCAGTTCTCATGTAAGTGATATTTCCAGCTTCGTATAAACGCTGAGCAACGGTCATTGTTTGTGCTACCGAAAAGCCTAGCTTCCTACTAGCTTCCTGTTGCAATGTTGAAGTGGTGAATGGGGCAGCAGGTTTACGAGTAGATGGTTTTTTCTCGATGTTATTAACTCGATACTCCGCATTTTTGCAGCTATTTAAAAATTCAAGAGTTTCCTCTTTTGTTGAGAATCTTTTTGGAAGTTCTGCTTTTAGTGTTTTTTGATCGCCCTTATTATCTGTTATTGTGAAGTGAGCAATCACTTTAAAGTAAGATTCGGAGGTGAAATCCATAATTTCTCGTTCACGTTCAACAATTAATCGAACGGCTACGGATTGTACTCGTCCTGCCGACAATTGTGGTTTTACTTTCTTCCACAATACGGGAGATACCTCGAAACCTACTAATCGATCTAAAATTCGTCGTGCTTGCTGAGCATTCACTAAATTTACATCTATTTCTCTCGGATTTTTAATTGCATTTAGAATAGCATCTTTCGTAATCTCATGAAAAACAATTCGTTTTGTGTTCTTTTTTTTAAGATTAAGCACTTCGTATAAATGCCATGCAATTGCTTCTCCCTCGCGATCCTCATCGGATGCGATCCATACAGTTGATGCCTCCTTAGCTAATTTCTTTAGTTCAGCAACTACCTTTTTTTTATCGGTAGATACAATGTATTTTGGCGTGAAATTATTCTTAATGTCAATTCCAAAGTCCTTTTTTTCTAGGTCTCTAATATGTCCAAAACTCGACTTTACAATGAAATCCTTCCCTAAAAACTTTTCAATAGTTTTTGCTTTCGCAGGGGACTCGACAATTACTAAATTCTCTATCATACGCGTATCTTTACTTTGGAAAGATTAGGTTAAAATTTTTGCAAAGTAAAACAATATGGAGGCTAACTTCAAAATTTTATGATGATTATTTTGAAATTAAACGATTCCGGAAACCAAAATAATTCAATATAATTAGATGAAGACTCTCTCTTATTTGTTCGAATAATATTTGCTATTTTTACACCACTTAATTAAATGAATTGTTTTAAAATGTCAAAAAATAATACTGAGTTTACTCGAGGTATCGAAGAGAAATCGAAATTGCAAATGTTTAAAAAACATCTCCTTATTTTTTGGTCTGTTTTTGTTCTTGGTGTAGTTGCGCTGGTTCTATTTTTTATAGGAGTTTCAAATGGAACTTTTGGTTTCATGCCTTCTTTTGAAGAGCTGGAAAATCCTAAAAATAGTTTGGCTACAGAAGTCTATACTGTGGATGGAAGTTTAATCGGAAAATTTTATTTCGAGAATCGCTCTTTTGTTGAATATTCTGATTTGTCTCCTTATTTGGTTGATGCTTTAATAGCGACAGAGGATGTTCGTTATAAAGATCACTCTGGAATTGACATTCGCGGTTTGGGGCGGGTTGCTAAGGGATTGGTAACTGGCGACCGAAGTGCAGGGGGAGGAAGTACTATTTCTCAACAGTTGGCGAAAATGTTGTTTCCTCGGGAGAGCTTTGAGAAAAAGATTGATATTGTATTTCGGAAATTTCGAGAATGGGTGATTGCTGTAAAATTAGAGCGTAGCTATACTAAGGAGGAAATCATGACTATGTATTTTAATAAGTTTGATTTCTTAAATTTAGCAGTTGGAGTTAAATCTGCAGCTAATGTATATTTTAATACAACACCTGATTCACTTAAAATTGAACAGGCAGCAATGCTTGTGGGAATGGCAAAGAATCCATCTTATTTTAACCCTTTACGACGCCCTGAGTTGACTTTGAACAGAAGAAATGTTGTACTGTCGCAAATGGTAAAATACAATTATTTGTCAACAGTAGAATTTGATTCCATAAAAAGTCTTCCATTGGAGATTGATTTCCAAAAGGTAGATCACAAAAGAGGAATGGCTCCGTATTTTAGAGAATACTTACGCACTTCCTTAACGGCGCATAAGCCTGAAGTTAACAATTATCCATCATATGCTTATCAGCAATTTGTAAAAGATTCTACAGAGTGGGAGGATAATCCTTTTTATGGATGGTGCAATAAAAATTTAAAAGCTGATGGAACTGCATATAACATCTACAAAGATGGACTTAAAATTTATACAACCATTGATTCACGAATGCAGAAATATGCCGAAGAGGCTGTCGTTGAGCACTTGGGACTAGATTTGCAAAAAGCATTTAATCGTGAGAAAGAACATCATAGGAATCCCCCATTTTCCGATGATTTATCTCAGGAAAATGTAGAGAATAACATTGATATTTCTATGAGAAGAAGTGAAAGATATCGTGTTTTGAAGAAAAATGGAATGAGTATGGATTCTATCCGTTTGGTGTTTAAGCAACCACGAAAAATGAAAATATTCACCTGGAAAGGGGAACGAGATACCATTTTGAGTCCTAACGATTCTATGCTTTATATGAAAGGCTTTTTACGTGCAGGGTTTATGTCTGTTGAACCACAGTCTGGAGAAGTGCGAGCTTATGTGGGAGGACCTAATTATGAGCATTTTATGTACGATATGGTAACGGTTGGAAAACGTCAGGTAGGGTCTACCATTAAGCCATTTCTGTACACACTTGCCATGCAGGAGGGGTTAAGTCCTTGTGATAAAGTTCCGAATATTCCTCAAACATTTATTTTGCCTGATGGAACGCCTTGGGCATCGAAAAATTCGACTGATAAATACGAAGGTGAGATGGTAACTTTAAAATGGGGATTGGCTAATTCGGTGAATAATATCTCAGGTTGGGTTTTGAAACAAACTACACCTGAATCGGTTGCAGCTATGGCTCATAAAATGGGTGTTATTAGTAAAATAGATGCAGTTCCATCGATTTACTTAGGAACTTCGGAAATATCGGTTTACGAGATGGTTGGAGCCTATGCTACTTTTGTGAATAAAGGGGTTTACATCAAGCCAAGTTTTATTACCAAAATAGAAGATCACAAGGGAAATTTATTGGCACAATCGGTTTCTCGAAAACGGGAAGTAATGGATGAAAGAACCGCCTATTTAATGACGAATTTATTAGAAGGAGTTGTGCAAAGAGGAACAGGAGTTCGATTACGATATAAATATGGTTTGAATAATCCAATGGGTGGAAAAACCGGGACAACGCAGAATCATTCCGATGGTTGGTTCATGGGAATTACTCCTCAGCTAGTTTCTGGAGTTTGGGTTGGAGCGGAAGATCGTTCGATTCACTTTGAAGGTATTAGACTAGGACAGGGAGCGAATATGGCTCTGCCAATTTGGGCACTTTACATGCAGAAAGTATATGCCGACAAAAGCCTTGGAATTACTCAAGGTGATTTTGAAAAACCAAGAGGGGTTAATTTGAATTTGGATTGTGATGATGCTTCTAATGGTTCTAAAAACAATGACTTAATTGAATCTGATGAGAGTGATTTCTTTTAAGTATGATCGTTAATTTTAATTGGAGTATACAGATATTTTTTTTAAAATTGCAATTGATTTAGGTTTCCGAAAGGGAATAATAGGGAATCCTGTTCAAGCAGGAGCTGTCCCCGCAGCTGTAAGCTCCGGTTCGTTTATCGAATCAATGTTTTAAAAATTTAACCACTGTTCTTCGGGATGGGAAGGGATTTAAAATTGGAGCAAGCCAGAAGACCTGCCTACGATCATGGATTTTAGCTTTCGGGTGGAAAAAGCGGAAAGATTCAGTTATTTCTTTCTTATTCCGACGCTATCTGATTCGAAATGCCATACTCGAATCAACAAAATTCATAGTAACTGTTTATTCAAGGCTGAAACCTAGGTTTCAGCCTTGTTATTTTGTCGGAAAAGACGTTGAAAGACTTCCCCTACTTTGCTTACTAAATGAATTTTGATTGTAAACTTAGAGGTGTCGAGGCCTTTGGAATTGTGTTTTGGAATGATAATTTGTTTGAATCCTAATTTTTCGGCTTCGCTAATTCGTTGATCAATTCTACTTACAGGTCTAATTTCTCCTGACAGGCCAATTTCTCCAGCAAAACATACTTGTTTAGGAATAGAAATATCTGTACTCGATGATAGTACAGCAAGAATAACAGCCAAATCGATGGCTGGATCGTTTACTTTAATTCCTCCGGCAATATTTAAAAATACATCCTTTGTTGAAAGTTTAAAGCCAGCTCGCTTTTCCAAAACGGCCAATAGCATGTTTAATCGACGCAGATCGAAACCTGTTGATGAGCGTTGAGGAGTTCCATAGGCCGCAGAGCTAACCAATGCCTGAATTTCTATCAGAAAAGGTCGCATACCCTCTATAGAAGCTGAAATTGTCACTCCGCTTAGGCTTTCATCTGCATGAGAAAGAAGAAGCTCTGAAGGATTAGAAACTTCGCGAAGTCCAGTGTGTTGCATCTCGTAAATTCCCATTTCTGAAGTAGACCCAAACCTGTTTTTAGTCGATCGTAAAATTCGATACATATGATTCTGATCTCCTTCAAATTGGAGAACGGTATCGACCATGTGTTCCAGTATTTTAGGACCTGCTAAGCTGCCATCTTTGGTGATGTGGCCAATGAGAATAACTGGCGTAGCGGATGACTTGGCAAAGCTCAGCAGTTGCGATGTACATTCCCGAATCTGGGAAACGCTTCCAGGAGCCGATTCTATACTTTCAGTGGCAAGTGTTTGAATGGAATCGATAACAATAATGTCGGGAGTGGTGTTTTTGATGTGAGAAAAAATATTCTCCATAGATGTTTCACTTACAATCAGACAGTTTTCATTATCAGAATTAATGCGATTGCCTCGTAGTTTTATTTGCTGTGCACTTTCCTCACCAGAAACATATAAAGTGGTATAATTTTTTAGATTGAGAGCAATTTGAAGGGCTAATGTCGATTTGCCAATTCCAGGTTCTCCACCAATCAATATAAGTGAACCAGGAACTAGTCCACCACCTAAAACCCGATTTAATTCACCATTTTTTGTATTGAATCTCGATTCTTCCGAAGAGGATATTTCGGAGATTTTTTGAGGTTTATTTTTTTTACCTAGTCCGTTAGATCCAACAATTGGCGAAGCTTTTGATTTCACAACAACTTCTTCAACAAAGGAATTCCATTCTCCACACGATGGACATTTGCCTACCCATTTGGCAGATTCAACTCCACAAGATTGACAAAACCAGGCACTTTTTGTTTTTGCTTTACTGGCCATAAGTTCGTATAGTTATTTAGTGCTGGTTTTTATTATTTTTTTGATGATACCTGTTGATGAAAATCCTTCCAGAAAATCAAGAGTTTTAATTTCTCCACCTTTGGCTTTTACAATATCATAGCCTACAATGTCTTCCGCCTTGTAATCACTGCCTTTAACAAGAATATCTGGTTGTACAAATTTTATTAATTCGTAAGGTGTTTGCTCTTCAAAAAAGATAACCAGATCTACAAAACCTAGGGATGCCAAAAGAAAAGCTCGTGAATATTCATCAATAATTGGTCGGTTTGGACCTTTTAATTTTTGAACCGAAGCATCGGTGTTGATACCGATAATTAGTTTGTTGCCCATGGAGGCAGCCGAAGCCAGATAACTCAAATGACCTTGGTGAACAAGATCAAAACAACCATTGGTAAAAACAATTTTATTTTCTTTGAAGCGCCAGGTATGTAGTATTTTGCTGGCATCCTCTTTGTTCGTTATGATCTTATTTTTTACAATATCAAGCTTATTCATGGGCTTATTTTTCGATTTGATTAAAGTTACAAGTATAAAGGATCAGAAACAAAGTATCAAAATTCGCGCGTAAATTGTTCAGCTTTTATGATAGAATGTGGATTTTCCTGAATGGTCTTTCTCCTTGACTTAATTCCATTAAAAAAGGGCTGATCGGTTAGAACAGCCCTCTATTTTATTGAATGGAGTGATTTAAATTAACTTATTGGTCGCTGTGTCGGGAAAAACCAAGCTTGGCTCCCACGATTTAGCTTCTTCGAATTCCATAGATGCATAAGAGATGATAATAATAACATCGCCAACTGCACATTTTCTAGCTGCAGGACCATTCAAACAGATGATTCCTGAGCCTCTTTCGCCTCGAATCACATAAGTTTCAAGTCGCTCTCCATTGTTTACGTTAACAATTTGAACTTTTTCATTTTCAATGATATTGGCAGCATTCATCAGATCTTCATCTATGGTTATGCTTCCAACATACTGAAGATCAGCACCAGTTACCGATGCTTTGTGAATTTTCGATTTACAAACTTCAATGTACATATCGTATCTAACTAATATTTAAAAAGTAATGTTGTCAATCAAGCGAATTTTTCCAACTTGAACTGTAATACACCCAACCTTATTGTTTAGTTCTTTCCAGTCTTTTATTTCCTCAAGACTTGTGTCGTTAACAATTTCAAAATACTCTACCGAAAGATATGAGTTTTTATTTATTTCTTTAATAACCCAATCCTTCAATTCGTGTACGCTTAATTCCGCTGCTAAGTTACGAGCTTTAAATAAGGTTTCAGAAATTTTGCAGGCATTTTTTCGTTGTTCTTCTGATAGTAAAAGATTTCTTGAGCTCATAGCTAAACCATCTTTTTCCCTTATTATTGGGCAGGATACAATGTTTACGTTTAACTTAAGATCCTGAGTCATCTGCTTAATAACAGCAACTTGCTGAAAATCTTTTTGCCCAAAATAAGCATTGTCTGGATTTACAATATCAAAAAGCTTACTAACCACTTGTGCTACACCATTGAAATGACCTGGGCGATTTTTCCCTTCCATAACTCTATCTAATAGGCCAAAATCAAATTTTCGGGTATCAGGCTCAGGGTAAATTTCGCTTACCTCTGGAATGAAAATCAGGTCTGGATTGTAATGGGAAAGTTGTTCTAGATCTGCTTCGAGAGTTCTCGGATAGGTTGATAAGTCATTCGGGTTGTTAAACTGCGTAGGGTTAACAAAAATGCTTACCACGGTAATGTCATTGTTTTTCACAGATGCTTCGGTCAAAGACAAGTGTCCCTTGTGAAGTGCACCCATTGTAGGAACAAATCCTATTGTTTTTCCTTCGTCCTTAAACTTGCTGATTTTTGCTTTAATGTCAGCAACAAGTTTTACTGTTTCCATCTCTTTTTATTGAGTTCTATAAAATCTAATTGATTTTTATTTGAGAGTGCAAATAAAATAAATAAATACAAATCTGAGAAATTAAAATTGCATTTAATTGTATTTTAGGTGCTTTATGCTTTGATTTCGGGTATGTATGTTAATTATTTTTATTAATTTTGCGCAGATAATCTGTATTATATATTAGCGACTATATGGAAAAGACAAAAGTATTGTTTGTTTCTCAAGAAATCACACCTTATCTTCCAGAAAACGAAATGTCCGGAATTGGTAGATATCTACCTCAAGGGATCCAAGAAAAAGGAAAAGAAATCAGAACTTTCATGCCTCGATACGGCTGTATCAACGAAAGAAGAAATCAATTGCATGAAGTAATCCGTCTTTCGGGAATGAATTTAATAATTGATGATACAGATCATCCATTGATTATTAAAGTGGCTTCGATTCAAGCAGCTCGTATGCAAGTTTATTTTATTGATAATGAAGATTATTTTCATAGGAAAGAAGTACTTGTTGATAAGGATGGAAATGGTTTTGAGGATAATGACGAAAGAGCCATTTTCTTTGCAAGAGGTGTGCTTGAAACTGTGAAAAAATTGAGATGGGCTCCAGATGTTGTACATTGCCAGGGTTGGTTTACTGGTTTGGTGCCTTTGTATTTAAAAAAATCTTTTAACGAAGATCCATTATTTATGGATACAAAAGTGATTTTTTCGATCTATGATGATGAATTTCCTACTAAATTTAGCGATAAGTTTCAAGAAAAATCAATCATTGACGGAATTGGTAAAGAGGATGTAAGTATTTTGGAAGATGCGAGTTATGTTTCTCTTCATAAATTAGCGATTGATCAATGTGATGCTATTATCATGGGAAGTCCTAAGGTGAATGAAGAAGTTCTTGCATATGCAAAAGCCTCTGGGAAAACTTTTATGGAGTATAAAAATAAAGATGAATATATTTCAGCGTATTCTGATCTTTACGATGAATTAGTAGCGAAATAGTTACGAACTATAAAATATTTTAAAGGTGTATGTAAGCTTTTGCTCGCATACACCTTTTTTTGTGCCTTTACTTAAAATGAGTTAAGAAGTTTGGAGAGCATTTGAACTTATCGTATTTTTATCTTTATTTATGATAATTTAATGAGATGCACTATTGAAAGCTTAAGACTTTTAAAGTGAGGTTAATGTTGTTATTTCTTAAATTGTTTTTTAATATGTTTCGCGTGGTACCGAAACTGAAATATTTTTATTTATGTGTGGAATAGTTGGTTACATTGGGGATAAACAAGCTTATCCTATACTTGTTAATGGGCTGAAAAGATTGGAATATCGAGGGTATGATTCTGCAGGAATTGCACTTCGTACTAATCAAACTCAGGTTTTTAAATGCAAGGGAAAAGTAAAAGATCTGGAAGATCATGTCAAAGGGAGTGATGTTTCAGGGACAATTGGAATAGGACATACACGTTGGGCTACTCACGGAGAACCAAATGATGCAAATGCACATCCTCATCAATCGATGAATGGTAAATTTGTGATCATCCACAACGGAATTATCGAAAACTATTCATTACTAAAGGAAAAGCTTTCCAAAAGGGGCTATTGCTTTCAAAGCGAAACCGATACAGAAGTGTTAGCGAACCTTATTGAATATATCTATTTAAAAGGTGAGGTTTCAGCCGAAATAGCTGTTCGTTTGGCTTTAACCAAAGTAGTTGGAGCCTATGGTTTGCTTGTGATTTGCGAAGATGAGCCAGATCAGTTGATTGCAGCCCGAAAAGGTAGTCCTCTTGTTGTGGGAGTCGGCAATGGCGAATATTTTTTGGCTTCGGACGCAACTCCAATTATTGAGTACACGCAGAGTGTAATTTATCTGAACGACAATGATGTGGCTATTATTAGCCGAGACGAATTAGTGTTGAAAACCATTCAGAATGATAAGTTAACTCCGCACATTCAAAAGCTCGATTTAGATATTGAACAAATTGAGAAAGGTGGCTACGATCATTTTATGTTAAAAGAGATTTTTGAGCAAACCATCTCAATCCACGATACCATTCGAGGAAGGATTTCTACTAAGCATAAGGAAGTTTTCCTTGGCGGGATTCATGATGTAATTCCTCAGTTGGTAAATGCTCGAAGAATATTGATTATCGGATGTGGTACTTCCTGGCATGCAGGAATGGTTGGTGAATACTTATTTGAGGAATTTGCTCGAATTCCGGTTGAAGTGGAATATGCATCAGAATTTCGATACAGAAATCCGATTATCTTTAAAGACGATATTGTTTTGGCAATTAGTCAGAGTGGCGAAACTGCAGATACTTTAGCTGCTATTAAATTAGCAAAAGAAGCAGGTGCTACTGTTGTTGGAATTTGTAATGTGGTTGGTTCAAGTATTCCTCGTGAAACACATGCGGGAGTTTATACTCACGCAGGTCCAGAAATTGGCGTTGCTTCTACTAAAGCATTTACCGCTCAGGTAACCGTGCTTACTATGATGGCAATGTTGGTTGGATATCGTAAAGGAACATTGGCCAAAGAGGACTATGAAAATTTAATCGCCGAATTTGCTAATCTTCCAGAGAAAATAAAGAGAATTCTGGATAAGGAAGAGGATATTAAAAAATTATCGAAGCGTTATGTGGATTCAACCAACGCTCTTTACTTAGGAAGAGGTTTTCTATTTCCTGTTGCACTAGAAGGTGCTCTTAAGTTAAAAGAGATTTCATACATCCACGCTGAAGGCTATCCTGCTGCTGAAATGAAACACGGTCCCATTGCACTTATTGATGAACAGATGCCGGTTTTTGTTGTGGCAACCAAGGATAAATCCTACGAGAAAATTGTAAGTAATATTCAGGAGGTTAAAGCCAGAAAAGGACACGTTATTGCGATTGTGACCGAAGGAGACAGCGTGATTAGTGAAATGGCTGATCATGTGATTGAAATTCCCGATACTTTGGAGGCTTTAGCGCCCCTATTAACAGTAATTCCTTTCCAGTTGATTTCATATTATATTGCTGTATATAGAGGATGTAATGTCGATCAACCAAGAAATCTAGCAAAATCGGTTACGGTAGAGTAATTTCAATTTTAAAAAATAACAAGAGCGATGTGGTAGTTTACATCGCTCTTATTTTTTTGTTGGTATATGGTTTTTCGTAGAATTTCTCGTTACCTCCGCTATGAATATTTTCCCACCATGACAAATAGAATCAATTACTAGCGAGTGATCTACTGCAAATAACTAGCCTCTAATGTGATATTCTATTGTAAACGTGTAATTTTCATTGGGTATCTTTTAAATTTCCGGCATAGGTTAAGGCATCTAAGTTAAATGATGTGAGGGTTTGGATACTTGTAACAAACAAGCGAAACGATAAATTCAGCACCTCCTGTAATCAATATATTTTTTCTTACGGTCAGATAATTATTTGTGTTTTAGATGGGTAAAAAAGCTAATCGCTGCGGATCTTTTACAGGATGAAATTGTATGGATAAATTTCATAATTCTATGCATAAAACAGCAAATTACATGATTAATAATAGATAAAAAATGAGATGTTATTCTTTTTTATATTCGAATGTATTGGTTTATAGTTAATTACTTTTATTGATGTTGAAATCGATTGGAGTGACATAAATTTTTGATTATATTTGTCTATTATGCTTGACGTATCGAAATACATAAAAGAACTTCTATTTGTTCATGATTGCGTTATATTGCCTGGTTTTGGTGGTTTTGTTGCCAACTATAAGCCAGCTAATATTGATGAGAATCTGAATGCGATTTGTCCTCCCTCAAAGGCAATTGGATTTAACCGTAATTTATCTAAAAATGATGGATTGTTGATTAATAGATTGGCAGAATCGGAAAATTTAAGTTATGCAGAAGCTGAGAAATCAGTTCAGTTTTTTATTGAGGACATACGTGTTAGAATTCAGAGAGGTGAGAAAGTTACTTTCGAACAGCTAGGATCTTTTCATAATGACAGGAGACATAATCTGTTATTTGAACCATCAAAAGAACTAAATTATTTGGTTGATGTGTTTGGTTTAGAGCAGTTTACACTTCCTAAATTGTCTAGTTTAAGTGTCGAGAAAAATCACACGACTAGTATTTACCCTTCAACGGTGCGCTCTTTTTTTACAAGAAAACGTTTGTGGTATGCAGCGGCAGCGATTCCGTTTGTTTTATTAATTGCTTTGCTTCCTATGAATTCGGAACGATCCCTATTCGGCAATGAGGCTGGCATGGGAATTCTAGAAAGTAAATCTGAAGTATCAGAAAATCAGGTAGAATTAAATCCGGTTATTTCTCCTCCTGAAGAATTGGTTGCTTTTGAGCCTAAAATTACGGATGAAGTTCAGCTAGATGTGGTGAAGAAAGGAAGATTTTATTTGATTTCGGGTAGTTTTACTTCTCCCAAAAATGCGGAAATACTACAGCAAGAGTTGATTTCAAAATCTTATCCAGCTGTTATTATTAAAAACAAAAATTTGTATTCTGTTGCAATCAATCAATTTGAAAAAAGAGCTGCAGCAGATCTCTTTAAAAAGAAAGTAATTGCTGAGAATCCAAAAGCTTTTTGCTGGGTTCTTCAAAAATAATGAATAAGCTAAAAAAAAAAGCGCTTTCTATTGGAAAGCGCTTTTTTATTTTTTCGATTATCTAATTTCTGAACCTACTTTTATTTTTTGATCCGGAGATACGAAAGATAATTTGCCATCTGCATCTTCAGCCATTAAAATCATTCCCTGCGATTCAATTCCCTTTAACACTTTAGGTTCAAGATTTACTAGAACACTTACTTGCTTTCCAATAATTTCTTCTGCTTTGTAGTGTTCTGCAATTCCTGAAACAATGGTTCTTTGGTCAATACCAGTATCAACAGTTAGTTTTAATAGTTTTTTTGTTTTTGCCACTTTTTCGGCAGCCGTAATTGTGCCCACTCGAACATCTAGTTTCATGAAGTCATCAAAGTTGATGTTCTCTTTTGCTGGAACTACCTGTTTTTGTTCGGCTTGGTTGGCAGCCTTAGTTGCCAAAAGTTTATCGATTTGAGCTTGTATTGTTTCATCTTCTATTTTCTCGAAAAGTAAAGATGCTTTATTAATTTGGTGACCTGCAGCAATAACAGAGGTTCCAATATTTTCCCATGCAAGTGGTTCAATATTAAGAAATTCGCGAAGCTTCATTGCTGTAAATGGCAAGAATGGTTCAATCAGGCTGGTAAGATTGGTTGTAATCTGAAGACTGATATTCATGATTGTTTTCACTCTTTCCTCATCTGTTTTTATGAGCTTCCAAGGTTCTGTATCCGCTAAATATTTATTTCCCAAACGAGCCAAATTCATTGCTTCTTTTAGGGCTTCGCGGAAATGGTAAGTTTCGAGGTTCTTTTCAACCTGTTCTTTTATAAGTGGAATTTGAGCTAGTGTTTCTTTGTCGAAATCATTCAATTCACCTTTTTCAGGAACAATTCCTTTGTAATATTTATGAGTAAGAACTAAAGCACGATTCACAAAATTACCAAGAATGGCTACCAATTCATTGTTATTTCTTGCTTGAAAATCTTTCCAGGTAAAGTCGTTGTCTTTTGTTTCAGGTGCATTGGCTGTTAGTACATAGCGCAAAACATCCTGTTTGTCAGGAAACTCTTCTAGATATTCATGCAACCAAACGGCCCAATTTCTACTAGTCGAAATTTTATCACCTTCAAGGTTTAGAAATTCGTTAGCCGGAACGTTCTCTGGTAATGTGAATGAACCCTCTGCTTTTAGCATGGCTGGAAATATAATACAATGGAAAACAATATTATCTTTTCCAATGAAATGAACCAATTTGGAATCATCAGCTTTCCAGTATTTTTCCCAATCGGGAGTTAATTCTTTGGTTGCTGAGATGTATCCAATGGGAGCATCGAACCACACGTAAAGAACTTTTCCTTCGGCGCCTTCGGCAGGAACAGGTACTCCCCAATCTAAATCACGGGTTACTGCTCGTGGATGTAAACCATTGTCTAGCCATGATTTACATTGGCCATAAACATTTGATTTCCATTCGGTATGATCTTTAAGAATCCAATTTTTAAGACCTTGTTCGTATTTATCGAGCGGTAAATACCAGTGCTTGGTTTCTTTTAATTCAGGTTTGTTTCCGGTAATTGACGATTTTGGATTGATTAAGTCAGTTGCATTTAACGAGGTTCCACAACTTTCGCATTGGTCGCCGTAAGCTCCCTCGCTATTGCAATGAGGACAAGTTCCGGTAATGTATCTGTCTGCAAGAAATTGATTGGCAATAGGATCGTAGTATTGCTCGCTGGTTTTAACGATAAATTCACCTTTTTTGTTTAAGGTTTCGAAAAATTCCGAAGCTGTTTCGTGATGTGTTTTTGAACTTGTTCGGGAATAAACATCGAATGTAATTCCAAATTTCTCAAAGGAATCTTTTATGATATTGTGATATTTATCAACTACATCTTGTGGAGTAATTCCTTCTTTTTTGGCTTTTATAGTAATAGGAACACCATGTTCGTCGGAACCTCCAATTAGCAGTACATCCTCTCCTTTCATTCTAAGATATCTGGTATAGATATCTGCAGGAACATATACGCCAGCTAAATGGCCAATATGAACAGGTCCATTCGCATAAGGTAAGGCCGTAGTTACAAGTGTTCTATTAAATTTCTTCATTTGATGATTTTATTTTTTCCTAAGGAATTTTCTTTGTTTGTTTTGGGACAAAGGATTCCTAAGTTAATTTTGTTACTAATATTGTTTTATATTCTGACTTTGGTCTGAATTGTTTGCAAAGATAAGATAGAATTGGCAAAAATGTAGGTATCCATTTGTATTTTATTCTTAATTTGTACTTACTTCAAAAAAAATTAAATAGATATGTATCAGCCAGCTGCTTTACAAAAAGGGGACAAAATCGGAATTATTTCACCAGCGGGAAAAATGGATCCCGAAAAGGTGGGAAATGCCGTAAGTAGAATCGAAAAGGAGGGGTATAAAGTTGTTTTAGGCAATCATGTTTTTGATGTTAAAAACCAATTTGCAGGTACTGATTTAGATCGCTTGCACGATTTTCAGCGCATGTTGGATGATCCGGAAATTAAGGCAATTCTTTGTGCAAGAGGTGGATATGGAAGTGTGCGAATACTGGAGCATCTTGATTTTGATCTTTTTATTCGCAATCCAAAGTGGATAGTTGGATATAGCGATATTACAATATTTCATAGTTATTTGAATACCATTTTGGGAGTAGAAAGTTTACATGCTACAATGCCAGTAAATTTTCCTTCTGATTTAAAAGATAACCAATCGGTTGTTACACTTTTTAATTCCTTGTCGGGAGATTTTGAAAATTACGAAATAGCAACACACAAATTAAATAGGAATGGAATCACCGAGGGAGAATTAGTAGGTGGAAATTTGTCGATTATTTATAGTTTACGAGGAACAGTAATGGATTTTGAGACCCATGAAAAAATTCTTTTTATTGAAGATGTTGGAGAGGAGTTATATCATTTGGATCGAATGATGCGAAATTTGAAATTAGGGGGAAAATTATCTGAGTTACAAGGATTAATTGTAGGCGGAATGAGCGATATGAAAGGTGGAAATCCTGATTTTGGGCAAAGTGCCTATGAAATTATTTCTGAATGCATCGAAAATTATTCTTATCCAGTTGTTTTCGATTTTCCAGCAGGACACATTACTGAAAATTGGGCTTTGCCTTTGGGGCGATCTCTTAAACTCGACGTGAATGATCGAGCAGTAAAGTTAACCTGGGATAAAAGACCAAAACAATAACCTATTATGGCAGAGCACAATGATTTAGGAAAACTCGGCGAAGATATGGCTGCAAAATATCTACTGAATAAGGGATATAGAATCATTGACCGAAATTGGATCTATCAAAAGAAAGAATTGGATATTATCGCTTTGAAAGATAATTTGTTGATTATTGTGGAGGTAAAATCAAGGTCGACTGAATATTTTGAACATCCAGCGGATGCAATTAGTCTTTCAAAAATAAAGTTTTTAGTTCGCGCCACACAAGGTTACGTGGATGCAAAGGAGATGACACAAGAAGTAAGATTCGATGTTATAAGTGTGATAAAACAGAATTCAAAGTTTAAAATTGAACACATCGAAGATGCATTCAGTGCACCCATAGATTAGTCGGCCAAATATTTATCTATGGTCTCAAGTAGTTCCTCGAAACGAATAGGCTTGGAAAGATAATCATCACAACCCGCATCAAGTATTCGTTCTCTATCACCTTCGAGTGCATAGGCTGTTTGAGCAATAATTGGAATTTCTTTGTGGCTTTTCTTAATTCTCCTGGTAGCTTCACAACCATCCATTATTGGCAAACGAATGTCCATTAGTATAACATCAATGTCGTCTGATTGTTCGATTATATCCACTGCTTCTTTGCCATTTTTTGCCCACAAAAGCTTCGATTTGGTTCTACTTAAAGCTGCATCAAAAAACATGTTGTTGATTTCTTCATCTTCTACAATAAGTATTCGTTTATTTTTCCAATTGTATTTTTGGGCGTAGGCTGTTTCGTTCATGAGTATATCTGTATTAATCACAATTTCTCTGAACTAAATATACAAAATTGGGCGAAGTAAAAAAAAAAAGGTTTAAATTATTAGTCAAAAATATTTTATTACTATTTAATAAAAAGCCTGATAATCTTGGATAATGTGCAGTTTTAGTGAGGGTAACAAAATTTATGTTGAGTATTTATTTGCGCTGTAGATAGACTTAGATTCTCTATTGTATCATCAATGTTATTATTCAAGTAGGGGAAGGATTGATCCAATCGAAAGTAGCTGAGAAATGAAAAACAGAATTTTTGTTTGGATGTGTCTTGTATTGGCGAGTTCAACAGAAAATTGACGATAGAATAAATTGGTGCCCAATTGATCAATTTCCTTAGAATAGATAAATTGTTCTCCATCACGCAAGTGAATTTGAAATTCCCGAATTCCTAATTTTTCTAGTTTTGCGTAAATTTGATTATACATGCCAATTATGCTATGTCGGATAATATTAATATTTTGTGGTTTTCTAGTTTATACTTGTTGAAGAGGTTGGAGTAAATTGTCCTTATTTATCTCATAATTAAACACATAATATGAAATTTCTTCTGAGTTATTGGTAACACATTTAATATGATCTTTTAGTTTGGAAATTTTGGATTGATCATACAGGGTTGAAGATAAATTTCTTAGTATTATAAGAGAACCAATTAGTACACTCCAGGTAAGGATGAAAGTCATTAAGTAAACTTGGTTTTTCAAGACAGATGTTTTTTAGGTTCACAGAAATATACAGTTACGTTTGCGGCAAAAGTATTTACATTTACTTTTTATCAGTTAATTAAAACTTAACAATGCTTTAAATCATGAATATTGAAAAATTGCGAGAGTATTGTCTTTCCATGAAGGCAGTGAGTGAAAGCTTTCCTTTTGATGAGGAAATTTTGGTTTTTAAGGTGCTTGATAAAATGTTCCTGCTTACAAATATAACAGGAGAACTACGAATGAATGTGAAATGCGAGCCAGAAAAAGCCATTGAATTACGGGAGACTTATTTGTCGGTTTTGCCCGGGTATCATATGAATAAAAAATATTGGAATACAGTTGTAATAGATGGCAGTATTTCGGATAAACAGCTTGAGGAGTGGATTAACGATTCGTATGATGAGGTGGTGAAGAAGATGAGTAAAAAGAAGCAGAATGAATTAGGTAATTTATAATAGATGACAATAAGGAGTATTTAATCAACTATAGTACTAATAACCATTACAGGAATACAATGAATAAAACAGTAGCAATATTTATTAGTTTGGCCTTTTTTGCTTGTAATCAGATTTGGGCACAAGAAGTAGAAACGCAACAGAAAGTGTTTACAACATTGGTAGATTTACCCGTAACATCTGTGAAAAATCAGCAAAGTACAGGTACATGTTGGAGTTTTGCCACCATTTCTTTTATCGAGTCGGAATTGCTTCGTTTGGGGAATTCTAAATCTGATTTATCGGAAATGTATATTGTTCGGTGGGCATATTCGCAAAAAGCTAAGCGTTATTTTCATTTGCATGGGAAAGGAAATTATAGCGAAGGAGGGCAGGCTCATGATGTACTTAATGTAGTAAGAGAACATGGTTTCGTACCAGAGAGTGTTTATTCTGGAAATCAGTATGGAAGTGATTTTCATATTCATAAAGAAATGGTAGAGTCGACCAAAGCGATGTTGGATGTGATAGTCACCAATCCGAATCGAAAAGTGACTCCAGTGTGGGAGGAATCGGTTAATGCTGTGTTGGATACCTATATGGGCAAAACGCCCAAAAATTTTGTATTAAATGGAGTAGAGTACACTCCTGTTTCGTATGCGAAAAAAATGGGCTTTAATGCCGATGATTATGTGGAACTGACTTCCTATGCTGATTATTCTTACTATCAGACAGTGGATTTAGAGGTTCCAGATAACTGGTCGGATGATTTGTATTATAATGTACAATTGAACGATTTGATGGCGATTATTAATCATGCTCTTAGGAATGGTTTTACTGTTTGTTGGGATGGTGATGTGAGTGAGAAAGGATTCTCTCATCGTGATGGTTATGCAGTGTTGCCAGCAACAAAAGCAGTAGATATGAGCGATTCGGAAATTGCCAAATGGGAAAATAATTTAGCTGATAATAAGGGCGATACATCCTCAGATAATCGTGAGCTTACCGTAGATGAGAATCTTCGTCAAGTGACTTTTGATAATTACGAAACTACCGATGATCATTTGATGCACCTAACAGGAATTGTGAAAGATCAGAATGGAACGGTTTATTACAAAACAAAAAATTCCTGGGCTGATAACAGCAATGAGTATGGTGGTTATTTAAACATGAGCGAAGCTTATGTGAAGTTAAAAACAGTGGCGATTATGGTACATAAAGATGCCATTCCTAGTGAAATTAAAAAGAAATTGGGTTTGTAAAACTGTTTGAATAAAGATAGGCTGTTGTTAATAGGGCAGGTTTTTATTAATAAATCGATTTATTAGGACTTGTTGAGAAGTGCAGGTAATTATTATGGTAAGAGTCGTTGAAATCGCTACATTTGTATAATTGTCGTTTTTTTATCGAAAGAGGATATAAATTGAAAAATCAAGATTTTATTAGAGTGGATATTATGAAGAACAAGGTATTAGTAACTGGTGGAACTGGATTTATTGGTTCTCACACTGTTGTGGAATTACAGAATAGCGGATACGAAGTAGTAATTGCTGATAATTTATCCAACTCGAAGATTGAGGTTTTGGATGGCATTGAAGCCATCAGCGGAGTTCGTCCTTTGTTCGAGAAAGTTGATTTGAGTAAGGAAAATGAGTGTGGTGATTTTTTTAAGAAACACGCTGGAATAAAGGCAATCATTCATTTTGCCGCTTCGAAGGCGGTGGGCGAATCGGTTGAAAAACCATTGCTTTACTACCGAAACAATTTGAATTCATTGATGAACATTCTAGAAGCAATGAAGGAGTTTTCCATTCCTAATTTGGTGTTTTCATCATCGTGCACAGTTTACGGACAACCAGATAAGTTGCCGGTAACGGAAGCTACCCCTAGAAAAGAAGCTGAATCGCCTTATGGAAATACGAAAACCATTTGTGAAGATATTATTAGAGATACAGCCAAGGCAAATGCGCAGTTAAAAATGATTGCTTTGCGTTATTTTAATCCAATAGGAGCACATCCAAGTGCTAAAATAGGAGAACTTCCTTTGGGCGTTCCTAATAATTTAATCCCTTTCCTAACTCAAACCGTTGCCGGAATGCGTCCCGAACTTAGTGTGTTTGGTAATGATTACAACACTGCTGACGGATCCTGTATTCGCGATTATATTAATGTGGTTGATTTAGCCAAAGCTCATGTAGTTTCCATAGGTAGATTGTTAGAGGATAAGCAAAAGTCGAATTATGAATTTTTTAATGTAGGGACAGGAAAAGGAGTTTCGGTGCTTGAAATTATTGAATCGTTCGAGCGAGCTACTGGCGAAAAAGTACCCCATAAAATTGTGGGACGAAGGGCTGGAGATATTGAGCAAATTTATGCAGATACCTCTTTTTCGAATCGGGAATTAGGTTGGAAATCGGGAAAAACGCTCGATGAAACATTGCTTTCGGCTTGGAATTGGCAGTTAGCTTTGAATAAATAAAGCATCTCAATTTGATTCAAACTTGAATCAACAAACTTTGAATAATATAAAAACACCAAAGGACTGATAAAGATCTGTTTGGTGTTTTTTTTATTCATTCACCAGTAAGTTGCAGCCGCGGATGTCGGAGTGATCGAATCGACCTAAAATTTCGAAACTTCCATCTGCATGAATCCGTCCCAAATCTTGTGTTTCTATAAAGGAACAGGAGTGGATATTTGCCAGATCGATAACATTCACACCGCCACTTCTCCCCTGCTTTTCGTAGGAAAACGGATCGTAAGTATCACGAATCAACACCTTCATCCAGCTTGGTGTGAAAAATAGGCTGTCGCCTTTCGAGTAGGCCTGCGACAGAAGTTCAGTCATGCCGTATTCCGAATGAATTTTTTCCACACCCAGACGTTTGGTCAGAAAAGCGTGCAATTCTTCGCGGGTAATTTCCTTTCGGCGCCCCTTCATACCGCCCGTTTCCATTACAATTACGTTCTCTAAATCGAGTTGGAATTTTTCAGCCAAATCGAGTAAGGCAAAGCTAACCCCCAACAAAAGTATTTTCTGATTCTGTTTTTTTAGCTCCTTAATCGTGGCAATCAATTCTTCATGATTGTGCAAATAAAAACCACTTTTAGGGTGTTTGCTGTCGCGAATCAGGTGTTCCATCATGTAAATTAAGGAAGAGCCTTCTCGTTCCAAATAGGAAGGCAGTAGAGCCAAAATGCAGTAATCGCTCACTGAACCATAGTACTGTTCAAAGCCTTTGGTAAAGCTCTGTTCATACATTTTTAGATCGGGAACAAAATGCCGACTGGTTAAATTTCCTGTGGTTCCGCTGCTAGTAAA
>NZ_JBFHJW010000018.1:0-66954 GCF_041595635.1 Labilibaculum sp.
GAAGCCGATCCGGGTTCATTCCTTGCCATGGAAATGGTGCCATTTTTGTGAAAAATTCCAGTTTCTTTTGTCGTTTCATGAGCAATGGTGGAGTGTTGATCAACAATAGAATCGTGAAACAAACCTCCCTGAATCACCTCAATTTTAATGTCATTATCGGGCTGGTTATCCATTCGAACTACACGGTAAAAACAAGCCTCGTTAAATACATTATTAGCGATGTTCTCTAGGAAATATCCAGCTGTAATGGGTGCTTTGTCTTCAAAAATTTCCAATTCTATGCTGCCAAGCGAGGTGTTAATCGTTACACTTGGGTTTTGTGCACTGGCAAAGCAAACAAGAGTAAGAACCGATACAAAAAGAAGACTAAGATGTTTCATGTCTGAATAATTTATTTTCAAAGTTTGAATTTCGGATCTATTGAAGTAGTATGCAAGTTAAATATTCAATTTTTTAATAAAAAGATTTTTTTTGATGTCTGTTAAACGTTCTTTTCTCGAAGCTATCGTTTACTTAAATAGGGAAGATTTGTAATAATTGTAAGGACAGCAATGCAAATTATTAAAAACGAAAAAGGCCATCCTAATGGACAGCCTGTAAGTTTTATTCTTTGCTTTAATTTCTTAGTATTGCTTATAGAAGCTTCGCAGTTCTGCAGTAAGATCGGTGTAAATCGGTTTTGTAAACTCTACGAGTAAATCCTGATGAACAGGAGGAAGAATTGGCTCTCTATTGCAAATGTTAATTCTTAAATGGTTAACGCTCTTTCGTCGCCATTGAAATGTCCCCATTGGTGATACCAGTTAAATTGACCCCAAAATTGTTTGTTATTCACTTCCTTTTTATTGGCGAATTCTATAATGTGAAGAGAAAGTATTCTTTTTGAGATAAGTTCGCGTTTGTGAACATACAGTTTCGCTTTCATGGTATTAAAAACCTTAATTGTTTCGCCAGTGCTTAGTTGGGTCGATTCAACTTCAACACTATCAGCACTTACAACTTCTCTTTCAATATTTGTATCGTGAGTTTCGCCTCGACTAGTTTGACAGATATTTAAGATGGATCGACAGATTAGTTATAGTAATTCTATCTCAATTGATTTACTATTGCTGTACGAACCAAACTACCTATATTATGAAAATAATTCTAATGTTCGGTCTAATAGGCGGAATTTTAATTTACACAAGTTGTAGCAAATCAGACGATCTAATTTCAGATTCAACGGATTCAGATTTAACTGATGTTTCTGCTGCCGATTCAACCAATGTTGCCGATTCAACTAACGTTTCCATTAGTTATGATGATGCAGTTATTTATCCTGAAATCAAAGGAGATGTAATTGATGCATTCTTTTATGATTTAAAGTATTGGGTGGGCGCAATCAATAGTGAAACGAAAGCCAATTATCTTTTCATTGATGATGGGATGAATGGCGTAAGGATCCCTGTTTTTGGGAATGATTCTAAGCCGGCACACCCATCTTCAGGCGTGGTTGATGGATCCTATTACGAGACTCTTATTGCGTCAATCAATCAGGCAAAATCTGTTATTGGCACCTCTGATTTTACTGTTTTTGCCAGCAAGAAATTAGAGGGTGATTCCTCTTTCCCCGACTGGGTAAAAGATGATGATGGAATCATCCCTTCGGAATATGCAAGACTTTTGGCAGACTATATCGAATATTTTAAGGACAATGGTATTTCAATTGATGTATTGGGGATTGATAATGAACGTGTATATAATGAAGGAAATATTACTCCCGAAAAGTATAAGGAAACAATTGATAGTTTGATTTCTTATTCGGTACAGGATGGTTTTACTATGCCATTGACCATTGCACCAGAAGATTATGGCCCAAATAAAAACAGTTGGATGAAAACCATGAGTGATAATGGATGGCTGGACAGAATGGATTATTATGGGACACATTATTATCCAGCATACAGACCTATTAGTGGATTAATTAGTGATCTATATTATGCGGGAGATATCCCTTTTTGGTCGACTGAACCACATTGGGACAACAAGTCTGATCAAGATGAGTTGGCTGTTGCAGAGTATTCAATTTGCGCACTTTGGGATCAAATTGATCAGGGCATGACTGGATTCATGTGGTGGGTTTATGAATTAACTACCCTTCGTGGTTACTTGATGCGTAATGTGTCGGTTCCACTTTTAGGTGCTCAACCGATTTATATGGAAGACATGGATGGAGTGGATATTTCAAGTTTGGGAATGTTGCAAACACGAGCATTCCTAGAGGGCGATCAAATCACAGTTTATGCCATCAATATGAGTTCAACTACTTATGAAGATTATGGCTTTAAACTCTTTTCGGGTAGTATTAACGATTCAGTTACCTATAAGCAATGGACGGATGATTCTGAAAATTCCGGAACTTCGGGTTATGCAACTCGTGTGAGTGATGAAAAATTTGAACTTACATTACCTGAACGTTCAATCACTTCTTTTACCTTCAATTTAAATTAACACTACAGAGAAGTTCAATCTCAGCTTTCTTCTAGGGTAAATCAACGTTTATTGAACTGTAATTTTGAGTCATATTTCTGATTATTTTATATTTCGAAGTTTTGCTTCTTTGCAATTGATCTCTCCTTTTTATGGCAATGAATCGAAATGTTTTCGATCTTACTTTTAGCCTCAAACACACAAGTATTAATCGATAAAAGCATGGGTACTGCCCATGCTTTTATTTGTCTAAATAAAGCCTATTGCATTGACAGGTAAGATCGTTTCTGTATTATATATTTACTTAAGAGAGATGTTTTTGTTAATGTATTTCTAAAAGCATTTTTGTATTAGTCACTTATGAAAATAGATTCTTTATTCTTGATGATTAGCTTGAGTTCAATGGTTGTTATTTTTCCAGATCTACGATAAAAACCCAATGAATCGTGCATAAATTAATTGGAAGACAGCTATTTTCTATATTTTTTATACTCAATAGCGTCACAATTGGTTTATTCTATTCAATACGATATAATCATTTGTACCAAATAAAAAATATCTACTTTTGGCATCTTATTAAGCTTTATCGATGGTGAAAAGAAAGATGGAATTACTGGCGCCTGGAGGCGATGTAGATGCAATAAAGGCAGCCATACTGGCTGGTGCGAATGCGGTTTATTGCGGTTTGGATCAGTTTAATGCACGAAATAGAGCTGTAAATATTAGCTATAACGATCTGCAAGGAATTCTGCACTTGGCACATTCTCATCATTGCGAAGTTTTTCTCACCCTTAATATTATCGTTCTCGATCGGGAAATTCCTGCTCTTATTCGTCTTCTAAATAAGTTGGTGAATACTACTATCGATGCCGTGATCGTGCAGGACTTGGGACTTTTTCACCTTCTAAAAACCTATTTCCCACGTCTTGTTGTGCATGCTTCTACGCAAATGACAACGCATAACGAAGGTCAAATTCAATTTCTTGATAAACTAGCGGCTAGTCGGGTTAATTTGTCCCGGGAATTAAATCTAAACGAAATTAGTAGGCTGACTTTTGTTGCGCATCAAAATCAGGTAGGAACCGAAGTATTTGTGCATGGTTCCAATTGTATTTCTTTTTCGGGAATTTGCTATATGAGTTCCTTGCTCACGGGCAATTCTGGCAATCGGGGACGTTGCAGTCAGCCTTGTCGGGATGTTTATCAAACGAAGAATTCCGAACCAAACTATCCTCTTAATTTGAAAGATAATTCTGCTTTTTTCGATCTGAAAGAATTGTACGAAGCAGGAGTAGATTCCCTGAAAATTGAGGGCCGAATTAAAAAGTACGACTACGTTTACACTGTTGTGGATGTTTGGCGCAAGCAAATTGATCTTTTTAACCATCAAAATAGGATTGGACAGGATAATAGTAAGTTGTATCAGGTTTTTAATCGTGATTTCTCCAATGGATTTCTCAAGGAGAAAATGGGTAAAAATAGCTTTATCGACCATCCCCGCGATCATTCTATCAGCCATTTGTCCGAAATAAATTCCTATGCAAACGAGGAAGAACGAGAAAAAGGGTGTCTGAAATTTTATCAGGAAAAAGAGGAGCTAAAAGCTTTCGTAGAGTGTGAAATTAAAGATATGGATACTGAAAAGCCTTCTTTAAAAATCGAATTATCGGGGAAAGCGGGTTTGCCTTTGCGAGTTGTGGTGAAAACAGGAGAAACAGAGCTTGAGTTTTGTTCCGATTGTTCTTTGCTCGCAAAAGGAAAGCAGCCGTTGAGTTACGAAATGGTGATGAAGCGTTTTAAAGCATTTAACGAGACTGAATATTTTATTGAGGAATTGAATGTAGAAAAAATAGAAGGCGATGTGTACCTTTCTTTTAAAGAGTTGAGCTCGCTTAAAAAGAAAATTCTATATCATGTAAATGGAAAGAAAGAGTGGTTGGAAGAAATACGCATCCCTAAGCTAAAAACAAAGGAGAAAAAGCTTGATAATGCAAGGCTTTCGGTGCTAATTTCTTCGGTAAAAGATCTTTATCTGTGCGATCAGACTTCGGCGGACATCTATTTTCAGCTACCCGCTTGTATTCACGATAATTTTGCAGATTTAGTCCAGCTTTTTAGCACAAACAAAAAGTTAATTCCCTATTTTTCTTCGGTGATTATTGGGGATGATTTTACCGGGGCAGTGGCATTTTTAGAACAGGTAAAACCAGCTTTACTAGTGACCGATAATAGCGGAATTGCTTACCAAGCCCTTCACTTGGGGATAAACTGGATTGCGGGACCGCATTTAAATATTGTGAACTCTTACAGTCTTGTTGCTTTGCAGGAAAATTTGAATTGTTCTGGTGCTTTTATTTCCAACGAACTGAACAAAGAGCAGATAAAAAGCATTAAAATTCCAACTGATTTTCAATTGCACTACAGCATTTATCATCCTATTGTACTAATGACTAGCCGATATTGCTTATTTCAGCAGCTACATGTTTGTGACAAAAACAGGATGGATGAGTCGTGTATTCGAACTTGCCAGAAATCTGAGAAGCTTACGAATCTGAAGAAAGAGTCTTTTTTTATCGAGAAATCGAAAGGAAACTATCATGCGATTTACAATGCAAGCAATTTCTTGAATACAGAGATTAGCAGGGATTTACCTGGTGTATTTTCTTCCTTTATGATTGATTTACGCGATGTGAAAACGGAAACTCAACATGAAATAAGCAAGAAAGAACTTCTTTCTCTTTTTCAAGATTTTCTGCATGGGAATTCAGCTTCGGAAAAGAGTTTACTGGAGGGGATTCATCCGACAACAAACGGGCAATACAAAAAGGGAATTTAATTGTTTGCTTAAAATGAAAATGCGACCTTTGTGGCCGCAAAACACAAGATATATCCTATGTTGGCAGATAAACTGAAAGAAGAGAATAAGAAACACCAGAAAAAGGTAAAACCCAGATTTCAACCCCGAGGTTGTGCAATTCTTTACGAAGATCAGGATATAATTGTTGTTGATAAGGTAAGTGGATTGCTCACCATGGGAAGTGATCGGGAGCGTCAAAAAACGGCTTATCAGCACGTTACCCATTATGTGAAAAAAGGAAATGTGCGTTCAAGGAATCGAATTTTTATCGTTCACCGACTTGATAAAGATACTTCGGGGGTTTTGGTATTTGCTAAGACTGTTGAAGCAAAAACTTTTCTTCAAACTGAATGGTCAAATTTCAGTAAAAAATACATTGCTGTTGTTGAAGGTAAATTAGCCGAAAAAGAAGGAATTATAGAATCATACCTCACAGAAAATAGCATACATAGAGTGTTTTCCATAAAAAATCCCAACAAAGGGAAGTATGCAAAAACGGCTTATAAGGTGTTTCGGGAATCGAAATATTTTAGCATGCTCGATATCAAGCTATTTACTGGACGTAAAAATCAAATTCGTGTGCATTTTGCCGACATGGGTCATCCTGTGGTCGGCGATAAAGTGTATGGTATTAAAGGAAAAGGCGTAAAACGCTTGGCTCTTCACTCTGCATCTTTAACCATGCAACATCCTTACACCAAAAAAGAGATGACTTTTGAATCTAGTATTCCACCATTCTTTAAGCAGTTATTAAAGTAGTTTATAAAAATTAGAAGGCATTTAAATTAATCTTTAGTAAACCTTCATAGTTTTGTTGACTTTTGTTTTGTATCCTTTGGTTTTAGAAGCTTATTATCGTACTTTTTCGGCATAGAAATGAGCTAAGAAATACAGTATGTCAGAATTTATAAATAACAGTCAAGCAAGAGTCGATTCCTTGTACGAGTTTTGTTTCGACCTGATAAATGGTAAAAAAGGTACAGAATTAATTCAAAAACATCAGGAAGCCATTGACCATTTGCAAGCCAACGATATTGTTGTGGTGGTGCACCGATTGGTAGAAGCGGAAATTCCCATGGAGGATTTGAAGGTTGGAATCACCAAAGCCTTGAATGTGTTTCACAAATCCATTCACAATCAGCCCAAAGCACAAGTCGATTCAAATCATTTTTTAGGCATAATGATGCTGGAAAATAGGGAGTTGGAAATCCGATTGAAGGAGATAAGACCTTTGGCTAAGAATATTAATCTTCTAAAAGATGAAGTGAAATTGGAAGCTGAAATGTCCTTGCTGAAAGCCAAACTTAAAGCTTTGGCCGAAATGGAGAAACATTACCAGCGCAAAGAGAACATCTTTTTTCCCTACTTTGAAAAACAATATCCCGAATACAAATGTTTAGGAGTAATGTGGTCCATTCACGATGATATTCGTAGAGTTCAGAAGCAATTGATGGCTGAATTGCAATCTTCTATTATCGATATTAAACAGATTAATAAGTTGTTGGGTGATCTTTTCTTTTTCATGTATGCCATTATCTCTCGGGAGGAGTATTTGCTTTTTCCCATTGCATTGAACGCGGTATCAGAAGACTTGTGGGAGGAGATGAACCAACAGAGTGTGGAAATTGGCTATAGTTTTATTGATGCTCCAGAATTTAAGAAGAAGAAAATGAAATCAGAAAAAACGAACCAAAAAATCGAAAGAAAAAACTTGGATATGGAGCAGTTAGGCGATACAGTACTCAATTTTGAGACTGGCTTAATGACTTTAAAACAAGCCATAATGTTGCTGAATCATTTGCCAGTTGACATAACTATGATTGATGAAAACGATCGGGTTTGTTTCTTTTCTAACCCAAAAGAACGCTTTTTCCCTCGTTCGAAAGCCATCATTGGCAGAACGGTTCAAAATTGTCATCCGCCCGAAAGTGTGCATGTGGTTGAAGATCTGGTGAATGCTTTTAAAAGTGGCGAAAAGGATAATGAATCTTTTTGGATACAAATGAAAGGACGTTTTGTTCTCATTCAGTATTTTGCTTTGCGCGATGAGGAAAATAACTACAAAGGCTGCATCGAGGTGAGTCAGGATGTAACAGATATCCGAAAACTAGATGGGGAAAAACGATTGATGGATTAATTTCAAATATAAACGAATACAAAATGTTATATTGCATCAGAATCCCCTACAATTTAGGGGATTCTTTTTTTTTGATATAGAATGAGAGTTTTGTTGGTTATCTTTAATTTTTATGAGTGATTAACCATGCATGTAACTTCTCCCACATAAGATCTTTTGAATCATATCCCATCCAAAGGTCGGCGTGGCCAATATTAACTTCGGTTTCTCTTGTTTCATCTATTACATTTAAATGTGATAGGTCATTGCTTTGTGTAAGGCTGGCAGTATAATCATCACCACCACCAACACCGCCTTCAGCACTGATATAGAAAATAGGTATTTCAATATCACCAAGATGATCATCATAACTAACATCTAAAGATGGGCATGAAGTTGCAGCCATTTCATAAAACATTTGGCGTGGCATGTGAGCTGAAAGTCCAACGCAAAGACTTACAAATCGGTATGGATCACTGTAGTAGAGTTCAAATGGAGTTCCTCCTAAGAAGTGCCAGCCTGCAGAGCGATCGCTTCCAATCGCATTCATAACCTGAAGGTTGGTAAGGCCTGCAAAATCAGGAACAGGAGAAGCATCATTAGGTGCATTTAAGGCCAGCTCCGCTAAGCCAATCAATCCAACTCCCCAAGGATTGTGAAATTCACCTTCGTTAATCAGATTCATCTGATAGTTGGCTGCCTCACATTTACTCTCAATAATTGAAGGATCGTTACTCTTAAGCTGACTGTCTACAGGAATTAAGCCTTTAATATCTTTTGCAATTGGATGCATTTGGGTTTCGAGAGCCGCGGATCCGTATGCAACGTGTACTCCATAGCTAAAACCAAGTAAATTCATTTTAGAAAAACCCTGACCGGAAAATCCACGAATTAAACGCGCTATTTTCATTGCTAACTTCGTGTGATTAATGTCTTTTTCAACACCCCAACCTTCCATAAATGCGAAGTCGGTAGTTTCTATTGGGACTTTAGTCCAGGCTAAATCGATACCCCAAACATCAATCTTGTTTGTGGCTAAATAGTAAGGAGCGGAAGTTTCCGAGTTGATTACATCTGCACCAGCAGTTAAGAATATATCGTCGAAATCTTGTATTGCTCCGTGAATCATGAAAATATCACCTGTAGTCTTAACAGGGCGAAATGGGTGCTTTTCACTTACTAATCTGTGTATTCGAATTAAGTCGAATTCGCCATTACCTACTCTTACATCGAAAGTGTAATGAGCGATATTATTGCCCAAATTTTCTCGGTTCATCGTGATATATGGGCTAGCTTGTTTTAATTGATTTGATTGTAGTGTATGAATTGTTAGCTCTGAGTTCTCAAGAATTACCTTTTCGTCCGTAGAGCCTAAGGCGATTAATGAAATGTTTTCTTTGGTAAGCTTTAATGATTCTGTATAAATTCCAGGCTCAATAAAAATTGCATCACCAGAAGAAGAGAGGTCTATTGCTTGCTGAATTGAATTTTCATTGGAAACAATAAAAATTTCAGAGTCCAGATTGATTTGATTGATAAAATCATTCAATTGGATTTCATTCTCATCAGTAAGGGTGGTAAGATTAGGTTCGGTTGGCTCATTTAGGTAGTTATCATCACAGTATGTGAATGTTAGTAAGATCATAATAGCTAAAATCTTTACCCAAAAAAGAGATGATTTTGCCTTTTGTGATTTCATAATTTCATAAATTTTAATATGTATAATATGCAAGATTTAAAAGAGAGATTACTGCCTTATGAATTATATGCATATATAATTGAAGGCAGCCTTTTTAGCTTACCAGATTTTAATGAAAGCATCTGATAATATTATGTTATTAAAATAAGGGGTGTTAAGTATAGGAAATAGAATAGGAGTTAAAGTGTAAAGTTACTTACAAATTAAATGAAAGTCAATCTTTTTTTGATGATAAAATAAATACTTAACATGATGATTGTTATTGCTTTATGTTGGTATTTTTAGTGGAGGTTCACTTAGTGTGGTGAAGAGTAAAATATCGTTCTTGAGTAAGCGTTTATTGTCAATTTATGGAATGAAAAAAAAAGCGTAAATATTTATTTTTAGATGGTGAAATTCAATGGTTTTACTTATTCTAAAAATAGTGAATGTTAAATCTAAACAAAAGAAGAATTTGCTTGCATTGGAGAGCTCATAAAAAGAGCCTGCTAATTCGATGAATTTAGCAGGCTTTTTTTATATTTTGAAAACAGAGTTTATAGTCTGCTCATAAATTTTACGGGATCAATAAGGTAACGCATGTGTTTTGCTGAACCAATTACTCCATCTTCATCAGAAGCTTCAATTTCGAAACTTATTTTTTTGCCGTCAACTTTGCTTATTTTTGCAGTACAACTTACTTTTTCACCTACTTTAGTTGCTTTGCTGTGTTTGGTATCTATTTGAATGCCTACGCTATCCATTCCTTTTTCTAAATCGGCTTCCATACATGCAATTGCTGTGTTTTCCATGAAAGCTACCATGGCTGGAGTTGCATAAACTTTCAATTTACCTGATCCGTGATGAATTGCAGTGTCTTGATCGGTTACAGTCATTGTTTGGGTTGCTGTTAATCCTTCTTTTAGTGCCATATTTCTATCTTATTTTTTGATTTCTAATTCGCTGTTTATCCGTTTTGCTGTCTTAAAATTCGGATGTAAAATGGAATTCCAACTTAGGGTAATTGTTTTGTGCCATTTGCAGCATATACCCCGAATCAGCAAGGAAAACATCTCTTCCATGCTTGTCTTTGGCAATGTATTGGAATTTGGCTTTTTTGAATTCTTTTAATTGCTCATCATCATTTGATTTAATCCAGCATGCTTTGTGCAGATTAATATGTTCCCATCTACAGGAAGCACTGTATTCGTGCAGCAAACGGTATTCAATAACCTCAAACTGCAGAGCTCCTACAGTTCCAATTACTTTTCGGCCGTTAAACTGAGAAATAAAAAGCTGTGCTACTCCCTCATCCATCAACTGGTCGATCCCTTTGGCCAATTGTTTCGATTTCATTGGATCAGCATTTTCAATGTATTTAAACAGCTCTGGAGAGAAACTAGGAATTCCTTTGAAATGAACTTTTTCGCCCTCGGTTAAAGTGTCTCCAATTTTAAAGTTTCCTGTATCGTGCAAACCTACAATATCCCCAGGATAGGCTTCTTCTACAATCGACTTTTTCTCAGCCATAAAAGCTGTAGGACTTGAGAATTTTAATTTCTTACCATTTCTTACGTGAAGGTAAGCTGTATTTCGTCGGAATACACCCGATACAATCTTTACAAAGGCAATACGATCTCGGTGGTTTGGATCCATGTTTGCATGGATTTTAAAAACAAAACCCGAGAATTTCTCTTCGGTAGGCTCAATTACTCTTTCAACAGTTTGACAAGGAAGTGGAGAAGGTGCAATTTGAACGAAAGCATCCAATAGCTCGCGAACACCAAAATTATTCAGGGCTGATCCAAAGAAAACAGGAGCAATTTTGGCATCCAGATAATCCTGTATATTTAAGTCAGGGTAAACGCCAGATACCAACTCAAGTTCTTCTCGAAGTATCTCAGCATCGTCACCAATGTATTCTTCCAATTTCGGATTCGAAACATCGTCAAATTCAATGGTTTCTTCAACGGTTTGAGTGCCTGGCGTAAACAAACTCAAGTTCTTCTGAAACATATTGTATACACCTTTAAAATCGGGACCCATATTAATTGGCCAGCTTAAAGGGTTCACACTAATCTTTAATTCTTCTTCAATTTCATCCAACAAATCAAAGGCATCCTTACCGCTACGGTCCATTTTATTGATGAAAACAATTACTGGAGTTTTCCTCATTCTACAAACCTGCATCAATTTTCGGGTCTGTGCTTCAACTCCTTTAGCAACGTCAATTACAATAATTACGCTATCGCAAGCGGTAAGCGTACGAAAGGTATCTTCTGCGAAATCCTGGTGACCTGGAGTATCTAGAATATTTATTTTATGACCTTTATATTCAAATCCCATTACAGAAGTTGCAACAGAAATACCTCTCTGTCTTTCAATTTCCATGAAATCGGAAGTCGCCGTTTTCTTTATTTTATTCGATTTTACAGCACCTGCAACATGAATAGCACCTCCAAAAAGAAGTAATTTTTCGGTTAGTGTTGTTTTCCCCGCATCCGGGTGAGAAATAATCCCAAATGTTCTTCTTCTGTTTATCTCGTCGTTAAATCCCATCGATAGTATTTTCTTTACAAATAAAAGCACGCAAAAGTAATCAATTTTACTGATTTTTTGTGTTTCCTTGTCGATTAAATAGTGCACTTTTTTAAGCCATTGTAGGTGAAAATAGACAGGAGTAAAGCAATGAACCAGGTTCCATTTCGAGTAGTGCTTTACTTTTAATTTACATTTCTTTTTGTAGATTTATGCGGCGAAATTTCAAACTAAAAAATAAGAATGAAGCGAATAGGTTTACTGTCTGATACTCATGCTTGGCTCGATCCAATTGTTGAAAAACATTTGAAAGAATGCGACGAAATTTGGCATGCTGGAGATATTGGAGGAATTGAAATAGCCGATAAATTGTCCAAAATTAGTTTGCTTCGAGCTGTTCATGGAAACATCGATGGTCAGGATGTTCGGATTGTTTATCCAAAAAATCAGCGATTTTTTTGCGAAGAGGTTGATGTATGGATGACACATATTGGAGGTTATCCAAAAAATTATGATAGAAATGTAAAGCCTGAAATTTTTACGAATACACCACAACTTTTTATTTCTGGTCATTCGCATATTTTAAAAGTCATTTTCGATAAAGAATTGAATCTTTTGCACATAAATCCCGGTGCAGCTGGAATCCAAGGCTTCCATAAAGTTCAAACTATGGTAAAATTTATAATCGAGGGGAAGGAAATTAAAGATCTTGAGGTGGTAGAATTTGGAAACAAAGGTAAGTGAAAATTGCTAAAATTAAAGCATATAAATACTTAGGGGCTTTATTCTATTAGAATAAAATACGAGTGGGTTGGAAATAGGTTTTGCCCTGATTCATGGAATAAAAAAAGGTCTTGATGATTTTTACTTTTGCATTTTTAATATAACAAGTTTTTGTTATATTTAGATGTTTAAATTTGAACTGTAATTAACAGCCGATTATGAAATTGACATTTTTGTAATAGGTTAATTATTAGTGTTTTGTGTGTTTTGTAAATAAATAGAGTAAAACACATAAAAGACCACGAGATCCGATATTATTGCTTTCCTCTTGTGATGCATTCAAATTCCGACAAGCAAAAAAAATATATATAAATCAAAAATTCATCATATTATGCTATTTGATTTTGAATTGATAAAATCAGTTTACGAACAAATGCCTGAAAAGGTAAAAAACGCTCGAAAAAATTTAGGTAAACCACTTACCTTGAGCGAGAAAATATTGTATTCTCATATTTCTACTGAGGAAAAAGGGAATAAATTTAATCGAGGAGTTGATTATGTAAATTTTGCTCCCGATAGAGTTGCTATGCAGGATGCAACAGCACAAATGGCTCTTTTGCAATTTATGAATGCTGGAAAGACCAAGGTTGCAGTTCCATCAACAGTGCATTGCGATCACTTAATTCAAGCTTCAATAGGGGCAAAGAAAGATTTGTCTGACGCTAAAGAACAAAATAACGAGGTCTATAATTTCCTAGAGTCTGTATCTCAGAAATATGGAATTGGATTTTGGAAGCCAGGGGCTGGTATTATCCACCAGGTAGTTCTTGAAAATTACGCTTTTCCTGGGGGAATGATGATTGGTACCGATTCTCATACTGTAAATGCAGGAGGATTAGGAATGGTTGCCATTGGTGTTGGAGGTGCTGATGCTGTTGATGTAATGGCGGGAATGCCTTGGGAATTGAAAATGCCTAAATTAATAGGTATCAAACTAACTGGTAAATTAAGCGGTTGGGTTTCCCCTAAGGATGTAATATTAAAAGTAGCTGGAATTTTGACTGTAAAAGGTGGAACTGGAGCTATTGTAGAATATTTTGGTGAGGGAGCCGATTCAATTTCATGCACGGGTAAAGGAACCATTTGTAATATGGGTGCTGAAATTGGAGCAACAACTTCTATTTTTGCATACGATAGAAATATGAGTAATTATTTACGTCTTACAGGACGCGAAGATGTTGCTGATTTAGCCGACGTAGTGATGCAAAATCTACGTGCTGACGAAGAGGTTTATGAAAATCCAGAAAAATATTACGATCAAGTTATTGAAATCAACTTGTCGGAAATGCAGCCATATATTAATGGACCATTCACTCCAGATTTAGCTCATAGTTTAAGCGATTTTGGAAAAGCGGTAAAAGAGAACAATTATCCTCAGAAATTAGAAGTGGGTTTAATTGGGTCTTGTACCAACTCTTCATACGAAGATCTTTCAAGAGCAGCTTCTCTGGCTAAACAGGCCAAAGATAAAAAGTTGAAGGTAAAAGCTGAATTTGTAGTAACTCCTGGTTCTGAATTGGTGAGATATACAACCGAAAGAGATGGTATTTTAAAAGAATTTGAGGACATAGGAGGAGTGATCATGGCCAATGCTTGTGGTCCTTGTATCGGACAGTGGAAACGTCATACCGATGATCCAACCCGTAAAAATTCCATCATTACCTCTTTCAATAGAAACTTTGCCAAGCGTAACGACGGAAATCCGAATACACATGGATTCGTTGCATCGCCTGAATTGGTGACTGCTATGGCTATAGCTGGAGATATGTGTTTTAATCCAATGACCGATACCTTAATTAATGAAGATGGTGTTGAGGTGAAATTGGATGAGCCAAAAGGTCTTGAATTTCCTCCTAATGGTTTTGATATGAAGGATTCAGGATTTTTAGCTCCCAGAGAAAATGGGGCATCAATCACAATTAATGTTGCTGATGATTCGGAACGATTGCAATTGCTTGCTCCGTTTCAGGCTTGGGATGGCAAGAATTATTCTGGTTTAAATCTACTTATCAAAGCCAAAGGAAAATGTACAACAGATCATATTTCTATGGCAGGTCCGTGGTTAAGATTTAGAGGACATTTAGATAATATTTCCAATAATATGTTGATTGGTGCAGTAAACTATTTTAACGAGGAAACAAATGCCATATTTAATCCTGTGAATGGTAAATATGAAGAGGTTCCTGTTACTGCAAGAGCATTAAAAGCCAAAGGTTTAGCTTCTGTTGTTGTCGGAGATGAAAATTATGGAGAAGGATCCTCAAGAGAGCATGCAGCTATGGAGCCACGACATTTAGGTGTTAAGGTGGTTATTGTACGTTCATTTGCTAGAATTCATGAAACGAACCTTAAAAAGCAAGGTGTTCTAGGATTAACATTTGCTGATAAATCTGATTATGATAAAATTCAGGAGAAGGATAAGTTTGATGTTGTGGGCTTAACCAATTTCACACCTGGAAAACCTTTGGAATTGGTTGTTACTCATGAAGATGGATCGAAAGATGTTATCGTGGCTAACCATTCCTATAATGATGTTCAGATTGAGTGGTTTAAAGCTGGAAGTGCACTAAATCTAATCAGAAAACAAAACGCAAAATAAACGATAAGCAAATGTTCATGTGAAATCAAACTCCCCAGTTGGTTTCCAAAAAAAGTTTAGACTACTATGAAAAAAACATTAAAGCAAACTTTGTTCGAAAAAATCAAGGAGCAAAGACCTCGTACCAAACGATTATTAAAAGAATACGGGGATGTAGTTGTTGATAATGTTACTATATCTCAAGTAATTGGTGGAATGAGGGGGCTAAAGTCACTGGTTACTGATATTTCTTATCTGGATCCAGATGAGGGAATACGGTATAGAGGATATACCTTGGATGAAGTAATTGAAGGTTTACCTAAGCCTAAGGGCGGTGATATGCCTTATGTTGAAGGCCTGTTTTATTTGCTCCTTACTGGCGATTTTCCGAATCAGGAAGAAGTGATGCAAGTGGTTGATGAGTTTAGTAAGCGCAGAATTGTTCCTCGCTATGTGTATGAGGTTATTGATTCGTTTCCATGCTGTAGTCATCCGATGGCTATTTTTTCAACAGCAATTCTTACTTTAAATCGCGAATCTGTTTTTAACAGACAGTACCATGCGGGTTTGAATAAAAAGGATTATTGGGAAGCTACTTTCGACGATTCTTTAAATCTATTGGCTAAATTGCCTGAAATAGCAGCTTATATATATAATAAATTATATCGTCAGGGACCTAGAATTAATTCCAATCCTAATTTGGATATGGGTGCCAATTTTGCGCACATGATGGGAATTTCTAAGCCTTATGATGATGTTTCCCGTTTGCATTTTATTATTCATAGTGATCATGAAAGTGGTAATGTGAGTGCGCATACAGGACATTTGGTTGCTAGTTCCTTGTCTGATATTTATCTTTCCATTTCAGCAATGATTAATGGTCTGGCTGGTCCATTGCATGGTCTTGCTAATCAGGAAGTGTTAAGGTGGTTGCAAGAAGTGATGGATAAAATGGATAATCGTGTTCCAACTAAGGAAGAGATGACACAGTTCGTTTGGGATACATTAAATTCAGGTCAGGTAATTCCAGGTTTTGGTCATGCGGTATTACGCAAAACAGATCCCAGATACATGCTACAACGAGAATTTAGCTTGAAACATTTGCCTGAAGATCCTATTTTTAAGTATGCCGATATGTTGTATCAGGTTGTTCCTGATATACTCAAAGAACATGGTAAGGCGAAAAATCCTTGGCCCAATGTAGATGCTCAATCGGGTGTGATACAATGGCATTATGGGGTTACTGAATATGATTTCTACACGGTTCTTTTTGGTATAGGTCGTTCGATTGGTATTTGTGCCAACGTGATTTGGGATAGAGCTTTGGGGTATCCATTGGAAAGACCAAAATCAATTACAACTGATATGCTTGAGGAAATTGCAGGTATTAAGAAAATGGCAGAGACTGAAAAGTAATAGAGCCTTATAATTGAATAAAAAAGGGTTGATTTCTAGATGGAAATCAACCCTTTTTTATAAAAAAAAACTGTAAAAAAGTTGGTGAAGACTTTGTTACAGTTTTGCGCAAAAACTAACAATATGGAAAGAATTCCAATAAATTTTATTTAGTAAAAAAAAGAAATACTTTAAACCCTACATCTTATTCTAACCCAAACTAAACCAAGCAGGATTTAAAGTATTCTCGTAGCATAAAATAATGCTTCAATCCACCTTTCCTCTTACAATCAGATAAAACTTCATGTAATCTCTCACTCACCTTACAAAGGTGTGTGTTTTTTTTTTGACATGAGTCATTGAATTTACCCAAATTAGAGGAGAAAAATACGTACTAAAAATGGGTAATTTACGACACGTAAATACATTGGGTTTTGTAATGTGCTATCGGATAGGGTAATAAAAGCAAAAGCCAATCTTTTTCGATTGGCTTTTGTTTTTTTATTTTAAAGAAGGGATTAGTAATCTTTCTATTTCTATTTCTAATTTGTCAAGATTGTTTGTTACCTGATCCTGCATGTTTTTAAATTTTACATTTAAATTCTCAGATAAATTTTTATAATATTCGACGCCATTTAAAAGGTTGGTCTTAAATTTTTGCAAAGATTTAATCTGTTTTGCTGCTGGATTTTGAAGTTCGTCGATTTGTTCTTTTAAGTAATCGATATACAAAGTCATTTCTTTTATGAACAGATTAGGCCTGTCTTTTCGTTGAATCAGATTGGTGCGATTGTAAATGTGATCAATCATTTCTTTCAATTTTGCTGTTCTTGAGAAATAGGCCAAGTTGGGACCTGGACAAATAGAAACTCCATCGCCATCAGCACCAGTATCAATGCCATTAACAAGAAAGGAAGCAGCTGACAATCCTTTACACAAACAGGTTTTTTCAAGAAGTAAACTAACTTCCTTATCGTATTCCTTTTGTGGAAGGTTTTTGCTTTTCAGATCAGCAAGTTTTAATTTGTGATACTGAATGGAGGCAGTGCATATTGGCTTTTCTGTAAATTCAGTGTTCGAAAGCATATATTTTTTTGTACATGCACTTCCAGATTTGTTATTGGCAAATCGTTCAAGAACATCTCGGTCTCTTGAATTTCCTAGAAGGTTGTTAAAGCGCACTCCTAATGGGGAAGCATGACTAAGTGTTAAGTCTTTTTCCTTTGCTTCTTCGAGTAGTTGAAGTGTTTCCTTATCAACATCACAGGTTTCGGGAACCAAAAGAAATGGAGATCCCCATCCAATTGAATCGAGATCGTAATGATCCATCAAAAATTCTTGTTCTTCAGCTGTACCAACACCACCTTGAGCGGTGAGTTTAATTTCTAATTCTGTTTTTGGACAAATTTTTCCTTTGGCTTCAAGAGCAGCTTGCAGAATTTCAAACAAAGTAGATCGTAATTCCTCTCTGTTTTCTTTGAATTCTTCAAGAATGGGTCCCATCAAATATCCTTCGGTTGCAAAGGCATGACCACCACAATTAAGACCAGATTCTACTCTGAATTCTGATACCCAAATTCCCTTTTTTGCTAAAAATTTACCTTGTATAAGAGCCGAACGGTAATCGCTTACTTTAAGAACAATCTTTTTATGGATGTAGCCATTTTTATCTGGATAAAAATCATCAAATTGTTCTAGATAACTATAAAGTCTGGGATTCATTCCTGCTGATAAAACCATGGAGCTCCTCAGGTTACTCATCGCAAATCCACGAAGAGCTGCATGTGCATCGTTATATTCAACAGGCAATTTTTCGCCTTGGTAATAATTATCTTTGTCTAGCTTAGTCATGATGTTAACATCAATAGCACCCAATGGAAGATTATTGACTAACCATTCTTTCGCCTCTTTAAGGTAGGATCTTCCTTCAAACTTTGCTTTAAACTCTTTCTTTACTTCGGAAAAGTCAGGAAGTAAATCAAGGTATTCTTCAAAATCTTCTTTTGTTTCCTGAATGGATGTTTTAAGATTGTCAAATTTCTTTTTTACAACCTTATCCATCAAATTAAGGTAAGAAGTAATTCTTTCTGCACGAAAATCTTTCGTCTTCTCTGTGATTGGAGAAAAGGGTAAGCTGAGCTTTTTACAATATAGCTCTCGCATTTTCTCTAGTAGTAAATCATCAACTATAGAAATAACCGATGAGATACCTAAATGAGCCACTTTTGCAGGAGTATCCACTGTAAATCCAGTTCCCATAACTGGAATATGGAAACTATGTCCTAAAATTTTACGCATGTACTTATTTTTTGTTTTTATTGATTTTTGGCATGTTTACTAGCTAAGTAAAAGGATTTCAGCTATTAAATTGAAAACGCAATTTAGTCTATTCGTGATTGAAATCAAAGATATCTTCTATATTTGTGTTTCTTATTAAGGAATAGCAATCAAAACTTGAATAGTGAGGATAAAAGGTATCAAAACTGTTTAAAATAGTTGAAATTGTTTGTTTGAAGATTTAAGTTCAGGTTTTTCAATTTCTAATAATTTAGATTTCGTAGTAAGGCCTCCGGCATAGCCGGTGAGTTTTCCATTTTTACCAATTACACGATGGCAGGGGATAATAATTGGAATAGGGTTTTTAGAATTAGCCATGCCGATTGCGCGGCAGGCTTTGGGTTTGTTAATAGCCTTGGCGATATCTAAGTAAGAACAGGTATTGCCATAAGGAATTTTTAAAAGCTGATTCCAAATTTGTTTTTGAAATGCTGTTCCTTCCAGAGCTAGCTGTACATCAAAACTTTTAAGCTCTTTCCTAAAATATGCATCTAATTGATTTGTAACTGATTCTAATTTGTCGGGAGCTTTACACCAATGGCTTTTAATATTATCGGACAGATTTACATCTTCGAATACAATTTGTTTCAATCCACTATTATTGGCTACAATTAACAATTTGCCAATTGGGGAGGAAATAATATCATAGTAAATCATATTTACAGTTTGTTAAAAAATAGCTAATAAAGTTTTAACAAGGTACTCATATTTTATAAAAGAAGAGCAGTTCCGATTTGAGAATGAGGTCTACAATAAATGATTAGTTCGCTAGCAATTCGTTAATTACAATAGATGAACAAAAACAGCCAAATAAAGGAGGCATATAGGAGATAGTTCCAACATTGGATCTTTTATTTCGACTTTCGGTAAGCACAACAGCTTGTTTTGATACATCTTCGGGAGAGAATACTACTTTAACTCCTTCGTAAACGCCTAACTGATGTAGTTTTTTGCGAAGCATTCTTGCCAATTTACAATTGTATGATTTCGAGATATCACAAATTTGTATTTTTGAAGGATCCATTTTACCTCCTGCACCCATGGCACTTACTATTTTCAAATTTAATTTAAGACTGTGATAGATGAGAATGATTTTTGGAGCTAAGGTGTCGATTGCATCTACTATATAGTCGTAGTTCTTTTCTTTTAATATTTCAACGATACGTTCATCGGAAAGGTATTCGTTAATAAGATTGAGCTTTAGATTTGGATTAATATCCAATAGTCGCTGTCCCATTACCACCGTTTTGTCTTTTCCCAAATTGCTGATACTAGCAGGAAGTTGTCGATTGATGTTGGTCAATTCAATATGATCTCCATCTACAATGGTCATTTCTCCAACTCCTGCACGGCATATCTGTTCTGCCGCATAAGCTCCAACGCCACCTAGTCCGATAACTAAAATGTGTGCATTCTTTAGTTTATCCAATTTTTCATTCCCAAGAAGCAGTTCTGTTCTGCTCAACCATTCTGTACTCATCATTTCTTAAAACAAGTCTTAAAATTTAAAAATAAAATTTCCTTGACATCTTCAATTTTTAGGCCTTTTAAATAGGCCGCTTTCTCATATAATTCTTCAATTTTAAGATCACTATCATCGGTTTCCAAGAATAGATTATTGGAAGGTAAGGACTGAAAAAGGAGTTGTAATTTTTCAGTAAAGTTTTTCCAAATGAAATGTAACATCCCAGTTCGATTAGATCTTTGGCTATTTGTTGGTTTTTCACGAAACCATGTATAATCCAGGGCAGTTTATATGTGCTTTTTTTACGAATCTGAATCAGTTCAGAAAAACTTTTCACACAATGAATAATTGCTGGAATGTGATACTTCTCGGCAAGTTGCAGCTGTTGCTCAAATAGGTCTTTTTGAATAGAAAGAGGTGTATCTATTATTTTATCGAGACCTATTTCACCAATGGCAATGAGTCTCGAATTTGCGGCTAGCAGTTCTAATTTTTGCAAAGAAGAAGCTATATCTGTGCAAGAAATTCTCCATGGATGAATTCCTGCAGAATAAAATACATGCTGATAATTCGCTATTTCGTCCTCTGGATTTTGCGATAGAACGGAATAGCTTGAGGGCTTATCGCTCAAGTTATGAGTATGTATGTCGATATAGGGAAGCATAGCTACTGTTTTTTTATGGCGCAAAAATACAAATATTGATGATTGGCACAAATTATCATTTTAAGAATAAAATAACTTTTGGTAACGAATTAACAGGATGTGTTTTGTGAAAAGGGAATTGTTACTTTTCTTTATTTAGAATAAGAAATGTGCTTCAGGCCTTGCAAATAAAGAGATTCTTCCTTAGCTTGCACATATAAAGTAAACGTTCTTTGGAAATAAGATAATCGCATACCGCATTAATTATCGATTGTTAAACTCAACATTTATAAGATACCGAGAAAGCTACAAGCTTGCAAAAGCGGGCCCCAACCTTCGGGTTGTTTCGACACAGGGGATACTTGACCATGCTGGCACTCAAATCCTGTCATTTAGGAGTTTAAAATCCCATTAGTTAGTGCGGTTTTTTTATGCCTTTTTGTGAAGGATTATAGGAGTTGATACATTGCAGTAAGACTGATATTCGTAAGTTTTATGTATTACTTTACTTCCTTTTAAGCCGATACTTACTTCCTCCATCCGAAAAATCAATATCAAGCACATTCCAGCAAATTAATTTTACAAATATTCGTTCTGCCTTATAACGGCTAATTTTGGCGTGTTTGCAAAATTGACTCAAACTAATTTCATGTTTATCATTCAAATAATCCATTAATATGGTTTCTGTTGCGGTATATTTTAAAAAGCTGCCTATTGGTTTCGATTTACGTTTCCAAACTTCCAGGAGTACCTTGTTGGCAAGAATGTTTTCATCATCCTTGCGCAAGTATGCCAACCATTTGCCTTTTTCATTTTCGGCATAGTGAGGCATTTCATTTGAGGGGGAAACTGTGATTTCCAGAACACTTTTCCCTTTTATTTGCCATACTTTACTTTCAAAGGAGATTTTGGGGCGGCAATACAATTCTGCAGCAGCTTCAATCATATGGAATTCTTCTTCCACTTTAGTTCCTGCTATTTTCCCATTATCTTTTACTCCGATTAATAATTTTCCTCCATCGGTATTGGCAAAAGCGGATAGTGATTTTGCAATTTTTCGGGAATCAGTAATGCAAAATTTAAAATCCTGCTGCTGATGCTCTCCCTCTCGAATCATTTTTTCTATCGGGTGAACCATAGTTAAATTTACTAAATAGGCTTTGTTTTGAGCTTATTCGAATATAATCTTCATTTCGCATCGCTGGCACTTAAACTCAAGCTTGTAGCGATTTTTGTTGTCTACCAAGTACAAGGGTTTGTTGTTTTTATTATTGGTGTTTAGCTCTTTATTGCATAAACCGAACTCATAACGCAAACAATGTCTTGTAGTCATGATGGTTTTTCCTGAATAATCAGATTGAAGTTCGAAGCCTTTTTCTATTTCCTCTACGCCACATTTTTGGTAAAACTCTTCGGCTTTGCAATTCACTACGTTTCCCATGTAGTTAAGCTTTTTACTCTTGTATTTAGGATGTGAGACCAAAGACTTTCTTTTGCGAGGTTGAAAGGCTGCAAGCCTATTTTCGCTTAAGGTATCAAGTACTCTTCTACGTAATTCATTTAGGATTTTTGCCTGAACAAATGGGGCTTCACTAAACATACATTCAATTGAATTTATGCTGTAGATGGAATCGCCGGATTTTGACAACTGTTTTTTAAGATTGGCTATGGCCATGTCGGTATTGCGTGCCAATTCAAAATCTTGTTGCAATTGAGCCGAAGCGAGAACTCCATCTTCATCGGTAGCAACAAGGCTAAGTACATTTTCTTTGAATTCAAGATTTAAATCAACAGAAATTCTTCGGATGGAATGATCTTTTTTTAATGTTTTGGCGAATTCGTGATCGTTGTTTCGATACAAAATAGCACCTTCAACAAGCATGTTCATTTCATTCGGGAAAATTTGTTTTCCTTTTACACCATTTACCTGAATTCCTTTTAAGAGTTTGTTACGATTAAAAAAGCACAGACCATCTCCGTTGTGAATTTCAAATTTGGTATCGATAATGAAATGATCTTTTCGAATGGATACAATTTTTCCAATCTCTTTTCCCATGGATTTGGGAGTATGGAAATTGGCTATTTCAGGGATTCGGCCGGTAAAAAAGTAGGAAGTAAAACCACGATTAAATGTTCTATCAGGATCAGGTGTAAAATTGGGTTTTACCTGTCCAGATGATGCTTTTTTATATTCTTGCTTTTTTTCGAAAATCCCATCGAGTTCTTGTCGGTAATGTGAAGTGACATTTTTCAAGTAGGAACTGTCTTTTAATCGACCTTCAATTTTTAGGGAACAAATGCCACTTTCGACTATCTCTTTCAAATGCCCAGATAAATTTAAGTCTTTTAAGGAGAGCAAGTGTTTGTCTTTTGCGAGCACCTTTCCGTCTTCGTCAACCAAATCGTATTTCATTCGGCAGGCCTGACTGCACTCTCCTCGATTAGCTGAACGTCCGCCCAAGGCATGAGAAAAATAACATTGTCCGCTTAATGAAACGCACAAGGCGCCATGAATGAAATATTCTAGTTCAATAGAAGTGTTTTTTCTGATTTCCTTAATCTGATCCAGTGAAAGCTCACGGGCAAGAATGATTCTTGAGAAACCAGCTTGTTCCAAAAACTTGATCCGATCTAAATCGTAATTGTGAGTTTGGGTGCTGGCATGAAGTTCTATGGGAGGAAGATTCATTTCCAGAATGGCCATATCCTGTACAATCAGAGCATCAGCGCCAAGCTTGTAAAGTTGATGAATGAGTTCTTCGGCCTCTTTTAATTCATGATTGTAGAGAATAGTATTCATGGTGATGAACACTTTAGCCCAATACTGATGAGCATATTGAATTAATTTGGCAATATCTTCAAGGGTGTTTCCTGCAGCCGAGCGGGCACCAAATTTAGGTGCTCCTATATAAATAGCATCAGCTCCATAATTGATGGCGGCCATTCCTGTTTCCAGATTTTTGGCCGGAGCTAAAAGTTCAATTTTTTTCATGTGTTTCAAATTTTCTGCGAAGATACAAAGCAATGTCCAAATCATTGGAAATTCGTGGCTTTTGTTTTCTTAATTAGTTGGTAATACCTGTTGTAAATTAATTTATGGCAAATTCTAAAAATTATTAGTTCACTATTTAAAATCTAATTCATATCTTGACTAAATAAAAATAACAAAAAAAGAAGATGAATAAAAATAGATTATTAAGTCCCTTCAAACTGGGGAAAATGGAATTAAAAAATAGAATGGTAATGGCCCCCATGACTCGAAATCGAGCAGGCGAGGGAGATGTTCCAACAGATTTAATGGCAAAGTATTATGAACAAAGATCTGGAGCAGGTTTACTTATTTCAGAGGCAAGTCAAATTTCCCCTCAGGGGAAAGGTTATCCGGCCACACCAGGAATTTATTCTAAGGAACAGGTGGATGGATGGAAGCGGGTTACTCAAGCGGTTCATTCTAAAGGAGGAAAAATATTTATACAGCTTTGGCATGTTGGCCGAATTTCTCATCCCGATCTTCAGGCGGGAGAGTTACCTGTATCTTCTTCGGCAATTATACCTGTAGGGCAAGCTTTTACAAACGATGGCTTCAAAGATTTTGTTAGACCACGAGCTTTAGAAACTGCCGAAATTGATTCTATAGTGGCAGATTATAAAAAGGCGGCCGAAAATGCGAAGGCGGCTGGTTTTGATGGTATCGAGATTCATGCTGCCAATGGTTACTTAATTGACCAGTTTTTAGAAGATAAAACCAATCATCGTAGCGACAAATATGGAGGATCGGTTGAGAATCGTGCTCGATTTTTATTTGAGGTTCTAGAGGCTACACTTCAGGTTTGGGATGCTTCATGCATTGGTGTTCGTCTTTCGCCAAGTGGTTTGTTTAACGATATGGGGGATTCTAACCCTACGGCGATTTTTAATTATGTGATTGAGAAATTGAATGCTTACCATTTAGCTTATTTGCATTTGATTGAGTCTTTGGTTCCATTGGATGAATTTCCGCAATTGATTCAAGATGTAGGAAATTATTATGGGAAACAATACAAAGGAGTTCGAATGGTGAATGGCGGCTATACTAAAGAAAGTGGCGAAGCTGCAATCGACTCGGGAAAAGCAGAGTTGATATCTTATGGAGTTCCTTATCTAGCGAATCCTGACTTAGACAAACGTTTTGAACAAGATGCGGAACTAAATCAGGCAAATAAAGATACTTTTTATGGGGGAAGCGAAATTGGTTATACTGATTATCCGGCTTTGATTTAGCAACAAATGAGGCTGTCTTGTTAGGGACAGCCTCTTCTTTTATTCTGTAATTGCAATGGAGTAGCTTGCTGTAAATGTTTTGTTGGGATCGAGCGATTGAATGATTTCTTTCTGTGAGAATTCTCGGTTTGAGTTTTCGCTATCGGCAATGCCAATCCAGGGTTCGATGCAAACGTAGGGTGCATTTGGTTTGGCCCAAATTCCTAGATAAGGGAAATCAGTAAATTTCATTTTTAATGAAAATGACCCATTTTTGTTTTTTAGTTGAACCGAAGAAGACTTTAGATGCTTGAAAATCAATGCATCATTGGAAAAAAGATCGGAACATAGATTGATTTTATTGGTATCGTTTAAAATTAGTTTTCCTTCTTCTCCAATTAAGCCACCCTCAACAATGTTCCAGGTGTGTGCATTTTCTTTTTGTTCAAATTCCAGATAATAATCGGAATATTTTTCGTTTTTGTACAAAGGACAAGCAAAAGCAGGATGCCCACCCAAACAAAAAAGCATAGGATCCGAATCTTTATTTATCACATCGTATTTTACTTGTAGCTGGTTTCCTTCGAGAAGGTAATGAATGTAGAATTCAAATTCGAAAGGGTACATGCTACGAGTTTGCTCATCTGATTTTAGGACAAAACAGAGAGATGTTTTGGTTTTAGAGTGCAGCTGAACGTTTTTGTTGTTACGGATAAAACCATGTTTGCTCATTGGATATTCTTTGCCATTGTGAACAAAACCATCTTTTTTTAGGCTGCCAATAACAGGGAATAGATTAGGAGCGTGGCTTCCCCAAATTTCAGGATCGGCTTGCCACATAAATTCCTGATTGCTGGCAATGGATTTGATGCTGCACAATTCAGCGCCTTTTTCGAGCACCTTAATGCTTAGAAATTGATTCTGTATGCTGTATTTCATATCTTTTAGCTTTTTCATAGATTCAAAAAAAGGATTCCAATATTGAAATCCTTTTTAGAAGTATTTTAGATCATTTCAATGTCTTCTTTCTTAAGCCAACCTTCGTTTCCATCGCTTAAAAGAATGTTTCTCCAATCCTGAAGTTCCCCAATCACCTTTACTTTGGTTCCCTCGTGAAGTAGAAATAAATCGGTACCACTTTTATCAGGGGAACCTTTTATGGTGACACTCGGACTCATAATAATGGCGTGTTGCCGAATGCTAATTTCATCGGTTTTTTTAGAGGCAAATGAGTAGCTGAGCAAGGAGAATGAAAAGGCAATTAGAGCCAAAAAGAAACCCGTTTTTTTTATCCTACTTTTATTGCTATACAAGTAAAAACTCGCTAAAATAAGTGTTGCTAAGAAAAACAGAATGGATAGGTAAGACCACCATTCGGCTGAAAAGCTGTTTCGAATGCCAGAAAACCATCGCTTAATAAAAAGTTCAGGCAACACTTCGAATTTATCCAAAACGTGTTTACGAGCCAAATCTAAATTGTATTGGATGTCCTTATCATCAGGAGAGAGGAGCAAAGCTCGTTCATAATTAAGGATAGCCGGCGATATTTGTCCGGTTTTATAGTAGGCATTCGCCAGATTAAAATAAATTTCCGGAGCTTCGATATGGGTATCCAGGACAAAGGTATAAGCTTGAATAGCTTTCTCGTATTCTCCTTTTTTATACATTTCATTGGCCTCAGAAATAGGATTTGTTTGTGCCCAAATCTGAGTACTTAGAAACATGGCGAGTATAAAATACAATGTCTTTTTCATATTTAATTCAATAGTATACAAGCAATTTATTTGATGTTTTTCTCTAGTTTAGTGATTGTATCCATGCTTTTCTGATACAATTCATCCATTTCTGATGATCCAGCAGATGGGGAATATCTTGCAAATTCACAAGAATCCAAAATGCTTAAAAATTCATCTTTAAGATCGGGTTCAACCCCTTTGCCTAGTAAAATTTCACTAATGTTTTCTTTGTTGAGATTCTCCAAAGGTAAATTTAATTTATCGGAGGTGTAGCCCCAAATAGCTTTTAGAATTTCATCGTAAAATTGCTCTTTTTGTTTTGCTTTTAAACTGGTTGCAGCTGCTTTTAATCTCCTCATAGCCACCTTGTTTGCTCTTTTGTTCTTAAGTTTTGCAGTGTCTGCATTTTCTTTAATTCGTTTTCTGTTGAACACGAAAGCAAAAATAAAAACCAGCAAGGGAAGTAGGTAAGCCAAATAAAAATTAGTTGTTCCAAAGAATACATCGCCTTTTAAGCGGGGTGTGAAGTCATTGGTTTTGATAAAGCGAATGTCCTTTCCTAAAAATTTAACTTGTTCTTTGGTAAAGGAACTGATAATGGTTCCTGCAGCATCGCCTTCCCCTTTGGTTACTTTAATGTTAAATTTTGGTGTTGAGCGTGTTCTGTAAATACCTGCTTTGGGATCGAAAAAAGAGAAGTCTACAGGAGGAATCTCATAATCTCCACCATGACGAGGGATTATTAGGTATTCAAATGTTGTTGAACCAGTCATTCCACTTTCTGAACTTTTAAGATCTTGCAGGGTTTTGGGGTCATAGACTTCAAAATCAGCAGGGAAATTAAATTCCAACGGATTTATCAGTTTTAGGTTCCCGTTGCCAGCTATTTTTACCCGCATGGTAATAGCATCGTTTGCTTTTACCGAGTCTTTATCAATAGTTGTTGTGAGTTGAAAATGACCAACAGCTCCATCAAAACTGGCTGGTTTGTTTCTTGGGAAATCTTTTACATTTATGTTTATGGCTTTGCTTTTTCGAGGCACTCTAATATCCTGATAATTATCAAAGAAATCATCAAAAAAGCCGTTTCTTCTGGCGGCTTGCTGTTGACGTATGATTACTTCTAATTCAAACGGATCGATGGTTATTTTCCCCGTGTGTTGTGGAAATAAAATCAATTTTCGAATGACTCCAGTATTGTAAATAGTACCATTTATATTTTCTCTTTGTAAAGAAATTTGTCCAGGAGTAGGGACTTCCTGACTTAAGAAACCATCGAAAGAAGGAAATTTTGAATCGCCAAATCCTGCAATATTAAGTCGAGTATACACTTTAATGGTTGCCACAACATGTTCTCCCATGTACACGCTTTTTCGATCCAAATCTACTTTAACAAATAGGTTGTCTTCGGTGATTTTTTCACTAGAAGTTGAATTTTGCGTTTGACTCGTTCCGCTATTTTTTTTCGAATTATCTGCTTTAACAACTTCTATTTGTAACGAATTGGATGTTTTCGTATCACCATCTACCTCGATACGGGCAGGTTTCACATTAAAAGTTCCTTCTTTTTCGGCCAAAAGTACATAGGTGTATGAGTAGGATGAGTTCGAGCTTACTTTTCCGTTGATGATTTGTGTACTCATGCTGCTGGAAGTTGAAGGTCCCATGAGAATTCTAAAACCATCCAACGACGGGATTTCGATGTTCTTACCTTTGCTGTTAAGAGAGTAGGTCAATCGAAATTGTTCGCCTATTTCTACCACATTAGGAGCCGAGGCTGTAAATTTAATTTCATCAGCAAATACCGATGAGGAAATTAAAATGATTGTAAGTATAGAGAAAAGTATTTTTTTCATCTGTTTAATATTGTTTTTTCATCTGTTACGTAAGGGAATAAATTGTTAGTTTATCGTAACGCACAAATTTACTGATTAATCGTATAGAAATAATCAAATAGTAGGATTGAATTACCAATCCTTTGTGATTTTGGTTTTTTTCGCTTTTTGTGCTGCTGCTTTGGCTTTTTGAACCTTTTCTTGAACTTGTTTTTCATCGTTTTCAAGAGCTTCTAGTAAGCGATTGGCATCCTGTTGCGAAATTTTGCTTTCTTGTTCTTCAGGATCTCCTTTCTTTTTGTCTTGATCTCCAGGTTTATTTTCCTGATTTTCTTGATCTTTCTTGTCCTGATCTTTTTTATCCTGATCCTTCTTGTCTTGATCTTGTTTATTCTGATCCTTCTTGTCTTGGTCTTTTTTATTCTGATCTTTTTGATCTTTATTCTGATCCTGTTTCTGATCCTGTTTCTTTTTTTCTTCCTCTTGTTTCTGCTTCATTCTGCGAGCATACTCCAAATTGTATTTGGTTTCTTGCGAGTTTGGATTATGACGAAGAGATTCTTTATAGGCTTCTATACTTTCATCAATTTTCCGATTCATCAGAAGTGTGTTTCCGATGTTGTGATAAATATCGCCTAGCTTTTTAGGATCCTGTTCGCTTACTGTTAATGCTTGATATTGCTTTAAGGCTTCGTCGTATTTTTTTTGCTTGTACAAGGCATCGCCCAAGTTAAAGCCAGCTTCGTAGGAGTTGATTTTTTTATCCAAAGCTTTTCTATATTCCACTTCAGAATTTTCGTATTCATTTCCTTCAAAAAGATCATTTCCGTTACGGATAAATTTTCTTTCCTTTTGTGCTGTGGCGTCATAAGTAATAAGGCCCAGTAAAGCTATGAATAATGGTATATATTTGTTCATAATAATCAGAATTCGGTTCTATTTTGATGGTTTAAACAAATTGATGTCCTTCAAATGTCGATTTTTACGTTCTAAAACTAAAAATTCAAGAAAAAGAAGGAGCAAACCGATGGCGATAAATAATTGAAATTTTTCGTCGTAGGCTGCATATACTTTTTGTTCCAGTTCGGTTTTATTCATTTTATTAATTTCAGAAAAAAGAGCATTTAATCCAGTTGTTGTATTGTTTGCAATAACAGGTTTTCCTCCTCCAGCAGTTGCAATTTGTTCGACCATTTGCTGGTCTAATTTTGAAATTACAATGTTGCCGTTTTCATCTCTTCTAAAATCGCTAGAGCCGCTACTTTTAGGAATAGGCGCACCTTCAGGCAATCCCATGGCAATGGTGTGAACAATAATTCCTTGCTCTAAAGCCGATTGGGCTGCTGAAATGGCATCATCTTCGTGGTTCTCTCCATCAGTAATTACAATAATTGCTTTGCTGGCTTCGCTATCGGGAGTGAAACTTTTGGCGGCCAGATTAATGGCTGCACCAATGGCAGTCCCTTGTATCGGAACAATATCAGTACTTATGGAAGAAAGGAATAACTTTGCCGATGAGTAATCGGTAGTAATTGGTAGTTGAGTGTAAGCCTCTCCAGCAAATACAATCAAACCAATTTTGTCATTGTTCAACTTGTCAACCATTTTTGAAATGGCTCGTTTTGCTCGTTCAAGGCGGTTGGGCTGAATGTCCTGAGCCATCATGGAATTGGAAACATCCAAAGCTATTACAATTTCTACTCCTTTTCTTTTGATGGTTTGTAGTTTGGATCCAAATTGAGGGCCGGCAAGACCAATAATGATAAAGCTAAGGGCCAGTACAAGAATTCCAAATTTATAAAAGGGTCGGGTAAATGATGCGTAAGGCATCAATTGTGAGATGATGTTCATCTCACCAAACTCGGCTAGAGCTTTCTTTTTTCTTGAATAGCTAATCCAATATAAAATTCCAAGAATTGGAAGTATCAGAAATAAGTATAGAAGATCGGGTTGATCAAAACGAAATTGATTCATTGTTCAATGATTTTCTGCGTTCAATTAATATCAATTACGGAATGTTTCTTAAAATGGAATTCCGTAAAGCAATTTCAAGTAGTAAAAATAGAGAGGCTAGTAAGGCAAAGATGAGATACTCTTCGCTTTTTGTACTGTACTGTTTGACCTCAATTTTACTTTTTTCTAATTTGTCTATCTCTTCGTAAATTGCTTTTAGTTTATTGTTATCGGTAGCTCTAAAATATTGTCCACCGGTCATATCTGCAATTTGTTGTAATACCTCTTCATCAATTTTAACCGGCATGTTTCTCATGCTGATTCCAAAAGCTGTTTGAACAGGGTAGGGAGCAGTTCCCATACTTCCAATTCCAACTGTGTACACTCTAATGCCAAAGGTTTTTGCTAGTTCGGCTGCAGTAAGCGGAGCAATTTCGCCCTGGTTGTTCACTCCATCGGTTAAAAGAATGGCTACTTTCGATTTCGATTTGCTATCTTTTAATCGATTCACCGCATTGGCTAGTCCAAGGCCGATGGCTGTACCATCTTCAATCATACCACTCTCAATATCCTTAAACAGATTGATTAAAACGGCGTGGTCGGTGGTTAGCGGACATTGCGTGAAACTTTCTCCGCTAAAAATTACCAAGCCAATTTTATCGTCCTCGCGACCAGTAATAAAATTGATGGCCACCTCTTTTGCAGCTTCTAGTCGATCGGGTTCAAAGTCACGGGCAAGCATACTACTCGAAATATCCAGCGACATTACAATGTCGATTCCTTCGGTAGTTACATTTTCCCAGTTGTTACTCGATTGTGGACGAGCAAGTGCAATTATTAAAAATGCAATGGCTAAAACACGAAAGGCAAATAATGCATGTCGTAAGTAGTATTTGTAGGTTTTAGCACTCGCTTGAAAGCCTTTTAAAGTTGATACCTGAATGCTTGCATGTGCATTTTTATCTTTTAATACGTACCATGCAATTAATGGCAGTAAAAATAAAAGCAGGTAGAAATATTCAGGATTTGCAAATTGTATAGAACTCATACTTTGTATTTTCAAAGTTTACTTTTCTTCCTTTATTGTCTCTTTTGATGTCGTTTCCTCTTTTTCTTCAGGAGGCGAGACATTTACGACTGTTGTTTCTATAATCTTGTAGGCATATTTCAAACTCCGTTCGTTTTCATCCTGAAGAGGAGTTAATTTTGCGAATTTTGCTAAATCTGCAAGCTCTAGAATTTCCTTTAAATTTTCTTTCCATTCGGAATCTGTATCAACAGATTTAGTGGCTTCTAAAATTTCGTCGGTTGTTGATTCTTGTGTCGACAGATGGAAACGTTCATCCAAATAGAATCGAATAGTATCGGTTAATTCGGAATGAAACTCTTTCACTTTTCCTGTTTCCCAAAGCTTTTGCTTTTTTATTTCATCGAGTTTGCGCAAAGCAATCACGTGAGCAGGTTCGGCAGGTTTTGCTTTTACAAACAATGGCTGGTTTTTTTTCCGTTTTCGCAAATAGATGATTACTAGAACAATTATTGCTACTGCAAGTAAACCTCCGAATAACCAGGGAGCAATTTCGGAAAAAGAAATGGGAGTTTCGATTGGCATTACAATGTCGAAATTGGCTTTTGTAGTATCAATATCGAATGTTTTAACGCCTAAAAAAAGAGTATCAGTTCGAATGATTTTCATTAAATCATCCTTGTGAATTTTAAATTCGAAAGGATTCATTTTGTGAACACCATCCTCGAAAGAGGTAATCAGAAAGTTTTTATTCACTTTAAGCTTTCCATTTTCCATGGGAACTGTATCCTGCGGAAATTGTTTAATGATTTCAACAGTGGAACCAATACTATCTGAAAAAACCGGAAATTCTATTCTCAGGTCTTTGGGCTGTTCAACGCTTAGCAAAAGATTAATCTGATCGCCAATGGCAATCATGTTGGTATCAAGTTGTACTCCGTATTTAATCCCTTTTTCATCTTCCTGCGCAAAGGTCGAGAAGGAGGATAAAGTAGTTCCCAATAGAATCACAAAAGCGAAAAGTGCTTTTGCGATTCTACTGTTGAGGATGTCAATTTTATTTGTCATAGTTTTCTACCTCTTGTATTTAGTGTCCTCTTCGTTTAAATAAGCCAATTAAAGACCTTACGTAATCTTGGTCGGTGCTGATATTTGCAACATCTACACCTGATTTTTTAAAGGTTTCGGTCACCAGTATCTCGTTATTGCTCCACCATTTGGCATAGTTTTCTCGTACTTTTTTGTTCGAAGTATCGATCCAACTGTACTCACCCGATTCTGCATCTTTAACTTTAATCAAACCGATGGACGGAATTTCCATTTCACGTTTGTCGTAAATTTTCAGAGCCACAATATCATGTTTTTTATTGGCAATGGTTAAGGCATTCTCAAAATCATTATCAATAAAATCGGATATCACAAAAGTGGTACAACGTTTTTTAATCACCTGAGTGAGGTAACGGAGTGCACTAGAGATATCTGTATTACGATGTTCTGGTTTAAAATCGATTAACTCACGAATGATTCGCAGAATATGAGATTTTCCTTTTTTCGGAGGAATAAATTTTTCAATGGTATCGGAAAAAAAGATCATCCCAATTTTATCGTTGTTTTGAATGGCTGAAAATGCCAATACTGCAGCAATCTCGGTAATCTGATTTTTCTTCAATTTCGAAATGGTTCCGAATTCACGGGAACCACTCACATCAATCATCAGCATAACGGTTAACTCACGTTCCTCTTCGAAAAGTTTAACGTAAGGTTGGTTGTAACGAGCCGTTACATTCCAATCGATATTTCTGATGTCATCGCCATATTGGTATTCCCGAACCTCACTGAAAGTCATTCCTCGTCCTTTAAAGGCGGAATGATACTCCCCGGCAAAAATATTTCGGGAAAGACCTCTGGTTTTGATCTCAATTTGCCTAACCCGTTTTAATAATTCGTTTGTATCCATAGTTTAATTACGAATGAATAATTATTAATTAACAATTACTAATTTATAATTACTAAGGAACTTCAACGGTATTCAAGATTTCACTTATGATATTTTCGCTGGTAATGTTGTTTGCTTCAGCTTCGTAAGTTAATCCGATTCGGTGACGCAAAACATCGTGACAAACGGCACGAATATCTTCGGGAATAACATATCCTCTTCGTTTGATAAAGGCATAAGCTTTAGCTGCAGAAGCCAAAGAAATACTTGCACGAGGCGAACCTCCAAAGGCAATCATGTCTTTAAATTGCTCCAAACCGTAATCGGAAGGGAAACGAGTTGCAAAGATGATGTCGACAATATATTTTTCAATTTTTTCATCCATATACACATCTTTCACCACATCGCGTGCTTTGTTGATGTCTTCTGGTTTTAGGATTTGGCTTGCTTTTGGGAATGCTTTCAAAAGATTCTGACGCATAATTACTTGCTCTTCCTCTTTTTTAGGATAGTTGATGACTACTTTAAGCATAAAACGGTCGACCTGAGCTTCTGGCAAAGGATAAGTTCCTTCTTGTTCGATTGGATTTTGAGTTGCCATTACCAGGAATGGTTCTTCCAATTTATAGGTGTTATCTCCAATGGTAATTTGGCGTTCCTGCATGGCTTCAAGTAGGGCAGCCTGAACTTTTGCAGGAGCACGGTTAATTTCATCTGCAAGAATAAAGTTGGCGAAGATAGGTCCTTTTTTCACCACAAATTCTTCTTTTTTCTGGCTGTAAATCATCGTACCCAACAAATCGGCAGGTAACAAATCGGGTGTAAACTGAATACGACTAAAATCAGCTTCGATTGTGGTTGCCAGAGTGTTAATTGCAAGCGTCTTAGCTAGTCCGGGAACTCCTTCTAATAATATGTGCCCATTGGAAAGTAAACCAATCAATAAGCTTTCTACAAGGTGCTTTTGACCAACAATAACTTTGTTCATTTCCATAGAAATCATATCCACAAAGGAACTTTCTCTTTGGATACGTTCATTTAGTTCTTTGATATCAACTGTTTGGATCATTAGAAATATATTTAATTACTTGAAATATTTACATAAAAAAGTTCTGATTTTTCAGAAACATCTACAAAGATAAATTTTTGATGCTTGTTTGAAAATGCATTGTCGTTAAAAAGTGTTAATGATTGTTGGGAGTTTCTGATTGTAAGTAAAAAGTATGAAATAAAAAGAGACAAGAGATATGTTGGCAATTCTTTATTTACAGAGTTTTTTCATTTTCGGACTTGCTAAAAATGCGTACTTTTGGCGTGAATTTGAAAATGATTAGGATTTGAAGAAGCGATATTTTATCCATTTAAGTTACAAAGGAACGAACTACCATGGTTGGCAGATACAACCCAATGCCAATAGTATTCAAGAAGAATTGAATAAGGCATTGTCAACTGTTTTAAACCAAAAAATTAATGTAGTTGGTTGCGGACGAACCGATACAGGAGTGCATGCCAGCGATTTTATGGCGCATTTTGAGTTGGAGGAAAGCTTTTGCTTTGATGGAGAAAAGTTATGTTTTAAATTGAATCGTTTTTTGTCTAAGGACATTGCGATTCATGAAATTTTCAGAGTGGATAATGATATGCATGCTCGTTTCGATGCCATTTCCAGAACCTATCAGTATCGAATTACTAAGGAGAAGAATCCTTTTCGAAGCGAAACGCACTGGAAAATTCAACATAGTTTGGACATTGCTAAAATGAATGAGGCGGCTAAAATCTTATTTGACTACATTGATTTTACCAGTTTTAGCAAATTGCACACCGATGTGAAAACCAATAATTGCAAGATTGCAAAAGCAGAATGGTCTGAGAATGCCGATGAATTGGTTTTCACCATTAAAGCCGATCGATTTTTGCGAAATATGGTGCGTGCCATAGTGGGTACTTTGGTGGAAGTTGGACGAGGAAAAATGGATTTGACTGCTTTTCGACAAGTTATTGAGTGCAAAAATCGTTCTAAGGCAGGAACTTCTGTTCCAGGACATGCTTTGTTTCTCACCGAAATTGAGTATCCAAAAGACATAAAAAGAGAAGATGTCTGATAAAATTTACTTGTTTACAGATGGAAGTGTACACCCTCAATCGGGGATGGGTTTTGGTGCTTTTCTCCTTATAGAAGATCATGCTACTTCTGCTGAGGAAGCTAAAAATCTGGTGCAAGTGAAGAAATTCGAAAATACTTCGTCGACTAAATTGGAATTGCAGATTTTATTGCACGCGCTGGTAAAATTCGAAAAGAGGAAGGAGCATGTGATCGTTTGTACCGACTCTCAGAATATTGTAGGTTTATTAGGCAGGAGAGATTGTTTGGAGAAAAATGACTATCGTTCCAAAAGTGGTAAACTAATAAGTAATTGTGAACTCTATCAGGAATTTTATAAAATAACAGATTTATTGAACTGTCAGATTGTAAAGGTGAAAGGTCATCAGAAATCATCTCATAAGAATAAAATGGACTCTTTTTTTACTCTGGTTGATCGAGCAGCTAGAAATGCTTTGAGAGAGGTTAATTTCTCTTAAAATAGACATTCGATTTTCACACATGTAAGAATTGTTGAGTAGACTTTATAGTCTATTCTTGGTTAAGAAGTATATTTGCTTAGGCCTTTAGTTGTAAAGAATGCACCCCAACAAATTTAATCAGGTCTTTTTCTACTTTGTTGCAATAATTGAGTAGTTTTTTCCCTTCTGGGGTTAGTTTGGCTATTCCGCCACCATTGCCACCACGTCTTGTAATTACTAAGGGGGTATTCAATTGGCAATTGGTTTTTTGAATTATATTCCAGGCATAGGAATAGGACATGGCTATGCTTGTAACGGCGGAATTTAATGAGCCAGTTTTATCGATTTCGCGCAGTAGTTCAATTACCTTTGGGTGAACAAGAAGGCCATCCTGGGTTTCAATTATAAATGTTCCTCTGATTACTAATTTGCTCATGCCTGCTGTTTTATAGGAAGTTCACGTCTGCTTACCAAATTTTCTGTTCCAGTTATCATCTGTTTGTTTTAAAGGGTTACTAATAGTTTGCGTGACTCACCATTCGAAGTAAACGCTTCTACTAATTCAATGGGAGTATTGTACAGGTCACTTAGGCTATTGGATTCGAGCACAAGCTTTGGGTTTCCCATTCTGCGAACCCCTCCGTTTTTTAGCATAATAACTTTGTTGGCAAATTGCAGAGCTTGATCTGGAAGGTGAGTATTCATTAGAACACCATAGCCTTTTTCGGTCAAAAGGTGAGCAAGTTTCATTACTTTGCTCCTATTGCCCATATCCAAATTGGCAGTTGGCTCGTCCATGGCTATAAATTTTGGACTTTGAGCCATGGCACGGGCAATAAGCACCATTTGTTTTTCACCGCCACTTATTTTCGAGAAGTTTTTACGCGTCAATTTTTCGATTCCCAAGGATTGGATGCAGTGCATTGCTCTTTCGATATTTTGTTTTTGCGGTTTGCCAAAAAATCCAGATGTGTGAACATACTGACCCATTAAAACCACATCGAGTACCGAAAAAGGAAAAGGCGTTCCGTGTGCTTGTGGTACATAGCTGATTAGTTTGGCGATATCTTTTGTGGAATATTGTTGGTGGATTTGCTTATTGTACAATATTTCGCCTTTTAAGGCAGGTAAAAGACCTAATATGGTTTTAAAAAAGGTGGTTTTTCCTGTTCCATTTTTTCCTAAGATACAGGTTAATTCTCCTTCTTTAATGCATAGGTTGATATCAGAGAGAATGACTTTACTTCCGTATCCACAACTTAAATTAGTAAGTTTTATCATATCAGTCTTTTTTTGAAGATTTCATTAAAATAAAAATAAAAAAAGGTGCTCCTATGAGCGAAGTTGTTATCCCTAATGGAATTTCCAGACTTGAAATACCACGACTAAAATCATCGACAATAAGTAGGAAAGATCCTCCAATAAAAAAGGATGCTGGAAGAAGTACTGCATTTTTTGATCCGACTAGCATTCGCGAAATATGAGGGATGACTAATCCTACCCAACCTACAATTCCACTTATGCTAACAGCCGCAGCTGTCATTAGGGTAGCAATACTAATAACGAAAAATCGTAGTTTCTCTACATTGATTCCCATTGTTTTTGCTTCTTCATCACCAAAGGAGAGCATATCAAGTTTCCAGCCAGATATGCTCAAAAGGAGCAAGCCAATAATGGCTGTGAACGCTATAAAGCGCAGGTCGCGCATTTCGATATCCGATAAGCCTCCCATGAGCCAGTACACGATGGATGGAAGGGTGGCATCAGGATCGGCTACATATTTTAGCATGGAGATGAGTGCTGAAAATACAGTAGCTACAATCATGCCCGAAAGAATAAGAGTAAGGCATTTTTCGTGTTTTTTACCCGTACTCATACTAATTGCGTACACAGCAATAACGGCCAGCACTCCAAATGCAAAAGCTGAAAGCTGCAGCATAAAAGCATTAAAAGAAAGAAGAATTGCCAACACAGCTCCAAAACCAGCTCCAGCAGATACGCCCAAAATGGAGGGAGATACCATGGGATTTCGAAACATACCCTGATAGGTAGCTCCGGTAATGGAGAGAGTACCACCCACTAGAAAAGCCGCTGCAATTCGGGGCAGTCGAATGTCAACTAAAACTGTTTTTATGGGTGTTGTCATTTCTTTTTGGGGTATAAAGTACGATTCAATACACAGGAATAAGTCATTTATGGATATGCTATATCTCCCTATCAATAAGGAGGATAGGCTTAAAATCATGCTAAATAAACTCAGGATGATGAAGATGGATAGATAGGATCTTTTGTGCATTTTATTGAATTAGTGACAGGTATTCGTTTTCGCTAAGTTCATACCCATAAAATAGTTGATAAAAGAGCTGTACTTGTTCCTGAACTTTTTTTGCAGGCATTTTATAGAAAAGATTACTTAACCAAATAATAGCTGGAATTCGGTTTATTGATGGTGGATGATCGAACCAGCCAAAGGGTTGAGTTGGTACTTTATAAACATGTGCATTTTTTACGGCCGAGATACTTTCCCAATTTTTACTCGTTGTAATTTGTGCGAATGCATTGTTGTCGTTTTTAAATCCAGCCGCAAATATATAATCAGGATTCCACTCAAGAACTTGTTCCAGATTTACATTGGCATGTCCACCCGTTGGAATTGCAACTTTGGCGGCATTGTTAAGTTGTAAATAGTCGAGTACTTCGCTGTGTTTCGAACCCGATGGGTCGGTTAGTAAGCCCGAATTGCCCAGGGTATAGTAAACACTTGTATTTGAAAGTGGATTTTCTTTTATAAGAGTTTGGGTGTTGCGATAGGTGTTTTGAAGAAATGCGGAACATTGCTTGCATTTTCCCTTTGTGTCCAATAGTTTTCCTAAAAATAAGTAGCTGGAATCTAATTTGTTAATATTTAGGTCGATGATCAGAATTGGAATGTGTGTTCTGTGTTGCATTTTCTCAAATCTATCGTAACTATCTGAACCAATATAGGCTCCTGCGATAATAATTTGCGGATTGCTAATTAAAACAGATTCAATATTTTTAAGATCGACCTGAGGAAGTTGATTGTATGCATCGGCTATGAAGTGGTGGTGTTTACTGCCAGGAAGAAAGGCTCGAGCAATCATTTTTTCGGAAGCTACTGGGAATAGTAAGATGGAGGTTTTTGCATCGTAGGGCAATATGCGTTCAATAGTTTCCGGAATGCTAACTTTTCGTCCTGCCATATCGGTAATGGTTTTGGCTTGGCATAGTGTCGATGTAAAAATTAGAAGGAATAGAAAAAGATGTTTCATAATTCAAGGGATTTATGGTATTGAAAAGCAATTTTATTGACTGTTCTTTTTTAGTGGGGTAAAGACATATTTTAGGGGATTTTATTTCTTCATTCTATGTTTTTTATTTCCATAAAACGAGAGATTTGAGCTGCTATGGTATATTTATGTAATTGCATGGAGCTAAAAGTTAAATGTGAGAAAAAGTCTGAAATCGCGTCCTTCGCTAGGTAAGTACGATTGGTAACAGTAGTATTTCTTATTTAAGAGGTTGTTTATAGCAATATTGAAAGAAGGTTTGGTTTTTGCATTTGGCAGGGATAAACCAATATTACAACCCATTACAAAATAGGCAGGAGTCGCGAAGGTTGATTCTCCCAATCTTTTCTGCTCTGAATAGAAAATGGAACGTAGGGCACACTCGAGTTGAAACTTTTTGCGTAATGGGCAAGAGTAGCTAATATCCGATTTCACATTAAAAGGTGGCACATAATCCAGAGGTGTTCCCTTGTCGAAAGCAAATTGTGAGTCTGTAATGTCGGTTCCGTTCAGGTAAGCAAATCCAGTTCTAATGCTAAGTTTATCATCAATACGGAACAGTTTAGAGAGCTTTATTTTTACAGATGTTTCGCCACCAAATAAGCGGGTTTTGCCAATATTTACATAGGTGTAATTTGTTCCGGGTAAACCGTAAATTTCTTCTTTGCTAATCATGTCACTCATGAGCCATAAAAACGGACTTACTTCAAATTCAAATTGTTCAGATCGGAATAGATAGCTGGCATCAAAACTATAGCAATATTCAGGCTTTAGATCTGGATTACCATATAATACTCCATTTGAGGTATAGTTGTCGGTGTACAATTCGGTGGTTTCTGGCATTCGAAATGAGCGAGCGACGTTTAGTTTTAGTTTCAATTTTTTTCCTAGAGTAATTATTGTAGCAATGTTTCCACTTACTGCATGTTTTGCTTCCTCTTGTTCATTTTTCTGATCTTCGCTGTACACATCGCCTTCGAAAACGGTGGCATAATTATAGCGTAAACCAGCCGTTAGTTTTACTTTTTTGTTGATTTGTATGTCATTCTGTGCAAAAATTCCAACCGTATGAGATCGGGCATTTTGGCTTACTCTATTTTCATAGGAGAGAGATTCAATATAATCGATTACATCGGTAGGTGTTGATACGTGAAAACTGTAAAATTCACTTCCTATAGTTAGTTGGTATTTCTCGCTTAGTTTCATGTTTCCTTTTAAAAGACTTCCATAGTAGTAATCGGAAAAGTGAGTTGTTTCGACATAGGATAGCATATAGCTAGCTGCTGTATAGTAGTTTTTAACCAGTTCGCGACTTTCGTTGGAATAAAAAGCGTTAAACTCTGTATTTTTAAACCAGCCCACATTTCCCAAGGCATATTGCAGAGAGTAGTTATTTGATTTTTCACTTCTGGTTTGCACTCTCATATAATCGGAACCATTAAAACCCACAGGTTTTCCCCAGAGACCTCCATTGTGAATATCGAGGTTAAAAACAAGACGCCTACTATTGGTGAATTGGTAGCCTGTAGTCATAAAAAAATCTTTATCGGTATAGAAACTATTTTCGGCGATGCTACCATCCGGATAGGCGAAGTTTTCGGCATCCCGATAACGGAAGCCTGTTTTTACGGCGGCTTTTCCATTGCTCCAGCCACCACAGGCCAGTAAATTTTTTTCTTGATTCACACTGCCATAACCTGTGCTAAGTTTTGCATTTAATCCGTTTTGTTTGAAGGGCGATTTGTCAATTAAATTGATAATTCCCGCCATGGCTCCAGCTCCATAAATTACCGATGAAGCTCCTTTTTCCACCTCGATGCGTTCCAAGTCGTAAATGTTAATGGTGTGCGACATTACCCCGGCAGGATAGGAACTAAAACGACGGTTTCCGTTGCGCAAGACTAAAATTCGTTTGCCCGACATTCCTCGTAAGGTCATAGGAGATTGATAGCCCGATTTGTTTGTGAAACCCGATTTTGTTTGTAACACCTGATTTACATTTTGGGGATTTAATTGCGACATCTCCTTTTTATCGGTTGTAAAGGCTGAAACATTGCTTTTACTTTCTATGCTTTGATGAGCGACAACAGCTACTTCATCAATGGCGAAAAAATTTTTTTCGAGTTGAATACTTATATTTTTTTGATTTCCCCTAATGGTCAGAATATTTGCCCCATAGCCTACCGATTGAACTTTTATAGTACTCACTTCTTCATCAACGGGAATGTACAAGCTAAAGTGCCCTAGGGAATCGCTACTGCTTGCAGCTCCCGAAGGAGTGGAAAGTGTTGCAAAACAGATGCCATTGCCATTTTCGTCCACAATCTTTCCTTGCAGTTTTTTTTGTGCAAAAACAGGTAGGCTCACAAAAGCACATAATAGACAAACTAGGAAGTGATTCATTTTTTCTGGTTAATCGGTAAAAGGGAGTAGGTAAAGAAGGTTCTGACTAAATGGTGTCCGTTTTTTTGTTATTCGCTAATAACCTGCCATCGAACCAAACTCTGCTTTTGGTTGGGTGCATCGGGTTTGTATTCCTTCATCATAAATTTAGCATATCCTCCTTCTTTGGTTTTTACCAAATAAACAGCCTGTACTTCTTCTTCGGTCATTCCATCGGGAACGACAAGTATATCGCTTCTAAAACTCTGACCAATGATGCAGCTATCCAAAGCAGTATAGAGTGATTCTTGGTCGTAAAAGCCTGTTGTTTCATCTTTGTACAGGCTGTAATCTATTGCAGGATCATTCTCTAATAAGCTTATCATATCCTCAGTTACAAGGGTCAGGGAATCGAAATAACTAACCCCTTCGCCCATTTTACAAGCTTTCGTCTCTTCGGAAAGAAGCATGGCTGGGCAACCTTCATTTTGCAAATCACCATTGTCGTCGTAGTAGTAGGCTTTTACGATGTAGAACTTGATGTCGTAAGAAAAATCGGAACTGTCGGTCATATATTCATAATCTAAATCTGTTTTAGATAAGGAACATTCGCTATGAATAAAGTCCATTCCCGCTCCCCAAACATTCACTTTTGGGTCACGCTCCAGGTAATATTCTTTAACAGGATAATCTCCTTGACTGATTATTGTAGCTGTTTCTTCATCTTCGCAGGCAACAAGAATGGACGCAAATACAGCAATGCATAGAATAATTTTTTTCATTGTAGATTTATTTAGTAGGTATAAAGTAGATTCCCTGTATATCATTTGAATATAACGGCGATATGCTTATTGCAGATAACGTGCCACTCAAAATAGATCCCTTGTTTTGCTTGTGCAAAATATTGATATATAATAACTAAAGCTTTATTTAAGAAGGTTGACGGATTCATAAAACTTACATTTATGTAAATTCTAAAGGTGTTTTTTCACATAAATGTTCTTTAGTGGCTTTGGTTGATTCTTATTTGAGAATCGGTTGGTAACTTTTGTTGGGAGACTTTTTTGCAGGGAATTAAAAGAGGAGTAAACGTTTAGTTATGTCCTATAATTTCGCGAATTAGAAGGGAATTTTTATTGGGTAGTTTTTCTTTGGGCAGAGAAAAACTCCATTAAATTAACTGTTTAGGAGGGAAGCGGAAACTGCTTGTTTTTTTCCATTGTTTGCCAAATGTTGGTATTTCTTTTAGAGCAAGGGTATACTATGAAAAAGATTACTTTTTTGTTTCTTTTTCCGACTTTTTCATCAGCTGCAGGGTAAAAACAATTAGAATAACGATAATGACTCCGAGGAGGACCCATAGGAATTTACTATCGATAAATAGCGGTTCCGTAACGTTTAGGTCATCAGATTTTATTTGTTGTTCAGAACCTAATTCAAGTTTGGAGATTGAGTTAGGTATTTTGTTCGTAAAATGAGCTAAGTCGTACTGTGGATTGGAGAGTTTTTGGTTTCCATAGCATAAAAAATAGTGGGCGGTATTTGTAAAGCGAGCTATTAGTTCGTAGTGATATCCTTTAGCTGTAATACTTTGTATTTGTAGAGGTTGGTTGTCCTGATTGTCAATGCGAAGAATTAGATGTTGGGTCCAGATAGCGTCAAATTGGAATGTGTTTTTTTCGAAGGAATTTAAAATGCCCGTAGCAATGCTTTGGTAGTTTTGTGTCCAGCCTTTTTCAGTTTGAATGCTATCAAGCGCATATAAAATGCGGCAGTTGCGGTAGTAATCGAAATTTGATTTGATATTAATTTGCAAATCGCTTAGCAAAACAGGGAATTCTAAATCTATATCAATTACGCTCTCCTGTTTCTTTTTGTTGTTAGATTGATGAATTTTTTTGATGGGATAACTTTGGTATTTTCCAATTTCCAGATCGCTTAGTGAAATTTTTGCACTTGCAAGTACGGGTTTTTCTTCACTAGTAATAGTGATTCTATAGTACAAATAGTCAGCTTTGGGGAAGTTTAACTCTGTATACTGGTAGCTGTTCTGATCGTTCTGAATGGCTAAAATTCGGTAATTATTTACGAGTGTGTACCAATTTTGTTGATCATGACTGCCCTGAATCTTAATTCTCCAATCAAAATTCTTTTGCTCAAAATTCAATTGAATGTGGTTTACCGAGCTTTTTGTGGGAACCTTTAGTGTAAAAAAATACTCATTTTCATGATAGGATTGATTGAGTAACTGACAATCTAGTTCTTTAATAATTGGTTTGTTTTTTGTTGTTTGAATAAGGTAGGGTGCCTCAATGGTATCTTGATTCGCCGTAATTCCAATGATTCTCAAATCTGTTAAATCCAGCGATAGTTTAGCGAATATTTCATTAGGAAGTTCAATCTTATGCCATTGATTTGTTACACCAATAATCTCTCTTTGGTAATCGAAGTCTTTAATTTGTCCAAATGAATTGGCACAAATGAAAAAAAATAGGATAGCACAGATTCTTGTTTTCATGAATTTGAGTTTTGCAAGCTAAGTTTCTTAATGCATTTAATTTATCTCACCATTAGCTTCTTCTAAAATATTGCTTTTGTATTTGTTGTACAAAAACGAAATAATTAAGAGTAAGATTCCAAGAGAAACAAATACAATGGTTTTTGAGATGGTGCTAAGTTGCGATATGTCGTAAAAAAATAGTTTGACTAATGTGAGTGCAAATAAGCTAATGGCTCCAATTCGCAGATGCTTTTTATGTTTCCAAATGCCATAAATAATCAGCAGTAAGGAGTAAGAGCCCCATAGGATACTTAAGCCTAGTTTGTACAATTGAGAAGCTCCAGTAATGCTCATCCAATTAATGAGTTCGCTGCTGAGTACCCATACCAATGAGATGAAAAGTAGGGCATCAAAGGCAATGAAATAGAGTTTGGTGTTGAGTTGCTTTTTTACCTGAAAGTAAATAGCGCTAAGTGAAATGCCTGCAAAAATTATCGAAACATACCTGATGATTAGGTTGAATTGATTTCGATGGTAATATTCTGAAAGTTCTTGACTTAGGTAGCTTTCACGTAGTTCGCTAAACGAGTATAAACCCTGACTAAGAAATATAAAAATAGTAGTGGCAGCAAGTCCAAAGCTCAGGTAGGTTATCTTTTTATTCTTTATTTTTTTGATGTTAAGAATGGCCAGTAAAGCGAAAAATAGAAGGGAGTAATTGATGATCCAGATGCCTTTGAAAAAAAATAAATCGGTATTCTTAAAGTATTTCGTGTAGTTTTCACCATCGGGCTGAATATTGATAACCGAATCGGTAAGAAGCTGATGCCAATAATTGGAAATCTCTAAACGGATCGAAAAGTAGGCTGTAAAAATTAGGATGCCTGGGATAAGATAGGATAATATTTTAGTGGTTTTGATCCATGATGCCAGTAAACTGGGATTTTGAGGATTGCTATTAAGTCTATTAATCAGAAAAAAGGCGACTGAGCAAAGTACAGAACTCATAAAATTAACATTTAGAAAAAGAGTCATCCTTGTTGAAGGATCAGTGGCATCGTACGAATTGTAAACTAAAGCCCAATCGTGCAGAATACTAAAAAATGCGAGTATCATCAGAGGAAAGGACAGAGCCTCGTAAATAACTACTTTTTTGTTTCGTCCAATCCAAAATAGTAGAACGGCTTCGCACGCCCATAGTAGGGTTACCCAATTGCCATCGAGTTGCACCGGAAATGTAATGCTTGTGAAGATCAACACCAGACCTGAGATCAAATAGAATATATTTTTGTCGGCTAATTTTTGTTTGTAGATAATGAGGCTCACAATGCTGTGAACAATTGCGTTGCCAAGAGTAAATAGTCCCAGGTAACTGGTTCCCTGCTCCAGACGCAACAGAAGTGCATAACCAATTCCGTAGAAGATAAAGGAATTGGATAGCAGAAGAAGTGAGTTGCTCCTGTTAAAGCTTTCTTTTCGAATCAATTTATACGCGAGGAAGAGCAAATAAAAGAGTGCGAAAAAGACAATAAGAAATACACTGGCGAGCATAACATGTTCATTGACCTCGAATTTGGTGACAAACCACGAGAAAAAAATCAGCCAGGTAAAAAAGAAGGAGGTGTAGTGCAATTCTTTCCAATACTTTTTAAAGGCAATGAAAAGAATTCCCAAATTAATAATGGTCATATAGGTAAAAAGAACTCCTACTTTTCCCGAATCATCACTAAGCAAAAATGGGACAGCATAGGCTCCAACCAAAGCGATGTGTGCGATTACTTGCCGGTTGTAGTTGAAGGCGGCAAATACAGTGAAAACGGTAAAAATGAGCATAAGAACAAAGGCTAGTGTCTGCGGAAAAAGATCGTAGAAACTGTAGCCCAAGTAGGTAAGGAAATACATAATTGTTATGGCCCCGCTTACCAAAACGGCACTGTAGCTTTCGTATTTGGGTTTCAAACGAATACCCACAAACAGCAGAATAAGTCCAGTTAGATAACCCAATATGATTCGGGTTAAGGGGGTGATTAATTCGTTGTCAATTGAATATTTAGTGCCTATTCCAACTCCAATGATGGTGATGGCAATCCCAATTTTATTGATGAGATTTTCGCCAATAAATCGTTCCCAATCTGATTTTGTGGATTTTTGAACCTTTTTAGGTTTATCTGCGATTAATTGTTGAGTATCAAAATGAGAGCTATCAACAGGAATGGATTTACTTTTCGATTTGGATTGGAGCAATTGTGTCTGACCTGCGGCGATTTTATTCTCGTCAGTTCCCTGGTTTTCATTCTGCTGTAATTCCTTGATTTTATTTCGTAAATCGTGAATTTCCATGCTCAGCTTCTCCTGTTTGCTTGAAAGGTCATTCTGCCTTTTGATGAGTTGCTGTATTGCGTCCTGTTTATTTGTCATCTGGCAATTTTAGTAGGTGTGCAGATTAAATATTGATTCTGATTTCTTGATTCGTTTGGTTAAGTCAATGTGCAGTTCCCTTGTTTCTGTAGTTTATGTATTATAGAATTGAATTTATAAAAAGTAAGTTTAGAATCAAAATGGAAGGATAGCTTGCAGCAGCTTTGCTTGAATGCTATTGACAATAGAGAATGAAATTGGAGAGGGCGTTTGCAAAGACGGAGAGAAGTTTTTTTTGAAATGAACACAAGAAAGAAAAAAACCATAATGACAGGTTTTTCTCTTCTTCTTTTAAATTCTATCCATAAAATGGGAGAATTGATGTGTTCTTTATTATGTATAAAGATCTACCTTTGATTCCAAATGGCCCAATTTCTTTCTGCCTGAAGATGAAGCATTTTTAGTCCGTTGTGAATTTTGGCTCCTTGGTCTTTCCCTTTTTTCATAAAAAGAGTTTCAGCAGGATTGTACACAACGTCGTATAAAAAATGATTTGCACTAAGTAGGTGATAAGGAATATCAGGACAAGTATCGTTTTTTGGAAAAGTGCCCAAAGGTGTGCAGTTAACCAGTAAATGGTATTTGTTCATTATTTCGGGAGTCAGCATCTTGTAGCTGATGCATTTTTCTGAAGCTTTTCGGGAAACAAATTGGTATTCGATGCCCATTTCTTCAAAACCAGTGGCTACAGCTTTGGAAACACCACCAGTCCCTAAAATTAAAGCTTTGGGTTTTGTTCCGGCCAAAAAAACTTTTAGCGATTCGGTAAAGCCATAAATATCAGTATTGTATCCAACCATTTTTATTTCATTGTTTTCGCGGATGATTTGAACCGAATTAACAGCACCAATTCGCTTGGCTAGCGGATCAATTTCATCAAGAAATTGCATGACTTCCTGTTTGTATGGAATAGTAATGCAAAATCCTTTTAGATTACTGTACTTTTTTAGAGTGTTGGGAAGTTCTTGAATACTTGACAACTCAAAATTAAGAAAGTTGGCATCGAGATTTTCTTCTGCAAATTTGTCGGTAAAATATTGTTTCGAAAAAGAGTGTCGTAAAGGAAAACCCAGAATTGCAAATGTGTCCATATTAGTTCGATTTTGATTCTGGTGAGAATTTTTCCATTATCCAGATGAGCAGAAATCCGGCAATAGCCAAAACAATAGCAAAAATCAATTCAGAATCCTGCCCGAGTATTTGTTCAAAAGTATTGGGAAGAATATTTGCCTGAAGAAGAGGTTTTTCGATTCCATGTCGGTCTATAAATGTAGAAACAGTTTCTTTCCAGGGCCAAACTTTGTTTAGGGATCCGATCATGAATCCAGCAAGCAAAGCGATGGTCATGTTATGGTATTTTTTCAGTAACCAGCTTAGTAAATTCGAGAAGCTCAAAAGACCAATAACGGCGCCAGCCCCTACAATAGCAATAACATCCAGCTTAAAGGAGCTAATAGCATTTAAGATAAATTCGTATTTGCCCAAAAGAAGCAGGATAAATGCTCCTGAAATACCAGGAAGAATCATGGCGCAAATGGCCAAAGCTCCCGATAAAAATAGAAACCAATAAGAGCTTGGTGTTTCGGCTGGAGTTACAACCGTTACAAAATAGGCAATGGCAATACCGAGAAAAAGAGCGATGATGGTTCGCAGTTTCCATTCTGTTATTTTTTTTGCGATTACAATAGCAGATGCTACGATTAAGCCAAAAAAGAAAGACCATATAAGAATTGGTTGTTCAGCTAAAAAGTATTTAATAAGCTTTGCAAGCGATAAAAAACTGACAAATATTCCAAATGTTAGCGCAGAAAGAAAGTTGCCGTTTATGGCTTTCCAAAAATCTTTAATTTTCAATTGCAGTATTAATTTAATGGCACTACCATTAATTGATTTTATGCTGTTAATCAATTCTTCGTAGATTCCAGTAATAAAGGCAATTGTTCCTCCTGAAACTCCAGGAACAACATCGGCAGCTCCCATTCCCATTCCTTTTAAGGAAATTAGAAGGTAGTCTTTTAAATTTCGGGGCATAGTTTGTTTTGTTGAGATTGCATTGCGTAAGGGAAATGCAATTATAAGTTTGTTTGAATAAGGTCGGTAAAGCGTTTGTTTTCTTTTAATTCGGGAAATTGAAGAAAGATATCATTGATGTTTTCTGAATCGATATCTATGGCTTGGCGAATATACATTGCCGAAGAGTTAATGTCTCCGGTAATCGCATAGTAGGCAGCCAAATTGCTTAGCAGTTGCGGACAGTCTGGAGTTTGGTGTAAACTCTCGAGCAATACATCAATAGCTGTTTCTTCGTTTTCGTTTTGATGATAGTATTCGGCTAGTGTAATAGGATAAGTTGTGTCGAAGGGATCCAATTCAATAGCTTCCCGAAAGGCATGAACTGCTTTTTGAGGTGAATTGGCTCTGGCATATGCTGATCCTAAGGCGAACCAATAATCTGAATTTGTGTCATCAAGGCTTTTGGCTTTTTCCAGATAAACCAGTGATTCATCTATTTTATCCTGATACATGAGAATTAATCCCATTCCAAACCATGGATCTGATAGGTTCTCATCTGTTTTGATGGCTGTTTCGTAGTTGATTAAAGCTTGTTCGTATTCGTCAAGTTTTTCAAAACACTCTCCAATATAAGAATAGGTTGAGGCATGATTGTCATCAAATTCCAAGTATTCGGTATAGCTTTTTATGGCTTCTTCAAAAAGTCCCTGATTGGCTAAAGCATTGGCTTTGTTAAAGTAAGCCTTGCTGTGTTGGTCGTTAATAGCAAGAGTATAATCGTAGGCTTCAACGGCTTTTGAAAAATTTCCCAAGCGGTTATAAACAATTCCTATATTGTACCAGGCATTGTCAGAGAATGGATTGAGATCCAAAAATGCGTCATAGGCAGCTATGCTTTGATAGTCTTCGCCGATTTTTTCATAGCAATAACCCAATTCAAAAAGAACTTCAGAATCTTCTTCATCCATTTCCAGAGCTTCTTCGAGATAGTCAATGGCAAAATCGAACTGACTAAGTTGTTCAAAAGCAATGGCGATTCTAAAAAGTAAATCTTCACGGTTTTCAGAGCTTATTTCTAAAGCTTCATCGAACTGTTCTTTGGCAAGATCGTACTTTTGCAAATGATTATAGATATTTCCTTTAAGCAATAGAATCTCTTTGTTCGAACTTTCAATGGCTTGTATTTTTTCTAGAATCGAAAGCGCTTCAAGGTGTTGATCTCTGTTGATTAATACCTGAGCTTTTTTAATTTGAAGAGAAATAGCTCCAGGATGTTGCCGGTTGGCAATATTCGACACCTTTACTGCCTGGGAAAGATCGCCTTTCTCAATGTAGTAATCAATGATGCTTTCAAATTCGTGAACATCAAAATAGTAAAGCGTTTTCGCCTTAATCATTTCTTCGAATCGACTTACAAAAGTAAACGCATCATCATCAAGATAGTTTTCTGTATTCTCTATCATCTACCAAATTAAAATGATTATTTTACAAAAATAGGATTAATTTTAAAATATTCAAGTTAGAAGATCGTAACAAAAAGTTAATTTTTGCTAAGCTGCTCTATGTTAAATCACATAAAATAAACGGCCTCGAAAGTGAGGCCGTTTGTTGATTATAAATTTCGATGTTCAATTCTGAGTAAGTCAAATACTGTTTTTACAGGATTAAATGTGATGCTGGGAACCTCTACAAAAACAGTGTTCCAATCAGACATCGCTCCATTCCATAAACCAGGAAGTTCCATAGCTTTTAGATCGTTGCCATTATTTGATTTTTCAGAAATAAAACCAGTTTGTTTGTCGACGAATTTCGGCAAATCGAATTTATTTCCCTTATAATCCTTAGTACCGCAAACCAAATCAACAGGATTGAAGTGGGTAGAGCGTTCTAATATATTTTTTTGCCTAACATCTGTCTTGTCAATTTGTGAGCCTTCTACAATTTGCAGAGATACCGAACCATCTGAATTTCTCGACCAGAAAGGACCACCTCCTGGCTCTCCTTCGTTTTTCACCATTCCACACACGCGAATTGGGCGATTGAATTTTGTGAAAAGATAATTTTTTAGTTTTTCCGGATCTTCAACTTTCAGACTTGCTGGAGCTTTGGTACAAAGCTTTTCTTCTAAGAAAGTAAGCATTTCTTGCAGATTATCCATTGAGATATCCTTGTCTTCTTCAAGAATTTTTAGGTAGTCGAAAATAAACGATTGATTTTCCAAAAGGATTCCAGCTAGTACTTTTTTATAGGCATAGGTTGGTTCTTTTAAACGATCGGGGACTACATTGTCGATGTTTTTAATAAAAATCACGTCGGCATTTAGTTCGTTTAAATTCTCAATTAAAGCGCCGTGTCCACCTGGGCGAAATAGGATGCTTCCATCTTCATTACGGAAGGGTTCATTATTCATGTCCACAGCAATGGTATCGGTCGATGATTTTTGTACCGAATAGGAAACCTTTAATTTGCCATCGTATTTTTCTTCAAAAGTAGCTTTGGTTTTTAGTAAACGATCTTCAAAAAGCACTTTGTGATCATCCGATACAGTCAGATGAATTTGAGCATCTTTGTTTTTATTTTTGCTATAGTTAAGAGCCTCCACTAAATGTTCTTCGAATGAAGTTCTTGAGTAAAGTTTGTATCGATGGAATTTTAGCAAGCCTTTAGGAAGACTGGAATAGTGCAGTCCTTTTCGGGTTAAAAGCATAGCCAAAATTTGCTTGAATTCATTTTTATCAAGCATTTTTTCTAAATCCATATCATTTTCCGAGCAGATATTTTTTAGATCGTTATAAAAGGCAAAATCGTCTATTCTGTCGAAGAAGTTAAACATTGTTTCAGGGCCTTTGTTGCAAAGGAATTTTAAGTATTCATCCTCAGTGCCTTGATAAGTGTTTAAAAAATCGTATAACGATTTAAACATTCTGGTTGCTGCGCCCGATGCAGGAACAAATTTCAGTAGGGAAAGGCTTTTTACATGTGCTGTAAACACTTCCTTATAAATTTCTTGTTCATGCTCTCCAATTTGTGAGATCCCGTCACCAATGGTGGCAGGTTTTTTAAGTTTCATTTTTGGAAAACCAGTTTTGAAGTTGTTGATCTGTTCTTCAATGGCCTTACTGTCAATGGCCTTGGCTGCGAATTGAGATTGATCTTGTTTTGAAAACATGCTTAAAATTTTATTAAAAGTGTTATGTGCAATATAAAGAATACTTTCTATAAATAAAACGCTCAGTTTGGTAAATATAAAAAATACTTATGCAATGCTTTGCGAAATGTATTTTTGCTCTTTTAGAATTTGTGTTTTTTAAATTGTTATTTTTATTTAGAAGTTAAAATTTGGACGATTTTCTTTCTGAGAGAAGATGATTTGGAGGTAATCATTCTTATAAATTTCAAATTTTGATAATTTATCTGCTATACAAGATAACTTTTGTATTTTTGAGCCAAAATTTAGGATGTATGACGGATAAGCAGTTTCAGTGGGGAAATAATAAAAGATACAATGACTTCCCAAGTTCTTTTAAGCGTAGGTTTTCAGAGCGAATTCAGAAAATATCTATCGATGCAGGATTTACTTGTCCCAATCGCGATGGAAGCAAAGGTGTTGGGGGTTGTACCTACTGTAATAACAGTAGTTTTAATCCGGCTTACTGCAGTCCTAAAAGATCCATTTCCGAACAAATAGCCTTAGGCATTGATTTCTTCAATGCAAAATACAAAGCGCAGCGATACCTTGCTTATTTTCAGGCCTATTCCAATACCTATGCTCCTCTTGTTCAACTTCGGGATAAATACGAGGAAGCCTTATCGCATGAAAAAGTAATTGGCCTGGTTATTGGAACCCGGCCCGATTGTATTTCCGATTCTCTCTTGAATTATTTAGAAGAATTGGCCAAAGATTATTACATCAGTATTGAGTATGGAGTAGAGTCCTTGAATAATAATGCCTTGAATGCAATAAATCGGGGACATACCTATCAGGAGGCTGAAAAGACGATTCGAAAAACAGCCAATAGGGGAATTCATATTGGTGCACATTTGGTGAATGGTTTGCCTTTTGATACGCCTCAAATGATGCTGGAACATGCCGTAGAGCTTTCAAATCTTCCTATCGACACTCTGAAATTGCATCAGTTACAGATTCTCAATCATACTAGCATGGCAAAAGAATATCAGGTGGAACCAGAAAAATTTCATCTGTTTGAGATGGAAGAGTATTTGGATTTTGTGGTGGATGTGATTGAGAGAATAAATCCTCGAGTTAGTTTGGAACGTTTTATTAATCAGGCTCCAAAGGGTTGGCTAATTGCACCCAAGTGGGGAATAAAAAATTTCGAATTTGTGGCTAAGTTGGACAAAAAACTGATTGAAAGAGATAGTTGGCAAGGAAAATTGTTTGTTGAAAAGAACTGATTAGTTTTTAATTATTTGAAGCAGATTTGTTGCTTTTGCAGATCCTAATTGCTCCGACTGTTTAATGTCGGAGATGGCTGCATTTCTCTGTCCATTTTTTAGCTTGGCAATTCCACGGGCAAAGTAAGCTCTTTCTAGTTGCTTGTCAATTTGAATGGCTTTGCTATAATCTACAATCGCTTTGGTATAGTTTTCCTGACAATCAAAAGCAACCGCTCTGTTGTAGTAAACACCCGAAGAGTTCAATCCATATTTAATCGATAAATCGTAATCGGAAATAGCTTCCCTGTAATTTTTCTCATAGTAGTTGCAGATGCCACGAAAATGGAGCGCTTTTTTATTTTTCGGACTAATTTTTAAAATCTCACTATAATCTTTGATTGCCAATTTGTAATTTTTTTGATTCTCGTAGAGAATTGCTCTGTTCAAATAAGCCTGTTCTTCTGGTTTTTGATTGTTAATTACAAAGCTAAGATCTTGAATGGCGCCCTCTGTTTTGTCTAAAAAAGAGTAGCAGATGGCTCGATTGTAATAGGCGGGAAGATAGTTTTTATCTTGTTCTATTGCTGTTGATAATTCCTTTACAGCTTCAGCATAATCCTGTTTCGACATGAATTCAATGGCTCGTTCATTCGCTTTATCTTCTGCAGATTTACCGCAGCCTGATAGAACAAATAAGAGAACAATGAATAAGGAAATCGAAGTTGTTGGTAAATAGAATTTTGTCATGGCTCGCAGTTCAGATTCATCTATCGAATATACACAAATAAATAAAAAGAGGCTTTCAATCTTTTTAGGAGAATGGAAAAAACCTCTTTTTATTTTGATTAACTATTTGAAAAGTTTGGCTAAAATATCTTTTTTACCCATTTTAATTAATTCATTTTTAATGGCTTCTCGATACTCTTTCTTGTACCAAAATAAAAATTTACGTTGCGATAGTTTTTCTTTCTCACTTTTGGCTGTGAATACTTTTTTTAAAGTATAAGGATGATAGCCAGAATAGTAGATCACGGTAGCAACAGTCATCGGTGTTGGTGTGAAATCCTGAACCTGTTCCAGTCTAAAATCGAGTTCTTTGGTTTTTACCGCAAGATCAGCCATGTCGGTTCCCTGACTTCCTGGATGACTTGAAATAAAGTAAGGAATCAATTGTTGCTTTAAGCCTTCTTTTTCGTTGATGTCATCGAACAAAGCCTTTAGCTTGTAAAATAAGTTAAAGGATGGCTTTCTCATGATTTTTAGCACTTCGTCGGAGGTATGTTCCGGGGCTACTTTCAATCGTCCCGAAACGTGATTCTTAATCAGTTCAGTGGCGTATTCTCTGTTGGTCTTGTTGACTTTTGCGTCTTTCGTTTGGTGGAGAATTAAATCGTAACGAATTCCACTTCCTATAAAAGATTTTTTAATGCCCGGAACTTGATCCACCTTTTTGTAAATGTCCAGCATAGCCTGATGATTTGTATTCAGGTTTGGACAAACATCTGGGTGAATGCAGGAAGGTCTTCTGCAGGTTTTACAAATTGATTCAAAAATGCCTTTCATCTGATACATGTTGGCCGAAGGACCTCCTAAATCAGAAAGGTAACCTTTGAAATCTGGCATTTTGGTAATGTTTTCCACCTCTTTCAAAATGGATTTTTCGGATCGGTTGGCGATAAATTTTCCCTGATGGGCCGAGATCGTGCAGAAAGAGCAGCCACCAAAACACCCTCGATGCATGTTAACCGAGAATTTTATCATATCAAAAGCAGGAATTTTTTTGCTCTTATACCGGGGATGTGGCAATCTTGTGTAAGGTAGATCGTAAATTTCATCCATTTCCTTTTCATTCATTACCGGATAGGGTGGGTTTACAACAATTACTTGATCTTCATAGTTCTGAGTTAGTTTTTTCGCCATCATTGCATTCGACTCCATTTCGATGTAGCGAAAGTTGCTTGCGAATTTTTTCTTGTCCTCTAAGCAGTCTTCGTGCGAATATAAAATCTGGTCTTCCCATTGTTTTTTGGTTGGATAACTTTCATCTTTGGCGACTAAAAATGAGGTTTGAGGAATGTTTGTAAGAGAATAAAAAGGAACGCCTCTTCTGGCCAAACGAACAATTTCTTTCAGGGGTTTTTCTCCCATTCCATAAACCAGTAAATCGGCTCCACTTTCGCAGAGAATACTAGGTCTTAATTTGTCGGCCCAATAGTCGTAGTGCGTTACTCTTCTCAGCGAAGCTTCAATTCCTCCAATTACAATTGGTGTTTCGGGGTACAGTTTTTTTAGGATTTGAGAGTAAACAATGGTTGGAAGATCTGGGCGTTGTCCATGCCTTCCATCAGGGGTATAGGCATCATCATGACGCAGACGTCTGTTGGCTGTGTAATGATTCACCATCGAGTCCATATTTCCAGCAGTAACTCCAAAGAACAAACGAGGTTGTCCTAATTTTTTGAAGTCTCGTAAATCATCTCGCCAGTTTGGTTGTGGCACAATGGCAACTTTCAGGCCTTCATTTTCAAGAATTCGCCCAATCACTGCAGCTCCAAAAGAGGGGTGATCAACATAAGCATCTCCACTAAATAGGATTACATCCAATTCGTCCCAACCTCTTGCTTTCACTTCCTTTGCTGATGTTGGAAGCCATTTATCGTAGTGTAATTTTTCGTTCTCAGTCATATCTTTTTAAATTACAGCAAAGATAGTATTATTTATAAACATTTTAAAGTAGAAGCATTGGTGTGGAAATTAAATATTTTCCAAGGTGATTCTGTGTAAGGTCTTGATTTACTAATTGTTGTTGTGGTAAGAGTTTTTGTTACTTGTTGTTTGGGAAATTCATGCCTTAAAGTATCTTTGTTTACTCATAAAATAGATGCATGAATTATTTTTCTTATCATACACACAGCACATTCTGCGATGGTAAAAATTCGCCTGAAGAAATGGTTGTAAGAGCTATTGAGTTGGGACTTACAGCCATAGGCTTTTCATCTCACGCACCATTGCCTGTAAAGCAGTCCTGGAGTATGCCTTCCGAAAAGTTGACTAACTATGTCGCTGAAATAAAAGGACTCAGAAAAAAGTTTAAAGCTGAAATACAAATTTATCTGTCGCTGGAAATAGACTATATTCCAGGTCTTACAAATTCATTCAGCGAATTCACGAAAGTGGCGGATTTGGATTATACCATTGGTTCGGTACATTTGGTTAAGGCTGATTCGGATACGGAGTTTTGGTTTCTTGATGGACCAGATACAAACTACATTCATGGTATTGAAGTGTTGTTTGATGGTGATGCTAAGAAAGCGGTAACTGCCTATTACGAGCAGTTGATAGAAATGGTCGAAACACAAAAACCAGATGTGATTGCGCATGCCGATAAGGTAAAAATGAATAGTAAAGGAAGATTTTTTTCCGAGAAAGAGACCTGGTATCTTGAACTTGTGGATAGGACAATAAGAGCCATAAAACAAAATGGAAGCATTGTTGAAATCAACAGTCGGGGAATCTATAAGAAAAAGAGCACGTCTTTCTTTCCTGATCATTATTTTTTGGAAGAATGCCAAAAGAATTCCATACCTGTTACTATCAGTAGTGATGCCCATCATGTGGACGAATTAGTTGCTGGCTTCGATTTAGCTGAAAAACGACTGAAAGAATTTGGTTTTCAGTCGATTCGTCTTTTTGAGGAAGGGCACTGGATAGAGCATTTTTTGTAATGAACAGTAAGATCAAAGTTTTTACTACGAGATGGGCTAGAGTATTCATAAATAATAGTAATTTTAGGCGATAAAATTGGTCTACAACTTTTCGTTTGACAAGTATTTCTGAAGGGTATATATACTATTCGGGAATAGGTAAGATCTTAAAAAAAACTATCAATGAATGCTAAATCACATTGCCTTTTGTTTGAAATGATAATTTGATTTGGTTTGTTTATCCTGATTACAATCAGGACTATTTTTTTTAGAACGTTTTAAATATGAAGTTGGTTGATCCAAAAGATTTATTGAAAGCCAGTGAGAGTTTAAACTGGTTTGGGGGCGAGAGTTTTGCTAAATTATTGATGTATATCCTGCGATTGAACAAGTTGAATGATTTGTATTCTGCCAATTGTTCAAAGGATGGTATTGATTTTATTGATGCTTTACTTGAAGATCTTAATATTACAATTGAATACAATGAGGAGGAATTGAAGCGAATTCCAAAGGAAGGACCTTTTATTACTATATCTAATCACCCTTTTGGTGGTATTGATGGCTTGATACTGATTAAGTTAATTTGTATAGTTCGCCCTGAGTTTAAGGCAATGGCCAATTTTTTACTCAAAAAAATAGAACCTATTAAAGATTATTTTTTAGGTGTCAATCCTTTCGAGGAGCGAAAAGGGGTTGCTTCGAGTATGGGCGGAATTAAGGAAGGTCTCCGTCATTTACGTGATGGCTTTCCCTTGGGAATATTTCCCGCAGGAGAGGTATCTGCCTATCAGTCTCAGACCAATAACATTACCGATAAGCAATGGCAGCCACCCATTCTTAAATTTATTAAGAAAGCAGAAGTTCCCGTAGTTCCCATCTATTTTCAGGGAAGTAATAGTTTAATATTTCATCTGTTGGGGATGATACATCCTACTTTGCGTACTGTAAAATTACCTTCAGAACTTTTGAATAAGAAGAACAAGAAAGTTCGTATTCGTATTGGAAATCCTATTTCGGTGAAAAGTCAGGCAGGATTTACAGATATCAACCAATATGGACGGTTTTTGCGTGCGAAAACCTATATGTTGGGAACGCCAATAGAGGTGAAGAAGTTTTATCAGTTCAAGCGGAAAGAAAAAGTAGAGAAGGTTGAGGAAGTTATTCCAGCCATAAATCTTCAGATTATCCGTAACGAAGTGGAAGCTTTGGCCGAGGAATATTTGTTGTTTAAGAGCAAAAATTACACCGTGTATTGTGCACCTAGCTCAAAATTACCTAATATATTAACAGAATTAGGGCGATTGCGAGAAATTACCTTTCGTGAAGTGGGTGAAGGAACCAACTTATCAATTGATGTGGATGAGTATGATTTGTACTATCATCAAATGTTTATTTGGGATGAGGACGAGCACAAAATAGTGGGTGCTTATCGGGTAGGAAAGGGGAATGAAATTCTTTCTGAATATGGTTTAAAAGGTTTTTACCTGCAGAGTTTGTTCCGAATGAGTAAGAAATTTCAACCTGTTTTGCACGAATCTTTAGAGCTGGGACGATCTTTTATTGTGAAAGAGTATCAAAAAAAGCCAATGCCACTCTTTCTGCTTTGGAAAGGCATTTTGTATTTTTTGCTTAAAAACCCTCAATCTCGTTACCTCATAGGCCCTGTAAGTATTAGTAATAAATATTCTGATCTCTCTAAAGATTTGATCATTAAGTTTATTATGCGGAATTATTTTAATTATGATTTAGGACAATTCATAAAATCGAGAAAGAAATTTAAGGTCAAAATAAAAGGTCTCGATGTAGATATTTTACTAGAAGCGGCAAAGAGCGATATCAATAAACTGGATGAATTGATAGGTGATTTTGAGATTACAAATGATAAGTTGCCAGTACTTCTTAAAAAATATATCTCTCTGAATGCTAAGATTATAGGCTTTAATATTGATCCGAATTTTAACGATTGTCTTGATGGTTTAATTGTGGTTGATTTATTTAATGTACCCATAAAAGTAATCGAGTCATTATCGAAGGAATTTAATGATGATACGATTATGAAAAGATTTTCATCGGAAGATGTGAACTTTTAGTATATATTTTACGACCTTTGTGAGCAGTTTTTACCAGAAAAAGAGGAGTAGTAGTTGGATTTTCAATATTTATTTAAAGGAATAGCAGTAGGCCTAATGGTGTCGATCCCTTTGGGGCCGATTGGTGTGTTAATCATTCAAAAAACCATTCAGAAAGGCCGATTGGCTGGATTTATTTCTGGATTAGGTGCTGCTGTTGCCGATATGTTTTATGCTACGGTGGCTGCATTTGGACTGGGCATGGTGCTTAGTTTTATCGAATCGCAGGAATTTTATTTGCAGTTGGTGGGAAGTGTATTCTTGATTTATGTGGGCATGCGGATTTTCTTAACCAATCCCATAAAGCAAATTAGGGGAGCTCGAAAACCTGGTAAAAAAGGCATGTTGGGCGATTTTGTCTCCATATTTTTTCTCACAGCATCGAACCCCATCGCTGTCTTTGTATTTGTTGCTGTGTTTGCTGGAACTTCTATTTTTGGGACCGATCCCACTCTACGAATTGAATTGTTTCTGATATTGGGGGTTTTGCTGGGGGGTGCCTTGTGGTGGTACGTTCTTTCTACAATAATTAATATCTTCCGGAAAAAATTTCGCTTAAAGCAGTTGTTTTGGATCAATAAAATATCAGGAATAGTAATTGCAGTGCTTGGTTTGTTGGCTTTCTTAGCTTGTTTCGAGCCCATCAAATCTTTTATTCATTCCTAAAAGATTATGCATTAAAATGATGTGTTGTACCATATATAAAAGCATAAAAAAGACGCATTTATAGCGTCTTTTTTTTTATCTGTATTTTTGTGAGTTGTTACCTGATTGTTACCATGGTTGCACCCCAGCCATATTCTTTAAAAGAAGCATCTTGCTGGTAGAATTTCCTGTATTTTCTTTTGAGTTCGCTCAAAACTCGTTGCTTTAAGGTTCCATTTCCAATGCCATGTATAAACACGATTTTTTTGCCTTTTTCGTATTGATACTGGCGCAAAGTATCGTGAAATTTGTTCATTTGATATTCTAGAATGTCTGCATTGGAAAGTCCGGTTACCGAATCAATCAAAGCATTGATATGAAGATCGACTTCAATTAATTGATCATTGGAATTATTGCTTTTTTCGGCAACTTTTACTTTCCCCGAAGTCTTTTTTTCACGTATTGCCTGCTTGAAATCTTTATCGCTCAGTTCATCAAGCTTTTGCTCCAAATCGCTTCCACCTGTTAGTTTGTAGAGTATTGCGTCCTGATGAAAGTAAGCGGTATCCTTATAACTAGACGATTTGTAAAATTTAACAGCTTGTATTTTGATTGTGCGTGTTAATGGGTTTTTAATGCTGCTTATTCCTTGCTGATAGTAAAGGATTTGAAAATGACAGCTGCTCAATTCATTCAAATCTTTTAGTTCGTATTCTGCCAAAAGAATTTTCGATTTTGGATCCAGATTCCCTGCAGTAACACCTTCGGTTCTCTGGCCTTTTTCGTTGTAGTAGTTGTACAAAAGAATTTGATTGGTATCGTTTATTAAATACAATTCCAAAGGACCTTCCGAAGCAACAGATGATTCTTTTGGTACAAAGGCAGCATAGACTTCCTCTTTTTCAACAAACAGGCTTTGTTTTGATGGACTTGGAGAACTGCTTGTGGTAGTATTGCTTGTTTTTGTTTGGGCAGTATTTCCCGTTTGGGAAGATTCAATAACCACTAAATCGCTTTTTAGGCTAGGTATTTCAAATTCATCTTCATCGTTTAAAATCATTACTGTTTTTGCATCTAGTATTCGTGTGACAACACCACCGCCGGTCTCGCTCAAAAAGCGAACCTTATCTCCTATATTTATTTGCATCTGATTGTATGATTTGGGTTGGCTTTAAACTGGTCCGATTCAATTTCGGCACTCTAAAGTAGCCAACAGGTTTTTGATTCCCGACAAAGTTAGCTATTTTTGCCGATCAAAATGTAAAGCCTTGGTTTTATTAGAAACAAAGCTTGCGTAATAAAGAATTTAATGAACGATCAAATCAATATAAAAAGCCTGGATGCAAAGCAGATTCGAATTTCGGATTTTACTTACGATCTGCCAGATCAGAGAATTGCAAAGCACCCTTTAGAGGCCAGAGAATTATCTAAATTGCTGGTTTATAAGAATGGAGAGATTTCGGAATCGGTTTTTAAAAACCTGCCTTCTGAAATTGCTGAGGGAACAACAATGGTGTTTAATAATACCAAAGTGATTCAAGCGCGTTTGATTTTTCATAAGGAAACAGGTGCAAGAATCGAGATTTTTTGTTTGGAGCCCTTGCAACCTGCCGATTACAATTTGGCCTTTCAGGCCTGTGGTTCTTCTTCCTGGAAATGCATTGTCGGCAACGCTCGAAAGTGGAAGTCGGGGGCTTTAAAAATGCCTTTTTTTGTGGGTGATCAGGAGTATTTTCTACAAGCCGAAAAAAAGGAAGCTTTGGACGGAGCTCAGGAGATCCTTTTTTCATGGAGTCATCCGGATTTGTGCTTCAGCGATGTGTTGGAGGCAACAGGGAAAATTCCCATTCCTCCCTATTTAAATCGCGATACTGAAGAAGATGATTTGGTTCGTTACCAAACGGTTTACTCGAAATATGAAGGTTCGGTTGCAGCGCCTACCGCTGGATTGCATTTTACCAAGGATGTTTTTGCTCATTTAGATGAAAAAAATATTCGTCGCCAGGAATTGACCTTGCATGTGGGGGCAGGAACTTTCAAGCCTGTTAAATCGGAGCAGATTGGTGGACATGAGATGCATACCGAACACATTCAGGTAACACTTGAAACGGTGAAGGATCTCATTCAATCAGAGAATAAAATTGTGGCTGTTGGAACAACATCAGTGCGCAGTTTAGAGAGTTTGTATTGGATGGGTGTAAAGATTTTATCAGGCAAAGAAAATCCGTATCTATTGCAGCAGTGGGAGGCTTATCAGTTGCCAGCCACATATACTCGGAGGGAAGCTTACCAGGCCATTGCCGATTTTATGCAGGAAAAAGGATTGACATTGTTCAATGCAGCTACCCAAATCATAATAGCACCTGCTTACGATTTTAAGGTGATTTCAGGATTGGTCACCAATTTTCATCAGCCACAAAGCACGCTTTTGTTATTAATTTCAGCTCTGGTAGGGGATCAGTGGAGAAAGATCTATAGGTATGCACTTGACAACGATTTTCGCTTTTTAAGTTATGGCGATAGTTCGCTTTTGATGCGAGAGTAAAAGGTCTTGAAAGAATAAAGTTTCATAATGATTAGGTGTATAGCTGAAAGAATTGAATTCGAATAAATTGTACTTTCAACTTTAAGGGATTGGGAATTTGTTATTGTCTTTAAAATACTTAATTTCGACTTATGTTCATATTTAAAATGATTCGGATATGGTTCTAAAGTTGAAATTTCTTGTTTTTTTTATGCTTGTAAATACCCTCCTTTATAGTCAGACCAAAGAGGAGAAAAAAGGGAATAAAGCTTTTTTAAAAAGAGATTATCCAGAGGCAGTTCGATATTTGGAAAGTGTAAATGAGAAGAATACAGAGCTTTACAGAAAGATTGCAGAATCCTATTTTATGATGGGGAATTATCAGCAATCTGCTGATTTTTTTAATCAGATAAGCGAGGATGAGAAAGTGCCAACGGATCTATTTCACTTGTCACAAATCGATCTTGCTAACGATAATTTTGCGGCGGCAGTCTTATATGCCGAGCAAGCTGGAGAAATGGGAGCCAATCCCAATGATCTTCAAATTCAATTGGATGCAATTCATGAGGTAATTGCCTTGCGAAAGATCAATAAAGATCTTAAAATTAGCAAGCTTGAGGCTCAACCTCGAGGAAAGTGTTTGGGAATTTCTATGCTGCCCGAAGGAATCGTCTATTCAGAGCAAAGTCGCGGAAAACAAAAGAAGGGGGAAAGTTATCGCTTGTTTTTGGCTGATAGTCAGGCTTCTGATTTTGTTTCGCCAAAGCTATATGCCTCCGAATTGGAAATAAAAACCGATCTGGGAGCAGTTTGTCTTTCTCCCGATGGAAACACTCTATACTACACGCGCTGGTATCTCCGAAAGGGAAAACAACAAATGGAAATAGCCATTGCAAAAAGGAGAAAAGGCGAATGGCAGGCCAAGGAAAGTTTGGGTTTTTGCAGTCGGAAATATTCCTGCTGCTATCCATATCTTAGTCCTGATGGCGATCGTATGTATTTCTCTTCAGATATGGAAGGTGGATATGGAGGCATGGATTTATATGTTAGTGAACGAAATGGAGATCGTTGGACTCAACCTGTGAACCTTGGATCTGCTATCAATAGCGCCAAAAATGAGATTTATCCACGTATGTTAGCAAATAATTATTTGTGGTTTTCTTCCGATGGGCGATCGGGTTATGGTAATTTTGATCTTTTTTACACCAAGAAAAATGAGGATGGAAGCTGGTCTCCGGTAATTAATCCGGGTGCACCTTATAATTCAGCCTACTCCGATTATTCTCTCGTAAATACTTCTGATCCAGAAGTGTCTTTATTTGTATCCGATCGGGAGGATCAAGGCTTACGCGATCAGATTTTTAAGCTTGAAAGTCAGAAAATGCTTCGCATAGATATTTTGGTGAAAGATGAGCAGAATAATGAATTCTTAGAAGACCTAAAGGTGAGTGTTCGAAATGTAAATCTTAATAAGAAAATCTCTCTTTCGGAGGAGGAAGTTTCCAAAGGAAAAATCACTTTCGAAATTCCCAGTTCTGAGGCAGAAAAAAGAATAGAATATCAAATTGCAATTCAAAAGAAGGGTTATCAGAATCAGTTGATTGATTATTATTCATCCAATCCCAAAAGGGAAATTGAGGTTAGTTTGGTGAAAAATTCCGAACAGGAAGCATTTTCCTTTGTATCTGAATTGCTGCCTATGGATGATCCGAAAAAGAAGATTACCTTTAAAAATATTTATTTTCAGAGAGAAGAAAAGGATTTTAGCCCGCAAGCAAAAAATACTTTGGATCGATTGGTTCGATTTTGGAAGGCATTTCCCGATTTGGGCATAAAAATCAATGTGCATACCGATGCCGAAGGTGCTGTGCAGGAGAATTGGAATTTATCGCTACGTAAAGCTCAAGAAACAAAAAATTATTTGGTGAAGAAAGGTGTAAATGCTTCTCAAATTGAAACGCTTGCCTGGGGCGAGGAATTCATTTTAAATGCTAGTGCCAATCAATCGGAAGCATCTGAAATCTTGCAGCAGAAAAACCGACGAATTGAGTTAATTTTTGTACTGTGAAGCATCTTTTGGGTCGTTTTTCTTCTAAATACTTATTTTAATGCATTTATTTTTAGTATTTTCTGTTTTATTATATTAACTACTAACAATTTTTCTTATTTTTAAGCATTGATTCCACCTTCTTTTTTGCAGTCTGTTATGAGAAATATCTATTTTTTAATCTGCTTTTTCCTGTTGACTGGAACAATAGGTTCTCTGTCTCCTTTTTTCGATATTACTTTTGCGAGTTCTAATGCGGGATCATCTACTTATGGAGTAGAAATTGCCAAATTTAAATATCCGGTTTTCACGGATTATTTTGAAAGTATTGATGATGTTCTTGAATTGACTGGCGAGGATGGTACCTATCATTATGTTTCGGGTCTTAGTAGTTCCAAAAGTAAAGCAGAGGATTTGGCTGAAGCAATTAAATCTTCTGGTTATGCGGAAGCAAAGGTTTTGAATTTAAATGAGACTTTCTCTTCGGAACAAATTGCTGAAGCTCTCAGGAGGGAGGAAAAAGAGAAGGATGAAAATAAAAAGGAGGAAATAATTAAGCAGGAATTGCAAAAAAAGAGTGCGGCAGAAATTGCCATTGGTGAATTAACAGACATTGGTAATGATTATTTTTACACTATTTTGCTCGAGGAAGGAAAAGCAAGCCTGAATGCAGAGCATTTTTCGCCTTATCATTTTGTGAAAGTTTTGCGCGATAATGAATATTTCCACTATGTGATGGGACGTTTCGATGATGTTGCTGATGCAGTTAACTATTTAAAAACAGACGTTCAAACTCATTTCCCAATGGCACGGGTGGCAGTAATCAATAAAGGGAATTTGATAGAGTACATAAAGGCAGAGGAAAAGAAACAGGAAGTAAAGCATCTTGCTTATGAAGCAGGATCCTATAATATGGGGCGAAAAATGAGGGGAAAAGAATATGTAGACTACTACTATGATTTCACTTTAGAGATGCCGATAGATGGAGGTGCTTATGTGGTTGAGTTAGGTACTTATTCGAATAAAACACAAGCTGATGAAGCCGTTCGAAAGCTAAAAGAATTGGGTTTTTCTCAGGCAAAAATAAAAAGTCCATCTACGGCTCCCAAAAAACAAGCTAGTGTAGGTCTTACTCCAGAGGCTCATTTTACCATTCAGGTGTACGCTACTAAGCTTGAAATGAGTACGGAACGATTGGACTTGCCAGCTCTAAAGCGAACATTTGACCAGAAAGACGCTTTGTATCGTTATTTTTATGGCGATTTTGATAACTATTGGGTGTGTCGCCGTGAGTTGCGTGAGATTCGCAACAAAGGATTTTTCGATGCTTTTATTGTGAAATTGTAAAAGTTTTAAGTGAAAAATTGAATTAGATAAGAATAATTTTCAGTTTTAATGGATACCTATTAGCAGCTGAAAACCTCGCGTATTCTAAGGTCAATATTTACAACATCATTACTAGTCCTCCATTAGCTTTGTATCTTATTTTTCTTTATTCTTTTAACTTTAACCTTTCCGTTTGTATTCTTGCATCCTTTCTCCTTTCTAACTATCTTCGCGGCTGGCAAAGCATTCTATCGCTGCCTTGCAAAAGGGAGAGGAAAGTCCGGGCAACAAAGAGTAACATGCTTCCTAACGGGAAGAAGGCTGAAAGGCTTTAGTAGTAGAACAGAAAAGAACCGCCTTCGGGTAAGGGTGAAAAGGTGAGGTAAGAGCTCACCAGCACTGGTGGTGACATTGGTGGCTGTGTACCTTATGTGTTGCAAGATCAAGTACACCGACGTATGTAGGCCTACTCGGCTGATGTTCGGGGGGTGGATTGCTTGAGGCATTTGGTGACAAATGTCCTAGATAAATGATAGAAGTTTTCTTCGGAAAATACAGGACCCGGCTTATAGCTTTGCCTTTTCTTTTAAAACACAAAAAGACTGACTCATGATTGAGTTGGTCTTTTTTTTTAATGGGAAGCATAGAATATATAACATCTTTACTTGCGATACTATAGAGTTGGATAAATGGACGTAGATCACGCGGAAAGAAATGATTTTCGCGGATTTCTTATATTGGATTGGGTTTTAATATACACTTTTTCCCTGAGAAGGCACAAAGTCATTCGGGATATTGTAGTCTAAACGAGTTCAATTAAAAACTATCCTAGAGTGGCAAATACCCAAATTGCAGTTTCCGACATAGACAAAGTAGGTGGGGTTCCATAGATGAAAAAGGCGTGAAGGAAAAAATCCGTTTTAAAAATGAATGATTCTTTGTCTCATTGGGAAATATATTGAAATTTTCTAAAAGAATTATAAAGGAGCTAGAGTCAAATCATTTTTCAAACATTATTTTTTGTAGCCTTTGATGCGTGATGGGTCACCGATTGTCAACGTCTTGATTCTTTTCTCATTAAGGAGAAAATGAAAAGCCTCTCCGGCTTGATGAGAAGTAAAAAAGCTAAGGAGAAGGAAGAAAGTTATAGAGGCAGATGATCACACGGAAAGAAATGATTTTCGCGGATTTCTTATTTTGGATTGGATTTTAATATACACTTTTTCCTGAGAAGGCACAAAGTCATTTGGGATATTGTAGTCTAAACGAGTTCAATTAAAAACTATCCTAAAGTGGCAAATACCCAAATTGCAGTTTCCGACATAGACAAAGTAGGTGGGGTCCCCATAGCTGAAAAAGGCGTGAAGGAAAAAATCCGTTTTAAAAATGAATGATTCCTTGTCTCATTGGGAA
>NZ_JBFHJW010000019.1:0-62453 GCF_041595635.1 Labilibaculum sp.
AGCGACCATAAAATGGACGATGCCGATCCAAAACTGGGGAGTGATACTCAATCAGTTTTTAGCTATATTTGAAGAAAGGGTCAGACTTAACTAAAGTCTAACCCTGGAAATATCACTTACACACTTTGCGGGACAGTGTCCAAAATTGCACAAAAAAGAGCCAGCATGGAATCACATTCCTTACTGGCTCTTTGTTTTACCTCTTATTTTGCTTACCGCTTACTCATCACCATAAAGTAATTTGTAGTCGCGTTTTACCGCCTCATTGTGCCAATCTTCAGGAACTACTTTCCAATTCTGATTGCAATGAATATCAACGATCCCTTTTTCCTCTATCCATTTCATTAAATAGTACCTTAAATCTTTAATAGTAGAGTTCACCAAGCGAGAAGTTAACTCCTCATGACTTAAACCAGCACCTTCGGTAAGGTGTCCGCCGCCTCCATTTCCTCGGTAAGAATTTAATGCTACTCGATAGGTTTTCGCCTCATCAAAAGCCTCTCCATTGCTCATGTGTAGAATTTTTACTCGATGGCCGGCAGGTTTTGATAAATCAACAACATATTCGATGCCTTCGGCCGAGTCGTAGTTAAAAAACATAGTACTTAATCGACTTCCCTTTTCGTTACTTGTGATAAATAGCATTGGATCGGAAGCATTTTTCATTTGCTGAAACCACGATTTGTAACTGTACTCCAAAAAGTCTTTTACTTCTTTTCCTGTTAAATTCATGGTGTACAACAAGTTCTCGAATCGATACAATTTAAACAAATCCCGAATCTGAAGTTCACCTGAATCGATACTTGCATTGAAAGACAGTGGTGCTGCTAAAGAAATATCAGCACTAGTCAGATCCATCTGTACCTGCTGCACCAAATCAATAAAAGGGGAATCGCCAAACATAGCATCTCTCGTAGAAATACTATGCTTAAACATTCCTACCGGACGAGAAACATATTCTTCCACTTCGTTAAATTGTGCTTGAAAACGATCTATATATTCCTTAGAAGAAGACAAATTTTCTACCTCTATTAATTTAGGAGTAAGAGTTTTGTTGTATTTTTCACTCTCCTTATTCCATTCTAAATCAACATCTACCTGAGCCAAATAACGAGCTCTACTTTGTGGATCAATAACCACAACTTTCTGATGATCGGGATTTTCTACCCAAATAATATTCTCCTGATGATCGTGCCCACAAATTACCATATCAAATCCTGCTACATGCTTGGCTACTAGAACCGATGCATTCTCAACCACTCCAGCACAAGCTTTACTTTCTTCACCTGCTCCGGCGTGAAACAAACCAATCACAAAATCGGGCTGTTCTTTCTCCTGAATAATCTCTATCCATTTCTTTGCCGATTCTATCATCGGCTCAAAATGCATTTCAGACCATATTTTTTCGGGTAACCACTGAGGAATTGCGGGTGTAATTAAGCCCAACACAGCTATTTTCACTCCTTTTTTATTTAGAATGATATAAGGAGTAAAGTAAGGTTCTCCATCGGAATTTCGAACTGCATTCGCTGCCATCCATGGGAAATCGAATTCCTTCACCAATTTATCGTATACTGCATGACCAGGCTCTATATCGTGATTGCCAACAGTACCTGCATCGTACTTCATAAAATTCATTACCTCAGCACAAAGGTGTTCTGCTTCTGTTTTCTCAAAATTTGAATAGTATACCAAAGGATCTCCCTGAAGAATATCACCATTGTCAAGCAAAATTACCTCTGAATCGCCATTTTTCCGTTCCTGATCAACATAGGAATACACCTGCGCTAGGGAAGAAGATATTTCTTTATCTTCTACCAAATCGTATTGGTACAATGCCCCATGAACATCACTAGTGCCTAAAATTTTTAGTCTAACATGTTCAGCCTTCTCATTGCCACACGAACTCATAAATACGGCAAGAACAAGACCCAAATAAATACAAATTCTTTTCATTTTCACTTTTATTTTAAGGCTGAAAAGATACAAATAAAAATACATTCTGAATTATCAGAACATAAGATATTAAAAAAAGGGCGCCAAACACTTGGCAGCCCTCCTCACAAATCTATGAAAGTTAATCGTTTAATGTCTTTACCTGTGTCCATTGCGATTACCTCTATCCATTGCTGATTGACATAAAAACAACACTAATTGATCTTTATCTAGAAGTTTACGCACTTCCATTTTCTGATCGACTCTCTTTTTTGCTAATTGATTCTTAATTTCTGATAAACGATCTAAATTTTTCAACACCAATTTCTCATCCACTACTTGGGAGCTTAATAAGTGTTTTTGTTTTAATTGCAACTCCTCCATCTCGAATCTCAATACTTTGTTTGCTTCCCGATTTGCAAGTTGCAATTCCTGCATTTTCTCTTTTTGCTCGTCCGATAAATTCAACCAATTGTTATCGAATCTACCTGCTTTTTTCGCGTTAGGACCACGACCTTCTCCATTCTGATTTCCATATCCAGCGGCTTGTTTTCTTCCAAAACCCAGACCTGAACCTTGTCCTTGTCCTTGTCCTTGACCTAAACCAATCCCATCACAATCGCCTTTAGCTTGTCCATTGCCCATTCTTCCTTTTCCTTTCAAATTTCTGCCTTGCTTAGGACCAAAGCCTTCGCCCAGCATTTGAATTTGCTCCTCGTTTAAGAAAGAACGCATGCTCATTCTCATGGCAAATTTTTCTTTCATTAACTGATTATTTAAGTCGCTAATTTTATCAACATTCGCATAAATAGCATTCAAATCTGCTTTATCTGTCGACATCAAGGTATGCTGATGAACACGTAATTCTGCCAAATTATTTTTTATATCCTTAGTGGCAATGGCAAATTTTATACGAGTTTGTTGCATTTGCTCTTTTTGCTGATCACTTAACTCAATTCTTTGTGTGCAATTATTTGGCGATCGTCTGTTTTTTTGTGCATTTACATTTAAGAAACCAGCACACATGAATAAACTAACCAATCCTAAAACCACAATACTTCGTTTTGCTTTTTTCATCTTTTCACTTTATTTTCTGTTATACTTAAATACTAGGATCTGCCTTCCTAATTTCTGTGCATTTGTAAATCGATTTCGGGTTTTAGACCTTCAATTTTCGAAAAGGTTTAATCGAAACATATCAGAAATAAAAAAGACCCGCACAAAGCGAGTCTTTTTTAGATATTTTGGAGATAAAATTAATCGAACAAAGTTTCGGCTTCCAGCAAAGTTGCATCAACATCTTTAATAATCGGATAAAATCCTTCATCGTCAATAACATCTCTGGCAATATATGCCTTTATTTGAGTTTCAATTACCGTACGCGATTCTGCTAATCCTTTCGAATCGGCTGGTATTCCTTTATTTTTTGCATAAGCAACCAATTCCTTTATTACTGGTTTGTTCTTTATAAAGGCCAATACCGATTGATAATCTTTTAAGCCCAACATTTCTTTGCGATGCTTATCTACAAATGAAAATGCATACTGGTAAATAACTCCTTTTCTTCTTAAATCACGAAAATAGTTAGAGTAACCAGAAGTGTCGGCAGGAATAAATACATCCGGCATAATTCCACCTCCACCATACACTATATTTCCGCCTGGTGTAATGTATTTTAAAGAATCATTAAAATGAATGGAATCCTGCTCTTCAAATTCTCCGTTTAAATAGCGATGATTCAAATCATTGTAGTAATCCTCTGTTCCATTCTCGTATGATTTTTGAATGCATCGACCTGTAGGCGTATAATATCGGGCAACTGTTAATCTTAGTGCAGATCCATCAGAAAGCATTCTCTGCTCCTGAACCAATCCTTTTCCAAAAGATCTACGTCCCACAATCTTACCTCGGTCGTTATCCTGAATTGCACCGGCAAAAATCTCACTTGCCGAGGCCGATACCTCATCAATCAGAACAATAATGGGCAATTCTTGAAATTGTCCATTTCCTGTTGACATGTAATCCGATTTCGGTTGTGATTTGCCCTGTGTGTAGACGATCATTTTCCCTTTGGGTAAAAATTCATTTATCATATTAGTTGCTTCGGAAAGATAACCGCCTGTATTACTTCGTAAATCAACAATTAGCTTTTGCATTCCCTTTGCATTCAACTTCTGAAGGCCTTCAAAAAACTCAAAATAGGTAGTTGCAGCAAATCGACTCACTTTAATGTAACCAATTTGTTCCGAAAGCATATAAGCAATATCAACACTAGCCACAGGAATAGATCCTCTCACCAATTCTTTCTGGATAATACCCTTTTCTCCTCGGCGATAAATTCCAATTTTTACCGGAGTTCCCTTAGGACCTTTTAATCGATCCATAATTTCATTATCCGACATCTCGATACCTGCTACAAGCGAATCATCAACCTGTACAATTCGATCGCCAGCCAATATTCCAGCACTTTCCGAAGGTCCGCCCGGAATCACCCGAACAATCGCCACAGTATCCTGATAGCGAATAAACTGAACTCCAATGCCACCAAAATTACCTTTTAAATCTTCATTTACTCTTTGCAAATCTTTCGCAGGTATATATACCGTATGAGGATCTAAATCTTTCAAAATAGTTGGAATCGCATCTTCTACCAAATCAGCAGCACTCACCGTGTCTACATAATCTTTCTCAATCATATTGAGAACAATATCCAGTTTATTCCCTGCTTGTGGCAACTTAAAAATCCCCGTATCAGCACCTGTTCTTTTTTGAAAAACTGAATTCAAAAACATGCCCAACACCACGGCACAAGCCAAAAGTATTGGAAATAAAATTGTAATTCTCTTATTATTAATTCCCATGGAAAAATATTTATTTCGTTTCTTTTACATTTACATATTTCACTTCAATGCCTGCTCTTTCCAACAACTCTTTTCCCTCTTTACTATGGTATTCTTCAGAATAAACAACCCGCACTATTCCTGCCTGAATAATTAATTTTGCACATTCGATGCAAGGAGTAGCCGTTACATAAAGAGTTGCATTTTCGCTGCTGTTACTCGATTTAGCAACTTTAGTGATTGCATTGGCCTCGGCATGCAATACATAGGGCTTGGTTTTACAATTTTCGTCCTCACAAACATTCTCAAAACCAGAAGGTGTACCATTATAGCCATCCGATATAATCATCTGATTTTTCACAAGCAAAGCCCCAACTTGTCTTCGTACACAATATGAATTTTCAGCCCAAATTAAAGCCATTCTCACATAACGTCGATCTAAATTATCTTGTTTTTGATCAGACTCTAATTGTTTATCATTTTGCATCTATTTTCTCTTCTTTTAAATGATTTAAACAAATGTATAAAATATATCGGGAGAATAGCTTCTCGATAAATATAGAATACAACAAATTTCCCTGAGCAGTTTCGTAGGACAAAAGCATCAAACTACTCAGAATAAATAAAAAATATTTTCTACTGCTACCTACTTTTCCAAACCAATTCAGAACTCTATCCTTACCAAAAGAAAAGTCTTATCAATTTCTTTTGATAAGACTTCCCTTCTTTCCTAAACGGATGATTTCTATTTAAAAAGAAATACTTTATGTTCCTGAGAACTTGGTCGCCCAATAATATTTTTAAGATAATCGTTCACTTCTGTTAACACATTGGCCTTTTGAATATAGCCTTTTCCCATGGGCATGCAAACGCCCCAAACACCACTCGGACTGCAATCATCAAAATTAGTAACCTTCACTATGGTATGAATTCCTACAGTAATAATGCAGGTTGAGTATGTTTTTGCTTCTGCCAAAACTTCGGCTACATTTTCTTTATTTAGATCGAACACCTTATCGGCCTGAACAGCTGCCAACTCATTAATTGTAAATATTGGCTGATCTAGGTTTACTGAAGCAGGCTGAAATTGAACACTACCTTTTAAAAACTCTTTTAACACCTCTACTTTTGTGTTTTGAGCGCTAAGGGTAAAGCTTAAAAATACTAAAAATACTAAAAACGATTTTTTCATGATGTAAATATTCTAATGTGATTAGAAAAAATTCTCTAAGTCTTTCGATTCAAAGCTACAAAATATGTTTCCTACCCCAATAATATAAGAACAAATAATCATTTTTGTGAATAAAAAAGCTATTTGAAGCACCAATAAAAAAATAGGATTGAATGGAAGAAAAAAAGCTCCAAATAAAAAAGTCTGGTACCGAACCAGACTCATTTACAAATTATAAACCTAAAATCTTTAATCTCTAAAGAAACTCTTTTTTCCCAAAAAAGAAACTCGGTGATGAACCGAGCTTCAATCTATTTGAAATTTCTAATCTACTATATCTATGAAAAACCTAAACCTTTATCTTATACTTCAAATATAACTTAAAATAGAGTTAACAAAGGAGAACAAATGTTAAAGAATGTGAAATCATTATCGGAAAGTGAGTAATATAAAACGCAATGAACAGGACCTTTTGCAGTATTATAAATGCTAGGCGAAAATTCACTAACAGCATTGCATTTCATGTGAAGAATATGCTGCCTTTGCAAAAGTAATAGCCACTAAATGGAAAAGCATTCTTCTAAAGTAATTACAATGGAAAGACAAAAACAAACTTGCAGCCTGTGAAGATGAAAAAGCACAGGCAAATTGATTGAGCAAGCATTTTTAGATCTTACTTCAGAAATTTTAATTTTACAAAGTCGTCGAAAGCCTCTTTGTATTGTTTGCTAATAGGAATACGCTCTTTTCCAAAAACAATTCGATAACGTTCGATGGTTGTTACCTTATCGAGGTTGACGATAAAGGAGCGATGAACACGCATAAAATTTTCTTTGGGAAGTCTTTCCTCAAGCGATTTCATGGTTGCATTAAAAACCAGAGGTCTTTGCTCCGATTCCAGATGAATCTTCACGTAGTCCTTCAAACCCTCTATATATATAATGTCCTGGTAGTTAATGCGTCGGAGCTGATAGTTAGCCTTCACAAACAAGTAATCGTTACTGGAACTAATTTCATTTTCCGATGTTGAATTTGAAGCCGCTTCTGCAATATTGAATTGTTCTTTGGCATGAATGGCTGCTTTTAAAAATACTTCGTAACTAACCGGTTTTAAGAGATAGTTGAGGGCATGAAGCTGAAAACCTTCCAAGGCATATTTCTCGTAGGCTGTCGTGAAAATCACTTTGCTAGCATTATTTAAAGTTCTAGCGAACTCTACGCCTGTTAAATCAGGCATCTGAATATCTAAATAGATAAGCTGCACTTCATGATCCTGAAGAAATTCCATGGCATCAATAGGGTTATCAAATTCGCCAATAAGTTCTAAAAAAGGAGTCTTTTTAATGTGAGAAACCATCAATCCCAAGGCCAAAGGCTCATCATCAATTGCTATGCAGGTAATTGTCTTCATTGGTTCAAATTATGCGAGTTTATTTAATAATGTACTGATATTCTCTTACCATCAGAAAAGATCCCCCTACAAGTAGTCAATAAAAGTTGGTAAAGGCAATTCCTTTTCACAGCAAATTCGAGAATTCTGTAATGGATAAAGATAGTACAGACCGACTAAATAGGAATCACTAATTCTACAATAAATGTATTATTCTGAATATCCATTTTTAATTGGGCCTTATCTCCATACATTAAATCGAGTCTTTTCTTCACATTTTTGATTCCCAAACCTCCCTTTTTGTTTTGCTCCTTCGAATTGTGCTGAGAAATACTATTTTCACAATTAAAACGAAGTTTATCTTTCTCCGTTTTCAGCGAGATTTTTATGAAGGATTTTTCTCGATAGCTTACTCCATGCTTAAAAGTATTCTCGATAAAAGGAATGAATAGCAAAGGAGGAATTGTTACATTAGCTACATTTTCCTGAATATCAACATCTAAAGACACCTTCGAATTTAAACGCTGACGCATTAGCTCGATATAGTTTCTGGTAAAATCGAATTCTTTGTTCAGCTCGATTAGCTTAATGTCCGACTCATAAATTAGGTAACGCATCAAGCCAGAAAGTTTCTCAACTGATTTTTGTGCCTTGTCGCCATCAATGGCAATCAATGCATAAATATTATTTAAAGCATTGAAAAAAAAGTGCGGACTAATCTGATTTTTCAAAAAAGCCAACTCAGTATCCTGATGCGCTTTATCTCTTTCCTGTTGCTCTTTCTCGTTCTGGTTTTGGCGCTTAATAATAGCTGCACCCAAACTTGCTCCTAAAACCAGTAGGTACAAGAAAAAATTATCAATTAAGCGAGGATGAATAAAAAACTGTTTGGGAGCCGAGTTTGTATTGTCTATTAAACCTATAGGTTCCCTGAGTTTATCAATTCCAAATAAATAATATCCGTATTGCGATATCACCACAATAAAAATCATGAACGTCAGCAAACTAAGTGCATACAGAACTTTCTTAGGTCTAAAATAAAGACGAGGAGTTAAGTATAGAAAATTTCCATAGAAAATAAGAATTGTAAAAAAGATATGATAGTAGTAGTTGTAAACCCAAAATGTTAAATGATTATCGGTTCTGCCAAAAACAAACAAGGGCAGTAACAAAATAAAAATAATGCCAATAATATGTGGCAATGCATTTCTCAATCTATTATTAATTGTAAGCATAGAGCAAAGTTAATTTTTTAATGATCACTGAATCGTGTACAACAACTCATCATTTGGCATTTACATACCCAATGATGAGAAGGAATATCTTTCAGTTCAAGCGCGATAAAGCAAATTGAATCATAATTCAATTACTCATGACGCAAAGCAACAATCGGATCGAGAGCCGATGCTTTTCGGGCTGGATACCAACCAAAGAATACGCCGATAAAAGTACAAACCATAAAGGATAAAACAACCGAACTTTCGGTAATTAAAACCGGCCATTTCATCACATGCTCGACAATAAAGGAGGCTAAGTAGCCCAATATCACACCTATAATTCCACCAAACACACTCAAGAGCATGGCTTCAATTAGAAACTGCCATAAAATGTCTTTTCCTTTTCCGCCAATAGCTAAACGCAGACCTATTTCACGAGTTCTTTCGGTTACCGATACGTACATAATATTCATAATCCCAATTCCTCCAACCAGTAAGGAAATCGCTGATATAGAACCCAACAAAACCACTAATAATTCTGATATCGAACCAAAATTACTGATCAATTCTTCCTGCGTTCTTATCTCAAAATCATTATCCTCAGCATCTTTTATTCGATGACTAATTCGCATCAGCTCCTCAATTTCGGCACTGGTCTCGGTAATTTTATCTTCCGATGATGCTGAAAATACAATGGCTCGTAAATGCGTTTCGCGAGTAATCCTTTTCATTATCGTTGAGTAGGGAGCCAACATCACATCATCCTGATCATCTCCGAAAGTATTATCGCCCTTTTCTTTAAAAACCCCAATCACTTTAAAGGGAATCTTTTCGAAACGTATGGTTTGTCCCACTGGATCGTCGCCATCGGGAAAAAGATTATCGACAACAGTTTGCCCTAGCACACAAACTTTGGCCGCCGTTTTAATTTCTTTAGCGGTATAGAAACGACCCGAAGAAATTTCATATTTCTTGATTGAAGTATAATCCTCGTTTCCCCCTTTAACGCTCGTAGGCCAATTGTTTGAACCCATAACCACTTGTCCAGAGCTATTCATTTCTGGTGAAATATAGCTTACCATAGTACAATTCTTTTTCATGTACTCCACGTCCTTTTCATTCAGCGTTTGCGAACTGGTTCTATCCTGTTGCACTCCACCATTATTACGACTTGCAGGCATTACATTAATAAGATTTGTACCCATAGAAGCAATGCTACTTTTGATACTTTCGTTGGATCCTTGCCCAATGGCTAGCATGGTGATTACAGCTCCCACTCCAATCACAATTCCTAACATGGTAAGAAAAGATCTCAATTTATTTCGTCGAATAGCTGAAATGGCTATTTTTAACAGATTAATAATCTTCATATTTCCTGTTTTTCAGTGTTTAATTAGGATGAAAAATTATAATCTTCATCTTTTAAATCTAAAATAGACTGCTTGGCAATTCCTCGGTCTTTCACCATTATGTCTTTAATCAGTCTACCATCACGAAAGACCACATTTCGTTTTGTAAAACGAGCAATTTCAGCCTCGTGAGTCACAAAACCGATGGTTATTCCCTTATCATTCAACTCCTGAAACAAGGCCATAATCTCATAAGAAGTTCTGGAATCGAGATTACCTGTAGCCTCATCGGCCAAAATAATTACTGGATTATTTACCAAGGAACGAGCGATGGCAACACGCTGCTGCTGTCCACCAGACATTTGATTGGAGAGGTGTTTCATTCTATCCTTTAGTCCTACTGCAATCAGAGCCTCCTCGGCTCTTTCGCGGCGCAATTTATTACTCACCGAAGTATTATAAAGCAAGGGTAATTCTACGTTCTCCAAAGCAGTGGTTCGTGGCAATAAATTATAGGATTGGAATACAAAACCCAGCTTCGTATTTCTGATCTCAGCCAATTCATTTCTCTTTAAGGATTTTACATTTCTACCATCCAAAAAATAGTCTCCCTCCGATGCCTTATCTAAACAACCTAGAATATTTAATAGGGTTGATTTTCCAGAGCCACTTGTGCCCATAATAGCTACAAACTCTCCTTTACTAATGGTCAGGTCAACACCTCTTAGTGCTCTTACAAGCTCGTCTCCAACCTGATAATTTTTATGTAAGTCTTTTATTTCTATAATTGAATCACTGCTCATAATTACAAAGTTTACGGTTAAAATAGATTCCAATCAGAACAAATAAATGCTCGAAAAACACTCCGGTTTTACCCAAAGTTTAAAACTGATACTTCTGCTTTTCTCAAATATCCGTCTGCTGTTAAATTTCTATTTTTTTCCTGGTCCTCCTCCTGGTCTTGATGGTGCAAAAGGATTCGTTTCTTCCTCACTTGCTGCTACGGTAGCCTGTTGTTCTTCATCATCACCTTGTTTCATCGACACAACCACTTCCTGTCCTTCTTCGAGTCCCGATAAAATTTGTATCTGACTTCCATCATTAATTCCTATTTCAACTTGAACGGGTTTAATAATTTCTCCCTCTTTAATCCATAGGGTTTTATGCGTATCGTCTTCTTCTGCCATTTCCGAAGAAGGTCCTTGTTTTCCTCCTGAAGCACCTTGTCTCATTCCTGAACCCTTGCCATTTTCACCATTAGGAGGTCCCATTCTTTGACCCTCTGGCAAATCACTCATGTATTCTGTCATCATTTCCCGATCGGGAGTAAAGCGAAGACCTTTACCTGAAGCCAATAAAACATCCTTGGCTTCCTGAACGTAGGCGGTAATACTAGCGGTCATACCTGGTTTTAGCTTCTTTTCAGGATTTCCAACCAAAATAATAACGGTATAGGTGATCACATTCGATTCTTCGGTAGGCTCCAAACGAATCTCCGATACTTTACCTGAAAATGTATCATCCGGAAAAGCATCCACAGTAAAATCTACACGCTGATCTAATTTAACTTGTCCTATATCAGCCTCATCAATATCTGCTTCCACCTGCATTTCGGACAGATCGTTGGTAATGATGAACAACTCGGGAGTACTATAACTAGCAGTTACCGTATTTCCTTCTTCTACCTCAACATCCTTCACAATTCCATCGATAGGAGAGTAAATACTGGCATAACCCAAATTACGATTGGCTTTCTCTACTGTTGCTTGCGCTGATTTTACAGCTGCTTTGCTTAGTTTGTAGGTATAAATGGCTTCATCGTATTCACTTTCTGCCAAAACATTGCTTTCGAACAATGTTTTCATCCTCTTCAGGTTCTTACCCTGATATTCATAATCTGCATCTGCTTCTTCCAATTGAGCTTCTGATGTTTTAAGAGTAGACAGCAAAGTCGATTTATCAAGTTCTGCAAGAAGTTGCCCTTTTTTCACAATGGAATTGTAATCCACATAAAGGGTTTCAATCACTCCCGACACCTGACAACCTACATCAACAGTTTCAGTAGCTTCTAAAGTTCCGGTAGCCGTTACCGTATTGCTAATGGTGCCACGTGCAACTTTCACCGTATCAAAAACATAATTTGAGCTGCTGTTTTTACTCAGGAAAAACACAATTCCCGCTACAGCTATAAAGCCAACAACAGATGCATAAATTATTCCTTTCTTATTCATATCTTGAATTTTATATTTTACTAATTAAACTTTTTTAAGCTTGATGAAATAAGCTTAAAATCCGATGGGTTCACCCATGTAATATTCTAGAATTTCGTTTTCAAGAAGTACATCATATTTCGAGGAAGTTAAATTCACTTCAGCTTCGTACAAATTATTTTTTGAAGTCAAAAAATCAGTAGAACTAAGCATGCCTTCTGCAAACATTTTCTGAGCCAATTTGTAAGACTCCTGTTCCGCTTCCAATTGCTCTTGGTAAGATGAAAAGGTAATATTCGCAGTTTGTGAATCGGTGCAAGCCTGTTCAATAGCTTTTCGTAAATCGTTTTTAATATCCAACAAATCGAACAAATAGGATTGCTTTTGAATGGTAGCTTGTTTGATATTGTTTTTCACCTCTTTACGCTGATAGATAGGAATAGACAAGGACAAACCAAGCGAAGGTGTAATTGCGTGCGATAGCTGCCCGCCTAAATTCACATCCGTATCATCATCATAGTAACTATATAAACTAGCACTTAAACTTAAAGTAGGCAAAGCTGCTGCTTTGGCAAGTTTAATATCAAAATCTGCACTTTTCACATCCAATTCGGCTGTTTTTATCGAAGGTTGTATTCCTACTGCAACCGAATAAACGGTAGAAGGATCGGTAATCGGACTCTCTTTTAGTAAGGCTTCCAAATCCACATCTTCAATATCAAAACTACCACTAACTGGCATATTCATCAGTTGCATTAGAGAAACAAGGCTAATTCTCAATTCACTTTGAGAACTTACCAAATCTGCCTTATCGGATGAATATTCCGATTTAATATTTAAATAATCGGCAGGAGCCATCACGCCAGCCTCTCGACGAATAGTAGCTTCCTCCAACTCTTTTTTCGTAGTTTCGAGCTGTAACTGACTATTTTGAACCTGCTCTTTAGCCTGCATCACATAAATATAGGCAGCTAACACATCCAAAGAGAGTAGTTCTTTTTCGGTTTTCACATTGATTTCGGCTGCCGAAAGGTTCACCTTTCCCTGGTTGATAGAGTTCTTAAGTGAGGCTCCATTGTATAAGGTAAGATCTGAACTTAACCCTACAGAAGCATCGTTACCAGTGCTTCTACTCCAAGTAGCGTAAGTATTGCTATGAGAATTACTCGAAGACCAGGTATTTGCTGCCGACACTGACAAATCAGGTCCTTGTGCTGCTTTTCGTTGTTCGAGATAAGATGTGTGACTCTCAATTTCATTATTGGCCCTCCCAATAGTTGTATTATTGTCCAATGCATATGCAATGCAATCATCAAGTGTAAAAGCCTTATCCTGAGCCTTCACAGGGAGCACAAACAAACTCATCTGCACACAAAATAGCAAGCCTATTTTCAATAAAGTATTCATTGTTTTTAATTTTTTATTCAGTTTATTGAATCTTCAATATTAAGAGTAAATCATCCCGAACTCATTACATTCTTTAGTTTCGGTGTAATGAGTTCGGGAAATGATATACCTCTAACACTTATTCAACTATGAAATTTTTACAGTAGCAAATTTGGACTATTCTCATGCTTCGCGCAATCACTTTAGACTGATCACGGCAGAATCTAGAAGTATGGATGCAATTATTCGATGAATGGAATGTGAATAAATGAGAAATGAACAGGAAATTTGGGCATCAGATATTATAAGTAAGCACAAAAAAAGAATTAATCCCCTGAATACTGGCTATTTAAAATTAGAGCTAAGCACACCCATAGATATGTCAGCTTTAATAATAGTAATTTTAAATGGTTAACACTTATTGGCACAAAAAAGACACGATTTACCAGAAATCAGATCGTTCTTATTTGTAGGCAACAAAAATGCGGCTTCCTATTTTATAGATTTTTTGTGTTAGAATTGTTTTAGAAAGACTAAGAAGTTGAACGCCACAGCTTTTTAAAATAAAACCTAGCTTAATAATAGCTTTTCATGTTTTCTTCAACTCTATTTTTTATGTCTTCGGCAAAATGAGGCTGTAAGGTATATATCACTACTTCAATAGAATATTCATCATTTAGGTGTTCAATATTTTCAATAATAACAGGTTGTGATACAGCTACCCAAGCTGAGTTAATAATTTCAACCTTTAGTTTGGGTATGATGTAATTGGCCCGTACAGAGCTAGGAAAAACAAACTTAAGATTAACTTTATTAAGGTTAGGATTATTACTTTGTTTACTAATAATGGTGGCACTTATTTTATGATAGGGAATGCTTTTAATATCGCCATTTTTATCAATAAGGTTAAGACTAAAATTCCCAATTTTTTCTATTTTCCCTTTGAGCCCATTTATTTCAATAATACTACCCTCACTTAATTTATTCTGAATCTTTAAATAGACTCCCGAAAGAAAGTCTCTAAGAAGATAAAATGAAGGCACAATTGCAAGTGTAATAACAATTCCCACCGAAATGAGTCCAAATGTATTTTCAGAATTATAGTAATGTCTAACCAACCATATTAGCATAACGAGCCACAATAAAAGCTCTGTTAATGTTAATAAGTAGGTAGTGTGATATTTAATAGTAGCTGAGTACTTTAAGGATCGATTAATAAGGCCAATTAATCTGAATGTTACAAGAATGCCCAATACGATAACTAAAAATTTTACAGACATATGCTTAGTGCTTAAATAATTCCTTTATTTATACATGTTTCTACCATAAAAGGCTCAATATTGCGACCAAGGCTCAATGTGTTGTTTCCTTTGGTTACAATAAGTCCTAAATTATTCAACTTTAGTAGTAGTAAATCTACAGCTTTAGAATCGTAACCAGTAATGCGCTTAAGCTTTTCAGCATCAATATGTTTGTGTTGAATAAAAAGAGCAATAACCATTAAGAGGTCAGCATCCAATCGCTTCAATATCTCCATATTTGGTTTAGACGGCTTTTTAATACTTATAATGCCAGATTCTGAATCTACAATATTGGCTTTCCAGGTATTTAATGCCATTCCAGGAATGCCTTTTGTAAAATTAAAATAGGCACTAAACAACAAGGACAAATTAAGTGGCGATATATCCTCTTCGTTTTTACCATTGTAATTTAATTTAAGACCACTTGATTTATGCCTATAAATAATTAGCTTCTGCAATTGCTCAGTATTAAAGTTACCACATTCAATAACAGAAAGCAGATGGACTTGAAGCGGCAATGTTTCCTTTATAACGTTGTATGAATACTTATTACAATTCAGAATAAAAAATACCTTGCTGCTATAGTTTTCTATTAGATCGATAATTTTGTTTATCACATCACCTCCTTTATGATTTCTCTCCCACCACAGCTCAATATCATTCATTACAACAATACTATTGTGGGGAATGCTATTAAAAATAGCATCAAAATCAGTCATATTAACCACTTGTTCTTGCAGGCAACTTAATAAAACCTTGGGATCAACAGAACCATTTTTGGGTGGATTGACCCAAAAGACATTATTTTTCTTACCCAAATTGTTTGCGGCATACCGCGACAAAGCCGTTTTACCTGACCCATGCACTCCATGTATCAATACCGCACCACTTATGCCATTGATATGGCGCTGCATTGCTTGTTTTATTTTGGCATACTCCTCATCTCTGCCAACCCAAAACTCATCTGATATTTTTGAGCTCCCACTCAATAAACTACGGTAAAAAACGGGAACACGCTGATAAACTCTTTTGTTGGGAATGAGTTGTTCAATAATGTCAAGAATTTCATCTGCATTTGGACTGTTGGGCTTAACGTTTGTTAGGTATTTTTTTGAAAGAATAATCCCGCTACTTGTATTATTGAGTAATTGGATAAATACATTAGTTATTTTACTTTTTAAAAATTGATATTTGTCGCTAATACTTTTACTTAGTTTTTTATTCTTACTCTCACGTTTTAATGTACTTATCTTTTTTTCTGATTCTAAAATAGCATGATAGAAAAAGTTGGAGAATGTTTCTAACATCAGGTCAATGGCCTTTTTATCTAATGCCAATAAAGCTTCCTCTACCTTTACCTTTTCGGTTAATACCTTACGACTTAATTTTTGATAAAACTCTTGATGCTGACTTTGTTCTTCCTTGAATGCATCCGATTTTTTATCTCTATTGCTTAATCGAAACTGAAGCAAACTACTGAATTCTCTACATTCCATAACAGCTTTATTAACGACCCCACCAAGACTTAATACCTCACGGTAAAAAGGCTCATAAAACAAAGTATCAAAAGAATGAGATCCCATTCTCCGAAGATTAATTTCTATACTTGTTAGTTCGCTAAAAGGAACAGCTTTAGAGCTTTTGTAAATAGCTGTTGGTAGTTGAATATTTTCAGGTAGTTCATCAATGATTTTGGACAATTTAGTATATGATTCACTAAAGATGGTCTGTATTTGTAAATTATCTGGAAAAATTTGAGATTTCACATTAGCAATATCAGTCTTTGCAACTCTATCTATATTTTCAGCCAATTTGGATATTGGATTAATTACAAATTCGTGAATGTGTGAATACATGCGCTCATTACCAGCAAGCAAGAGGTTAACTCCAAGTTTTTGTTGCGAAATTATAAGGATATCAAGATGTAAAGATTCATTAATTAAATGAACTGCCGTTTCCCAATTGTCAGCATACGAACTTAGGTACTCATCTTGTAAAATATTTCGCGTTTTAAATTTTGCATTTGCAGACTTTATGGATTTTGGGTTGTCCAAATCTTCTGCAAGGGATATCAAAACCTGACGAACCGAACGTGTTATTACATTATTGCATTGATACTTAAATTCTAGTAATTCGTCTTCAAGCTTTTTTAATTCGGATAAACTTTCTGATAGATCAAAAAGAGAAATTTCTTTCGGGCTATCTTTTTGCAATAGAAGCTTTTCATATTGATCATTAATGCCAAAAATGAATTTCCTAAGCGTTGTAAATAATTGTACCGAGAACTCATCCAATTCCATTAACTGATCAGAAATTTTTGGAATAAGTTCGTTATTCAGATAATAATCGATGGCTTTTTTGTAGCTTAATTTATACCTGATTTCTTTGTGCTTATTTGAATTTGTGAAAGCAACCGATAGCTGTTCAGCTGTCTCGTAAATTAAATTGCCTTTTTTTGCTGTTAATTCATTAATACCAGCATTTATGTCTTTTTGAGCTGCTAGTAATACTTGAGGATTTTTTACCTCAACAATCTTATTAATACTTCTAAGGAAAGCTTGATGATTGCGGTTTATGGTTTTTTCATATTCATGCCTTCCTAATTCAGCCAGTTCACTTTCTAACTTGGAATGGTTAGTTAGAGCAAAATCTCGAATACTGTTTAATATCAACAATTCACTATCAACAGTTTGAAGCAAAGCTTCCTCTAGTAGCGGATTGCTTAAGGAAGTAAGTTTCGTTTCCAAACTACTAATGTTGGATTTAACAAGTGTGTTTTCTATTTCGGGTATTGATGGTAGGTTTATACCTTTTACAATTGCTGGTCTTGTTGCTTTTGCATCCACCAAAGGACTTATTAAATCAATAACATCAAATTCATCAGAAGGGCTTAAAAATAGTATGCTTGCAGGTAATTTGGTAAGCTGATTAACCGTATTAATGTATTCAGAATTATATGCTTCTCTTTTTTGTGATAAGCCTAACAATACCAAATCAGAACCTTGCGACTCTGTATTGATAATTGATTCTTTCGTACGTGTTCCAAAATCATTACCAATAATTTTAACCTCTGCAACCATACGCCTATCATCGAGTAATTCTTTAATGTTGCGTTGTAAGGTATCACCAACAAATGTATTATTGTTAATAATTAGAATGCGAACTTTTGCATCTCTCCATTTAGGATCTATCAATAAAAATTTAATAATCTGAAGACCCAAATTCAGAATTCTTCCTTTTCCGTTCCACCAAATATCGATATTTTGTTTTTTCCCAAAACCAACTTCCTTATTGTAGTTTAAAAATATGGCATTTAAACTTTTAGCTTTAAAATCTTGAAGTACATGGGTTAAAAATTCAGCATTTTTTATGTCTTTGCTCCATCCCATTAGAATGGTATTGGGTTCAAAACCTGTAAATCCGTAGGCATTGGTCACCGTTTTAATGCCTTCCTCTAATGTTGCACTGGAGTACTGACGCGTAAAATAATTTGATGTCAGTTTTTTTTGTGCAACAGAAAGTTCCTTTACAGACCTACTTTCCTGACCAACTAACAATTGAAAATCGGTTAAAGCTCCCAACTTTCCTGTTAACGAAAGTCCCATTTCAATAAGGTAAGGCCGTGCATTTTCACCTCCACTAAATAAAATGATATTAGGTTGCCAGTTACGAGTATTCACTTTTTGAACACTCAGTTTTAAAAGTGCTTTTTTTGCCAAATTGGTCCAAAAACTGCTCCATGCATCACCCGACTCTAAAATCAGTTCTTTTCGTTGTAAATAGAAATAGAGTAAACCCAATACAATTGTTGCTCCTGCTAGTGCCAGAAAATCTAAAAGAATCATGACTATAAAAGCCGATAAAGCACCCAAAATACTTACAAATTTTGGGATTTTAAAAGCAGGGCGAAAGTCTGAACTAGACCAGCTTTCTATAGCTGAAGCCAAGTTTAAAAAAGCATAGGTGGTAATAAAAAACATAGATACAATACGTGCAATTACATCTAACTCCCCAATAAGTATCCCAGCTTCTGCAATTACAAATGCTACTAGCAATGCATTCCTGGGCTCATTGGTAGCACCGGTTCCTTTAGCAAAAACTCTATGCGCTATTTTATCCATTGCTATGGCTTGGAGAATACGCGGAGCACCTAAAATGCTTCCCAAAGCAGATGATAATGTGGCTCCCCAAATACCAGCGATAACCAATTGAGGAACAAGAGAAATCTTAAAAAGGATGTCAGGATCGTTAGCCAATGCATCCGAATTAACGGTAAAAGCATAAAAGAAAGCCAGTGCTATGTAAACAACAAATCCCACTCCTACAGCCATAATGGCTCCTAATGGCAGTGACTTACGCGGATTTTCTAAATCTCCAGACATGGAAACACCAGCTTCAAAACCTGTAACTGCTGGGAAAAAGATACCAAATAGTAACATAAAAGGAGCTGATGTGGCCAATGGTTTTAAATTTACGCCAGTGGGAGCAAAATCATGATTCCCCAAGAAAATAGAAAGCAGTGATAATACGATAGCACCCATTATAAAATACTGCGATTTTATTGCTAAAGAAGTGCTTATAAAGGTAATTGTTGTAACAACAGCAAGTACAATGGTACCCGCTATCCGGATATTAAATATTGTATTGGCTATGCCCCAGTATTGCAAAAAGCTTTCTGCAAAACCAATCAGATATAAACTTACACTAAAAGATAATCCCACAAATAATGCTAAGCCTAAAGTTCCCCCAATAGGTAAACCTAAACTTCGTGAAATCATAAAATAGGTACCTCCGTTTTGGACTGGCTTATCGGTAGATAAAGAAGCCACACTAAGACTGGTTGTTATGGAAATGATGTGTGCAATAAAAATAATGCCAATGGTATTTATTAAACCTGCTTGCCCAATAATTGCAGGGAAACGCAAATACATAATCACACCAAGAATTGTCAGTATCGAAGGAGTGAATACGCCTCCAAAAGTTCCGAATTTTTTTGCTTTAGCCATCTTGTTACTTATTATCTATTTTAAATCTTGGTTTTTACCTTTCTCTTATTGCGAATACTCTTTTGCTGCACTTATTTTGATTGCTTTGTATATTAAAGCAATAACATTCAAAATTTAACATAGTTACATCTGGTCATTATTGCATAATCTATTTCATAGTATTTTTGAATATAAATTTAATACTATTCCTCTTCATCCTGTTTTTCTTTTCTAGCTGGAGAAGGAACCAAGAAACCTATAAACAATCCAATTGCTATGCACAAAAGAATTAATAGTGCCCTTGGTGTTTGAACTTCCCAAAACCAAAGTTTAACGCTTATTATTTCTGTATTTTGAAGCGCAAATATTACAATAAGCATTACAAATACAATGATTATCCCAATTTTAGTTTTCATGTTAACTATTTATTTTTAATGGTAGAAAAGCATGATTTCCTACTCCTTATTTAAAATCATAAATAAAGTTATTATTTTAGACCTATAATTAATAGTAAGGTGGATCTTTTTCTAATCTTTTTACGAGTTAGTTTCACTAAACACACCACCCTGAGAGCACGAAACAAAGAAATTTCAGACTCAAAAAATCACAATCGGATTCTTCTACTAAGAAAATATTCCATACTTCGAGCCATCATTTCTAGTAAGCCCTATCTCTTCTCCCACTGCCTTAAAATCAGAATGAAATTAGTTTTTATAATTGGATATCCATCAAAATGGTATAGAATTATCCATCCCATAAACTACTACTACTCATCTATTTTTTCGAGTAGAAATCATTCAATTCATACTCTCCTCAAAAAGCTTACAATAGAACAAAGCATGTATATCGAAAAATTAAATCATTAACTGGCCCAACATTAAATTATTCAGGGAGTAAGGCTGCGGCAATCTCTGAAAAAACTAAAAGACAATAATCAAACAATAACTGAAACAGCTTATGACTTGGGTTTTAGCAGTATAGCTTATTTTACACGAGTATTTAGAAAAAGGAATCTTATTCTGCCCACTTTATTTGTTAAACTCTCCGCTTCCTAATTATCTATGCAGTTTTAACTCATAATGAATCAATTGTATCATTTATTGGATCAATTGTGAGATGAATTGACATATACATATTCTAATTTTACTTTATCGATTTTGATACATCATTCATATAAAATCCATAATTATGAAGGCAATAAGAGATATTGATTTGACGATCATTGACTCATTTAAGAGTCAATTAAGAGGGAAAGTGGTGATGCCTACTGATGGGAACTATAACAAAACACGAAAAGTATACAACGGAATGATTGATAAACGTCCGGGTATGTTTGTAATGTGTGTTGATGTCGCCGATGTGATCGCTTCGGTCAACTTCGGCAGAGAAAATGATGTTTTGGTAGCCATAAGAGGTGGCGGCCATAATGGTGGAGGATTAGGCTTATGCGATGCCGGAATGGTAATCGACTTGTCTGGCCTCAAATTTATTCGAGTAGATACTTCGAACAATACCGTTCGGGTTGGTGGAGGTAACCTTTGGGGAGAGGTTGATCATGCTATACATCCATTTGGTTTGGCGATTCCAGCAGGAATCATCTCAACAACAGGAGTTGGAGGTCTTACCCTAGGTGGTGGTGTGGGGCATTTATCTCGAAAATATGGCTTAACCATTGATAACTTATTGGAAGCTGATATGGTTTTGGCAGATGGTTCTTTTGTGATTGTTAATGCCAATCAAAATACTGATTTATTCTGGGCTATACGAGGTGGAGGTAGCAACTTCGGCATAGTAACTGCCTTTAAATTTCAGGCACATCCTGTTAAAACAGTTTTTGGGGGACCTACCTTATGGCCCATTGAACAAACTGAGGAAATAATGGCATGGTATCATGATTTCATTACAAATGCTCCCGATGAATTAAATGGCTTTATTGCCACAATGACTATTCCAGGGCCTCCATTCCCAGAATTCTTACACCTTAAACAATTCTGTGGTATTGTTTGGTGTTATACTGGAGATATGGCTAAAGCGAAAGAAGCTTTCAAACCCATATTAGCTAAAAATCCAATATTTGAGCATGTTGGAGAAATGCCTTATCCTGCAATACAAACACTTTTTGACGGCTTAATGCCTCCTGGAATGCAATGGTATTGGAGAGCTGACTTTTTTAATGAATTGGGAGCAGAGGTAAGAGCACAACATTTAAAATATGGGTCCAATATTCCTACCCCACTCTCTCAGATGCATTTATACCCCATTAGTGGCGCGGCCAGCAGAATTGGAAAAGAAGAAACTGCCTGGGCATATCGTGATGCTAAGTATACGGGGGTAATTGTTGGAGTGGATCCCGATCCAGTTAACGCAAACAAAATTACCAAATGGTGCAAGGACTATTGGGAAGCCTTACACGATTATTCTTCCGGTGGTGCATACTCAAATTTTTTAATGGACGAAGGACAAGAACGTGTTAAGGCAAGTTACAGACATAATTACGATCGCTTGGCTCAAATTAAGAAACAATACGATCCAAACAATCTATTTAAGGTCAATCAGAATATTAAGCCCAGCGCATAAGATCGACACTATATCAGAAAAAAGTTCTGGTCAATTATATGATTTACAACACCGCTCAAATCTTGCTTAAATAAATGGAATAAAAGCGTAAAATCAATTCTCTTTTTCTTCTCTATTTTGATCCCATTTTAATGATCTTACGGAATCAAATCAGGTAGAGTAAGTTTTTTAGTGTTCATTGAGCGGCACTATATATCCTGCTTGACTACTGCAAACGAACTTTCCACAAAAAAACAGAATAAAAAACAGATAAGGATCCTAGCTTCTGATGCTACGATCCTTGTCACATCCCTTATTAATATTTTTATCCATCCCCTAAAAATAGTCCCATCAGTTTCTTTTAATCATCAATCGGGATAGTGCTTCAGGATAATTACGTTGAACCGCTAATTCACAAGCCAATTTGTCAATTTCATTTTTCGAAATATCATCTAATAATCTGTTTTGCTTTGATTTTGTGTGAATTGTAGGAATGATGTTTTCTTCCTGCATTTTATTGATGATTTGATTGGCTACAGTTAAGGCCGAAGAAACCTTAACAATTTCGCTTCGTGCATAAGATTTACATGGAAAACTAACTTCCCCAACTCGTAAGCTTAAATCCTCACCGGGAATTTGCTGCGCTCCGAACAATGGCGGTCCTCCAACAGTTGCAGATTTAAATGAAGGAACAAATTTAGCAACAAATTCAATCGCATTTTCAGTTCTTATTTTGACTTCATCTTCTTCCCAAGCACCACATAATTTTTGCTGGATACCTTTATTAAATTTAGGTTGTGTCTCATTAACTTTTGATTGTACCAATCCATTTTCGAATAATGTAATATCTTTTGTCATGCCATGTAGCTGATAGTAATCATCACAATAAGGAGTCAGTTGTGCCATTCCATGTGGTGTATCGCGTTCACCGTGAAAAATAAGTTCTGGAATTAAACCTGGAATGGGTTCCCATTTAGAAATATAGGCCGCTTTAAATTCAATCAAACGCTTCGCATTCAAATGTAAAGATTGATCAATTTCCCCAGTCTTAAATCCACATGAATTCACCAAATAATTGACTTTATAAACCTTATCCTTAGTACATATTTCCCAATTATAATCTAAATTTTGATTCCGAACATCTATAATATTCGTAACCGTGGTATTTGTTTTCAGACTGCATTTCTCCGTTTTACTTAAAGCTAATTGAGCTTGAGCTCCGAATCTAAAAAGGTTCCAGCCGTATTCTTGAACGATAATTACAGGAACTTTTAACTTTTCGGGATCAATATATTTAATCGTATTAGACATCCATTCATCAGCAGATCTTGGAATTTTTACAATTGGCTTTTCCGTTAAATCAAGTAAATCTCCTTTAGTATATATTTTATAGTAAGCTTTTGGAGTACCAAGTATTTCATTATCTGGATCTTCATTAATTAATTCCTTGTAATACTCCACTAGCATTTCAAGACGACTCGCAATTTTATCTACTTCGTATTTTTCTGATTTAGGAATGCTAATAAATGTTGGTCTTTCGTCGATAGATTGCGGGAATAATCGCGCCATATCTATCGATTGTTTCATAAGCATTCTGCATTGCTCATCAGATATATCTGTATATAAGTTTCCACCTGCATGCAAATGACAGAATGGTGGTCCGTTTACAAGGCTTTTCTCTTGTTCAAACAAAATAGTATCTATTCCATATTTAGATGATTGTAAAGCGGTAACAACTCCAGAAACTCCCCCGCCTATGATACCTAAATTATAAATTTTACCCATGTTAAAATAATTTTTGTAGATCCGCAAAATTATCCACAACTACCGTTGGCTTATAATCTGCAATGTTTTGGTTATAATTATAGCCGTAAGTCAGACCAATATTTTCCATCCCTGCATTTTGAGCTGCAAGAATATCATTTTTAGAATCTCCGACCATTATGCTTTTATCTATGCTTATATTCATCTTCTTAGCTAAGTGCAACAGAGGAGCCGCATCTGGCTTTTTTTTAGACAATGAATCTTCACCAATCCAATAGTTGAAGAATTGTTTAATGCTTAATTTATTCAAAATGGGCTCAATAAAACCATAAGGTTTATTCGTGCAAATTGCCATTTTATACCCTTTTTTATGTAGATCGTTTAAGGTTTCTATTACACCAGGATAGGCGTATGTTTCTTCACAAGTAACTTCTTGATAAGCCGCAAAATAAATTTCAAAAGCTTCTTCTAAAAACGCTTTCGATACTTTTTGATCTGGAACTGAACACTCCAAGGATCTTTTAACAAGAGCTTTAGCTCCATTTCCAATAAAGGGAGTAACTTGTTCCATCGTTAATGGGAATAAATTATAATGCGATAACATCCTATTTATTGCCAAGGTTAAATCTGGAATACTATTGATCAGCGTTCCATCAAAGTCGAATATAATAAGCTCTTTGTCTTTAAAATTCATAATCCTTAATTTGATGCAAAAATACAGAAGTATTTATAGTGATCTTGAAAAATAATATATTTTAACAGACTATTTTCTACTCTAAATACTTTCAAATTATGCTAGAGTATCGCTACTACGGAACTTTAAAAGACTATGAGATAATAATTTATACCCAACTAGAGTTTCTGACGACCGCTAAAAATAAAGAAAAGCTCAGAGAGCTGAAAGTTCGGTGTAACAACAGGAAGTTGCAGAAGAACGACAGATGAAAGTATAATAAAGTTATCAACTTTAACTATATGAATCTTAGTTTAGATTTGATACTTTAGTAAAGTTCTAAAGATAATATTTAAACTGTCATCATAACTAGGAGCACAATACAGCCCAAAAACAGTTAAATCTCAAACAATGAAAAAAACAGAACATATCAATCCAATTCTCTTAGAACCAAATTATTATTATCACTTGGGATTTCCTTTTGATCTCAAACCAGCCGATCCAACAGTTTTTGAAGAAGGATACCATCTCGGACAATTTGCTTCAATAAAAGAAATTGAAAAAGGACTTTTTAGTGCCGTACGTGACCCGCTCGGAATTGGCAAAATATTCTATACTGAAACTCCTGATGGTAAAATCCATTTCTCTGAGAAGTTTGCTGATTTATTCGCACATAAAAGCAGTATTTATTCAGTTCCTGCTGGAACGATGGTAAATATTGGCTCAGGAGGTCGACGTGAATTGGTCCGAAATATTGGAGCTCCAAAAATAATTGATGAGAACCTATACAAAAGTGCTTTTGAAAAAAATAAGGATCAAAGTGTCCTCAATTTCAGACGACGCTTTACTACTCGTCTTGAGGTTTTGTATACCCAATTTAGAGAACTTGAGAAGAATGGTTGGACCTTTTTTGTAGCCTTATCTGGTGGACTAGATAGTACTATTATTGCATCTAAAGCTAAGCAGTTTCTTAAAAACCCTATCGCTTGTACACTTGATTTAGGTAAATCAGAAGATTCTGAGAAATCCCAAAAAATTGCATCGCAGCTAGGTATTAAACATCTTGTTTTCCCAACAAATGAAGAAAAAATACTTCAAGCTCTCGAGAAAGCCCCAGTATTGTGTCAAGACTTTAGGGACTTTAATGTTCATTGTGCAGCATTAAATATCCTTCTTGCATCAAATATTAAAGAATATATCGATACACAGAATGCGATTGACGATGAAAAAGTGATTATTTTGACCGGTGATTTAATGAACGAGTTTACCTGTGACTATGCTGGTGAATTTATTGATGGTGTTGAATATTACAAACTCCCAAGAGTTGGTAAAAAAGCTCTTCAAGATATACTAATTAGCGGACTAGACACATCCGATCGTGAAATATCTGTTTTTAAGGCATATGGATTAAACTGTATTCAGCCATTTGCAGCCCTATATGATCTTTATGCTTCGGTACCAGAATCGCTTTTAAAAGAAGACGATCCTAAAAAAATCCTCAATTCATTTCAGGTCGATTCTGTAATCTTAGACTTTATTCCCAAAACAAAACTTCGTGCACAAGTTGGAAGTCGTGAGAATATGGGCATATTAGGTCTTTGTCATCATAAGGGTTTTAACAATAAAACTTTCCGACATAAGATCATTGATGCTTCAGGAGAAAAAGACCCTATAATACCAATATTTGCAGGACGTTACGACGTAGAAGATTTTAAATAGCACGGCTTTATACAAAAAAGCCTAAAGAATATCTCTGCCTCGGAACTCTAAGAAGACATGAAATAAAGATTTCTGCCCTACTAAAGTTTCTGACGACCGCTAAAAAAAAGAAACCTAATAATGTAAAGAAAAGATCAGAGAACTGAAAATGGATCAAGCCGAAGATTTTCACAAAAAAAAATCCTTCCGAAAATATCGAAAGGATTAATATGTACCCAGGGCCGAAGTACAAACCAGTCATTTTGCACATTTTAGCAAACACCCAAAAAACAAAGACTAACGCAACAAACTCAATAGATACAGGTGATTTGGAGACTAATTACATTATTGATGTAAATTGAAATAAATTGAATAAGATGGGGACAAGGTGGGGACAGGATGGGGACAAGACAAATATTAAAACTATATTTGTTTTAAATCAATTCCTCATTTTATGGCAACGATACGATTTATAGTAAAAAGAAAGGCAGAATTAATGCCAATTTATTTAAGGTTGCGACATGGGAAAAATGTAGATCTTTCAAAAGATACAAGTTTCAAGGTTTTGCCCGAAGATTGGAATCTTAAAAAGCAACAACCGAAAGGAACTACCGAACAGGGAAAAATAATTGCACTTAATTTAAGTAAACTTAAAACATCTTTACTCAGTAACTTTAATGAAGCAATTGAAAACGGAATTTCTATTACTCCCGAATGGCTCGCAGATCAAATTAACATCATACAGAACAGAGGTACAAGTGAACAACAAGAAAAAGGCAACCTCTTAACCTATACTGACTATTATATTAATTATTTACCTACTCATGTACAAAGAAGTGGAAAAAGAGGCGTATCTAAAAATACAATCAAAAAATTTGTAACTCTAAAAGCAAGATTAGTTGATTTACAAGAAGCAAAAAATAGAAAATACAATGTATCGGATATTAATCCTGATTTTATAAATCTGTTCGATGCCTTTCTTCGCAAGAATAACTATTCAGATAATTACATAGGTACTCTTTCAATTAATCTAAAAACCATGTGTAAAAACGCACGAAAAGATGGTTTAAATGTTAGTCCCAACCTTGATAACATTACAGGAGTTAAGGAAGATACCGAAAAGATTATATTAACGTTTAAAGAAATTGAACAGATAAAAAAAACCAGTTACAAAAGAGAGGCATTGAGCAATGCACGAGATTGGTTAATAATTGGGTGTTTTACAGGACAAAGAGTTTCAGATCTTCTAAAACTAACAAAGGACAATATTGTATTTAAAAGTGGTTTGCAATTAATAGAACTGACTCAAATCAAAACGGGTAAAAAAATTTCCTTACCACTTCATCCCGAAGTTAAAGAAATACTAGATAAAAGAGAGGGTTATTTTCCTTATAAAATATCAGACGTTAAATTTAACCTGTACATAAAAGAAGTATGCAAACTTGCGGGTATTGATCAACTTATTAACGGTTCTAAGATCAACCCAAAAACCAAAAGAAAAGAAAAAGGAGTTTATCCAAAGTATGAACTTATAACCTCACATACTTGCAGGCGTTCTTTTGCATCCAATTATTACGGTGATATTCCAACCCCTTTACTAATGAGTGCAACAGGACACGCCACAGAAAAAAAATTCCTTATCTATATTGGCAAAAGTGCAACCGATCAAGCCCAACAATTAGCAGAATACTGGACTAAAGAAACGTTGGAAGCAAAGCAAGAAACGCAATTAAAAATTATTAAAAAGGCAAATTAACACACACATAAAAAAATATCATTAAATTTATTTTATGAAAAAATTAGTCTTAGTCTTTATCGGAATTATTCTATGCGGTTTTTGTTACAGCCAAACTATTTTCAAAGGTTTTGAATATGGCATGACAAAATCAGAAGCAAAAAAGGAGTTCAAGACAAATAAATTAGAATACACCAACATAGATATTGGAAATGGTTTTATTTATCGAATATACACCCAAAACTTTGTCTATAACAATGGAAAATTGGCAGGTATTCTTCTAACTCCCAAAGGTAGTGCTTTTGGTCAGTCTTATGATCTTGCTGCTAATTACCTGACTCACACACGAGGTTTTTTTGAATCTCTTGGTTACGAAACTTTTATTGATAATGAATGGTGGAATGCACCCGTAAACTATGTTGCTTCACATAGCAAATGGGGATTAGTACTAAATAAAAGTGATAATTCAACAATTGTACAAATGTATCCTATCAGTTACATCTTATCGGGCAGAACCGTATATCTTGTAAAACTAATGGTATGGAATTATGACTGGTGGATGAATTCCTACAATAACGAAAACAAAAAACAAACCCACATCGCAAAAGATAGTGGTTTTTGATTAATTCTATATTATTAAACTGGCAACGTACATTAATAATATTATTCAAATGAAACCATCAAAAAAAGTTAAAAAAGCACTAAAAATAATAGTAGACACCAATCAACACTTCCTAAATAACGAAGACAAATTATGTTCTTCCAAAGATTACATATCAAATTATGAAACAAATAGAGATAAATTTGTTTTAAATGATTGGTATGACATGACAGAAGTTGAATATATTGAAGAACAAATAAGTTTTCTTAAACCACTTGTAGAAACTAATAACGTTAATGATATTGACCCAAGTTATTATACATCAGATGAAAGATTAGTAAGAAATTCTGCAAAAAGAAAATTGGCATTTCTGAAAAAGAAACTAGAAATTTCAATAAAAAAACGAGATGCTTTATTAGATAATCAACTATCTGAATCTACCACTTCTCCATCAAACAAGATTCACCTAACCACAAAAACAAACACCAACCTACCACACGAAGAACAAACAGAAAAAGACAAAAGATATAATAGTCGGATTTTTAAAAATTATGAATCGTTTTTATTTTTTGTTCATCAAGTTGAATACTTTGACCCAAAACCTGGTAATGTTACAGATTACAGTTATCTATTTACCAAAATGAAACCCAAATTTATACATGACGAAACGCCACCTAAAGAGTTTTACAATTATATGAACGAGCATTTCAATACAAATTTGTCACAATTAAAATCAATTGACTTAAAATCTGAAAAAAATAGAAATAATAAATTTGAACTAGGTACGATCAAATACAAGCAAAAACAATAGAAAAACTAACAAATACAGAACCGTACCCGACTAAATACAATACCGTAACCACTGCAATACGTGTTGCATACAACCTTTGAAATATTAATAATTCAAATTAATACTTCATGTTATGAGCAACACAATTCAATTCATTCAGGTAACACCTGAGCAACTACAAAAAGCCATTATTACAGGCGTAAAGGAACAGTTAAACGATTTAAAAGATCTGTTTCAACCGAAAGAACCCACCGAGTATTTGACCAGAAACGAAGTCAAGGAATTACTTCATGTTGACCTGAGTACGGTTCACAACTGGACTAAGAAAGGCAAACTAAAGGCGTATGGCATAGGCAACCGCATTTACTACAAACGCCACGAAGTAGAACAGGCAATTATTCCAATTCAATCTATTTAGGTGATGACTGGCAACGTAAAATACATTCGCCACATCTACAAGGTAGAGAGAGCGAAAAAGGTCTACACAGTTTATCAGTTAGAACCAAGTGCACAAATCCGAGTATTAACCGACTTAATCCGAATAGAACAGTTTCGGAAATTCAGCAACGGAAAAGGATTTGATGAATATCTGAGATTAAGAGATACTACCAATTGGGCGAAGTGTGAACAGGTTACAGGATTAAAGAAAACCAATAACCCAAACGTGTTTTTTGGCGACCGTATGCACTTAGGAAAAAAGAACCTCATCGTTTTTAAATTCTCTAAAGACAAAGAGTATCTATTGATAGATTACTACAAAGGATACTACCCTACCAATGGCAATTTTAAAGCAATATTAGACAAATACCAATAGAAATCACAGGGTAAAGCAAAAGGAGGCGTTAAAACCTCCTTTCGTATTATTCAAATGTAGTAATACTGGCAACGCATTACCCTACTAAGTTAGGAATATGATTGACTATATCAAAGTTCAATTGCAAGGCGTCAATATTTCAGAACTAAAAGAAAATAAGTATTTGAATTTTATTGGTGAATTTGACGAAGCAACGGGCGAAGTACTAAAAGGAAAAGCAAAATACAGAGGTTTGTTATTTCAAATTTTCCCGAGTAATTACATACTTATTCAAGGCAGTTTGCATAAATACTGGAACAATGGCGAACACAATTACAACGACTTCAATATTGTATCAATTTTAAACGTTTTAAAGGACATACAAGACAAATTTAATATTGCACCTCATCAAATGATTTTAAAAGGTTTAGAATTGGGCGTAAACATCACACCAACGCACGATACAAAGCAAATATTAAGGTCTTGTTTTATTCATTGTTCAGAACCTTTTAAATGGTGTAATGTTCAAAACAATGGCGAATACATACAGGCGAAACACTCGCAATATTTTATAAAAATTTACAACAAAGCAAAACAATATCGAGATAAAGGATATAATATTGAACATGAATTACTTAGGTTTGAGATTAAGTATCGGAAAATGGAGAAAGTAAAGAAGTTAGGAATTGTTAACCTCCAGGACTTACTTAATTACAAATTAGAAAACTTTGTATCTGTACTGGTTGAGGAATGGCAAAGGATTTTATTCTATGATTCTACTATCAAATCAGACAGTAGATTACTACTAAAATATAAAAATCCGATGTATTGGCAGGAACTTATTGAAAGAAGTTCAAATTCTTCATTTAAAAAGCATAAAAGACAGTTATCTAAACTAATTAATCAAAATTCTGACAATATATCAGAACAGATTACAAACCTAATTGAGCAAAAAGGAAATATCCTTTCTTGTAGGGGTATCCGAATTGACCAAGAATTGAATCAGGAAGATAAAGAAAAACACAGTTCAAACTTTCCCATTTTGCACACTATAAAAATGGACAAGGGTATCCTTATTGACCCTTTAGTTATATTGTCAATTCAGATACCCCAATCGAAAGAGAATAAAATTTGTTTGGTTACAGGCTTACCGATATACGAACAGAAAAAAGATAGTTCAATGTTATCGCATACAGGATTATATTTTTATCAAAAGCATTACCCGAAAATATTTGAAATGTTGAAACGAAAATATTTATCTGATTATTGGGATGAACCTGATTTAAAAAAGCAAGTCAAAGAGATTGCCCACAATATAAGGAATACCAAAAGCAATATTGAAATAAAACAGAAACGAATTTATCCAGTAGATCAATATCGTTTATTTAATGTTGGTTGATCAACCTAGATAGATAAAATCTATGGAAAATAAAAAATCATTACTTTTACTAAAGTAGTCAATAATAGAAAATACGATGAGCGAAAGAATAAAACATGGAGGTAGAAAAAAAGGCACGCCAAACAGGTTGACCAAAGAATTAAGAATAAGTCTAAAGAATGTTATTCACGAAGAATTGCAACAATTACAAAATCAATTGAAAAGTCTTGACCCAAAAGATAGACTAGATATCTTAATTAAATTAATGCCTTACGCCTTACCTAAAATCAATACAGTCAATAGTACTATTGATGAGCCAATAAATATCGAATGGTAAAAAATTTGCATTTCCGTAAATCTAAAAAGAGCGCAAATGATTAAGAACTTAATGAAACTTAACTTTTGAGCCTAATAATTAGTTTTTTGGAGAACGGAAAAAAATATCCAATTAATTTTGAAATATGGGGACAGGATGGGGACAAATAAAAAACCCTGCTAGATAACTAACAGGGTTTTAGATACTTCCATTTATTAAGTGTACCCAGGGCCGGGATCGAACCGGCACGGGTTGCCCCACTGGTGTTTGAGACCAGCGCGTCTACCAATTCCGCCACCTGGGCATTGCTTTTGAATGCGATGCAAATATAGACCTTTGTTTCATTCCCACAAAACAAAAACTGCATTTTTTTGATTTTTTTTTCATCTCTTAAGACAAGCTATAAGTCAATAAACATCGGATGTACTGAGCTTCATTTAATTATATCTGTAAAAAGGCACTGTTATTTTCAAAGAACAAAAATTGATTCCATCGCAAAAAATCAAAATAAGCACTCATTTCCCCCAGAAACATCCTAGCGAATCAAAACAAGATTTTCTATATTAGCATTACACATTACTTGTTTTGTTGTAATTTACATTCCAATCATCACTCAGGTACAAATATCAAACAACACATTAACTAAACTTTCTATCATGCCAAACTTAGCTAGCACATATCTCGGATTAAAAATTAGTAACCCTATAATCGTTGCCAGTTCGGGACTCACCGATTCAATTGAGAAAATCATTGAATTAGAGGTGCACGGAGCAGGAGCAATTGTGCTTAAATCTCTGTTCGAGGAAGAAATTATCATGGAAATGGATGAACAAATCCAAAACATGACCAATCGTCCTTTTGTTTATCCCGAGACTTTCGATTACATGAACGAAGAACCCGAAGAGGACACTGTTCGAAAATATTTACGCTTGATTCGAGAAGCCAAAGCGGCTGTTTCCATACCAATTATTGCAAGCATTAATTGTGTAAGCGCCCAAAAATGGACCTACTTTGCTCAGGAAATAGAAAAAGCAGGTGCTGATGCTTTGGAAATTAACCTTTTTGTTTTACCCACCGACATGAACCGAACAGGCGATGAAAATGAACAAATTTATTACGATGTTCTAAAAACAGTAAAAGAACAAGTTGCACTTCCCATTGCTTTAAAAATAAGTCCATATCATTCCAACCTGTCCAACTTAATTAAACGTCTCGATGACATGAATGCCGATGGAATTGTAATGTTCAACCGCTTTTACAGTCCCGATTTCGACATTAATACCTTACGCGTAACAAGCGGACAGATCTTATCCAATGCCGACGATTATAAAAATTCCTTACGATGGACAGGAATTATGTCGGAGCGAGTTAACTGTTCTCTTGCTGGTACCACAGGCATACACACATCCGAAAGTATTATAAAACATCTACTTGCCGGTGCCGATGCTGTTCAGATAGCCTCGATTCTCTATCAAAACGGACCTGAATACATTGATGTTCTTTCGAAGGAAATTTACGCTTGGATGGAAGAACACAATTTTAAAAGCATAGAGGATTTTAAAGGCAAAATGAGCCAATCGAAATCGAATGATCCCGCTGCTTTTGAAAGAGTACAATTCATGAAGAATTTCAGAAATTTTGTTCTTTAAATGAATAATTACTGATAGCAAAGCAAGCTAAATTCTGTTGATTCGTGTAGTTTTTTGCACTCAAATCAAAACGACTCACATGATATATATCATATTGAAAAGCACTTACAATCATTATCTTGTATTTACGAATAAAAACTTGAGATTATAAATCCTTTTTTGACTGAGATTCACTCTCTGGCAAACACAAATCATACAAAAAATGAAAGATTTTGGAGTTCAGGAAACACTTAAACGCTTGGGAATCGCTCCCCTTAATGAAGGAGTTTCTACCGGAACAAAATGGTTCAATTGCAAGGGTAATACAAGCGAATCTCACTCTCCCATTAATGGATCGCTAATCGCAAAGGTTAAAAATGCCAATCTTAACGATTACGAAAAGGTATTGGAAACTGCTCAGGAAGCATTTAAGGTGTGGAGAAAAATGCCTGCACCCAAAAGAGGCGAAATTGTTCGGCAAATAGGAAATGCACTTCGCGAGGCTAAAGAAGATTTGGGAAAACTGGTGAGTCTCGAGATGGGAAAAATCTACCAAGAAGGATTAGGCGAAGTACAAGAAATGATAGACATCTGTGATTTTGCTGTTGGCCAGTCGAGAATGCTTTACGGGTTTACCATGCATTCGGAACGCCCAAATCATAAAATGATGGATCAGTATCATCCACTGGGAATTGTAGGTGTAATTTCGGCTTTTAACTTTCCCGTTGCCGTTTGGGCTTGGAATGCAATGTTGGCAGCAGTTTGCGGCGATGTTATCATCTGGAAGCCAAGCTCAAAAGTACCTTTGTGCGCTATCGCTTGCCACAATATCATTCAAAAAGTATTAAAAGAAAATAATGTACCCGAAGGCGTTTTCAACTTGGTGGTTGCCAAATCCTCTGTGATGGGTGATAATTTTATAGAAGACAAACGTGTTCCCTTGATTTCAGTAACCGGATCAACCGCCATAGGAAAACGAGTAGCCGAAAAAGTAGGTGCTCGCTTGGGCAGAACCATTGCCGAATTGGGAGGTAACAATGCAATTATTATGGCTCCAACAGCCGATTTAGACATAGCCATACCGGGAATTGTCTTCGGATCGGTAGGTACTGCTGGACAAAGATGCACCTCTACCCGACGACTGATTATCCACGAAAGTATTTACGAGGAAGTAAAAAACCGATTGCTGAATGCCTACCAACAAGTAGAAGAAAAAATTGGAAATCCGCTTGACGCAAAAACATTGGTTGGACCAGTAATTGATAGCGCTGCTGTTGAGGTTTACAAACAGGCCATTGCCGAAGTAAAGAAAGCGGGCGGAAAAATTGTTTTTGGCGATAAAGTTCTCGACGGAAATTTTGTGGTTCCTACCTTTTGCGAGGTGCAAAATCACTGGCAAATTGTGCAGGATGAATCTTTCGTTCCGGTTCTGTACATCATGAAATACAAAACTCTTGATGAAGCCATTGAATTACACAACAATGTGCCTCAGGGACTCTCCTCATCAATTTTTACTATGAACATGCGAGAGGCTCAAACGTTTATTTCGGCTGTGGGCAGCGATTGCGGAATTGCCAATGTGAATATTGGAACTTCGGGAGCCGAAATTGGCGGTGCTTTTGGAGGAGAAAAAGAAACCGGAGGTGGTCGAGAATCGGGTTCTGATGCTTGGAAAACCTATATGAGACGACAAACTAATACCATAAACTATGGCGAAGACTTGCCTTTAGCTCAAGGAATTAAATTTGATTTTTAAAAACAACACACCAAACACTTACATTTATTCTGAAATGAATACTCCGACAATTGCCGGGGTATTTTTTCTTTCTACACAAAACTGACTCTTATTATCAATAATATCAATCAATAATTTCTCTTTATTCGCTTCTTAATAGCCCTCATGCAGCGCATTCTAAAAAAGAAAAATAAAAAGCCCACAAAAACAGGTGTTTACACGAATCCTAAATCCGAATTAAAGAGGAATAATATCCAACACATAATTTCCTAAAGATTCTTTAAATTGCTATTTTTGATGCATTACCTTACCACACAACCTAATTACCATGCTAAGAAAAATTCTGACCTCTTTGCTAATTCTTTTGCTTCTGGCAATTACCACTTTAGGCTATTTATATCTTAAAAAACAACGCGAATACAAAGGCATCGATCCTTTCTCTGCCATTCCTGTGAATTCCGAAATGATTGTTCAATTTGAAAGTTTAGAACACTTAATTACAAAATTGGAAAACAATACGGGTGCGTGGAAAGAGCTCAGTAAATTCGATGGGATTGCAAAAATCAACCAAAACCTTGAATTTTTAGACAGTTTAATTGGAAATTTTGATTCGGAAGGATCCATCTCTTTGGATCGATCGTTTACTTTGGCAAGTCACTTACAAGGAAAAAATGAAATTGAATACCTCTACATTCTTCCCATTTCGGACTATCTGGAAGAAAAGAAAATTAAAAATGCCATTCTTAATTGGGTAGGACTCGACTCATCGGTTTCGGAACGACAATACCACAAAACAAACATTTACAGCATTCCTGCCAAAAAAGAAGCTAAAAGCACCCATTTCACTTTCTCAAAAGGATTATTTATTGTCAGTCGATCGATCTTACTCCTCGAAAACTCAATATTACAGCTAAGTACTGAAAATTCCATTTCGAAAACTAAAGGCTTTGAGAAGATAAGAAGAACCATAGGCAAAAATGTGGATGCCAATATTTTTCTAAATCTGAAAACTTTTCCCAAACAAGTTTCTTTATCTCTAGACAATAGCTACAGCAAATTCATTCGTAACTACACCAACCTTGCCAATTGGACCGAATTGGATCTGAGTTTCAGAAATGACATCATCCTGCTAAATGGTTTTACCTATAGCGATGCTCAACAAGGCAAACTAATGAATCTCTTTCTTCAGCAAGAACCAATTAAAATGGAAATGGAAGATATGATTCCATCGAGTACTAGTATTTTAGCCATTCTTGGAATGAACGATCCTGCACTACACAAAGGCAAATACCGAAAATATCTCGATCAGATTGGAAAATTATCGAACTATCAGAAAAATATCAACGAGATAAAAAATACAACAGGAGTCAATTACGAAGAGCTGATTTATTCCATCATTCACAAAGAAATTGGCTTGACTTTTGGCGAAGGAAAAAACGGCAAGCGATTTACCATCATTAGAACAAAAAGTGCAAGTATTGCTCAGGAAAAAATGCTAAAAATGATTTCTTCCTACGCGCAAAAACAAAAACGTAGCCTTTCCTACTATCAGTATACTTATCAGCTCGATAAAGAAACCCATTTTGATATTTTTAAACTGCCTGAAGATCGCATTCCTGAAAAACTTTTTGGAAGCTTCTTTAGTGATGCCTCATCGGCCTACTTTACCTTTATTGGTAACTACATGGTAATGGGACCCGATCGGGCTTCTCTTTCGCAGTTTATTCAGGAATCGGTACTTGGAAAAACACTCAACACCAATAAAAACTATATGGAAAATAAGGAGTTCCTTTCCAACAAAGCAAACTTTTATTTCTATGCATCAACACCAAAAGCAAATGCTCTATTGTCGAGCATGTTAAATCCTTTATTGCAAAAAGAGGTTCAGAATCACAAAGAAAGTGTGAACAAGTTTCAAGCACTGGGCTTGCAAATTAGCTCGAATAGAAATCTGATTTACAACAACTTATTCGTTCAATACGATCCCATTGTGGAGTTAGCTCCTCAAACCGATTGGGAATCTCACCTCGATACCTGCTTTACACACAAACCCTATTTGGTTACAAATCATTATACCAAAGAAACCGAAATCCTGATTCAGGACATCAGCAATCAACTTTATCTTCTAAATCCTGAAGGACGAATTTTATGGAAAAAGCCTCTTGACTCTCAAATCATTGGCAAAGTTCACCAAATAGATCTCTTTAAAAATGGAAAACTTCAATATCTTTTTGCCACTAAAAACCATCTTCAGTTAGTCGATAGAAATGGAAATAATGTAAGCAATTACCCCATTCGCTTAAAAGCAGATGCTGCTCATGGCGTTTCGGTATTCGATTACGACAAGAATAAGAACTATCGCTTTTTTATTCCATGTCGAGATAAAAAGGTTTATGCCTATAGCAAAGATGGAAAGATTATTAGTGGCTGGAATCCCGCTGAAGCTGAAAACAAAATTACTTGCGAAGTGCAACATTTCAGAGTCAACAACAAAGATTATATCGTTTATGCCGACCAATATCGGGTCTACATCTTAAACCGACGAGGCGAAGAAAGAGTGAAATTAAAAGATCAATTCTCCAAATCGGAAAAGAATACTTTTTATCTGGAAAGATCTATCGGAAAACAAGAAGACAGATTAGTAACTACTGATGTAAATGGAAGCATTTACTACATCTATTTCAATGGGAAAGTGGAACAAAAAGTATTTACCCAACTCTCCGATTCTCATTTCTTTTTGGCTGCCGATATGAACTCCGATGGAAAAAATGAATACCTCTTTGCCGATTACAACTTATTAAAGATATTTAATGATTTGGGTGAACAAATTCTCGATAAAAAATTCGATTCTGGAATAAGCTTTCAACCAAATGTGTACAGTTTCTCAAGAAGAAACACCGAAATTGGCATCTGCCTTGAAGATGAGAATAAGATTTTCCTAATTGATAATGAAGGAAATAACCACGTGGGATTTCCACTAAAAGGCAATACGGAATTCTCAATTGGCTTTTCGAAAAAAGGCAATAAATCCTTTAATCTTTATGTAGGAAATAATCGAAACTTCCTGCTTAACTATTCCGTACAATAAGCCATTTATCAACTAAAAAGAGATAATTCATCAACCCAAATTATAGGTTGATGAATTTTTTCTTTTCTTTTTTACGAATGAAAATTTTACATTTTTGCATAAAAAAAAACCTATGAAATCAAGACCTAGAATCTTAACAGCCTTTCTTTTACTGGGGCTGCTTACCATTTCTATAAGTTCCTGTTTTAACGAAGATGATTACGACTTTGATAGACTTTCTGATAATATTGAATGGACACCAAACCTAATTGTTCCCGTAAGTTACGGAAGTTATTCACTTTGGTACTTACTCAATCAGCACGAAGCAAATACCGAAGATCAAAGTATTGTTTTGGATGAAGAAGGACTGCTTCACATTCAATACTCTCAGGAAGATATTTTTTCTTACACTGTGGCAGATGTATTGGATTTCCCAAATCAAGAAGCTCTCGATTTTTCATATTCCCTGCCCGATGCATCTTTAGGAATCTCTTACTCATCTTTTGAAAATCCTGATCCTCAAACTGATCAAATTCAGATCATAACATCTGAGGAAGACATTATTCTTTATGAGTTGGATCTGGATGCGAACATCCAATTTTTATTCACTAATCCTTTGAATACCGAAATTGAAATTAACATTAGCCTACCCAATGCCAGCTCTACTGAAAGTAGCGTTACGGAAACCTACACCATAGCAGCCAACGCAACGAATCAGGAGGAAAGCCTAAGTTTATCCGACTTAAACATACTATTCAATAATCCCTATACAAACAGTAACGAAATCGACATTACTTTCGAAATTGCAGTTCAGGATAATGCTAGTCACATTATTACAGGTTCTGGCGATCTGGAAATCACCCTGGCAGTTGAAGATATCGATTTTTCTCTGGCCCAAGGCGATTTTGGAAATCAAATTATTACCCTGGAAAGTGGAAACATAGATATGAATGTTGATTTTTGGGACAATGTGGAAGGAGATTATCAATTTACCGATCCGAGCATTTCTCTTTACGCACAAAATTCCATTGGCGTTCCCTTTCAAATTAACGCCGACATTACCGGATACAGCAGCAATGGAAACACTGCCTCTCTAAATCCTTCAAGTGAAGCACAATTTGAGAATTTCCCGACTACTATTGCAGAAGTGGCCAGCGGCATTACCGATACCCTAATTTTCGACAAAGACAATTCTGATATTGTTAATTTAATGGCTTTGCCACCTTCTGAGCAATTGAGTTATTCAGGCTCCGTAACTTTAAATCCAGGAAGTACTGCTCCAAGTTCAAGTTCGCCCAACATCATTAGCAACCAATCGGCCATCGATGTCGACATTAAAATTGATGTTCCTCTAAATCTTACAGCAGACAATTTAACCCTGAAAGATACCGTTAACAATTTAGACATTAGCGATACAGAAGACATTATGAATGCCGCAATTATTATTGTAGCAGAAAATGGATACCCCCTAAACGTAAGTATTGATAAAATTTACTTTACAGATGAGAATTACCAGATAATCGATTCCATTTCCGATCAGGAAGTAATTGATGCCGCTGAAGTATTTACAACTGGTGATAATATAGGTGAAGTCGACGAATCATCAATTCAGGAAGTAACACACGAAATAGAATTAACCGAAAGTCAAATCGAAAACCTAAACCAAACCAAAAACCTGATCATCAATGCGAGTGTGAGCACCGATAATGATAACATTGCTGTAAAACTAATGGGCGACGATGAATTAGTATTCACAATTTCAGTTCAAGCTCAAGTCAATCTTTCAAACTAAGTAATACCAGTCTTTTCACCTATGAATAACTCTAAACATACTATCCTTTTAACAGGCTTTTTGTTCCTATTTCTATCCCTTTCTGTTTCTGGACAAAAAATGAACAACAGCTTGTATTTGATGCAAAATGTGCCGCAATCGAATCAACTAAATCCGGCTATTCAACCCGAATGTAAAGTTTTCGTTGGATTTCCAGCCCTAAGTTCTATCTATCTAAACTACAGCAACAGTAGCTTTGCCTATAATGATGTAATTACCGATGGGACAGGAATTCAAGCAGACTCCTTGGTGGTAGATGTCAATAGCTTTCACGATGCATTACAAACTACAAATTTTGTATCGCAACAGATAGAAATCACCCTTTTTGCACTGGGAATACGTGCCAAAGACTACTACTTTACCCTTGATGTGATTGAAAAGGAAGATTCTCGTTTTAATTTCGACAAGGAAATGATCACTTTTCTAAAGGATGGAAACTACGATTACCGAGGAAGAACATCCAACTGGGGAGGACTTGGTTTGGATGCTAGCTACTACCATGAAATAGCGCTGGGCGTATCGAAAAAAATCAACGACAAATGGACGGTTGGTGTGAAGGGAAAAATGCTATTTGGAATTGCCAACATGCACATGGCAGAATCTGCTATGTCGGTTTTCACCTCATCTACTGGCGATCAGATTGTTCTAAATTCTCAACATCGCTTGTTAGTTTCTATGCCAATCAACGAAATTCGCCTAGATTCCGATGGCTATGTAGACGATATCAATATTGAAGGAGACGATTACGATGCTGATTTCTTTACCAATACCGACAACAAAGGATTTGCAGTAGACCTTGGTATGACCTATCAGATGGATGAGAGAACTCGCCTTTATGCTAGTATTTTAGATATTGGTGCCATTAAATGGAAAACCGACGGTTACGAATTTTCTCAAGATGGAAGCTTTACTTGGGAGGGTGCCGATTGGTCACAATCGGGGAACTCAAATGATCCAAACTATGAAGAAATTGAAGATGTTTTTGAGGACCTAAGCGATTCTATTGTTGATGAGTTTCGAGTAAACGATGCAACGGGTTCCTACTCGGTTGCTTTGCCTACAAAAATTTACTTAGGAGGAACATACGACCTCAACAAAAAAGTAAATCTTGGAGCATTAAGCAGAACCGAAATTTTTAATGGTACCGTTCAATCGTCATTAACATTATCGGCCAACGCTCGCTTCTTCCGAAATTTGAGCACAAGCCTAAGCTATTCGGTTGTTAACAATTCATACAACAACATTGGATTTGGTTTGGCTGCAAAACTAGGACCTACCCAATTTTATGTGGTTAGCGATAATGTAATGGCTGCCATTCAGCCCAATTCAGCACATTTGGCGAATGTTCGCTTTGGAATCAACCTATTGTTTGGATGCAAAGACAAAACCAAAAAGAAGAATTCCTGCTCTTTCGAAGACAAAATCAAAAATAAAAAGAAACCTTTGTATCGCTAAATATGAGTACACCACCACTCAAGTAAGACTGCCCAACAAGGCAGTCTTTTTTTAATATCTAATTGCGTCATATGCCTCAACAATTGAAGTAACGCCCCCAAAGCGAGAAACAAGAGAGAGAACTTGCAAGGAAAAATCAGCACAAAAGGAACGACCAAAAGTCGATGCCAAAGAACAGTTGAAAAAATAATGAAATGCTTATATTTGTGTTTCAAAACAAAAGAACATGGGATTATTAAAATTTATCATCATAGCCATTGGCATTTATTATCTACTAAAGTGGACAATTCGAGCGATCTTTCCTTTTTTGGTGCAAAAGACCTTCGATAAAATGCAGGACAAAGCCAAGCAACAACAACAGCAACAAACAAAGAAAGAAGGCGAAGTCACCATCGACAAAACCAGTACTACAAAAGGAAATCCAAACAAAAAAGATATTGGCGACTATGTGGATTTCGAGGAAGTAGATGATTAATTAAGCTAAGATCGTTGCAAAATTAAAAACCCAATTGGCTAAAGCGTTAATTGGCTTTTTTTTGTACTTTTGCTCCCTGCTTGTTTTTTAGGACTCCTGATTTTCAAGCAAAAAGACACTATTTATCAAAACCAAAATTTTAACAAACTACAAAATATAAGATTTATGGCTCAGGAAGATGTTTTCAAAAAACTGGTAGCTCATTGTAAAGAATACGGATTCGTGTTTCAATCATCGGAGATTTACGATGGATTGAGTGCCGTTTACGACTACGCGCAATTGGGCGTTGAGTTGAAAAACAACATTAAAAAATACTGGTGGGATTCAATGGTAAAACTGCACGAAAATGTGGTGGGCATTGATTCTGCAATTTTTATGCATCCTACCATTTGGAAAGCTTCTGGCCACGTTGATGCATTTAACGATCCATTGATTGACAACAAAGATTCGAAAAAACGTTACAGAGCTGATGTTTTAATTGAAGATCTGATGGCGAAGTACGAAGGAAAAATGGACAAGGAAGTTGCCAAAGCCAAGAAAAGATTTGGTGAGAGTTTCAACGAAGCTCAATTCCGCGAAACCAACCCTCGTGTGCTTGCTAACAAAGAAAAAATGGATGCTGTGCATGCTCGCTTTGTAGAAGCCTTGGATAAAAACGATTTGGACGAATTAAAGCAAATTATTGTAGATAATGAGATTGCTTGTCCTATTTCGGGATCGAAAAACTGGACAGATGTTCGTCAGTTCAACTTGATGTTCTCTACCGATATGGGATCAACATCAGATGGAAGCAGCAAAATTTACCTTCGTCCGGAAACAGCCCAGGGAATTTTTGTGAACTACTTAAACGTTCAAAAAACGGGTCGCATGAAAATTCCTTTTGGAATTGCGCAGATTGGTAAAGCCTTCCGTAACGAGATTGTTGCTCGTCAGTTTATTTTCCGCATGCGTGAATTTGAACAAATGGAACTTCAGTTCTTTGTTCGCCCAGGCGATGAAATGAAATGGTTCAACGCATGGAAAGAAACTCGTATGAGTTGGCACAAAGCTCTTGGTTTTGAGGATAACAAATACCGTTTTCACGATCACGATAAATTGGCTCATTATGCCAATGCAGCTACGGATGTAGAATTTAAATTCCCATTCGGATTTAAAGAAGTAGAGGGAATTCACTCTCGTACCGATTTCGATTTAAGCCAGCATCAGAAATTCTCGGGTAAGAAAATTCAATATTTCGATCCTGAATTGAATAAAAGCTATGTTCCTTATGTAGTTGAGACTTCTATTGGAGTAGATCGTATGTTCCTGCAAATTATGTCGGAAGCTTATCAGGAAGAAAAAATTGAAAAAGAAGATGGTAAGGTAGATGAACGTGTTGTTCTTCGTTTACCTCTTGCTTTGGCTCCGGTTAAACTTTGCGTGATGCCATTGGTGAAAAAAGATGGTTTGCCCGATAAAGCTCGTGAAATCATCAACGACTTGAAATTCGATTTCAACTGTCAGTACGACGAGAAAGATTCAATTGGGAAGCGTTACCGTCGCCAGGATGCCATAGGTACTCCTTTCTGTGTAACTGTCGATCATCAATCATTAGAAGACAATACCGTTACCATTCGTCATCGCGATACTATGGAGCAAGAACGTGTTGAAATCTCTAAACTATTTGCTATTGTTGAAGATCAAGTAAGCATGAAAAAACTATTCAAGAAATTGAAATAAGTTTTTCTTACAAATATAGCAATGGCCATTCTCAATGAGAATGGCCATTTTTTTGTATTCCTATCTAACTCGCCTTCCCCTCTAACAAACCATAATCTCCCAATTTAAAAAGTAGCTGGCAAGACAGAAAAACAGCAAGATAGAATATTAAGTGTAGCTCTGTATAAATTTGTTCTGGTCTTTTTGTAATTTAGGCGCTGAATCGAAAAGTAAGATTATTAATGATAAATTATGAATTGATTCACTCATAATTTATAACTGCTAATTCATAATTAAATATGAGTTTTAAATCGATATTTAAATCGGCATTGCCACATCTGGTTTCCATAATCATATTTGTAAGTATTGCTTTCGTTTATTTTCAACCTGCCTTAGAAGGTAAAGTATTAAAAAAAGGAGACTCGATAAATGCTTGGGGAGCAAAGAAGGAAATTATTGATTATCGCAAGCAAACAGGGGAAAATGCCTTATGGACCAACTCCATGTTTGGCGGCATGCCTTCCTACCACATTAATGTCGATTATCAAGCAAAAGACATGTCCGTTTTTAAGAAACTGATGGAGTTTAACACTCCCGATCCTGTAAAGTATCTGGTTTTATACATGATTGGCTTTTACATTTTACTTATTAGCCTTCGGGTTAATCCTTGGCTTTCCATAGCTGGAGCTATTGCCTATGCTTTCTCCACTTACTTTGTTATTATTATTGGAGCCGGTCATTTGTGGAAAGTAAATGCATTGGCTTTTATTCCTCCTGCCCTGGCCGGAATATTAATGGTGCTCCGAGGAAAATATCTTTGGGGTGGATTACTCGCAACATTCTTCCTAATCATGGAGCTCTATTCCAACCACATACAAATGACCTACTACTTTGTAATTATGGTTCTTTGTATTCTAGGTTTTGAATTCTATCATCAATTTAAACAGAAAAAACTAGCTCATTTTTTCAGAGCAATTGGTGTTCTGTCTATAGCATCTATTATAGCTTTGGGCGTAAATTTCACCAATTTATACAACTCCTACGACTACACAAAATCAACCATACGTGCCAAATCTGAACTTAGCTTAGGCGATAAAGACAACAAAACATCAGGAGTTGATAAAGACTATGGAACTCAGTGGAGTTACGGTATTCAGGAAACTTTAAGTTTGCTTATTCCGAATGTAAAAGGTGGAGCTGGAGCCCCACAAGAAGGCATGCAAGTGCTAAATTATATCAACAGCGGGCAAATGAAAAGTGTTGCCGATTACTACGGTTTAGAACAGGTAGATAACCATCACTACTGGGGAAATCAGCCTTTTACAGCTGGACCTGTTTACTTAGGAGCCATTATACTTTTCCTTTTTATCTTAGGATTATTCATTCTTCGTGGACGATTAAAGTGGGGCTTACTAACTGCTTCTATTTTGGCAATTATGCTTTCCTGGGGACACAATTTCCCACCACTAACAAGCCTTTTCTTCGATTATGTGCCTTTGTACAATAAATTTAGAGCTGTTTCTTCAATTCTGGTTATTGTAGAACTTTGTGTTCCCTTATTGGCAATACTTACCGTAAAAAAAATCATTGAAAAACCCGAAATCCTAAAAAGTAAAATATCCATTTCCTCACTTTCAGTAAATGTACTTGTTATTCCTTTAGCATTAACCGCTGGACTTTCTGCTCTTCTTTACCTGATTCCTACCTTAGGATTAGATTTTTTGAGTCAAATGGAAGTAAATTACTTCCAACAAATTAGTCAAGCCAACCCAAATGCAATAGGAATAATCAGCCAAATTCAAAACGATCTGATAGAGGCAAGAATTGATATATTTAGAGCCGATGCACTAAGATCCATTGTTTTTATAGCATTAGCCATAGTGGCTTTGTTTGCATTCTTCAAAAAACACATCAAAACCGAAGTGTTTATTATTGCTCTTGTTGTATTAATAATTGCTGATTTATATCCTGTAAACAAACGATTTACTACAAACGACAACTTTGTAGAAAAGAAAGATTTGAGTTTGGCCTACATGCCTAATATGGCCGATTATCAGATTCTTCAATCGGAACTAAAAAACAATCCAAAATTACAGACCATCGCTAATGATGCCTTAACGAAATATACTCGCGAGCATCGAAAAGCCACCGATTATGAGAAAGTAGCTGCTCAACTTTGGGCCGTTACCTACCATACCAATTATCGGGTTTTTGAAAAAACAGGCTCTCCATTCCAAAATGCACGAACTTCCTACTTTCATAAATCAATAGGAGGTTACCACGGAGCTAAACTTCGTCGCATTCAGGAATTATATGATTATCAAATTGAAAAAGGCAATGCGAAAGTAGTAAACATGCTAAACGTACGCTACCAAATCACTCAAGGTGATAAAGGAATGCAGGCAAATTACAATCCGGATGCTTTGGGAAACGCATGGCTGGTTAAATCCTTTAAGATCGTAGCTAATTCGAACGAAGAAATTATGGCATTATCTGCTTTCGATCCTGCCAAAGAAGTACTTGTAGACAAGCGCTTCGAAGATCAGTTGCAAGGGTTAACTATTGCTTCCGATTCTACCGCAAGTATTCAAATGAAAGACTATTCTCCCAATGCCATTACTTACGATTACCACGCAAAAACGGAACAGCTAGCGGTATTCTCCGAAATATACTATCAACCGGGTTGGAATGCTTATATCGATGAAAAAGAAGCCAAGCACTTTCGTGCAAACTATGTATTGAGAGGAATGCGATTGCCAGCAGGAGATCATAAAATAGAATTCAAATTTGAACCTAAAGGCTACTACATAGGTGAAAATATATCACTGGCAAGCATGATTTTATTCTTCTTGCTTGCAGCTGGTGGTATTGTTTTTGGAATTAAAAATTACAAAAAAGAACCTTTAAAAAATGAGTAGCAAACACGCAGGAACATATCAATTCTTAAACTTTATGCAGAAAATTGTCTTTCTGCATTTGGTGGTGTTTTGTATGCGGAATTTTTATTACTTACTGGAAAAATTGGTGCGCAAAAATCATCACATTGCTCTATTTTTCCTCACTGAAAAATTTTACTACGACAATTCAAAATACCTGTTCGAATACATGCGCACACAGAACGACTTTAACAGCCTTCTGTTTACTGCCAACAAAAATTTGTATCAGGAATTAAATAAAAAATTTCCGGGTGAAGTGGCTTATGCATGGTCTTTGCAAGCAGTAAAGCTTTTTTTGCAAACCAAAAATGTAATCATTTCGTATGGAACCAGTGCCGCCGTATTTTTTCCTTATTACTTGCACGAAAAATGCAAAAACATCATTTATCTGGGACATGGAACACCCGTAAAACAAATTGGTTACCAAACTCCGGTATGGAATAAATTTGGAAAATCCTACCAACTGCAATCCTATTCCTACCTTACTGCCTGTTCCGATATTGAGTGCTTGATGTTGGCTTCGGGCTTTAGAGTGCATTTAAATCAGATTTGGATTAGTGGAATGCCCAGATATGATTATTTATTGAGTGAAAATAATAAAAATGCCGATTTACTTCAACAGCATCCTTATTTGAATAAAAAGGTGATTTTATACGCCCCAACCTGGAGAGATGGCAAACTAACTCAATTTTTTCCTTTCGAAGATTACAGTCCTGAACAATTGCAGACTTTTTTAGAAAAAAATGATGCTTATCTTCTTATTAGAGGTCACAAAGAATCAGTAAAACGAAAAAGTATAAAAAGAGATACAGCTCTCTTTGCATTGGAAAGAGTCAAAAAAGCCGAGCAGAATATCTTCGTTGATGTAACACAATTATTGCCATTTGTTGATATTCTTATTACTGATTATTCATCGATTTTGGTCGATTATTTACTTTTAGACAAACCTATGTGTTTTATTCCTTACGATTTGGAAGAGTACAAGAGTTATCAAGGTATTTTATTGGACTACGAGCGTAATACCCCCGGAAAAAAGTTCACTAGTATGAGAGAGCTTACAGATGGCTTGCACCAGTATATTAACAATCCTGAACTGGATAGAGAATGGCGACAAAGCGTTTGTAAAACGTATCACTACTTTACCGATCAGAATAATTGCGAACGAGTTTATAAAAATATTGTAAGTCTTAATAAATGAAAATTATAATACGTAGAATAAGCATTGTTATTTATGCCTTTATTGGTTGGTGCATTTTACTTCCACTTACTTACCTTTTCCCTAAAAAGAAAGATCTTGTTGTTTTTATTGGTGGTAGAAAAGAAGGCCTTTTTCAGGGAAACATTAAGTTCCTATATCAACATCTTGAAAAAACACACGACAACTTATATTTTTTAACCTATAGCAAAAACGAATATCAGGAAATTAAAAAATACTACAATAATGTTGTTTGCTATCCAAGTGTTAAATCGGTTTTTCTATTGCTGCGCTGTAAAATTGCAGTTGTCGATATCTACGAATGGATTAAAGATTTCAGGTATTTCCTACTTTTTAGATCGAAAATAGTACAGCTTTGGCATGGTGTAGGCTTTAAACGAATACAACTGGACAGTCCTTCCTATATCGAGGATCAGAAAAAGTTTTTTCCTCGCATGGAGGCTAAATTATATGCTTTGTATCCTAAATACGATGTTTTAATATCAACATCGGAATTTTACAGCGAACAACTTTTTAGCAGAGCTTTTAAATCGGACAAAATAATTGAAACCGGATATCCCCGAAACGATGTTTTTTTTAGAGAAATAACAGATATCGATTTAAATCAATGTGATCTTAAAGCCTACCATAAAATATGTCTATTTAAACAGGAGAATTACAAGCTTATTCTATATGCGCCTACCTATCGTGAAACAGGAGGAGATCCTATTTCGAGCGGTGCCATTCAATTAAAAGACTTAAACGAATATGCAAAAAGGAATCGCATTGTATTTGTATTTAAATTTCACACCTACACGGATTTAACGGATAATCAGGAAATATTTTCGAATATTATATGGTACGATAATGAGTTGGACATTTATCCTGCTCTTAAAATGATGGATCTTTTAGTAACAGATTATTCCTCCATTTATATGGATTACCTCTTGCTTAATAAACCCATATTGTATTATCCTTACGATTACGAAAAATATATCGAAAAAGATAGAGCTATTCAGTTCGATTATGAATGGATTACAGCAGGTGAGAAGTGCTACTCACAAAAAGAGCTTTTAGATTGGATTAGTCATATACTTATGGATGGTAAGGACACACAGCAAGCTAAAAGAAGTGAGATTTGCGATCTTGCTTTCACCTATAAGGATGGAAAAGCGTCGGAGCGTATCAGTAACGAAATAGACAAAATGTTAATGAAATAGTTCCTATTATATCTTTCGGGCTTCCCTACTAGCCAAATAAATAGTAAATTCGCACTCGTAACAAAGAACAAATCTTTTCATCTCATCTATATCAGGTAAAAACAATATGAGAAATATTGGTGTAATTTTAGCCGGAGGGAATGGTTCCCGATTTGGAGGCAATCTCCCAAAACAGTTTATTAAGGTAGCTGGCAAAACAATTATTGAACACACTTTAGATGTTTTTCAAAAATGCGAGAGTATAGATGAGGTAGCCATTGTTATAAACCCAAACTTTACCAACGAAATAGAAACCATTGTAAACAACAATCAATACAATAAGGTTAAGAAAATATTATTGGGTGGCAAAGAAAGAAGCGATTCTAGTCTGGCAGCTATAAATGCATACCAGGATGAGGAGAATGCTGACCAAATAAAACTGATATTTCATGATGCCGTTCGTCCTTTCGTTAACAGAACCATTATTAACGAGGTAATTAACAGCCTAAGCACTTGCAATGCGGTTGATGTTGCCGTAAAAGCGACCGATACCATTATTGAGGTAAGTGATCAGGATCAAATTGTAAATGTTCCCAACCGCGATCATCTTCGACAAGGACAAACACCACAGGCATTTCGGTTAAAAACCATTAAAAAAGCCTACAAAAAAGCACTTGCCGATCCGCTTTTTAAAGCAACCGACGATTGTGGTGTGGTGTTAAAATATTTACCCGAAGAAACCATTACTGTGGTAGAAGGTTCGGCAGAAAACATAAAGATTACTTACGATTTGGATATGTTTATCGCCGATAAACTATTCCAGCTAAAAAATCAGGAATTTAAAACCTCTGATTTTGAATCTAAAAATATCAATCAGATTAAAAATAAGTGTATTGTTATTTTTGGTGGTAGTTATGGTATCGGAAAAGACATTTACAATATCTGTAAAAATGCAGGTGCCAGTGTTTTCTCTTTTAGCAGATCAGAAAATAATGTAAATGTTAAAAATGTTGAGGATGTGAGAAAAAGCCTGGAAGAAGTGCATCAAAAGACAGGTAAAATTGATTATATTATAAATACAGCTGCCATATTAAACAAAGAAGCACTAATAAACGTTGACCAGGAAACTGTTGAAGAAATTATTGCAGTTAATTATCTGGGTATGATTAATATAGCAAAAGAGGGCTTTGAGTACCTGAAAGAAACACAGGGTCATTTACTTTTGTTCACATCTAGCTCTTATACCAGGGGAAGAGCATCCTACAGCCTATATTCGTCGACAAAGGCGGCAGCTGTTAATTTTACTCAGGCAATTTCGGAAGAATGGAAAAATTTTGGAATTCGTGTAAATTGCATTAATCCGGAAAGAACAAGAACGCCTATGCGGGTTAAGAACTTTGGCAACGAACCGGTAGATAGCCTTTTAAAATCGGAAGATGTAGCAAAAATTTCTATACAAACCCTATTATCTGATCTTACTGGTCAGGTTGTTTATATTAAGAGATAAACCAATAAAACTGCTAAATATGAAATTCGGATTATTAGTTTATTGGGATAAGGTTAGAAATATAGGAGAATACATTCAAAGTTTAGCACAAGTTCCCTTCTTACCTAAGGTCGATCAATTTCTAAACAAAGAAACGCTTTCGGAATATTATGGCGATGAGCACAAGCTGATTTTAAATGGCTGGTTTATGCATTATCCGGAAAACTGGCCACCAAGTAAAAATATTAATCCTCTTTTTGTATCCTTTCATATTTCGCCTAAAACTAAAGACTTATTAATTAGCGATAAAGCCATTGAGTATTATAAATTACACGAACCTATTGGTTGTCGCGATCATGATACTGTTGAATTATTAAAAACCAAAGGCGTAAATGCCTATTTTTCGGGTTGCCTGACTCTGACTCTGGATAAGCATCTCTATGTAGATGAGGATTATAAGGATGAGATTATATTTAGCGATGTTTTGTACAATATGGCAAGATACAATCCTAATATAACGCCCAAGACACTTATTCGAAGTATTCTTAGAACCCCTAAAGTCATTTTTCAGGCCTTTAAGAAAAGACAATTAATTAAAAAACTATTCCCGGAAACTATTCAGCAAAAAGCCAAATACATAATTCAGGAACGTAGCTTAAAAAAATACACTCACGAAGAACGATTCGATGTTGCCACCGATTTTTTAAAGCAACTTGCCAATGCGAAACTAGTTGTTACTTCGCGTTTACATACAGCGCTGCCATGTCTGGCTTTTGGTACTCCGGTTATTTTTATCGATGGTCAATTAAGTCGTAAGTTTGACTCAAGTAGATTAAGTAGTTATACCAAATCGATGTTGAATACAATTAATATGGAGGAAATCCAACAAAAATCTTCTAATGAGCTTCACGAAATAATAAACAAATATAGGCAAGGAAACCCTAACGCTCATTTAAAATATAGAACTGAATTAATCGAAAGAGTTCAAAAATTTATTGAAGAAGAATAAAACGAATTATTTTAGTTTCAGATATTTCTTTACAAACCCATTAAAATCATCTGAAATTCGCATAGAAAAACTCAGTAATAAATAAACAAAGCCTACCAAAGTACTTCTCAAAACAATATCAAGAATAAACCAGTCCATCGTAGGGAATAAATAACCAATATAGTAAGCAATTAAGGCTATCCCTAATACATACACATACCTTATAGTAAGGGGCTGAAATCCATATTTCCACCACAGAAAAAGGTACTTTAATAAGTTATACAAAAAACTGGCGGTAAACGAGGCAATGGCAGCTCCCACAATTCCCCATATCGGAATCATGATCAAATTGGTAAGAACAATAAAAACTCCATAAAACCCCATAAAAAGAGTCTGTATCCTATATTTAGGAGAAGCTTGTATCACTACACCACTTACGCCCGAAAGCATTTGTATTACGTGCGAAATACCAATAAAAAAAACAACATATTTTCCTGTACTATAATTCTTAGTCACAATCTCAATCACATTATCGATGTTTACCCAAATACCAATAAAAAGCAAACATCCCAACATAAATTGATGCAAACCACTTTGAGAATAAATTTTGGCAATCATATCTAAATCCTTTTTTTTCCAGGCTTCGGCAATTACTGTACTGGCTATTTTTCGCAACGAACGGGCTGGCATAGAAACCAGAACCCCAAAATTAGCCATAGTCGCATAAATTCCATTGGCTCCCAAACCAATATAGCTAACAATCATAATCCTGTCCAATTGATTCGCAAACTTATCGCTTAAGCCATTTAAAAGGCCAAAGAGAGAAACGCTAATCATGGATTTACGCAATTTTGGGGTAACAAATTTTAAATTAGAAGAAAAAGAAATTTGACCTCGTTTTACAAGCAAAAGGAAGAGCAAAACCGTTGGTAAACAAAAGGCTATTACATAGAAAAATACAAACTGAGTAAAATCAAGAAGCTCTTTCCAATACAAAATAATAATCCCTAAAACAATTACTTTGAATACAATATCGCGATAAAACGTACCAGAAACCGCATCGTACATTACCCGATTGTAGCCATCAAACAGGTTATAGAACAAAGTAAAAAACACCAAAGGAATTAAGTAGAACAGATAGTTCAAATACAAAGGAGATTCATCAGAATACACCGCAAAAGCTACTGGCTCTAGCAAAAAGTAAGCCACCAGCGAAAGTGCAAAACCAAACATTCCAACCCAAAATAGAATGAACAAATACCCATTATGATTGCGATTCTCGTTCCGGAAATAAGGAAATAAACGGGCCGTAACACCATTAAATCCAAAAGAAGAAAACTGTGCAGCTATGGTCGATAGCGCCACCAACCAGTTAAGCAATCCAATCTGATCTTCGCCCAAAATGCGTGGAAACAGAATGCCGGTATTGATAAGACCTAAAATAGCTCCAAAATAAGAAACTACAGTTCCTTTAATGGTTTGTTGACGAATAATTCCCACCTAATGTTTAGTTTTAGCTATTGATTTTAAGACAAATTTAACAAAATTGAATTCTTGTGAAAATATGCCAAATGTAACTGCTCTTTCGAATTGAAGCAAGTAGTTGATATATTTTGAATGAAAAATTGTATTTTCGCATGACAGTCAATCAAGTTATTGCTGAACATATGGCTACTATCTCAAATACAATTCTTTAATTTGTTTCGAATGACATACAAGGAAAAAGGCACAAAACGAAGACTTCGCTCCTCCTACATTACTTCGGTTATAAGTATCTCACTGGTTCTTTTCATGCTTGGATTAATGGGCTTACTCATTTTAAATGCCAATCAGATTTCCAATTATGTGAGAGAAAACATTGGCATCTCGGTTGTTTTAAAAGACAATATTAAAGAGGTTGAAATTCGTCGATTGCAAAAAACATTAGATGCCAGCGAGTATGTAAAAGCAACCGAATATGTCGATAAAGAAACAGCAGCCAAAGATTTTGAAAAAGAATTGGGTGAAGATTTTATCTCGTTTTTAGGCTACAATCCGCTTCGTGCTTCTATCGATGTGAAATTATACGCCAACTACGCCAATCCCGATAGTATTGCCGTTATCGAAAAGCATCTACTCAAACAACCACAAATCCAAGAACTCGATTATCAGAAGTCATTGGTTCACCTGGTCAATGAAAACGTGAAAAGAATTAGCTTAATCATCCTAATTTTTAGTGCTTTACTCTTCACCATTTCCTTTACCTTGATTAACAATACCATTCGCTTGTCGATTTACTCTCAACGTTTTATCATTAACACTATGCAATTGGTGGGTGCTACCCGCGGATTTATTCGACGACCTTTTATGTCCAAAACACTAATACATGGTTTTTTAGGCGCCTTAATTGCCAACGCTATGCTTTCCGGAGTCATCTATTTATCGCAAAAAGAATTGAACCAAGTCATTAATTTTAACGATGTTGAAATGGTTGGCATACTGTTTCTTCTCATTATACTCATTGGACTTTTCATTACCTGGATATCCACCCTTTTGGCTGTAAACAAGTACCTCCGATTGGAATCCAGATCTTTATATTAAAATCATTTACAGAAAAACAAACACAGGTTTATCACAATTAAAACTAAAATATATCTGTATTTCGGTCAACTGCAATGGGAATGTTTTTCTAAATACTTATGCTACTTTAGGCACTTTGATTAGTTTATTGTAAATTTGCATTCATTTGTCTAAATCGACATAATTTAAAAACATGAATAAACAAGATAAAAAACTAGATTTTGCTCTTTCGAAAGAAAACTATAAACTCATACTTATTGGTTTTGTGATCATCATTGTTGGATTCCTACTTATGATGGGTGGCGGATCGCATGACCCAAATGTATTTGATGAAAGTATTTTTAGCTTTCGAAGAATTACTCTGGCACCCATGGTTGTATTGTTTGGTTTCGCTTTTGAAATTTACGCCATCATGAAAAAGCCAAAAGAATAGTAAACACTTTTAACATTTATCTCCCCCTTTTTCGAAGCGGAATTTTCTCTATTATATGAACTGGATTGAAGCCTTAATTTTAGGCTTACTGCAAGGATTAACTGAATTTTTGCCAGTAAGTAGCAGTGGTCATTTAGAAATTGGTAAAGCATTACTTGGCATTACTACTACAAATAATTTGATTTTTACTATAGTGGTACACGGCGCCACAGTTTTGAGTACCATTGTTGTATTCCGAAAAGAAATTCTTGAACTACTAAAAGCACTTTTTAGTTTTCAATGGAACGAATCAACTCAATACATAGCGAAAATCGCCATTTCCATGATTCCCATTGCAATCGTCGGTCTCTTTTTTAAAGATCAAGTAGAGGAACTTTTTAATACCAATAAAATCATGCTTTTAGTTGGTTGCATGCTTTTAATTACCGCAAGCTTTCTGGCTTTCACTTACTATGCCAAACAAAAGGAAAAAAACATCTCGTTTACCGATGCTTTACTAATTGGCATAGCACAAACAGTAGCCATACTTCCCGGAATCTCACGATCAGGAGCTACTATTGCCAGTGGTTTACTATTAGGAAACAGAAAGGCCGATGTTGCTAAATTCTCATTTCTTATGGTATTGGTACCCATTATCGGTGAAAATATACTTAGCCTTTTTAGTGGTGAATTATCCACTAACACATCGCTGCAAGCTACTCCCCTAATAGTTGGTTTTCTTGCAGCCTTTGTGTCAGGTTTACTGGCCTGTAGCTGGATGATTAAATTGGTGAAAAAGGGAAAACTCATCTATTTTGCAATTTATTGCTCGATTATCGGACTTATTGCTATTTTTGCAGGCTAAATAAAAATAGCACTTGCAATAAATACGCCTCTAAATGATTCTATTTGAAAACGATAATGATTTTCAGGAAGGAGCTTTACTTCTTCTGAACAAACCATACAAATGGACTTCCTTTGATTTAGTAAACAAGGTAAAATTCAAAATCAAGCATAAATTCCACTATAAAAAAATTAAAGTTGGACATGCTGGTACTCTTGATCCCTTAGCTACTGGATTGCTTATTGTTTGCGTTGGAAAATACACCAAGAAAATAGATACTTACCAATCTCAGGTAAAAGAATACATTGCCACTTTAAAATTGGGAGCAACAACTCCTTCTTTCGATTTGGAAACAGAAGTTGACCAAAACCATCCTACCGAACACATTACCAAAGATTTAATTGAGGAATGCGTGCACGGATTTATTGGCGAAATTAAGCAACGACCACCCGATTTTTCGGCCGTAAAAGTAAATGGAAAAAGAGCCTACAAATATGCCCGACAAGGTCAGAAAGTTGAAATCAAAGAAAAAACCCTTGTTATCGATGATATTGAAATTATCGAGTTTAAGGATAACCTATTAAAATTAAGAGTTGTATGTAGCAAAGGAACATACATTAGAGCTCTTGCCCGCGATATTGGACTAGCATTAAACAGTGGCGCACATTTAACCGCTCTTGAGAGGACAAAAATTGGTGATTTTAACATCAAAGACGCTCTTGAAATTGAAGATTTTATAAAATTCTTAGAAAATTTATAACTATCTTGCGATCTTCTCGTAAAAGGAGAGCTTAGTTCTTATCCTATTAACAAAAATACCATAAATAAAAGTCATACTGCATTATGAAGTTATCGAAGTTTAAGTACAAATTACCTACCGAACTTATTGCGTTACATCCAGCTTACAACAGAGATGAATCTCGCTTACTAGTACTTCACAAAGATACGGGGAAAATTGAACACAAAATATTCAAAGATCTTATTGAATATTTTGACGACGAGGATGTTATGGTCTTTAACAATACCAAAGTTTTTCCTGCACGCTTGCACGGAAACAAAGAAAAAACAGGTGCTGAAATCGAGGTGTTTTTGTTGCGTGAATTAAATCGCGAGCAAAGATTATGGGATGTATTGGTAGACCCAGCTCGTAAAATCAGAATTGGAAACAAACTGTATTTTGGAGATGATGATTTACTCGTGGCCGAGGTTATCGACAACACGACCTCAAGAGGAAGAACACTTCGTTTCCTATACGATGGACCTTACGAAGAATTCAAAGAAACGCTATACGGTCTAGGAGAAACTCCTCTTCCTAAATTCATCGATCGCCCAGTAGAACCTGAAGATGCAGAACGCTACCAAACAATTTTTGCCAAACACGAAGGTGCTGTTGCTGCCCCTACTGCTGGTATGCACTTTAGTCGCGAACTAATGAAACGTTTGGAAATTAAAGGAATTGATTTTGCCGAAGTAACTTTACACGTTGGATTGGGAAATTTCAGAACCGTAGATGTAGAAGATTTAACCAAACATAAAATGGATTCGGAGCAAATCGAAATTAACGATTTAGCTGTTGAGATGGTAAACTCTGCTAAAAAGAAAAAGAAAAATGTTTGTGCCGTAGGAACAACAGTTGTTCGTACCCTCGAAACTTCAGTTTCGACAATGGGCACCTTAAAACCTTTCGAAGGCTGGACCAATAAATTTATTTTTCCTCCTTATGAATTTAGCGTTCCAAACAGCATGGTTACCAATTTCCACTTGCCTCTTTCTACTTTAATGATGATGGTTTGTGCATTTGGAGGATACGATAATGTAATGGCAGCTTACCAAGAAGCCATCAAAGAAAAATATCGTTTTGGTACCTATGGTGATGCAATGTTGATTATTTAAAATCGAAATAACGATAAAAAAAAGCTGTTGAAATTGAATTCAACAGCTTTTTTTTTGTTTCCATCTAACCTGTCTCTCTACTCTTCAGAATTCACCATCCAAGTCGAAAACACATCCAAATAATTCCAATAAGAAACAATTAACTCTTCAGGCACATCGAGTTGTGGCAATAGCTTTTGGTAGCATTGCAGCCAAACCTGTCGTGCTTTGCGAGTAATTTTAAAATTGGCATGCCTGCGAACCATCATAGGGTCTCCCCGATTCTGATTAAAATACTCAGGTCCTCCTAACATTTGAATAAAAAAATCGGATGAACGCAGCTTTGCAGCTTCGAATTCGTCCTTGTCTTGTGGAAACAGCGGACTAAACTCACTCTCTCTCAACAATTCGTAATGATCATCCACCAATTTACGAATTCCTTTTTCTCCTAAATATTTTAGAATTTCCCGATTGGGACGAGTTACCTGAGGACGTTCACCAAAGGGATATTCCTTAATTTTCAATTCCATTGCAAAATATAATTTTAACTAGTTCTTCCTAAAATTATCATTTTTCCACGAAAGTACTTTCCTGATTCTACTAAAAAGACTCAAAGATCTGATTTATTTTTTCCTTTTTCCACAATTGCGTACTTTTACTATTCAGTACAACCACCCATAAACCTCTCAAAAATTGTTTTAATCTGCAATTTCATAGCTTATTCGCTGTAAACCAATATCTACTTACAATCAGTAGGTAACAATCAAAATCACATGAAAAAAATTAGCTGTATACTCGTTTTACTAGCATTGCTTGCGAGTTCAGTCTTTTCGCAAGATTGTACACTTTACATTCCTGGAACAATCGGCACCGAATTGCATTACCAAACAACCAATGCAAAAGGAAAAGTTGAAGGCATTTACACTCAGAAAATGTTATCCGTAAAGGAAAATGGAAGCCAAACAACATTCAAACTACTGCAAACAATTATGGATCCTAAGTCGCCAGAGAGTATCATAAAACAGGATACCTTTGAATTTAGATGCGATGGAAATGTATTCTATATCGATATGGAAAAATACCTGAACCAACAACAAATGGAAGGATTTAAAGATATGGAAGTGAAAATTAGTACCGAAGATTTGGTCTATCCATCGAAACTATCTACTGGTTTAGAATTACCCGATGGCTCCATATCGCTTGAAATTGGTGATGGAATATTGAACATGACAACCAATATTGTGCATCGGAAGGTGGAAGCCTACGAAAACATAACCACAGAAGCCGGAACGTTCAAATGCTACAAAATTTCGGAAGATGTGAAAAGTAAAATGGGTTTTGTGAATGTTCAACTACACAATCTTGTTTGGATTGTGCAAGACATAGGTACTATCCGAAATGAATCATACAACAAAAAAGGAAAACTAGGCAGCACAACCGAATTAATAAAGATTATTCGATGAATCTGTAAAAAAGAAAAAGGAGAAAGCGTTCTTTCAACTTAACACTATCTCCTTTTTTTTTTACTTGTTCCTAATTCATTATGTTCCTTGGTTTACCTTGTAACCACAAACGAATGTTCTCCATTACAATATCGATGCGCTTATTGAAAGATTCATGAGTAGCGAATGCCATGTGTGGAAGCATAATAAGGTTGGGAGCTTCAAATAAAATGTGATCCTGCTCTAGCGGTGGCTCCTTTTCGTACACATCAACGGCAGCACCAGCAATTTCGCCATTTTTCAAAGCTTCGCACAAAGCATTGCTATCCACAACAGGTCCACGCGCTGTATTAATTAAAATCGCTGAAGGTTTCATTTGTTTGAACTCCTGTTCCCCAAAAATACCTTTGGTTTCTGCTGTTAACGGAACATGAAGTGAAATTACATCGGCTTCCTTCAGTAAAGTAGCCTTATCGACGAATGTAACGCCCTCTACCGTCTTTTTACTGCGACTGAAAGCAATCACCTTACAATTAAAAACTTTTGCAATCTCGGCCACTCTAAGTCCAATGGCTCCAGCTCCAACTATACCTATTGTTTTCCCATTTAGCTCGGTTCCTAAAAATCCCGCTCGATCACCACCTGCACGAGTGCTGGCATCACCAGAAACAATTTTCCTATACAAAGAAAAAATCATTCCAATACTTAATTCGGCCACCGCTTCGGATGAAAATCCAGCTGCATTACTCACCAAAATATTACGCTCCTTACAAGCTACCATATCAATGTGATCAACTCCAGTAAAAGCAACCGAAATCATAGTAAGTTTAGGACAGGCATCAATAAAGTTTTTGCTTATGGGAATATTGCTTACAATGATTGCATCGGCTCCTTCAGCTCGCTTAATCAGTTCTTGCTCATTCTCGTTTCTATTGGTGAAAAAGATTAATTCGTGCCCCATGGCAGCAAATTCTTTTTTCAATTGATCGTATTTATCGGCCGTAATGCCAATGGGTTCCAGTATCGAAAATTTCATGTTATATTTTTAATGGTTTTCGAAAAATCAGATCATACTTAGTTGCAAACAACCTTTATTTCTGATTTCACTTCTCTAAATTAAAAAAAATCAGTTGGCTAATGATAATCAGGCGAATATTCTATAACATGAAAACCTGAATTTTAGAAAACAATTTCTTCTGTACCGAAATTTTTATTTCCATTCTCACAGAAATTTTTGAACTTGTAAGCTAAACCTCACACTCATCTCTTTAAACTATGAGTAAACATGCAGACTTATATGCAAAAATCGAAAAACAATTCATCAAAAGCTGGGAGAATTGTCCTGAACACTTACCCAATAAACAAAAACGTTTTGCTTACTTAGAAAAACGAATTTGGGAATCGAAATGCCATCGGTTTATTGAATTAATGCAGACTAAATCTCATTTAGAACAAGGAAACAAAACTCTGATTCTTAATGAATGCAAAAGCTTCTGTGAAGAAACTTTGTCCTATTCTTCCAACGAACTAGCACTTATTTTTTCAGAAGAAATGCTTGGCGCCACAAAAGTTTTTATTCAAAAAGCCTGGCAATTTGATCCTGAATTAAAGAATGATGAACTATTTCAGGCATTGCGGAATGTTTGGATCATGCTTGGGCTACAATCTTTTTTCGGAATAGAAGTTAAAATTACCCCCTCGCTTTTAGCCTATAGTTTACTCTATCCGTACACCGATAATTTACTAGATGACGAAAAAATAGAAAAGGAGGAGAAGTTAAATTTTTGCAAGCGATTTGCTTTGCGACTGGCTGGACAAAAAATAAAATCCCAATCCATATTAGAATCTAAAATCTACCATCTAGTCAGTATGATAGAATCAGAATTCCATCGTACAAAACATCCTGATCTTTTCAAAAGTTTACTAGCCATTCACAAAGCTCAAACCCATAGCTTGGCACTTCTAAACAAAAATACATCACTTTCGAAGGAGGAAATCTTCAAAATTTGCATTACAAAAGGCTCTAGTTCTGTAATTGCAGATGGTTATTTGGTAATGGGAGATCTAAACGAAAAACAAATTCATTTTCTTTATGAATATGGTGCTTATCTCCAGATTTTAGATGACTTACAAGATGCTCGACAGGATTATATGGATGGTATTACCACCTGTTTTTCGGCGAATTTACCTCATGGAAATTTAGATTCATTGGTTTGTAAAACTTATTATCTCGGTAAAGTATTTCATCAAACCTGTACAAAACTATATCCGGAACAAATATCCTTTCATGGATTGATAAAACGCAGTTTTGCTCTCTTATTCATCGCCTCGATAGTTGAAAACCAAAAAGATTTTAGCAAGCATTTCATTCAAAAAATAGAAAAACATGCTCCTTTCCGCTTTTCTTTTCTTCGCAAACAACAATCAGATATACAAGAGCTTAAAAGTTTACTGTTGATAAAAATACAGAAATACAAAAAAGAAAATTACTCAACTATTTCAATTCCACGGGTAGAAAAAGACAAACCTTGTTGTCCATAGGTAGAAATCATAACTGCTTCGAATAAGGGCGACATACTTTTCTTTTTCACCGCCCAATCGAATATAAAATTGGCTCCCGAACCACCTTCTTTGTCCTCCTCATCAATAATAATTTCGATCGTTTCTAAGGGTTTTAAGAAAATGGGTTTCTGAAAATATTCTCGAATTTCCTGCCCTTTTGTGTTAAAATACTCAGCCTTAAGAATGTAAATGGAATCATTGGGGGAAACATTCCGAATGCTTACGGTAACCGTAAGATCAAAAGACTTATGCTCATGATTATGGTAAATTTGAGAGTATAAGGGCAAATAAGTTTTCCCCTGTTTTAAACTATCAAATTGGGTAATGACAGCTCGTCGTTTGTCCCAATTTTTCTGGTTGATAGAACTAACTTCCTTTTCCTTTTCACAGGAGAATAAGAATACAATTATCAGTAAGCTTCCCAATATTTTTTTCATTCCAGCATATTTTATGCTACTAAAGATATTAATTCTCGCCTATTTTCAATTCATTTTAGTGCGCAATTCTATTTCGAATACAAACAAAAAAATCTGATAGTCAAACAAAAGGCAAAAGCATGAATATACTATTGCCCATTCGATTATCTCAAATGGGCAATAACTAGTAAATATCCATATTCCCTAACGTTTCAGATCTAAAAATGAAATAGTTCAAGTGTCAACTCATATATGGGTACATTCTTGAACTATTCACAAATATCTTTTACTCGTTTTTGTTTCGTAACTCTACCCTTCTTATTTTTCCACTAATGGTTTTAGGAAGCACCTCAACAAATTCTATCATACGAGGATATTTGTAGGGAGCGGTCACTTTTTTCATGTGATTTTGAATCTCCTTAACCAAAGCCTCATTTCCGGGAGCATATTCTTTGCTTAGCACGATGGTCGCCTTTACAACCTGTCCCCGCACATCATCCGGCACACCGGTAATGGCGCATTCCACAACGGCAGGATGAGTCATCAGCGCACTTTCTACCTCGAA